>NZ_AZFA01000023.1 GCF_001434295.1 Companilactobacillus versmoldensis DSM 14857 = KCTC 3814 | reverse complement strand
TACAATCATTATCATGACTTCTAACCTTGGTGCACGTTCGGTCGAAGATGATCGTTCGGTTGGTTTTGGTGCTAAAGATGCCAGAACTGATTACAAAGAAATGCAATCAAGAATCAATAGTGAATTGAAGAAGTTCTTTAGACCTGAGTTCTTGAACAGAATTGATGAAACTATCGTCTTCAAGGCTCTTAACAAAGAACAACTCAAGTCCATTGCTAAGATCATGAGCAACAATTTGAGAAAGAGATTAGCTGAGCGTGAAGTTAAGCTTTCAATTTCTCCAACTGCTTATGATGACTTGGTTAAAGATGGCTATGATCCAGAATATGGTGCTCGTCCTATGAGAAGAACAATTCAACGTGAGATCGAAGATCCAGTGAGTGAATTACTCTTGATGAACAACATTGCAGAAGGAGATACCATCAAGGTTGGTTCTAAGAAGGGCAAGCTTGATATTTCAGTTGCCAAATCAACTAATAAAGGTAATAAAAAGAAATTGGACGATAATAAGAAGGGTGCAAAAGTTTAGTCAAAATATTTCAAACTAGGTATTGACACTAGTATGTTTTGATAGTAATATTGCATTTGAGATTTAAAGTTCAAAACGCAAGCTACGATCTATTGTCCGTAGTGATGCCGTATAGAAAAAAGCAAAAGTAGGAAGAGATTCCTATTTTTGGTTTTTTTTTGCCCTAAAATGGATAAATAAATCGTTTTCATTCATTTGTAACACAAATGTAATATTTGTGGGCTTGTAATTTGGACAAAAATAAATGTTGAGGTGAAGAATTTGACTTTTCATAACGTAAATTATGGTGCACATCGTGTTCGTCGTAGTTATGCCAAGATCAAGGAAGTACTTCCACTACCAAATCTGATCGACATTCAAAGAAATTCTTACAATTGGTTCTTAGACGAAGGTCTTAAGGACATGTTTGATGATGTAATGCCTATTGATGATTTCGCTGGAAATCTTTCTCTTGAATATGTTGGCTATAAGTTGCTTGAACCTAAGTATACGGTTGAAGAAGCTAGACAGCATGATGCTAATTATTCCGCCCCTCTACACGTTACTTTGAAATTGACTAACCATGAAACTGGCGAAATCAAGTCTCAAGACGTGTTCTTTGGGGACTTCCCAATTATGACTGAACAAGGTACTTTTATCATTAATGGTGCTGAACGTGTAATTGTTTCACAATTAGTTCGTTCTCCTGGTATTTACTATAATACTGATACTGATAAAAATGGCCGTGTCAATTATGGTACAACTGTTATTCCTAACCGTGGTGCTTGGTTGGAATTTGAAACAGATGCTAAGGGCTTGGGCTATGTAAGAATCGATAGAACTAGAAAGTTATTGATCTCTGAATTGGTTCGTGCTTTAGGTTTTGGCTCAGATGCTGAAATTCTAGATATTTTTGGCGAAAATGACACATTGAATCTGACTCTTGAAAAAGATGTTCATAAAGATACTAGTGATTCACGTGTTGAAGAAGCTTTGAAAGATATTTATGAAAGACTCCGTCCTGGTGAACCTAAAACAGCCGACAGTTCTCGTTCATTACTTTATGCTCGTTTCTTCGACCCACGTCGTTATGATTTGGCCGCAGTTGGTCGTTACAAGATCAATAAGAAATTAAATATTAAGACTCGTTTGTTGAATCAAACATTGGCAGAAACATTGGCTGATCCTGATACAGGTGAAGTTGTCTTGAATAAAGATACTGTCATTGACCGTGATGCAATGAACAAATTGAGCCCATATCTTGATCGTGATGATTTCAAGACTGTTACAGTTCAACCTTCAGATGAAGGTGCTCAAACAGATCCTGTTACATTGCAGATCGTTAAAGTTTATTCAAAAGAAGACAACGAAAAAGTTGTTAATATTATTGGTAATGGTCACATCGATGAAAACAATCGTACGATTCAAGTTGCTGATATTTTAGCTGGTGTCAATTACTTCTTGAACCTTAAAGAAGGTATTGGTAATACCGATGATATCGACCACTTGGGTAATCGTCGTATTCGTTCAGTTGGTGAATTACTCCAAAACCAATTTAGAATTGGTCTTTCACGTATGGAACGTGTTGTTCGTGAAAGAATGTCAATTCAAGATACTTCAACTGTGACACCTCAACAATTGATCAATATTCGTCCAGTTGTTGCTTCAATCAAGGAATTCTTTGGTTCATCACAACTTTCACAGTTCATGGATCAGACTAATCCACTTGGTGAATTGGAACACAAGCGTCGTCTATCAGCTCTTGGACCTGGTGGTTTGACTCGTGATCGTGCCGGATATGAAGTTCGTGACGTTCACTATACTCACTACGGTCGTATGTGCCCAATCGAAACACCAGAAGGTCCTAATATCGGACTTATTAATAACTTGGCCAGTTATGCCATTGTTAATAAGTATGGTTTTATTGAAACTCCTTATCGTCGTGTTTCATGGGAGACTCACAAAGTTACTGATAAGATCGATTACTTAACAGCTGATGAAGAAGATAATTACATCGTTGCTCAGGCTAATACTAAGTTGAATGATGATGGTTCCTTTGCTGATACAACTATTTTGGCTCGTCACAAGGATGACAATATCGAAACTACAGCTGAAAAAGTCGATTATATGGACGTTTCACCACGTCAGGTAGTTTCTGTTGCTACTGCATGTATTCCCTTCTTGGAAAACGATGATTCTAACCGTGCCTTGATGGGTGCTAACATGCAACGTCAAGCTGTTCCTTTGATTGATCCACATGCACCACTTGTTGGTACAAGTATGGAATATATTGCTGCCCATGATTCTGGTGCTGCATTATTAGCTAATCATGCTGGAACAATTCAATACGTTGATGCTAATAAGATCACTATCGAACGTGATGATGATGGTACAACTGATGAATATAAAGTTACAAAATTCCGTCGTTCAAATAATGGTAAGAGTTATAACCAAAGACCTATCGTCCGTAAGGGTGAAGAGGTTAAGGCCGGCGATATCATTGCTGACGGTCCAGCTATGGAAGGTGGAGAATTAGCCTTAGGTCAAAATCCACTTATTGCTTTCATGACTTGGAATATGTACAACTACGAAGATGCTATCGTTCTTTCAGAAAAGCTTGTTCGTGAAGATGCTTATACTTCAGTTCATATCGAAGAATATGAATCAGAAGCACGTGATACAAAACTTGGACCTGAAGAAATCACTCGTGAGATCCCTAATGTTGGTGAAGAATCACTTAAAGATCTTGATGAATTTGGTGTCATTCGTATCGGTGCTGAAGTTCGTGATGGCGACATCTTGGTTGGTAAGGTAACTCCTAAGGGTGTTACAGAATTATCAGCTGAAGAGCGTCTATTACATGCTATCTTTGGTGAAAAAGCCCGTGAAGTTCGTGATACATCACTTCGTGTACCACATGGTGGTAGCGGAATTATTCAAGACGTCAAAGTCTTCACTCGTGAAGCCGGCGACGAATTGAATCCTGGTGTCAACATGATGGTTCGTGTTTACATTACACAAAAACGTAAGATTCAAGTTGGTGACAAGATGTCTGGTCGTCATGGTAACAAGGGTACTGTTTCAATCGTTGTCCCTGAAGAAGATATGCCATACATGCCAGACGGTACTCCAATTGATATCCTCTTGAACCCAATGGGTGTTCCATCTCGTATGAACATTGGACAGGTTCTTGATCTTCACTTAGGTATGGCTGCTAGAAAACTTGGCATCCACGTTGCTACACCTGTTTTCGATGGTGTAACTAACGAAGACCTTTGGGATATTGTTAAAGAAGCTGATATGGATTCAGATGGTAAGTCAATCCTTTATGATGGACGTACTGGTGAACCATTTAAGAACCGTGTAGCGGTTGGTGTCATGTACTACATGAAGTTAGCCCACATGGTTGATGATAAATTGCACGCTCGTTCAATCGGACCTTACTCACTAGTTACTCAACAACCACTTGGTGGTAAAGCTCAGTTCGGTGGACAGAGATTTGGTGAAATGGAAGTTTGGGCTTTGGAAGCCTATGGTGCCGCTTATACGCTTCAAGAAATCTTAACTTACAAGTCTGATGATATTGTTGGACGTGTTAAGACTTATGAAGCAATCGTTAAGGGTGAAAGTATTCCTAAGCCAGGAGTTCCTGAATCATTCCGTGTTCTTGTTAAAGAATTACAAGCTCTTGGACTTGATATGAAGGTCCTTGATAGTGGTAACAAAGAAATTGAACTTAGAGATATGGATGAAGATGATGACACTGTAAGTGTTGATGCCTTATCTAAATTTGCTAAGCAACAAGAACAAAAACGTGCTGAAGAAGAAGCTAAGAAGCTAGAAGCAGAAGATAACCAATCATCTGTTACTAACAATTCGCAAGGAACAAAATCAGAATAATAGTTAAAATTTAGCATGTTAGGGAGGTTACCTTTTGATAGACGTTAATAAATTTGAAAGTATGCAAATTGGTTTGGCTTCTCCCGATAAGATCCGTAGCTGGTCTTATGGTGAAGTTAAGAAACCCGAAACAATCAACTACCGTACTTTGAAGCCAGAAAAAGATGGTCTATTCGATGAGAGAATTTTTGGACCAACTAAAGACTGGGAATGTGCCTGTGGTAAGTACAAACGTATCCGTTATAAGGGTATTGTTTGTGATCGCTGTGGTGTTGAAGTTACTCGTTCAAAAGTTCGCCGTGAAAGAATGGCTCACATTGAATTAGCAGCTCCTGTTACACATATCTGGTACTTCAAGGGTATCCCATCACGTATGGGTCTTGTTTTGGACATGAGCCCAAGAAACCTTGAAGAAGTAATTTACTTTGCTTCATACGTAGTTATTGATCCAGTTGATACAGACCTAGAAAAGAAACAACTACTTACAGAATCTGAATACCGTAAGAAGCGCGAAGAATTTGGTAACAAATTTGTTGCTAAAATGGGTGCTGATGGTATCAGAGAACTTCTTAGCCAAGTAGATATGGATGAAGAAGTCAAAGACTTACGTGAGGTCTTAAAGACTGCACAAGGTCAAAAACGTACACGTGCTATCAGACGTTTGGATATCTTAAGTGCTTTCCAAAAATCTGGTAATAAGCCTGAATGGATGGTAATGGATGCAATTCCTGTTATCCCACCAGACTTACGTCCAATGGTTCAACTTGAAGGTGGCCGTTTCGCTACTTCTGACTTGAACGATTTGTACCGTCGTGTAATTAACAGAAATAATCGTTTGAAGAGATTGTTAGATTTAAATGCACCTAACATTATTGTTCAAAATGAAAAGAGAATGCTTCAAGAAGCCGTTGATGCATTGATCGATAATGGTCGTCGTGGCCGTCCTGTTACAGGACCTGGTAACCGTCCTTTGAAGTCACTATCACATATGCTTAAAGGTAAGCAGGGACGTTTCCGTCAAAACTTACTTGGTAAACGTGTTGACTACTCAGGTCGTTCAGTTATCGATGTTGGTCCTACATTGAAGTTCTATCAATGTGGACTTCCTCGTGAAATGGCTTTGGAATTGTTCAAACCATTCGTTATGCATGAATTAGTTAAAAGAGAGATTGCTTCTAACGTTAAAAATGCTAGAAGAAAAATTGATCGTCAAGATGATGATATTTGGGATGTTCTTGAAGATGTAATCAAGGAACGTCCAGTATTACTTAACCGTGCCCCTACGCTTCATAGACTTGGTATCCAAGCCTTTGAACCTGTTTTGGTTGATGGTAAGTCAATTCGTTTGCACCCACTTGCTTGTGAAGCTTACAATGCCGATTTTGATGGTGATCAGATGGCTGTTCACGTTCCATTATCTGACGAAGCACAAGCTGAAGCTCGTATGTTGATGCTAGCTGCTCATCATATCTTGGCTCCTAAAGATGGTAAACCTATCGTTACTCCTTCACAGGATGTTGTTTTAGGTAACTACTATCTAACAATTGAAACAAGACATATGACTGGTGAAGGTAAGATCTTCAAGGACACTAACGAAGTTAAGATGGCTTTGTTGAACGGACAAGTTCACTATCATACAAGAATTGGTATTTCAGTTGCTTCAATGCCTAAGAAACCTTTCAAGGATGAAGAACGTGATAAGGTAATGATCACTAGTGTTGGTAAAGTTATCTTTAATGAAATTCTTCCTGAAGATTTCCCATACTTGAACGAACCTACTGATGACAACCTCATCAATGGTGTTCCTGACAAATACTTCTTAGGTAAGGGTGAAAATATTGAAGACCGCCTTGATGAAATGGAACTTATTGACCCTCTTAAGAGTAGTTATTTAAGTGATATCATTGCTCAAATCTTCAAAGTTTACCGTGTTCAAAGAACTTCTGAATTGCTAGATGATATGAAGGAATTAGGTTACACAATCTGTACTTATTCTGGATTAACAGTTGGTGTTACAGATGTTCCTAACTTGACTGAAAAGCCTGAAATTATTGAAAAGGCCCACAAGCAAGTTGCTTCAATTTCAAAACAATTCCGTCGTGGTTTGATCACAGATGATGAACGACATGATCGAGTTATCAACGTTTGGAATGAAACAAAGGATGATATTCAACAAAAATTGATCGATTCCTTTGATCCAACCAACCCTATCTCAATGATGTCTGACTCTGGTGCCCGTGGTAATATCTCTAACTTTACACAGTTAGCTGGTATGCGTGGACTTATGGCTGCCCCTAACGGTGGTATGATGGAAATCCCTGTTATTTCTAACTTCCGTGAAGGCTTGTCAGTCTTGGAAATGTTCATGTCAACTCACGGTGCCCGTAAAGGTATGACTGATACTGCGTTGAAGACAGCTAACTCAGGTTACTTGACTCGTCGTCTAGTTGATGTTGCTCAGGATGTTATTGTTCGTGAGGAAGATTGTGGAACTGATCGTGGATTAGTTGTTAGTGCAATCACTGAAGGAACAGATATGATCGAACCATTGTTTGACCGTCTAGTTGGACGTTATACACAAAAGACAGTTAAAGATCCAGAAACTGGTGAAGTAATTGTCCCACGTGGTGTCCTTATGGATGAAGACATGGCTCAAAAGATCGTTGATGCTGGTGTTAAAGAAGTTACAATTCGTTCAGCATTTACATGTGATACAAAACATGGTGTATGTAAGAAATGTTACGGTCGTAACCTTGCTACTGGTGAAGAAGTTGAAATTGGTGAAGCAGTTGGTACTGTTGCTGCTCAATCAATCGGTGAACCAGGTACACAGTTAACAATGCGTAACTTCCATACTGGTGGTGTTGCTGGTGGCGATGATATTACACAAGGACTTCCTCGTGTGCAAGAAATCGTTGAAGCTAGAAACCCTAAAGGTCTTGCAGTTATTTCCGAAGTTGATGGTACAATTACTGCCATCGACGAAAACCCTGCAGAACATACTAAAGAAATTACCGTTGAAGGTAATATCGATACTAGAACTTACAGTGTTCCTTATACTTCAAGTGTGGCTGTTGCTGAAGGCGACGTTATCACTCGTGGTTCTAAGTTGACTACTGGTTCAATTGATCCTAAGGAATTGATCAAGATCACTAACGTATCAACAACAGAAAACTATCTCCTTGCTGAAATCCAAAAGGTTTACCGTATGCAAGGTGTTGATATTTCTGATAAGCATTTCGAGGTCATGATCAGACAAATGCTTCGTAAGGTACGTGTCCTTGATCCTGGTGATACTGATGTATTACCTGGTGAATTAATGGATATTTCACAATTCACAGATCATAACCGTGATACTTTGATGAGTGGTGGCATTCCTGCTACTGGTCGTCCAGTATTACTCGGTATTACTAAAGCATCACTTGAAACTAACAGTTTCTTGTCAGCTGCTTCCTTCCAGGAAACAACTAGAGTTCTTACTGATGCTTCAATTCGTGGTAAAAATGATCCACTTCTTGGACTTAAGGAAAATGTTATTATTGGTAAACTTATCCCTGCCGGTACTGGTATGGCTAAGTATAACCACATGGAACCAAAGAAAACTGGTCCTATGGCAGCAAATTCTTTAAATGGCGCTTATACAATCTCTGATATCGAAGAACAGATGAAAGCAGAAGACGCTAAGAAACAAGAAGAAAAAAATAGTAAGTAAAATTACTGATAATTAAAGTCGGCCTCCGATTGGGAGAGCCGACTTTTTTTGTTAGAATGAATATGTAATTAATTGTTTTTAAATAACAGGGGGCTAATAATGCTTACTAAAGAAACGCTCAAGTACCAAGATACAAGCTTTGATCTTGATACTTATTTTTTAGATAAAATTGGTGACTTCACTAAGGAAGTGAAACATCCCTTAGCCATCATTATTCCTGGTGGAGGCTTCAATTTTCACACAGACCGCGAATCGCAACCGATCGCCATGAAGTTTGCAGCAGCTGGGATCCATTCTGTTGTCTTTCATTATCAACTATTAAAAGATGGTAAGTCAGTCTTTCCACTTGCTTTACAAGAGTTAGCAACGACACTTAATTGGTTAAAGACACAGGCAGAAGTCCATCAAATAGACTCAGATAAAATCTTGTTGATCAGCTTTTCTGCTGGTGGCAGTATCGTCACTAACTTCAACTCATTCATGTTAAATGAGTCAACATGTTCAGAAATCTTTGACGGAAAACTTGAAGTTCAACCATATGCCAACATCATGGGCTACCCAGTCGTTGATATGACCTTAGGTTGGCCTAAAACTCTCGATGATGCTGCTAAAATGAGTCCTGATAAGAAATTCTGGAAAGCTCAGGAAACAGTAACTAAAGATGCTAAGCCATTCTTCATTTGGCAAACTGTGACTGATCAAACAGTACCAGTTAAGAATTCATTGATTTATGCAGACAAATTGAACGAATTGGGTATTCCTTATGAGTTACATTTATTTTCTAATGGGCCACATGGTCTTTCCCTGGGGACATATCAAGTTCAAGAACCAGGCGGAGATAAATATTTAAATGATCAAGCTTCTAAATGGTGGGACCTGTGTATCAATTGGTTGACACAAATTAAGGTACTACCAGTAGATTAATTGCTCCAATTAAAGATCAGATAGGTTATTCCAATGCCGAGTGTCAGGTAGGGGATAAATCTAAATGATCTTTTTTTATCCCATAAATAATGCAATAGGCACAGAGCACAGGCTAGGCTTACGCCAAAGGTAATGATTTGCATATGAAATAGGATAGCCAGTAAGCTGATAAGTTCAACATCGCCCAGACCAATTCCGGGACCAAGTTTGAAGAACAGGTAGAGGATGGTCCAGGTCATTATTCCTGTCAGCCAATGAAGCTGGTTGAGGTTGACTAGGAAACTCGGTAGCAGGATTGGATAAAAGATTGGATAAATATACCCGTCACGCAAATCCATCATGGAGAAGAGTGTCAGGCTGATAAAGATTGGAACGATGAATCTAAGATCAATATGTTCAACTACAAATAGGATTAAAAATATTCCACCGCTGGTCTCACTGATAGGATAAAGTGATTTAATTGGTCTATTGCAGCAATGGAATGGGTCTTACCAAATGTACTTAAATAGCTTAAAATAGGTATGATGTGAGTCCACGATAATGGACAATGGCAATGGTCACAGTGGGAACGTCTGACGGAGCGATGTTTTGGATCAGGATAATCCTGGGCAACGACCGTTAAGAATGAGACTAAACTGGCGCAGGTAAAGAAGATAGTTAAATAGTATAAAGACAACATTTGATCACCTCAGATTAAATTACGTCAAGGGGATGTTTTTTTCTTTAAAACGTTTCAAAAGTAGCGTTGACACTCTGGTGAGTAGATGGTATTCTATTAGACGTGCTTTTATTGGCAGCAAGGATAGTTTTGTTTATAAATATAAGCTCAAAGGGTACGCCACGTAAGTGGTTTATTATTTTTCAAAAATTGTGAACCACCTGGATGTGTGTACTTAAAATTTTTAGGAGGAACTTTGAATGCCTACAATTAATCAATTAGTACGTAAAGGCCGTAAGTCACAGTCATCAAAGTCTGATGCACCTGCATTGAACTATGGCTATAACAGTATGAAGAAAATTTCTACAAAGAACCCAGCACCTCAAAAACGTGGTGTTGCAACTCGTGTCGGAACAATGACACCTAAGAAACCTAACTCTGCTCTACGTAAGTATGCCCGTGTTAGATTATCAAACCTTATCGAAGTAACAGCATATATTCCTGGTGTTGGACACAACCTACAAGAACATAGTGTTGTTCTTGTCCGTGGTGGTCGTGTAAAGGATCTACCTGGTGTTCGTTATCACGTTGTTCGTGGTGCTCTTGATACAGCCGGTGTTGACGGACGTATGCAAAGCCGTTCAAAATACGGTGCTAAGAAACCTAAGAAATAATTAGTTAAGAATAATAACGGAGGAATTAAATATGCCAAGAAAAGGTAGCGCTCCAAAACGTGACGTTTTGCCTGACCCAATGTATAACTCAAAATTAGTAACTCGCTTGATCAACCATTTGATGTATGACGGTAAAAGAGGTACAGCTTCATCAATCCTTTATCGTTCATTCGATATCATTAAGGATAAGACTGGTAACGAACCATTGGATGTCTTCGAAGAAGCCATGAACAATGTTATGCCAGTTCTAGAAGTTAAAGCTCGCCGTATCGGTGGTTCTAACTATCAAATTCCTATTGAAGTACGTCCAGATCGTCGTACAACTCTAGGTCTACGCTGGATTGTTAGCTATGCTCGTCTACGTGGTGAACACACAATGGATGAAAGATTAGCAAATGAAATTATGGACGCAGCCAACAATACAGGTGCTGCTGTTAAGAAACGTGAAGACACACATAAGATGGCTGATGCCAACCGTGCCTTTGCCCATTATCGTTGGTAGAATTCAGTTTAAACTGAGAGGAGATAAAATTTTTAATGGCTAATAAACGTGAATTTCCATTAGAAGAAACTCGTAATATTGGTATCATGGCCCATATCGATGCCGGTAAAACGACAACTACAGAACGTATCTTGTACTATACTGGTAAAATCCATAAAATTGGTGAAACTCATGATGGTGCTTCACAAATGGACTGGATGGCCCAAGAACAAGAACGTGGTATTACTATTACATCAGCTGCTACAACTGCTGAATGGAAAGGTAACCGTATCAATATCATTGATACTCCAGGACACGTTGACTTCACAATCGAAGTTGAACGTTCATTGCGTGTTCTAGATGGTGCCATCACAGTTCTTGATGCTCAATCTGGTGTTGAACCACAAACTGAAAACGTTTGGCGTCAAGCTTCAACATATAGTGTTCCTCGTATCGTCTTTGTTAACAAGATGGATAAAATCGGTGCTAACTTTGACTATTCTGTTGAAACACTTCATGAAAGATTGGACGCTAATGCCCACGCTATCCAAATGCCTATCGGTGCCGAGGATAAATTCGAGGGTGTTATTGACTTGATCGAAATGAAAGCTGATCTTTATGACGAAGATGAGTTAGGTACAAAGTGGGATACAGTTGACGTTCCTGACGAATACCTTGAACAAGCTAAAGAAAAACGTGCAGAATTGGTTGAATCTGTTGCTGATGTTGATGACAACATCATGGAAAAATACCTTGATGGTACAGAAATCACAAATGACGAATTGCGTGCTGCAATCCGTGAAGCAACAATCAACTTGAAATTCTTCCCAGTTCTTGCAGGTTCTGCCTTCAAGAATAAGGGTGTTCAAATGTTGATGGATGCCGTTGTTGATTATCTACCATCACCACTTGAAGTTCGTCCTTATAAGGCTACAAATCCTAAGGATGAAAGCGAAGTTGAATTAAAAGCTGACGACAGCAAACCATTTGCTGGATTGGCATTCAAGATCGCTACTGACCCATTCGTTGGTCGTCTAACATACATTCGTGTATATAGAGGATCACTAGAATCAGGTTCATACGTTCTTAACGCATCTAAGGATAAGCGTGAACGTGTTGGTCGTTTGCTACAAATGCATTCTAACCACCGTAAGGAAATCCCTGAAGTGTTCTCAGGTGATATCGCTGCTGTTATCGGATTGAAGAATACAACAACTGGTGATTCATTAACTGATCCTGACGATCCATTGATTCTTGAATCATTGGATATTCCAGATCCAGTTATCCAAGTTTCTATCGAACCTGATTCTAAGGAAGATAGAGATAAGATGGATGTTGCTATTCAAAAACTATCTGAAGAAGATCCAACTTTCCAAGCTGAAACAAACCCTGAAACAGGTCAAACATTGATCGCCGGAATGGGTGAATTGCATTTGGATATCATGGTTGACCGTATGAAACGTGAATTCAAGGTTGCATGTAAAGTGGGTGAGCCACAAGTTGCTTACCGTGAAACATTTACACAACCTACTAAGTCACAAGGTAAGTTCGTTCGTCAATCTGGTGGTAAAGGTCAATACGGTGATGTATGGATCGAATTTACACCAAATGAAGAAGGAAAAGGTTTCGAGTTCGAAGATGCCATCGTTGGTGGTGTTGTTCCTCGTGAATACATTCCTTCAGTTGAACAAGGTTTGAAGGAAGCTATGGAAAACGGTGTTCTTGCCGGATATCCATTGATCGATGTTAAGGCTAAGTTGTATGATGGTTCATATCACGAAGTCGATTCATCTGAAGCAGCCTTCAAGATTGCTGCATCAATCGCTTTGCGTAATGCTGCTAAATCAGCTGGCGCAGTTATCCTTGAACCAATTATGAAAGTTGAAATTGTTACACCAGAAGATTACTTAGGTGATGTTATGGGACAAGTAACAGCTCGTCGTGGACGTGTTGAAGGTATGGAAGCTCGTGGTAATGCACAACTTATCAACTCATTCGTTCCACTTTCAGAAATGTTCGGATATGCTACAACTCTTCGTTCAGCTACACAAGGCCGTGGTACTTTCACAATGACATTTGATCATTACGAAAAGGTTCCTAAGTCAATTCAAGCTGACATCATCAAGAAAAATGGTGGCAACCCATAAGAATAATGATTTTTAAAAAGCCAAGAGCAAATTGCTCTTGGCTTTTTTTTCTAATTTTTTAATTGAAGAAATGCAATTGGAAATGAGGTTGCCGTTTCGTCTTGAGCTGTATCAATAGTAAACCTAAGCAGAAGAAAATGAGACATTCGATAACTGTGATCAGAATGTCACTACTTAAAACTTTTCCGGTCATAACTTGGCTAGTAGAAGTTAGGAAGACTAAAGTGTCCAGTAGTGCGTGAAATAGTACAGGTAAGTAAAATAAGTCAGAATAGAGATAGATTCCTGATAAGAATAAACCATAAGCAAAGGCAAACCCGATCTGAACTAAAGTCGCTCCAATATTTTGACCGGCAAAAAGATTCAGAGAGTGCATCAGGGCAAAGAGTAAGCTACTTAGCAAACCAGCATAAATGAACCTGTTTCTACTATTATAAAGTGTGTCAATAATGATGGTTAGAATGGCAAATCTGAAAATAAATTCTTCGGCGATTCCAGCTTCAAGTCCACTCAGGATATTTGAAGTGGTGAAACTCAAACGATGAATATCAAATTGAATCAAAGACACAAAAATATTATTTCCGCTGGCAAAGGCATTCCACCCAGAGAACCAGATGGCAAAGATAGTTAGTAAGGCGAGTAGCCATAAGTTAGTTCGACGGTTTAATTTGACTTTGGGCAAGCCGTATCTCCATTGATACATTAGGATAATGATCATGATGGCGATTATCAGGGCTCCATCAAATAGTGAGTCCGACCAAGTTTTGATGGTCGGATTTTTGGCAAGGGTAGTAGCTTGGACCATTAAATCGAGAGCCTGTGAAGCGGTGGACAGAAATGAGTACAATAAAACGATGATTTGGATAGTTGGTATTTTAATTGGCTGTAGGGTAACAAATGTGTAGGGTATGAACATGATCAAAGAGTAGGCTAATAATAAAGCGATAATGAAAGGATTGTTCCAACTGATCATAGGCATTAGTCTAATCAACATGGAGATGCTGAAGGGAATGATAATGCTTTGTCCAAATAGTTGGAGCATCCAGTTGAGTTTTCTCGTGATAGTCAATTGCTTTTGTGGGTGATGCAATAGCCCGCAGAGATTTATCAATATTAGTGGTAGGAAGATTAGTTGATACGTTTTCATTGAAAAAAAGAAAATTATTATGGAATTCAAAATGAGTTGGTAGTAAAATAACGATTGTTGAACTGAAATTCTTGTTTTCATCATGTTTTTTATCCTATTTATATGTTTAAGGCAATTATTACACAAAAACTACATTAAATATCGATGGCAGTTTTTTCGGTTCAAAACTTAAAAAGTCCTTGATAATGCCCGTTTAATCGTGTATTATAAGAAAAGTGCTTATTTCGTAGGAGAAGTATGCGCCTATAGGTATTTAATAAATATCGACGGCATAGAAGTGAGAGGTTGCGACACGCCCGGCCGCTTTGCCACGGCAGAGCTGTTGGATATTTTCACGGAGCCGGTCATCTTGAAAGAGACAAAAAGGAGGTAACCCCATGGCAAGTCAAAAAATTCGCATTCGCTTGAAGGCTTACGAACATCGTATCCTAGATCAATCAGCTGACAAGATTGTGGAAACAGCAAAGAGAACTGGTGCTGAAATTTCAGGTCCAATTCCTTTACCAACAGAGCGTTCACTATATACAGTGTTAGCTTCACCACATAAGCATAAGGATTCTAGAGAACAATTCGAAATGCGTACACATAAAAGACTTATCGATGTTGTCAACCCAACAAAGAAGACAGTTGATTCACTTATGAAGTTGGATCTACCATCTGGTGTTGACATTGAAATTAAATTATAATCACAACAAATAAATTATTGGAGGTGCAAACATGGCCAGAAAAGGAATTCTTGGTAAGAAAATTGGAATGACTCAAATTTTCACTGAAAACGGCGAATTAGTTCCTGTTACAGTTGTTGAAGCAACACCTAATGTTGTTACACAAGTGAAAACAAACGAAACTGATGGTTATGAAGCTGTACAACTTGGCTTTGAAGACCGTCGTGAAGTTTTGACTAACAAGCCTGCCAAAGGTCATGCAGAAAAGGCAAACACAACTCCTAAACATTATACTCGCGAGTTCCGCGACGTTAATATGGGAGACTACGAATTAGGTGGAGAAGTTAAAGTAGATTCATTCAATTCAGGTGATATTGTCGACGTTACAGGTACAACTAAGGGACATGGAATGCAAGGTAACATTAAGAGATTTGGTCAAGCTAGAGGTCCAGAAACTCACGGTTCTAGATATCACCGTGTTGCTGGTTCAATGGGTGCCATCATCAACCGTGTATTTAAAGGTAAGATGCTTCCCGGAGTTATGGGTAACAATCGCGTGACAACACAAAACTTAGCAATTGTTAAAGTTGATGCAGATAAGAATGCCATCATGATCAAGGGTAATGTCCCTGGTGCAAACAATTCACTAGTTAAAATCCAAACAGCTGTTAAAGCTAATACAAAATAGGAAGGAGGAACTGAGTTATGACAAAAATCACAGCATATAAGAACAGCGGTGCTGAAAATGGTACTGTTGAAGCCAATGATTCAATCTTTGGTATTGAACCAAACAATAATGTAGTTACAGATGCTGTAATCATGCAACGTGCTACCTTAAGACAAGGTACACATGATGTTAAAAACCGCTCTGAAGTACGTGGTGGTGGAAAGAAACCATGGCGTCAAAAGGGAACAGGTCGTGCTCGTCAAGGATCAATCCGTTCACCACAATGGGTTGGCGGTGGTACTGTATTCGGTCCCACACCTAGATCTTACGCATACCATCTTCCTAGAAAAGTTAGCCGTTTAGCATTGAAGTCTGTACTTTCACAAAAAGCTGCTGATGGTAACATGATCGTTATCGACTCAATTTCATTCGACAAGCCAAGTACTAAATCATTTGCACAATTACTTAATCAAGTAGGTGCAGATGGAAAGGCTCTCGTAGTTCTTGAGGACGGAAATGACAATGCTGCTTTATCAGCTCGCAATATTGATAAAGTTACAGTTGTTGCACCAGAAGGTGTTAACGTTCTTGATGTTATCAATGCTAAGAAATTAGTAGTTACACAAGCAGCACTTTCTAAAATTGAGGAGGTGCTTGGATAATGAGTGCAAGAGACGTAATTATTCGCCCAGTTGTTACTGAAAACTCAATGGATTCAATGGCAGACAAGAAATACACATTTGATGTAGCTCTTGATGCAAACAAAGTTAATGTTAGACAATCTATTGAAGAAATTTTTGGCGTACAAGTTAAAAAAGTAAATATTATGAATGTTTCTGGTAAGAAGAAACGCCAAGGCCGTTATGTTGGTTTTACAGCAAAACGTCGTAAGGCTATTGTTACTCTTACTGAAGATTCAGATGAAATTAAGATTTTTGATGAAGAATAATTAAGGAGGACACATAATGGCGATTATCAAGTATAAACCAACCACAAACGGTCGTCGTAATATGACTGCTTCTGACTTTGCCGAGATTACTAAGAAATCTCCTGAAAAGACATTGTTAGATTCACAAAGTCATACTGCCGGTCGTAACTCATACGGTCACATTACTGTTCGTCACCGTGGTGGCGGTCATAAGCAACATTACCGTTTGGTTGATTTCAAACGTACAAAAGACAATGTAGTTGCAACAGTTAAGGCTATCGAATATGATCCTAACCGTACAGCTAACATCGCATTGCTACACTATTCAGATGGTGTTAAATCATATATCTTAGCTCCAAAGGGCCTTGAAGTTGGACAAAAAGTTCAATCAGGTGCTGATGCAGATATCAAACCAGGAAATGCTCTTCCACTTGAAAACATTCCAGTAGGTACTGTTTTACATAATGTTGAGTTAAAGCCTGGTAAAGGTGGTCAATTAGGCCGTTCTGCTGGTACATCTATCCAATTGCTTGGTAGAGATGGCAAGTACTCATTAGTACGTTTACCTTCAGGTGAAGTACGTATGATTCTTTCAACATGCCGTGCAAGTATCGGTGCTATTGGTAATGAACAACATGAATTAATTAAGATTGGTAAAGCTGGACGTAAACGCTGGATGGGCTTCAGACCTACAGTTCGTGGTTCAGTTATGAACCCTAACGATCACCCACATGGTGGTGGTGAAGGTAAAGCTCCTATCGGTCATCCATCACCATTATCACCATGGGGTAAGAAGACCTTGGGTAAGAAAACTCGTTCATCACATGCCAAATCTGAAAAGCTTATCGTTCGTCATAGAAAAGGTAAGTAATCATTTCGCAAGAATAATATAAGGAGGACATAAGATGAGTCGTAGTTTAAAAAAAGGACCATTTGCTGATGCACATCTTCTAAAGAAGATCGATGCACAAGCTGATTCAGAAAAGAAGTCAGTTATCAAGACATGGTCAAGACGTTCAACAATTTTTCCTAGTTTCGTAGGATTCACTATTGCAGTTCATGATGGGCGTAAGCATGTTCCAGTTTATATCCAAGAAGATATGGTTGGACACAAGTTGGGCGAATTCGTACCAACACGTACATTCCATGGACATGGAACTGACGATAAGAAAACAGCAGTAGCTAAGTAACAAGAAGGGAGACTAAATGATGGCAGAACAAGAAATTACATCTGCAACAGCCAGAGTGAAAAATGTTCGAATTGCACCTCGTAAGGCCCGCCTTGTTATTGATTTAATAAGAGGCAAAAATGCTGCCGAGGCACTTGCAATTTTGCAATTTACACCTAGAGCAGGCTCTCCTATTATTGCCAAAGCTCTTAAGTCAGCAATTGCAAACGCAGAACATAATTTTGATTTAGATGCACAAAGCCTAGTAGTTAGCGAAGCATTCGTTGACGAAGGACCAACTCTAAAACGTTTCCGTCCTAGAGCTAAAGGTTCAGCATCACCAATCAACAAGAGAACAAGTCACATTACAGTTGTAGTAACAGAAAAAGATTAGTATTGGAGGTAACTTGAGTGGGTCAAAAGATTAATCCAGTCGGATTCCGTGTAGGTGTTATCCGTGACTGGGATGCCAAATGGTATGCAGAAAAAGATTTTTCAAAATTCTTACATGAAGATCTTAAGATTCGTAAGTATATTGAAGACAGACTTTCAAATGCTTCAGTTTCAAGAATTGAAATTGAACGTACAGCAAAGAATGTCACAATTTCAATCCACACAGCTAAGCCAGGAATGGTAATTGGTAAAGGTGGTTCTGAAGTTGAAAAACTACGTAACGAACTAAATAAATTAGTTAACAGAAACATTCATATTAACATCATTGAAATTAAGAAACCTGATTTAGATGCTAAACTTGTCGGTGAAAACGTTGTGCGTCAACTTGAAGCACGTATCGCTTTCAGACGTGCACAGCGTCAAGCTATTCAACGTTCACGTCGTGCAGGTGCAAAAGGTATCAAGATCCAAATTTCTGGCCGTTTGAACGGTGCCGATATGGCTCGTAGAGAATGGAATACAGAAGGAACTGTTCCTCTACACACATTACGTGCAGATATTGATTATGCATGGGTTGAAGCAAAGACTCAATACGGTAACATCGGTGTAAAAACTTGGATCTACCGTGGCGAAATTCTTCCTGCAAAACCACAACATAATGATTCAAACAATAATGAAGGGAAAGGAGAATAATCTATGCTAGTACCAAAGCGTGTAAAGCACCGTCGTGAATTCCGTGGTAAGATGCGCGGAGAAGCAAAAGGTGGCAAGAACGTCGATTTTGGTGAATATGGCTTGAAAGCACTTGATTCAAGTTGGATCACAAATAGACAAATCGAAGCAGCTCGTGTTGCTATGACTCGTTACATGAAGCGTGGTGGTAAGGTTTGGATTAAAATCTTCCCTCACAAATCATACACTGCTAAGGGTGTTGGTGTTCGTATGGGTTCTGGTAAAGGTGCTCCTGCTGGATGGGTTGCCGTTGTTAAACGTGAAAAAGTCATGTTTGAAATCGGTGGCGTTCCTGAAGAAGTAGCTCGTGAAGCCTTAAGACTTGCATCAAACAAACTCCCTGTCAGAACTAAGTTCGTGAAAGCAGAGAAAGTAGGTGGCGCTGATGAAGGCTAGTGAAATCAAAGAGCTAACTGCTGCTGAGTTGCAAGACAAAGTAAAGCAATACAAAGAAGAATTATTTAACCTTCGTTTCCAACAAGCTACTGGTCAATTGGAAAACACAGCTCGTCTCAAAGCTGTCAGAAAAAATATTGCTAGATTAAGAACTGTTCAAAATCAAGTAAATAACGAAAAATAATAAACAGGAAGGGAGATATCACGTTGAGCGAAAAAGAAACTCGTAACAATCGTAAAGTATACCAAGGACGCGTTGTTTCAGATAAGATGGACAAAACAATTACTGTTGAAGTTTCAACTTACAAGAAGCACCCCGTTTATGGCAAACGTGTGAAATACTCAAAGAAGTACTACGTTCAAGACGAAAAGAACGAAGCTAAAAATGGCGATGTTGTTCGTATTATGGAAACTCGACCTTTGTCTAAGACAAAGCGCTTCCGTTTATTAGAAATCGTCGAAAAAGCAGTTATTATCTAGTATTAAATACTGATGAGAGGAGGACTAATAAGTGATTCAACAAGAAAGCCGTCTAAAAGTTGCAGATAATTCTGGAGCTCGTGAAATTCTAACTATTAAAGTTCTCGGTGGATCAAACCGTAAAACTGCCAATATTGGTGATGTGATTGTTGCTACTGTTAAACAAGCAACACCAGGTGGCGTTGTTAAAAAGGGTGACGTTGTTAAAGCCGTGATTGTAAGAACTGTATCAGGTGCACACCGTACAGATGGTTCTTACATCAGATTTGACGAAAATGCTGCAGTTATTATTAATGCTGATAAAACACCTAGAGGAACTCGTATCTTCGGACCTGTTGCTCGTGAACTACGTGATAACGATTATATGAAGATCGTTTCTCTAGCACCAGAAGTGCTATAAAAAGAACAATTAAATTCAGGAGGTGCTGAATAGTGTTTGTAAAAACTGGAGACAATGTCGAAATCATCACTGGTGATGATAAAGGTAAGCAAGGTGCAGTGTTAAAAGCTTTGCCTGCTGAAAACAAGGTCATCGTTAAAGGTGTTCATGTGGTTAAGAAGCATTCAAAACCAACGAACACACAACCACAAGGTGGAATCATTGATGTTGAAAGACCAATTAATGTAACAAACGTTAAAGTTGTTAAGGGCTCAGCCAAAAAGACAACTACAGCCAAAAAATCAACAAAATCAACTGATAAAAAAGAAGATAAGTAAGAAAGGAGAAAACTAAATGGTTAATGCATTAAAAGAAAGATATGTAAAAGACATCACACCATCAATGATGGAAAAATTCAATTACACATCTGTTATGCAAGCACCTAAGATCGAAAAAATCGTTCTTAACATGGGTGTTGGTGATGCAATTGCTAACTCAAAAAATCTTGACGAAGCCGTTGAAGAATTGGGCTTGATTGCTGGTCAAAAGCCTTTGATCACAAAAGCTAAGAAATCAATCGCTGGTTTCAGACTTCGTGAAGGCATGTCAATCGGTGCTAAAGTTACATTGCGTGGTGACCGTATGTATGACTTCTTAGACAAATTGATCAACGTTGCTTTACCTCGTGTTCGTGATTTCCGTGGTATCAGCACACGTTCATTCGATGGTCGTGGAAACTATACATTGGGTCTAAAAGAACAATTGGTTTTCCCAGAAATTGATTATGATAAAGTAAACAAGATTCGTGGTTTGGATATTGTTATTGTTACAACAGCCGAATCAGATGAAGAATCACGTGAACTTCTCACACAAATTGGAATGCCATTTACAAAATAAAGGAGGGTCATTAAATTGGCTAAGAAATCTCAAATAGTACGTAACCATAGACCAGCCAAGTTCTCATCACAAGAATATACACGTTGCGAACGTTGTGGCCGTCCACATTCTGTTTATCGCAAATTCAAGCTTTGCCGTATTTGCCTTCGTCAACTTGCTCATGAGGGTCAAATTCCTGGTATGAGAAAAGCTAGTTGGTAAGATTAACATTAAAAAGGAGGTAAATTAAATGGTAATGACAGATCCTATTGCAGATTACTTAACACGTATCCGCAACGCAAACATGGTTAAACATGATTCTCTTGAAGTGCCTGCTTCAAACATTAAGAAGAGCATGACAGAGATCTTGAAAAACGAAGGATTTATCAAGGACTACGAAGTCGTTGAAGACAACAAACAAGGTGTACTTCGTATTTTCCTTAAATATGGACAAGATCAACAACGCGTTATCTCTGGCTTGAAACGTATTTCAAGACCTGGTCTACGTAGCTATGTTGATGCTGATAATGTACCAAAGGTTCTTAACGGACTTGGTATTGCTATCATTTCAACTTCAAAAGGTGTAATTACTGATAAAGAAGCTCGTTCACAACACGTTGGTGGAGAAGTTCTCGCTTACGTTTGGTAATATTTTAGAAGATAAGGAGGTGCACGAATTTGAGTCGTATCGGTTTAAAAGTAATTGAAATTCCAGAAGGAGTTACAATTACACAAAAAGATGAAAACATTACTGTTAAAGGCCCTAAGGGTGAAATAACAAGACATTTTAATCCAGCTATCAAGCTTACAATCGAAGGTAACGAAGCTAAGTTCTCACGTGAAAGCGAAAATGATAAAGCTCTTCACGGAACAATGCGCGCTAACCTTAACAATATGGTTGTTGGTGTAACAGAAGGATTTGTGAAGAAACTTGAACTTAGAGGTGTTGGTTACCGTGCCCAAGTTAAGGGTACAAAACTTACTCTTACAGTTGGTTACTCACATCCTGTTGATATGGATGCTCCAGAAGGCATCAAGATCGAATCACCATCAAATACTGAAATCAATATTTCAGGTATCAGTAAGCAAGGCGTTGGTCAATTTGCTGCTGAGATCCGCGATGTACGTCCTCCAGAACCTTATAAAGGTAAAGGTATTCGTTATGTTGACGAATATGTACGTCGTAAAGAAGGTAAAACTGGTAAATAGTAAATAAATCTATGAGGTGAAAATTGTGATTACAAGACCAGACAAAAACAAAGCACGTCAAAAACGCCAAAAGCGCGTTCGTGCCAAAATCTCTGGTACTGCTGAGTGCCCACGCTTAAATGTGTTCCGTTCGAACAAAAACATTTACGCTCAAGTAATTGATGACGTAAAGGGTGTAACGCTAGCAAGTGCCTCAACTCTTGATAAAGAAATTAAAGATGGTTCAAAAGTTGAACAAGCTTCTGCTGTTGGTGCATTAATTGCACAAAGAGCAAAAGATGCTAAAATCAGTGACGTAGTCTTTGATCGTGCGGGTTACTTATACCATGGACGTATTCAAAGTCTTGCTGATGCAGCTCGTGAAAATGGGCTAAAATTCTAGAAGGAGGAAACCAAACTTATGACATATATCGACCCAACTCAATTAGAGTTAGAAGATCGCGTTGTTTCAATCAACCGTGTTACTAAAGTTGTTAAAGGTGGACGCCGTCTACGTTTTGCAGCCATCGTAATCGTCGGTGACAAAAATGGCCATGTTGGTTTCGGAACTGGTAAAGCTCAAGAAGTTCCTGAAGCTATTCGTAAAGCTGTTGAAGATGCTAAGAAAAACTTAATCAACGTACCAATGGTCGGATCAACAATTCCTCATGAAGTAATTGGTAGATTCGGTGCTGGTAAGATTATGTTGAAACCTGCTATTGAAGGTTCTGGTATTGCCGCTGGTGGTGCAGTTCGTGCCGTCATGGAATTATCTGGTGTTGGTGATGTAACAAGTAAATCACTTGGAAGAAACACACCAATCAATGTTATCCGTGCAACAATCGAAGGACTAAAACAAATTAAGACAGCTGAAACAGTTTCAGACATGCGTGGAGTTTCAGCGCAAAACTTGCGTAACTAGAAGAAAGGTGTGTAATAATGGCTAAACTTAAGATTACTCTTATTAGAAGTGCAGCTCACCGCCTTCCTGCTCAACGTAAAACTGTTAAAGAACTAGGACTCGGAAGAGTTAATAGTTCTGTTGTTAAGCCGGATGATCCTGCAATTCGCGGTGCTGTGTTAAAAATTGCTCATTTAGTTAGTGTTGAAGAAGTTAAAGATTAATAATTCATTCATAGATTAGGAGGTGCAAGAATGGAACTACATGAACTTAAACCTAGTGAAGGTTCAAGACATTCTAGAAAACGTTTAGGTCGTGGTACTTCAAGTGGTGTTGGTAAGACTGCTGGTCGTGGCCAAAAAGGTCAATTAGCTAGATCAGGTGGTAAGACACGTCTCGGTTTCGAAGGTGGACAAATGCCTTTATTCCGTCGTATGCCAAAACGTGGATTTAAGAATATCAACCGCAAAGAATATGCGATCGTAAACCTTAAAGACTTGAACAAGTTCAGCGATGGTGCTGAAGTAAATCTTCAAACATTGAAGGAAGCTGGAATCGTTAAAAAAGAATTTAACGGTGTTAAATTGCTTGCCAATGGTGAAGTAAAAGCTAAGTTAACTGTAAAGGTTGCTAAAAGCTCTGACGCCGCTACCAAAGCTATTGAAGCTGCTGGTGGCTCGGTCGAGGTGATCTAAATGTTTAGAACTATCAGAGATGCTCTAAAGGTTAAAGAAATTCGTCAAAAAATCTTCTTTACCCTTATGTTACTTGTGATTTATCGATTGGGATCACAAATTACTGTACCAGGTGTTAACGCCGCAGCAATGGACAAGGTCAGTTCTACTGGCCTAGTTCCATTGCTTGATACAGTTACTGGTGGTGGTTTATCAAACTACTCCATCTTCTCAATGGGTGTATCACCATTCATCACTGCTCAAATCGTTGTCCAATTGTTACAAATGGATATCGTTCCTAAGTTTGTTGAATGGAGTAAACAAGGTGAAGTTGGTCGTAGAAAACTGAACCAGGTAACAAGATATTTAACGATTGTGTTAGGATTTGTTCAATCAATCGGTATTACTGCTGGTTTTAATACTTTGAGTGGTTTAGGACTTGTTAAATCTCCTAATGCTCAAGCATTTATTACTATCGGTATTATCCTTACTGGTGGAACAATGTTACTGACTTGGATCGGTGAGCAAATCACTGATAAAGGTTTGGGTAACGGTGTATCAGTGATTATCTTCGCAGGTATTGTTGCTAGATTCCCTCAAGGAATTTACCAAATTTACCGTGATTATATTCAAAATGCTGGTGCAGGCGACCTTGCTAAAAATATTGGTTTTATCGTTGGATTAGTAATTCTCATTTTGATAGTTGTTCAATTTGTTACTTATGTACAACAAGCAACTCGTAGAATTCCAATTCAATATACAAGACGTGCTGCTGGTAGTGGTAGCGAAAGCTTTCTACCACTAAGAGTTAACGTCGCTGGTGTTATTCCAGTTATCTTCGCTAGTTCGTTTATTGTGACACCTCAAACAATTTTGATGGCGTTCCAAGCAAATCATAGTGGAGATTCATGGTACCAAGTACTATCAGAAATATTCAGTATGCAAACAACTACAGGATCACTACTTTATACGTTGTTGATTGTGTTATTTACATTCTTCTATGCATTCGTTCAAGTAAATCCTGAAAAGTTATCAGAAAACTTACAAAAACAAGGTGCATATATTCCAGCTGTATGGCCAGGAAATGAAACTGTTAAATTTATGAATGGTGTCTTACTTAGACTTTCTACAGTAGGTTCAATCTTCTTAGGTTTGGTTTCATTACTGCCATTACTTGCAGCTAACTTGTTCAGCCTACCTCAATCTATTGGTCTAGGTGGTACAAGTTTACTTATCATCGTTGGTGTTACAGTTGAGATGGATCGTCAATTAAGAGGTCTATTGATGAAACGTGAATACGTTGGGTTTATCAGATAAGTAGATTGTTGGGAGATGTAAAGAATGAACATTATATTGATGGGATTGCCTGGTGCTGGTAAAGGTACACAAGCAGAAAAAATTGTTGAAGATTTTGATATTGCCCATATTTCAACTGGCGATATGTTTAGACAGGCTATGGCTGACAAAACAAAAGTTGGACTTGATGCGAAAGCATATATTGACAAAGGTGAGTTAGTTCCCGATGAAGTAACAGAGTCGATTGTTGAAGAACGTTTAGGCAAAGACGATGTTCAAAAGAGTGGATACATGCTAGATGGTTTTCCAAGAACAATTGATCAGGCAAATGCTTTACAGACAATTGCAAAAAATGTAAATAAGCCGATCGATGGTGTAATATATATAGATGTTAAACCAGAAGTTCTTGTAGAACGTTTATCTGGACGTTATATCTGCAAAAATTGTGGCGCAACTTATCACAAAATCTATAATCCAACAAAGGTTGAAGGAACTTGTGACGTTTGCGGTGGTCATGAATTTTACCAACGTGACGATGACAAACCTGAGACAGTTAAGAACAGATTAAAAGTTAACATCGAAATGAATACTCCACTAATTGATTTTTATGATAAGTTGAACTTGTTACATAAGATCAATGGTGAGCAAGAAATTGATGATGTGTATAAAGAAGTTAAAAAGGTTTTACAAAGTCTGTAAGACTTTTTAGCATTCGTTTGTTTACTTTTTGCGTGGAATATTGTATAATTTTGCGCTGTACGCAAATGAATTTATCCCGATTATCATTGGAGGTTAATATCTTTGGCAAAAGATGATGTCATTGAAGTAGAAGGTACGATTTCAGAAACATTGCCAAACGCAATGTTTAAGGTGAAACTTGAAAATGGCGCTACAGTTCTAGCCCATGTGTCAGGTAAAATCCGTATGCACTATATTAGAATTTTGCCCGGCGATAAGGTCACTGTTGAATTGTCACCTTATGATTTAACCAAGGGAAGAATTACATATAGATATAGATAATAAAGTATTTTAATGGAATGGAGGTTCCACAATATGAAAGTAAGACCATCCGTTAAACCTATGTGTGAACACTGTAAAGTAATCAAGAGACGCGGTCGCGTTATGATTATTTGCTCTGCAGATCCAAAACACAAACAAAGACAAGGATAATATAAATAGGAGGTGCAATTAAATGGCTCGTATAGCAGGTGTAGATTTACCTCGTGATAAGAGAATCGTTATTGCCTTAACTTACATTTTTGGTATTGGCAATACTACTGCACAAAAAGTGCTTAAAGATGCTGACGTTTCAGAAGACGTCCGTACTAGAGATTTAACTCCTGACCAAGAAGAAAAGATCCGTTCAGAAATCGACAAGATTCCTGTTGAAGGTGACTTGCGTCGTGAGACAAGCATGAACATTAAGAGACTTCAAGAAATTGGTTCATACCGTGGTATGAGACATCGTCGTGGTTTACCAGTTAGAGGTCAAAACACAAAGAATAACGCTAGAACTCGTAAAGGCAAGAAAGTTTCTATTGCCGGTAAGAAAAAGTAGGATAGGAGGTTAATTCATGGCACAAAATAAAGGTCGTAAACGCCGTACTAAGAAACATATTGAAGCTGGAGTTGCTCATATCCATTCAACTTTCAATAACACACTAGTTATGATCACTGATGTTAACGGTAATGCCGTTTCATGGTCATCTGCTGGTGCACTTGGATTCAAGGGAAGCCGTAAGTCAACTCCATTTGCTGCACAAATGGCTGGAGAAGCAGCTGCTAAAGAATCAATGGAACATGGTATGAAAACAGTTGAAGTAGCTGTCAAAGGACCTGGTTCTGGTCGTGAAGCCGCAATTCGTTCATTACAATCTACTGGATTGGAAATCACTGCAATTCGCGACGTCACACCAGTTCCACATAATGGCTCACGTCCTCCAAAGCGTCGTCGTGTATAGAATGGTTTTATACCCATATGAACTAAGCTACACACATTTCGTTTTGAAAGGGGAACTAACCGAATGATCGAATTTGAAAAGCCAACCATTACACCTGTTGAAGAAAGTAATGATCATGGTAAATATATTATTGAACCGTTAGAAAGAGGATACGGTACAACACTTGGTAATTCTTTACGTCGTGTTTTACTTGCATCATTACCTGGTACAGCGGTTTCTGATATTCAAATAGATGGTGTCTTGCATGAATTTTTTGCAATTGATGGTGTTATCGAAGATGTCACACAAATCGTGTTGAACATTAAGAAACTTTCATTGAAGTCTTATGCAGAAGAAGGTAGTTTAAAGGCTGAGATCGATATCTCTGGTCCTGCTACTATTACTGCAAAAGATATTCAAGCAGACGATGATTTAGAGATCCTTGACCCTGAACAATATATTTGTACAGTCGCTGAGGGTGGACATTTCCATATGCAAATGACAATTACAAATGGTCGTGGATATACTCCTGCAGAACAAAATAAAACCGACGAAACACCAATTGGTGTTTTACCTGTTGACTCAATTTTCACTCCCGTGGAAAAAGTTAACTATCAAGTTGAAAATACTCGTGTGGGTAAAAGAAACGACTTCGATAAATTGACAATCGATATCTGGACAAATGGTTCCATTGGTCCTAGAGAAGCTATTAGTTTGTCTGCTAAGATCCTTACAGAACATTTAACAAGTTTTGTAAATCTTACCGAAGAAGCTAAAAGTGCCGACATGATGATTGAAAAAGAAGAAACACAAAAAGAAAAGAAGCTTGAGATGACTATTGAAGAACTTGATTTATCAGTTCGTTCATATAATTGTTTGAAGCGTGCCGGTATTAATACGGTACAAGAGCTTACTGAAAAAACTGAAGCTGATATGATGCGTGTTCGTAACTTAGGACGTAAGTCATTGGTTGAAGTTAAAGAGAAGCTTTCCGATCTTGGATTATCATTAAAGCAAGAAGATTAATATCAAATTCAAACAGGAGGTAAACACATGGGCTACCGTAAATTAGGACGTACAAGTTCTCAAAGAAAAGCAATGTTACGCGATTTAACTACTGATTTAATCATTAATGAACGTATTGTTACAACTCAAACTCGTGCCAAGGAAATCAGCCGTACAACTGAAAAAATGGTTACCTTAGGTAAACGTGGCGACTTGCATGCACGTCGTTTAGCAGCTGCATACGTTAGAGATGAAGTTGCCAACATTACTGAAGATGATGATGCAGTTGTTGTTCAATCAGCACTTCAAAAGTTATTCAGTGATATTGCCCCACGTTACAAAGAACGTAACGGAGGATACACACGTATCTTGAAGACTGCACCACGCCGTGGCGATGCTGCACCTATGGTTATTATTGAATTAGTTTAATAATAAGTTTCATTAATAAAAAATCAGTCATTCTGATAAATTAGTGAGTGTTAAGATGATGGTTATTTGGTAACTAAGTCTATCTCTGAGATCCTTGGAAACGGGGACACTAATTTGTCGAATGATTTTTTTTTACCTAAAAGGTGAACAGATGACAAATATAATTTCAATCAAAGATGTTTATTATAAGTATCCTGGTTCTGAGGTATATGCAATAAATGGAATCAGCCTAGACATTCAAAAAAACCAATGGCTTTCAATCGTTGGAAAAAATGGTAGTGGAAAAACTACGTTGACTAGATTGATCGATGGGCTGGAAGAGTCCGAGTCCGGTTCGATCGCTATTGATGGGGTAATCTCAGATGAACAAACAATTTGGGAGGCAAGAAAGAAGATAGGCATCGTCTTTCAAAACCCTGATCACCAATTTGTTGGTGCCACTGTCGAAGATGATGTGGCTTTTGGACTTGAAAATCAAGGTATGCCACGTGAACAAATGGTCGAGTCTGTTGATCGAGCATTGGCAATGGTTGATATGCAAGATTATAAAAAGCGTGACCCACAGTCTCTTTCTGGTGGGCAAAAACAGCGTGTGGCGATTGCCGGTGTCTTGGCCATTCAACCACAAATCATTATTATGGATGAATCGACTAGCATGTTGGATCCCGATGGGCGTAAAACTGTCATTAATTTGATTGAAGAATTACGATCTAAACAAGATCTAACAGTTATTTCCATTACTCATGATATTGAAGAGACACAACTTTCTGATAGAATTATAGTATTGAACTCTGGTAAGGTCGTTAAGGATACGACTCCTGCTGAGCTGTACAATTTAAGAGGACAATTACAGGAGTATGGGTTGGAAGAGCCATTCACCAATCTCGTGGCCGAGAACTTGACTGATGTTATCGACTTTAAAGGCTATATTGACGAGAAAGGATTAATAGATCAATTATGCAAATTGAATTCAAACACGTAACTCATTCATATGAATCTAATAATCCTATGTCAGGTTTAGGACTAGCTGATGTATCCTGTACGATCAATAGCGGTAAATTTACCGCTATTGTTGGAAAAACTGGTAGTGGGAAGTCAACTTTAGTTCGGCATATCAATGCTTTATTGAAACCCACTAGTGGCGAGATATTAGTCGGCGAGCGAAAAATCACTTCTGAAACCAACAACAAGAATCTTAAGCCATTACGTAAAAATGTTGGTATGGTATTTCAATTTCCCGAAAGCCAGTTATTTGAAGATACCGTTGAAAAAGATATCATGTTTGGGCCACAGAATTTTGGGGTACCTGAAAAAGACGCTAAAGAGGCTGCACAAGAGATGATTGATGTTGTTGGCCTTGGTTCTGAGTATTTACAAAAATCGCCATTTGACCTTTCAGGAGGCCAAATGAGACGTGTTGCGATTGCTGGTGTACTTGCCAGTGATCCGGAAACCATTATTTTGGATGAGCCAACTGCAGGATTAGATCCAGTTGGTCGTAAGGAAATTATGGATTTGTTTAAAGAGCAACAAAAAAATGGCAAAACAATTATCTTGATCACTCACAACATGGATGATGTGGCTAACTATGCTGATGAGATGATGGTCATGCATGATAGTCAGATCGTGGCCTCTGGAACTCCTAAGGCAGTTTTCAATGATCAAGAGCTGTTGGATAAGAATTATTTAACTTTACCTCAGAGTGCCATTTTTGCCCAAAAATTACAGGCAAAGAATTTTCATTTTGATCAGTTACCAATTACAATCAGTGAACTAACTACTGAAATAAAACAACAAATTCACGGTGATTAAATGGACAAGCTAATAATAGGACGCTATTTGCCGGGGGATTCGCTGATCTATCGATTAGATCCCCGGGTTAAATTTCTAATTACTTTTTACTTCATTGGAATAGTATTTTTAGCCAATAACGTGGCCTCTTACGCATTTTTGATGGTTTTTGTCTTATTTGCTGTCCTGGTTTCAAAGGTGAATTTCATATTTTTCATCAAGGGATTGCGACCGATGTTTTGGTTGATCCTGTTCACGGTTGTGCTGCAAGCTTTCTTTACTCCAAGCAATCACCCAATTTGGCATTGGAGTTTTCTGACATTATCCAAAGAGGGCTTGGTCATTGCCACATACATCTTCATGCGTTTTATCCTAATTATTTTTATATCGACGTTGTTGACTTTGACGACGACACCAATCGAGATATCAGATTCAATCGAGAGCATTTTAAAACCTTTACGGGTCATTAAATTCCCCGTTACACAGGTAGCTTTAATGTTGTCGATTGCATTACGGTTCGTGCCGTTATTGATCGATGAGACAACGAAGATCATGGATGCACAAAGAGCTCGTGGCGTTGACTTTGGTGAAGGTGGATTGATCAAACGGATCAAGGCATTCGTGCCGATCTTGATCCCACTGTTCGTCAGCAGTTTTTCGATTGCCTACGATTTAGCCATTGCTATGGAGTCACGTGGTTATAAAGATGGACAAGGCCGGAGCAAATATCGTGTTTTGCAGTGGTCGATGCGTGACAATTGGACGATTGTTTTCATGGCTGGTGTGACGATTATTTTATTATTCTTACGGAGTTACTAAATGACAAGATACAAGTTGACCATCGCTTATGATGGTGCAAAGTTTCACGGCTTTCAGAGTCAGCCGAACTTAAGAACAGTTCAGGGCGTAATTGAGAAAGCTTTATCGAAGATGACTAAGGGAAAAGAAATCATTCTTGTAGGTTCCGGTCGTACGGATGCTGGTGTGCATGCCTATGGACAAGTTATCCATTTCGACTATCCTGGGTATATTCCCGCTGAAAATATGCTGAAGGCTATCAATTCATTGATGCCCTTAGATATCGTGGTCAAAGACTCACAGATTGTCGACGAAGATTTCCATGCTCGTTACGGCGTCAAACGTAAGACTTATTTATATCGTGTTGATTGTGGACATTATACGGATCCATTCAAAAGATTCTATGCTGGTCATTATTCTTATTCTTATGACCTCGAAAAGATTCAAACCGCCTTGAAGGATTTGATAGGTGAGCATGATTTTTCGAGTTTTGCTGCATCTGGTGGCGTGATCGAAAACAAGGTCAGGACGATCTATGAGGCTCAAGTTAAGTACTTACCAGATGAGAATGAATTGGTTTTTGAATTTACTGGCAATGGATTCTTATATAATATGGTTCGCATATTAGTTGCTACTGTTTTAGAAATTGGTAGTGGTAGACGTCCGGTCCATGACTTTATTAGATTATTTGAAGTCAAGGATCGTCAAGAGGCACGTGGAACAGCACCAGCCAATGGACTTTATTTAAAAAAAGTTTTTTATGATTAAAATCATGTTTCTGATGTTGACTTATCGGGTAATACCAAGTATTATTGTAGCTGGTATTGTTTGCCCCACGATAAGCCCCGGAATCTTATTGAGTGTCAAACAGACAATGAACTGGAGGAAAACAAATGCGTACAACACCATTAGCAAAAGCAAATGAAGTTGATCGTAAATGGTATGTGGTTGATGCAACTGACGTAGTTCTTGGTAGAATTTCATCAGTTGTTGCAGCTATTCTTAGAGGTAAGAACAAGCCAACATACACACCAAACGTTGATACAGGTGATAATGTTATTATCATCAATGCAGAAAAAGTTAAATTAACAGGTAAGAAAGCTAAGAAAAAGATCTACTATACTCATTCAGACCACCCAGGTGGGTTGAAGAGCATTAGCGCTGGTGAAAAGAGAGATAAGACACCAGAACTATTTATTGAAGATTCTATTCGCGGCATGTTGCCACACAACAGTCTTGGACGTCAACAAATCAAGAAGTTGCATATCTATGCAGGTTCAGAACATGGCAACCAAGCACAAAATCCAGAAATGTTGGATATCAACAAACTAGTTTAAGGAGGAAAACATTTTGGCAGAAGTAAATTATGCTGGAACAGGCCGTCGTAAAGATTCAGTTGCACGTGTTCGTTTAGTTCCAGGAAACGGTAAGATTACTATCAACAAACGTGATGTCAAAGATTACATTCCTTTCGACAATTTGATTGCTGATATGAAACAACCTTTGGACATTACTGAAACAGGCGCTAACTACGACGTTATTGCTAACGTTAATGGTGGTGGCTTCTCAGGACAAGCTGGAGCAATCAGACATGGTATTGCTAGAGCACTTCTAAACGTAGATCCTGATTTCAGATCTGCACTTAAGAGTGCCGGCTTCTTAACACGTGACCCTCGTATGAAGGAACGTAAGAAACCAGGTCTTAAGAAAGCTCGTAAAGCTTCACAATTCTCAAAACGTTAATACAATCTCGAATATTACATTTTGTACACCTATCCTTATGGATGGGTGTTTTTTTAATTGGCTCTAAGTCAAATCGT
>NZ_AZFA01000022.1 GCF_001434295.1 Companilactobacillus versmoldensis DSM 14857 = KCTC 3814 | reverse complement strand
ACCAGAAAGTTTAGACCCAATAATTTAAACGAAAAGACAGACAAACGTCTGTCTTTTTTTGTTTATACTTTTATCTTGATTTAATCGGCATTTTTTGTTATTGAAACTTAATAAAATAGCGATATCACAAGACATTTCATCTGATAAAATATAAGAAGCTAGAATTAAATTTAAATATTATAAAAACAAAAGTATATTTACTAAATAATGGAGGTTAAGCACTTTGAGCATAGAAACAAATGAACTCAAATTTGAAGATAAACTAATTGATTATTTAGTTAATTTGGGTGGAACAAAACAGTGGGATTATTTACCAAATATTAAAACGACTGAACAACTGTGGGATAATTTTAAGAGTATCGTTGAACAGCACAATCAGGATAGATTAAGTAGACCATTGTCGAGGCCAGAGTTTAATCAAATCAAAACAATCATTGGACAACTAGAAACACCTTATAAAGCTGGACAATTTTTGTATGGAATCAATGGCATATCTCAAGTCGAGGTCGACTTGGATGATGGGGAACATGTCTATTTAAAGATTTTTGATCAAGATAATATTGGAGCTGGAGATACGATTTATCAAATCGTCAATCAAATCCAACGACCAGCAGTGATTCCTGGCCGTATGAATCGTCGTTTTGACGTAACGTTATTGATCAATGGCTTACCGATTATCCAAATTGAGGAAAAGGCCGATGGCCATGACGCTAATGAAGCACTTAATCAGATGAAACAGTACATTGACGAAAGACAATATACTGATATCTTTTCAACTTTACAAATTTTAGTGGCCATTACGCCGCATGATTGCCGATATATGGCAAATACTACCGTTGAGAAATTCAAAAAAGAATTTGCATTCCGTTGGCAAAGAGCAGAAGATAATAAGCCAGTTTTTGACTGGAAAGAATTCGCCAACTATATGTTGTCGATACCAATGTCGCACCAGATGTCGACCAATTATATGATTCTAGATGGAACGCCAAAGAATCAAATGATCAAAGCGATGCGTCCTTACCAAGTTTATGCTACTCAACGAGTCATCAATAAATTAAGACAGCATATGTTTGATATTGATTCACAAAAAGTGGGGTACGTTTGGCACACGACAGGTTCCGGTAAGACTATCAGTTCTTTCAAAGCAGCTTGGTTAGCTTCGAGATTACCGAATGTTGATAAAGTAGTTTTCTTAGTCGATCGTTTGGCTTTGACTAATCAAACAGTCGATGAATATAGAGCATATGATCCCGAAAATACTGAAGAAAGTAACGGTGGTGTAGTTACCGATACGGCTAATCGGTGGGTCTTAGCCAAGAAAATAAATAAGAAGGGTAACGGGATAATCGTTACTTCAACTCAAAAAATGGCTGCCATGGTCAATCGAGAAAAATTTGAACCAATCAAAAAGAATATTGTTTTCATCGTTGATGAAGCTCATCGTTCAACATCAGGTGATATGTTACAACGTATCAAAAAAGGTTTTCCTAAGTCAGCTTGGATCGGTTATACAGGAACTCCAGTGTTTGATACCCATCCAACTACCCAAGAAGTTTTCGGTGATCTAATTCATGCCTATACGATCCGTGATGCGATTGCTGATGGTAATGTCTTAGGTTTTAAAGTCGACTTTGAAACAACTCTTTCTGATGATGTTTTGAGAAATCAATATTTGCCAGAATATTTCAAAGCAAGATTTCCTCATATGACTGATGAAGATTTGCGATTGCGGATTGACGATATGTCTGATGAAGACATGGATGATACGATTGAAACCAGTGTTTATGATAATAATCAAAAACATATTGAATTAGTTGTAGATGATATCATTAAAAATTGGAATAAGCGTTCACGTAATGGTGAATACAATGCTTTATTTACGACTCACGTTGGAGGTACTAAAAAGTCGACTCCAATGGCGATAGCTTATTATAAAGAATTCAAAAGGCGTAATGCTGAATTAGATAAACCCTTGAAAGTGGGGATTACCTTTAGTGAGGATACTTCCAATAAGTCTGGTCAATTGGAGAACAATCGGAGTCTACGAGATGTCGTCCAAGACTATAATAAGGAATTTGGAACTAGTTTTGATGATCGGTCTATCAAAGAATATACAGCACAGGTGATTTCAAGATTGAATCGGACGGTCGATGATGGAAAATATTTCGATATTGTCATCGTTGTCGATCAATTATTGACTGGTTTTAATGCTCCACAAATGAATACTCTGTACGTTGATCGGACCTTAAAAGGAGCTGCTTTGATTCAAGCTTATTCCAGGACCAACCGTGTTTATAATCGACAGACTAAACCATTCGGAAGAATCGTCAATTATCGTTGGCCACATCATACTGAACAATTGATGAAAGAAGCATTGGCCAAGTATGCTAATCGTGATTCTGCCAATGTTCAAATTACAATAATTGATAGTAAAAAAGTTGATGATGATGTTATCGCCAAAGATTATGATGAAGTTAAAGATGAATTGAAGGAAGTCGTCAACAATTTAGATGAATATTCCCGTAATTTTACGGCAATACCTGATGATGATAATAAAATTGAAGCAATGTACGCGGATTTAAAAAAATATAATCGTCTGATGGCAATGGCTAAACAAGATGATAAGTATGACGATAAAAATCCTGAAAAATTGGTCTCAGAAATTGGCTTCTCAGTCGATAAGGAAGAAGTCCTCACAACAGTTTTAGCTAATAGATTGAAAAAAGAGGCTGCACGGATCCACGATGTTGACGTTTCACAGATCGATTTACAGATGGAACATGTCAAAGAGGTCCGAGTTAATTATGATTATCTGGAAGAATTGATTGCTGATTTGATGAACCAATACCACGACAATGATATTGATAAAGCTAATAAAACTGCTAACGAGATCAATTCTATTTCTGATAAAGTTGAAGATCGTAAATATGCTGAACAAATCAAACAGTTTGCTAGGGATATCTTAGCTGGAAATATCAATTATGATGAATATCCCGTTGATCAAAAAGAAATCAAGAAATTAGTTGAGAATCATAATAAATCTCAGTTGAGAAATGATGTTTTTGAGTATAAAAAGCATTGGGGAGTCGCTGATATCAAAAATTCATACCAAATCAACGAAATTGTTGCCAATCATATTAAGGATGCTGACGATTTGAATATCAATTGGACCCTTGATGAAATACTCCGAGAAGGTATTAAAGTTTATAAGACTGATGCAGATTCCAAGACGGTGGCATCGTTGTCACCAATCAAATATAGAACAAATTTTAGAAGAGAATTTAAAAAGTTTGCCGATAGAATGGTAGATAAATACTAGGAGAAATTATGAGTAAAGCACAAGATATAACTAGCAAAATTTGGGAAATGGCTAACCGCTTAAGAAGTAATATGGATGCCAGTGAATATAGAAATTATATTTTAGGATTCATGTTTTATCGTTATCTTTCCGAGCATCAGGAAACAAAAATGGTTGATAACGAACTGCTTTCAATTGAAGATGGCCAAGCTGTCAATGATGCCTATACACAAGAAGCTAGTGGGGATGATCTTAACGATTATTTAGAGGAATTAGCTGATTCGTTGGGCTATGCGATTGCACCTAGATTCACTTGGCAAACAATTGTGGATAAGGTCCACAATAACGAAATAGCTCCATCTGATTTTCAAGATATGCTCGATGACTTTAATAAGAGCGTTGATTTAAACCGACATTCGAAACAAGATTTCCACGGTGTGTTTGCGGATATGAACCTAGGTAATTCACGGTTAGGTCAAACTACTGCAGCACGTGCTAAAGCTTTAACAGAAATTGTTGATTTAGTTGATAGCGTCGATTACAAAGACGATAATGGCCGAGATATCCTTGGTGATATTTATGAGTACTTGATTGCTCAATTTGCGGGTAATTCAGGGAAAAAAGCCGGGGAATTCTATACTCCTCACCAAGTTTCTGAAATCTTGGCAAAATTAGTTACTATTGGTTTGGATCCTGAAGAAACTAAGCCTAGTGTTTATGACTTTGCCTGTGGTTCAGGTTCACTATTATTAACAGTTCAAGAACAAATCAAAAACCATCGGTTATTTTATTTTGGTCAAGAATTGAACACGACTACTTATAACTTGGCTCGGATGAATTTGATGATGCATAACGTTTCGTATATGAATATGGACTTACGGAATGCTGATACATTAGAGATGGATTGGCCAGATGGTGTCGATGCTCAAGGGGTTGATCATCCACGTAATTTTGATATGGTTGTTGCCAATCCTCCTTATTCAGCTCACTGGGATAACAACGATAACAAGATGAAGGATGCTCGTTTTAAAGATTATGGAGGCTTAGCTCCTAAGACAAAGGCTGACTATGCCTTCTTATTAAATGGTCTTTATCATTTGAGCAACAAGGGAACAATGGCAATCGTTTTACCTCACGGTGTATTGTTCCGTGGTGCTAAAGAAGAAAAAATCCGTAAATCATTATTGGAGAAGAATCAAATTGATGCCGTCATTGGATTACCAGCTGGACTATTTTATTCGACAGGTATTCCAACTGTGTTAATGGTTTTAAAGAAGAATAAGACTAATAAAGATGTTTTGTTCATTGATGCAAGTAGTGATTTTGAAAAGGGAAAGAATCAAAACCTTTTGCGTGGTCAAGATATCGATAAGATGATTGATACTTATAAAGAACGTAAAGATGTTGATAAATACGCTCATGTGGCATCAATTGACGAGATCAAAGAAAATGATTTTAATTTGAATATTCCTAGATAAGTTGACACATTTGAACCTGAACCTGAAATTGATTTAGGTGAGGTTACTAAAGAAATCAAAGAGAATAACAAAAAAATTGAAGAAAACAAAAAGGAGTTACTTTCAATGATGAAAGAACTCACTTCTTCGGATGAAAAGATTCAAAATGATTTGAATGATTTTATTTCAATGTTAAGTGATGAGGTGGATCATCGTGGATAAAAAGGTACCAGTAGTACGATTTAAAGGATTTACTGACGATTGGGAACAGCATAAGCTGGGTGATTTAATCGAAAATTATTACAATGGTCAAACTCCCAGTAGAAATAAAGTTGAATATTGGGGTGGTACTTTAAACTGGTTAACAAGTGGTGAACTTAATCGAGGTATTGTAACAAAAACTAAAGAAAAAATAACTGAAATTGCTAAGAATAAAACTCACTTAAAAGTTGTTCCAAAGGGTACTTTTGTAATTGCAATTACTGGTTTAGAAGCAGAAGGGACCCGTGGAAACTGTGCAATACTTGGAATTGATACAACTTTAAATCAGTCATGTATGGCTCTCTTTACAAATTCTAATTTGATTAAAGTTGAATTTCTCTTTCAGTGGTATAGGAAAAGAGGAAATGAATTTGGAATTAGATATACACAAGGTACCAAACAGCAAAGTTATAATGCGACAATTTTGAATATTCTGCCAATATCAGTGCCTTCTTTGAGTGAACAAGAAAGAATCCAAAGTATTTTACTACAACTTGATAACATTATCGCCCTTTATCAAGAACAGTTGAATCTTTATCAACAGTTGCAAAAAGAATTACTTCAAAGAATGTTTGTATCACACCGTCAAAGTAATCCAACGATAAGATTTTCAAAATTTTATGATACTTGGGAACTGCAAGTGATTTCTAAATGTTTTAAAAATATTAGAAATGCTTTTGTTGGAACCGCTACTCCATTCTATGTCGACAAGGGAAAAGGTCATTTTTATCTTGAAAGTAATAATGTAAAAAATGGAACAATAAACAGGGATAAGCAAATATATATCAACGAAGAATTTTACTTGAAACAATCGGATAAATTATTACATAGCGGAGATATGGTAATGGTGCAATCTGGTAGTGTTGGTAATTCCGCCATAATTCCTCCAGAGCTGGATAGTACAGCGGCTCATGCTTTGATTATGTTTCAGTCTCCTCAAGAAAAAATTAACTCAAAATTTATAAATTTTTTCTTTCAGACAAGCGAAGCAAAATCAGAATTAAGAAATATTACGACTGGCAACACAATTCAACATATATTAGCATCTGACATGGCACAATTTAAGATCAAAATACCAACAAAATCCGAACAGAACAAAATTCAGAAACTATTTGATACAACCGTACATATTATCGATTTTTATAACAAAAGAATAAATGATGTACTTTAGAAAAGAAGTTTTTATTACAAAAATTATTCATCTAATTCAAAAATGACATTTCCCGCATGATCTTATCGTTATCCTGTGTTTCCAATTCCTGAATAATATGCAAATAGGTATTCTGTGTAGTTGTCATATTGGCATGTCCTAATCTTTTTGCGACTGAAGCAATTGATACTCCACCAAATAGCAACAGTGATGCATGTGTGTGACGTAATCCATGTATCGATATCACGGGAATCCCTGCTTTTTTACATATCAATTCTAAATGATTATTCACAGTTGAATTGAATACTCGCTGTTTGACAAAAATGGATTTATCTTTCGGAAGATCCTTTACCAGTTGAGAAAATTGCATCGCTAATTGTCGATCTATTTGCACTTTTCTGACTGATGAAGGATTTTTTGTTGGCTGAAAGCCTCCTTTAGTTGCTCGATAATTCCATGTTTTACTGATGTTTAATGTCTGTCGATCAAAGTCAAAATCATTGGGAGTCAGCGCCAATGCTTCAGAAAACCTCAGACCGGTTTTAGCTACCAACAAAATATACCAATCCCAATTAATTTCGGTGCTCAAATCGAGTTGCTGAATCATTAGCTTAACTTGATTTTGACTCAAAAACTTCGACTTTTTTCTACCTGGCTTTTTACCCTTAATGATTATTTTCCGAGTGGGGTTGACCTTTATCAGCCCTTCATCGACAGCATCCATGATGGCACCTTTGATTTGGTGGTGAAAATCCAGCGTCGTTTGCCTTTCGTGTTCCAAAGCGTAAGTGTTGATCAGTTCTTGATAAGTCCGGCGAGTTAAATCGCAAAGACGCAGTTCTGGAGCCAATTTAGCAAGCCATTTGAGAGTCATATAGTATTTGGTCAGTGTCACCGACCGAATAGCATTGACTTTATAAATAGCAATCCACTCCTCAAAATATTTATAGAATAATTGTGCAGATTTCTTCTTGCTCATAAAAAACCTCCAAATAATTATTGGTATTCGTATGAATACTAAATTTAATTATCAGGAAGTTTTTTGAGTAGTGCATTTATTATATAAATAATTTCTGTAGCAAATATTCTTTTTCTGAATTCATGTAATTTAATTTGGTTTGGTAAAGAGCTATAAATTCATCAACCGACCTACAAATTTTTCCTATCAAGTTCTGTTCTTTCAAAGTTGGAACATTGCAATTCATTTTTTTAAACTTATCTCTTGATATGTAAAAAATTGTTGATCCAACCGATTCAATTCTCATTAGCTTTTGAATACGAGGTGTTTTAAATAAATTGAATAAAAATTCAAGATTATAAGATGGCTTTGGTACCAGTCCTATAAAGGTTTGATTTGTTACTAAATCATTTGTCACAATAGCCACCACGCCAAATGTTGCACTTGCAGATACTATTAATGAATTTTTAGGAATAACTTTTAAATTCATGGATTTTATTGTTTCAGTGGATACATAGTTTCCCGATTTTGATTCATTCAGATACTTTCCGTCAATATCATCAATGCGAGTCCAAGGAATTGTACCACCAAATTGTTTGGGCTTATCTCTCATTGGAACTATAAAGTCAGACATTACCGCATTTAATTCACGTGGTTCCCAAGAATCATGAAATTTGGAAAATCTTATAACTGGTTTACTCCTGTGAGTATTTGCAAACATATTTTGAAGAAGTGTTTTTTTTAACTTCTCATAAAAATGTAACTGTTCTTGATAAAGAGCGACAAGGTCATCAATTAAATTTAATAAGTATCCTATACTCTTTTGTTCTTTTAAACTATTTGGCATTTTAAACTTGTAATTTGAATATTCTTTTGCGTTTATTCTCGGTTGGCCCGATCTTTGGGAGGTAACCTTTACAAAATTATTATATTTTGTAGTCAAAGTAATATTAAAAATAAATTTACTATCAAAGTTATCTAATATGGATGCTTTTATTAAATAGCCGGCGAAGTAAACAATCCCATCTGAAGATTTGTATAAGTATGTTTTGCCAACACTTGCCCCAGTTCTTGCAAAAAGCAGATCATTTTGTTTCAATAGGTAGCTTTCATCAATATCTTTACTATCTGGAGATGTTAATTTTTTATTTGACAGGTTATGCGATAAGTCATCAATATCTGTTATTCGTAAATATTTATTGGTCCCATCATAATACTTTGATGCAACGTTTAGACCATACATAAACTTTGAAGCCACATCGGTAAGCTTACGTTGTTCCCAAGCTATAGTCAGATAAACCAAAAATAACCTTCTCGATTCCAAATTGGGAAGGTTATTTGCATACCTAAACAAAATATCATAAATTACATTATTATGCCTATTCTAATAATATTAGAAAAATATTTTAAAATTGGTATACAAACAAAAAATAGAAGTCTAAAATATTCGACTATAAATAAAATTCTAAATGGGAAGAGCGTGAGAATTATGGATATTGTTTTTATGTTGTTAAGTACCATGCTGGTTTTGATTATGGTACCCGGGATAGCTATTTTTTACAGCGGGTTCGTTCCTAATCGTGATGTTACGAGAATTTTATTTAATACTTTTATTATGTTTGGTATAGCTGGATTGCTCTGGATAATCGTTGGCTTTCCAGTCACATTTGAAAACAGTAATATCGGTTTGAATGTCGATCTTCATCATCTGTTTTTAGAAGGAATCAATCTTCATAAAAATTACCAAGGAACAGGCTTGCCAACAGCGGTCTATTTATTATTCCAAATGATGTTTGCTATCCTCACGCCAGCGTTATTTTTAGGGGCAGTGGCCAGTCGAGCACGGATCAAATTTATCGCCTTTTTCGTTGTCTTCTGGTCCATTTTAGTTTATTATCCGATGGCACATATGGTTTGGGCTGGAAATGGATTTTTAGCTAGACTAGGTGTTTTAGATTTTGCTGGTGGGACAGTTATTCATATCAATGCTGGTATCACCGCAATGATCTTAGCGATAACTTTGAGAAAACCATATCAGTACAACAATGAGAATGTTAAAGGCAACCCAATGTGGATCCTTGTAGGAACTATGTTGTTGTGGGTCGGTTGGTATGGTTTCAACGCCGGTAGTGCTTTACACGTTGGGACCCAAGCAATCGATGCTTTCTTTACCACAACAGTGGCAGCTTGCTCAGCTTTGATAACCTGGGTCATTTTAGAAAAGATATTTAAAACCCGCGTCTCTGTTAACGGCGCTTGTACTGGTAGTATCGTTGGACTAGTCGGTATCACACCTGGGGCAGGTTATGTCTCGATGATAGGGGCCTTGATCATTGGTGTTATTTCAGCTTTTGGAAGCTTTTATTTCATCAACAACTTGAAGTATAAATTGCATCTCAATGACTACTTAGATATCTTCGGCGGTCACGGTGTCAGTGGAATCATCGGTTCACTTTGTGTCGGTTTGTTTGCTAACAATACCGTTGATAACCAAGTTCCATTGAATGGTTTGTTTTACGGGGGTGGCTTTAAATTATTAGGAATTCAATTCATCGGAGTTATCTTTACCGTCATTCTTGTCTCAGTCGTTTCGAGCTTATTAGTCTTTTTGATCCGCAAATTGTTCAAAGGCGAAGTCGGGATCGATGCACCGTTAGATCTTTCTTAAAAGTAAGCTTAGAAAGTCTAATTTAAATTAAAAATATTTACAAAAAGCTAAACAGACCTTATTTGCTGATATGTTAGCACTTAAGACCTGTTTTTGTATCTGGATAAACATATCCAAATAATAATAAATTAAAATAAATGGTTGAATATTAAAAAATCTAATGCTAATATTACCAATATCAAATAAGGAGGTTACAAAAGATGTTTAATAAAGCCAATCAAACAAACGCCAAACAAATTCAATCTAACAGCTCTGTAACCTTCTTACAAGCCTTGTTGCTCTAGCCAGGACTCTGACAATTTATGTCGAGTCCTATTTTGCGTTAGACAATGGGGCTTGACGAAATGTATTTTCTCGACACCCCATTGTTCAGCAATGAGGTGTTTTTTTTGTACCAAAAATAGAGAGAAGACAATGGAGGATCAAGATCATGAGAAAGAATATTCAGTTTTTCGACACAACACTAAGAGATGGCGAGCAGACGATTGGCGTTAATTTCAGCATCGACCAAAAAGTCGCTATCGCAAAACAACTAGAAAAATGGGGCGTGGACGTCATCGAAGCTGGCTTCCCAGTCGCTTCAAACGATGATTTCAAGGCCGTCGAAGCTGTCGCAAAAGCAGTTAAAACAGCGCAAGTGACCGGACTTGCTCGAGCCAAGAAAAATGACATCGATGCTTGCGTCAAGGCAACTGCAAAAGCTGCCCATAAACAAATTCACGTTTTCATCGCAACTAGCCCGATTCATCGAAACGATAAGCTACACATGAGCAGAGCACAAGTTATCCAATCGATCCAGGATTCAGTTTCTTACGCCCATAAATATTTTCCAATCGTGGAATTTTCACCAGAAGATGCAACCAGGACCGAACCCGATTTCCTAGTCGAAGCGATTCAAGCAGCCATCGACTCCGGGGCTTCAGTCATCAATATTCCTGATACCGTCGGCTATACCAATCCCGAAGAATTCGAAAAGCTCTTCAAAAACTTGCGTGAAAATATCCCTAACTTTTCAGAAATCACTTTCTCAGTTCACTGCCACGATGATTTGGGCATGGCAGTCGCCAATAGTCTTCAAGCCATCAAGAGTGGCGCTACTCGGATCGAGGGGACGATCAATGGTATCGGCGAACGCGCTGGTAATGCTGCTTTGGAAGAAGTTGCAGCTGCGATGTATGTCCGCAAGGATTACTATCAAGCCCAAAATCACATCCAGATGGGTGAGACTTACAAGCTCATCCAGATGATCAGTCAGTATTCGAAGATGCCGGTCCCACATAACAAAGCAGTTGTTGGTGCGAATGCCTTTGCCCACGAATCGGGTATCCACCAAGATGGAATGCTGAAGAACCCACAAACTTATGAGATCTTGACTCCTGAAGTTGTCGGAGCTAAGAAAACTAGTCTTCCTTTGGGCAAACTTTCTGGTTCACATGCGGTCATGCAAAAGCTTCAACAAATGGGTTATCAAGTCGACCGTAATGATATGACCGAGATTTTCCCAAGATTCAAAGATGTCGCCGACCACACCGATATCGTTTCCGAAGAGCAACTTAGTTCGATCATGGAACAAATGAAAGAAGGTATAGCCTAATGGATAAGCAAATTGCAAAAATCGCCGTTCTTTCTGGCGACTATATTGGACCAGAGATTATGAAAGCTGGATTAGAAGTCTTGGCAGCCGTTAGCCAAAATACTGGATTCAATTATCAGATCAATCCAGTTGCCTTTGGCGGTGAAGCCATTGATAAGTATTCTGATCCGTTGCCGGACGATACTTTGAAGACCTGCCAACAAAGCGATGCCGTCTTGTTGGCGGCCATCGGTGGTCCAAATTGGGATCAGGCTCCGAAGAGACCAGAAGATGGTTTGCTGGAGATCAGGCAGAAGTTGAGCTTGTTCAGCAACATTCGACCGACTCACATCAGTACTGCGATGCAACCTTATTCGCCGATCAAGATTGGGCAGCCAGTCGATTTCGTGATCATCCGTGAATTGACCAGTGGGATCTACTTTGAAAAACCCAGAATGAAAAATGCCAACGAAGCCGTCGATACGATGCGCTACAACAAAAAGGAAATTCAGCGAGTCGCCAAAGTTGCTTTTGATATGGCGCAACGAAGAAAGAAACATGTCACTTTGGTCGACAAAGCTAACGTTTTGGCTACGAGCAAGTTTTGGCGTGAGGTCGTTTCAAAAGTCGCTCAGGATTATCCAGACGTCACTTATGACACCAGTTATGTCGATGCGATGGCGATGAAGATCATTTCTGAACCTGAAAAATTCGACGTTATCTTGACCGAGAATTTGTTCGGCGACATCTTGAGTGACGAAGCCGCTCAGATAACTGGTTCTTTGGGGACTATCCCTTCAATGTCGACCGGTCAAACTGGACCGGCCTTGTACGAACCGATCCACGGTTCTGCTCCCGATATCGCCGGAAAAAATATCGCCGACCCGATCTCGATGATCAAGTCAGTTGCGATGATTTTGGAACATTCCTTTGATCATTATGACTTGGCTGAAAAAATCAATTCTGCAATCGATCAAACGATCCAAGCAAAAATAATGACTCCAGATTTAGGCGGGGAGAGTACCACCGCTGAAGTCACTGAAAAAATCATTAATTCAATTCAAGAAAGCAGTGAAGAATATGTCACAAACAATGTTCGATAAAATTTGGGATCAACACGTCATCACCGGGGAAGTCGGTAAGCCACAATTGATCTATGTCGACTTACAACTTTTACACGAGGTGACGTCACCACAGGCGTTTGAAGGTCTAAGAGAAAACCATCGAAAAGTCCGGCGGACTGATCGGAATTTTGCCACGATGGATCACAATGTACCGACAGTTGATATTTTTAATATTAAAGATGCAATCTCGCGAAAGCAGATCCAGACTTTGCAAGAAAATGCCGACGAATTTGGCGTTCGGTTGGCTGGTATGGGTTCTCAAGATCAAGGGATCGTCCACGTTATCGGACCGCAATTGGGTCTGACACAACCAGGGATGGTGATTGTTTGTGGTGATTCTCATACCGCTACTCATGGGGCTTTTGGCTCGATTGCTTTTGGAATCGGTACTAGTGAAGTTGAACATGTTTTAGCTACCCAGACGATCTGGCAAACAAAGCCGAAAACGATGGGCATCCATGTTCATGGCAAGTTGCCCCATGGTGTCTTTGCTAAAGATATCATCATGGGCATCATCGCCCAAGAAGGTGTCGCTTTTGGGACTGGTTATGCAGTCGAGTTTTATGGTGACACGATCAGGAATATGAGTATGGAAGAACGGATGACGTTGTGCAATATGGCGATCGAAGGTGGCGCTAAGATGGGGAGCGTTCAACCAGATCAGACGACTTTTGACTACGTTAAAGGACGTAAGTTTGCTCCGAAGAAATTCAATCAAGCAGTCAAATATTGGCAACAATTTTATACCGATGATGTCAGTGCCTTTGACGATGTGATGGACTTCGATGTTTCAAAGCTGGCTCCCTTTGTTTCCTGGGGGACTAATCCGGGGATGTCGGTCCCAGTCGACAAGCCGTTTCCAGCCATTGAAAATGACGACGACAAAAAAGCTTATCAATATGTTGGACTAAAGCCTGGCCAAACGGCAACTCAGATTCCAATCGGGTTCGTTTTCTTCGGTTCCTGTACCAATGGACGTTTATCCGATCTGAAGATCGCCGCTTCAGTTATTAAGGGACATCACATTGCTAAAGGAGTTACCGCTTTGGTAGTTCCGGGATCACGGCAGATCAAAGAACGGGCTGAAGAACTCGGCCTGGATAAAATTTTTAAAGCTGCGGGTTGCGAATGGCGGGAACCAGGATGCTCAGCTTGTTTAGGGATGAATCCTGATCGAGTCCCAGCTGGTGTCCACTGCGCTTCGACCTCCAATCGTAATTTTGAAGGACGCCAAGGCGCCGGTTCGAGGACTCATCTAGCAAGTCCAGCAATGGTAGCAGCTGCTGCTATTCATGGACACTTTATCGATATCAGAAAGGAAGCTGTGTAAGATGCAAGCAATTACTACGATCAGTGAAACTAGTGTGCCAATCATGAAAGAAAATATCGATACGGATCAATTGATCCCCAAACAATTTTTGAAGAATATCTTAAAAACTGGCTACGGCAAAGACCTATTTTACGATTGGCGCTATTTACCAGGTGGTAAATTGAACCCTGATTTCATCTTGAACGATCCCGACCGTCAAGCTGCGCAAATTTTGGTCACTGGTGATAACTTTGGCTGTGGCTCTTCACGTGAACATGCGGTTTGGGCTTTAAAGGATTACGGGTTCAAAGTTGTAATTGCAGGTGGATACAGCGATATTTTCTATATGAACAGTACGAAGAATGGTTTTTTAGCAATTATTTTGCCAGAAGCAGAACGCAAGATTTTGGCATCGGCTAAGCCTGATGAGAAGATCACCGTTGATCTGCCAAATCAACAAGTGAGGTATCACGATTACAGTTTTGATTTCGATATCGATCCACTTTGGAAACATAAGTTCATTAATGGTTTGGATGATATTGATATTACTTTAGGTTATGAAAAAGAAATTGAGGATTTTGAGAAAAAGATGCCTAATTTTAATTAAATAGGAGGGAAGACCATGGAGATAACACAAGCAAGTGCCACTAAATTACAAAAACGTTTGGATCATACGGTGGAATCGCCTTTGTTCTACAAAATCTTTTGGCTGGTCTCAGCTGGGATGATCCTTGATGCAGCAGATGTTTACGTTGCTAATGCCGTGGCTAGTACGACTTTGAAAAATAATTGGTCTACCATCCAAGAAAATTCTTATTTTCTTTCGAGTGGTTTCTTGGGCTTATTCATTGGATCATTGATAGCTGGCTTTATCGGTGACTTGAAGGGGCGGAAGATTGCCTATCAAATCAATCTATTGTTATTCGGAGTTTTCACACTGATCGGTGCCTTCGCTCCCAATATGATTTTCTTAATAATTTGTCGCTTGATCGCTAGTATTGGCCTTGGTTCAGAGATCGTGACGGGTTATTCGATGGTCAATGAATTTGCGCCGGTCCATAATCGGGGCAAGTGGTGTGCGGCCACGTCATTGATTGCTAATTGTGGGGCGCCGATCACGATGCTTCTTTGTACCGTTATTATTCCTAGATTCAGTTGGCGGCCGATTTTTGTTATCATCGGTGTTTCAGCCGGTATTCTCTGGTATTTAAGAAAGGATATCCCGGAATCTCCACGTTGGCTGTTAGCTCACGGACAGGTCAAACAAGCTCAATCAATCATTGAAGAGCTGGAAGTTCCTCACGCACAAGCTACGCAAAAGGTTGCTCCACGAAAAATTGTTAAAACGAGTCACCCATCGCTTATCACGAGTTTATTTGTGGCAACGGTGTCAGTCTCCGCGACAATCGTGTGTCAATATACTTTTACGTCTTGGGTACCGACTCTCTTAGTTCAAAGACATATCGATATCGGTAATTCTTTAGGCCTATCGACATTGATGATGTTAGGTGCACCAGTTGGATGTGCGATCGGGGCTTACTTGATCGATAAGATTGGTCGTAAGGTCACTATCGTACCGGCCTTTTTTATGACTGCAATTCTCGGTGTTTTTTATGCTAAACAGGATTCAGTTGTCGGTGTAGTTATTTTTGGCTTCTTATTAACAGTTGGTTTTTACGTTTTAATGGCTAGTGTCGTTGCGGTGTATGTTGACGACTTATTCCCAACTAAGTTCCGTTTCCGGGGTGCAGGGATCGCTAATGGTATCGCCAAACTTCTAACAGTTGCTATGCCAGTTACGGTTGCTTGGTTATTATCGTTCACCACGGCTAACGTTATTTTCTGGTTGATCAGTGCTGTAGCAGTCTTTGCCGGAGCAGTCGTTTGGTTCCTTGGTGAAGAAACGAATCAAAAAGATATCAATTGACCGAATTTTTTGGAAAGCTTTTTTTCTCCTGCCTGGTTGGTTAAACTAGTAATTAACGAGGTAGGTGATTAGGTGACAACGGTAGAGATCTTAGTGATCTTAACGATCATATTTGGAGCATTCGTGCGGACGGTCTTTGGATTTGGTGATGCACTGATCGCCATGCCAATGTTGACGTTACTTTCATTTGGGACGCAAACGTCGACGGCCTTGATCGGAGTGACAGGCTTATTAGTTGCCATCCCAGCTACATTTCATTATCGAACTGCCATCAAATGGGATGTCATCATTCGCTTAGTCTTAGGTTCGATCTTAGGTATACCATTAGGAATCAGTCTAGTTAAGTTCTCCAGTGCCGCCACCATTGCCCGGATCCTAGGAGTTTTTCTGATCATCTACGGTCTATATAGCTTTGTCGGATCCTTTCATGACCGGAAGATTTCCTTACAGCTTGATTCAAAATTTTTTGATTATCTATTCGGAATGATCTCTGGTATCCTCGGCAGTGCCTATGATAGTCACGGAGTGGCGATTGCAATTTATGGGACATTGAAGAATTGGACTGCTAATGAATTTCGTGGCATCTTGCAGGCACACTTCATGTGCGTCAGCGTGATCGTAGTTCTGAGCCAAGCTGCATCAGGCTTTTGGAACTTTGAAGTCGTGAAGATGGCACTGATTTTTATCCCCTGCCTGATCATCTTATTGCCATTTGCCAATTGGGTCGGTAAGAAGATCGACAGTGTAAAAATGGTCAAATAAGTTTATGCAATCCTAACTTTGTTAGGTGTGATGTTATTAATTAAAGGTTGAAAATAAAATTATGTAATCGTACATAATTTTATTTTTTTTGTCCAAATTGCGCTATGCTAAAGGTAACAATTCAAATTTGATATGTGCAGGAGGTATCGTTCAATGACAGATTTAGTAAAAGTTGGTAAATCCTCAGTTACTAGTAAAAAACTAGGCTTAGGAACTAATAAAGTTGGTGGTCACAATATTTTTAAAGATCTGAATGACGAAGATGGATACGCCGTTGTAAAGGAAGCTATCGATAACGGCATTACTACCTTGGATACAGCATATATGTATGGAAATGGTCGTTCAGAAGAGATCATCGGTGACGTTATTCAAGATTATGACCGCAGTAACTTGGTCATCGCTACTAAGGCTGCTCAAAATCCTGAAAAGGATAATGAGATCGACAACAGTCCAGAGTTTTTGAAAAAAGCCGTCGATGAAGCACTGAAACGTTTGAAGACGGATTATCTGGACATTTTCTATATCCACTTCCCAGATAAGGAGACCCCTAAAGACCAAGCTGTGGCAACCTTGAATGAGTTGAAGAAAGCTGGAAAGATCAAAGCGATTGGTTTATCCAATTTCTCCTTGGACCAGATCAAGGAAGCTAATAAAGATGGCTTGGTCGATATCGTGGAGGATAACTACAACCTAGTTCACCGTGATGCTGAGAAGGCTTTGTTTCCATATTTGCGCAAGAACGATATTTCGTTTGTACCTTATTTCCCACTTGCTTCGGGACTATTGACGGGCAAGTATCAATTGGCTGATGCTAAGAAATTCAGTCAATTCAACAAGGATCAATTCAGTGACATTATTGATGCTTTGAAGAAGGTTCATCAAATTGCTAATAAGAATGAAACGACGGTCGCTCAAACGGTCATTGCTTGGTATTTGAAGAACCCTGATATTTCCATTGTTATTCCTGGGGCAAGAAAACCAGAACAAGTTGACCAAAATGTTCAAGCCTTAAATGTGGAACTCCGCAATAGTGATTACCACACGATCGACGAAGCATTTTCTGAATTTGCATAAGGATTTTACTTAGAACGTAGAAAGAAGGATCAGTATGTCGAAAAAGGTAGTTGTTTTTGGAGCCAATGGATTCGTTGGTGGAGAATTTGCTAAACAATTGATTGAAAGAGGAGATTCAGTAGTTAGTGTGTCTCGGACTGGGGAACCGCTCGGCAATGAATCTTGGTATGGCAAAGTTGATTGGAAAGTAGGTAACGCTTTGGGTACCGGCTTTTGGAGTAATTACTTAAAGGATGCCGATGTCGTCATCGATACTGTTGGCGAATTTCGGGAGAGTACCAATGAGAATTTAACTTTTGAAAAGGTCAATTATCAAAGTGAAGTCAATATTGCTGACGCTGCTGAAAAGAATAAGGTGCCAGTGATGGTCTATTTCTCAGTTGACGATATTCCTAATGCCAACAAGCGTTATATCAGCAGTAAACGTGATGCTGAAGAAGATCTTAAGAAACGGAAGTTAAGATCTGTTATCATGCGCCCAGCGATGATGGTCCATGATGATGATCATGTTGATAGCGATGAAGATCATCGTAGCTTACCAGTAAGCATGGTCGTTAATGCAGCACTTGAAGCTGTTAATAATGAAACAGAAAATGTTACTTCAGGGATCGACCAAATCGATCCACGAAATTAAGTTAGGATTTAATTAGCCGATGATATTTGTCATCGGCTTTTTGTTTGCTTAAATATTGATATTGTTATGGATTTTCATAGATTTAAAAATCGTTGCCTTTTAAGGCTTTTTCAAAGATAATACGTATAAATAGTTTTTAATTGTTAATAATATTCGTAAAAATGACTAGATAACCAGTAGATGGAGATTTATTCTCGAAAAATGATTTAGAAAACGAATGATAAATGGAGAAATTATGACTACAGTCAAATTTTTAAATGGTTCACGAGATATTTTAGGGAATATCGTCGAGATCCACACTAAAACTTCACGCGTGATCGTGGATTTTGGGATGATGGGACGCTACAAAAAAGATCGGGTGGATAGTTTGCTCAAGTCGCAGATCTTGCCTGACCTGCCTGATTTGTTCACCAAAAAGAGCAGTAAGTACCAGCAACAAGCTATCGTTTTGACTCATTTTGGAATGGAAAACTTGAATGCGGCCTTGTATCTGCAATCTGATATTAAAATCTACGTCCCAGCATATGGGCTGAAACTTTACCAAACACTAGTCGAAAATGATTTGATCCAGCCACTCGATGCACAATTGTTGGAGTTGCCGGACAAGTTGACTATCGGTGATCTGACGGTCAAAGGCTTCGCTTCTGATTCTGATGTTTTCGGTGTTCAATCGTTATTGATCTCTGACGGTCCCCACAATTTTGGTGTCTCAGGGGATGTGCGAGTCAACGGACCGCATCGTGATGAGGTCTACAAATGGATCCGCAAGTTTCACAAAAAAGAACTCGAATTATTTCTGTTTGACGCCACCTCGTACAGTTTCTCCAAGCATTGCCAGTTATTTGCCGTCGACGAATATACTTTGCGCAAGCAGTTTGCTGACTTAGTCGTTCAAAGACGAGACTTAATGGTCATTAATTTAGATATCTTCAACGTTGACCGAGTCGTCCGTTTAGTCAAAAAAGCTCATCACTTGGATCGGAAAATGGTTTTGGAGGAAGCTTTTGCCAAAGTTGTCAAAGAGTTTTTCCCAGATCTGAAATTAATAGTCTTAGCTGAATCGAGGGCAAATAAAAAGGCGGTCTCAAATGATTTTGAGATCGTCTCGTTAAAAGATATTAAACAAACTCCCAAAAAATACGTCTTACAAAATAGTTTTGGCAATATCAGCTTTTTAAAAAAGCTGCCGTCAGGACTTTATTTACATAGCAACGGCTTCCCAGAGATCAGCAGTGACCGCGACTATGACTGCTTGCGTAACGTCTTAAAAAAGCATGCTTTCCAATATATTGATTTCTCAGCCAGTGGACACGCGAACAAACAAGACTTGGTCTTTTTGGTCGATGCGGTCAAGGCGAAAAAAACGGTGCCGTGGCATTCCTATCATCCGGAATTGGCTATTTCAGCGATTAAGGATCTACCGACGAAGTTCGTTTTACCGAAGCTGGATAAGAAACTTTATTTCAAATGATTATTCGGCGATTGGCTTATGGTGATTGATCACAATGCCGGTCGTAACTAGTACTGCCGATAAGACGGCCATGATGATCATGGTCATGGTCCAAGTGCCAGATAGGTTTTGGATGTATCCGAAGACGACTGGTCCAAAAGCTGCCAAGAGGTAACCGGCGGAATGAGCCATTCCGGAAACTTCGGCTGTTTGATAAGGGTTCGTCGTCTTATTGGTGAAGAAGTAGATGGCCTCGTTAAAGGCGATACCTGAACCAAATCCAGTCAAGAATGAAATTATTACTAACCAAGCGGTCGATTGGATATTGAGCAAGAACATCAATGGTCCAAGAACATAACCGATGATCAGGAAGGTATTTAAGAATTTACGTCCGTTTTTCTTCCCGGCAAAATATGGCACTATGAATGAACAAGGTAAGCCACTCAATTGTAAGATGGTTAAGATATTACTGGAGACGATCGATGATACACCGTGGCTTTCCATGACCGAGGGAGTCCAGGTCAAGAGTGAATAATAAACTAGTGATTGGAGTCCAAAATAAAGTGTGATGAACCAACCGACCCGCTGGTTCCAAACGGTCCGATATTTGGGTGGATTGCTAATCGTTACGCTGTTGTCTTTAGTGTTGGATCGTAAATTGGGGATCCAAACAACTAAGGCACCGATGGCTAGCGCTGATAGGATGGCCAAGGTGGCGCTTAAGGAAATATGCGTGATGAAGACACCTGATAAGGCTGTACCGATGGCACCGATGGCCAACATTGATAAGGTATAAAGCCCGGTCCCTAAGGGAATCCTATTTGGTAGATGATCTTTGATCATTGCTGGTACTAGGACGTTACCACTATCGACACCGATACCAACGAGTGTAGTACCGATGAATATTGCCCAGACAGCTGGGATGATCCGTAAATAACTGCCGGCAATCAAGATGATAAAAAAGACAAAGACTGTTAATTCATTGCCAAGCTTTTTGGCAACTTTTACAATGATTGGTGAAAAGATGGCGAAAGCAACTAATGGTATTGAGGTGATCAAACCGATCAGTGAACTCGGCACCCCTAAATTTTTCTCAATGGTTTTTAACAACGGTGGGATGATAGTGATTGGTAGTCGCAAATTGGCGGCAATCAACATCATGCTCACGATGAACCAAGTTTGGTTCTTATTTTTCAAACCGTAATCCCCCTCTGAATAAATAATAATAGTATAGGACAAATTGCGATATCAAAAAAGTGCTAAACCTTATCAAATAAACTTGTCTTTTATTATAAATAGTCTAGACTGGTTGGTATAAGTGAATTGAGGTTACATTATGGACAACGTAAAAGATATTAAGATCACCAGTGCGGAATGGCGCGTGATGCGAGTTATTTGGACTCTAGAATCGGCCACTTCGCGTGAATTAACAGATATACTTGGCGAATCGATGGATTGGAAATCAGCTACGATCAAGACTTTATTGCGACGCTTAGTAGATAAAAATATGCTTCAAACTCAAAAAGATGGTAATAAGTTTATTTACAAAGCTACCATGGCAGAAACTGACGCAATCGAAGTTACCAGTAAGCAATTTTTTGAGCAAGTTTGTGCTCGTAAAGTAGGGACAGCGATTGCTTCACTGATCTCTGAATCAGAATTGACCCAAGAAGATATCGATAAGATCCAACAACAATTGGATGACAAAACTCCCGTCAAAGAAATTGAATGTAACTGTTTGCCTGATAATTGTCAGTGCTAAGCAGACAAAAATATAGCAGCCTATCCAAATAGTTTGGATAGACTGCTTTTTTGATTTTTTACATGATAAATCTTACAACAGCCAGAGAAATAACTCCGACGATGACGACGACAAGTAGACTTTTGCTGATGATGGCACTGATCACAGTCGGGACTGAGGCTAAGAAATTTTCCATATCGATCGATGGTAAGTGACCTAAATGTTGATGGAACAAGTTTTCAAACCAAAGAGCTGACATGATGACGATGGGAACAAAACTTAAAAATTCGATTACTCGCGGTGAAAGTTTGATTTTTCTTAGAATCCAGAAAGGCATGATCCTCGACAGCCAAGTGACGACTCCGGAACCGATGATAGTTATGAGGACAAAACTAAAAGTAGACATGTTTTAAGATCACTCCAATCGTGCAAGCAATAATAGTCACGACTAAAATCGTCACGTTGCTGGGGATAAAGATCAGGCCTAGGTAAACTAAGACTAGAGTAATCAAGACCATGATCAGCTGAAGATTGAAGTTCAATGATTTATCACTGATCAACTGTAAGTATAGTAGACCGATGAACATCGCAACGAGGGCAAAATCGAGTCCAAATTTCTCTGGGTTGGAGATCATATTTCCTAGTAAGGCACCAACAAATGAAGCCACAGCCCAAGTTGAATAGGCAATCAAATTTGAGGTGTTGAACCACTCGAAATTCAATCTTCCGTTCGTCTTATTGACCTTGCTCATACTCAAGGCGAAGGTTTCGTCAGTCAATAAAGAGCCCACCAGAATATTTTTCAGCAGGGATTCCTGTTTGAAATAGCGGGCGACGGTCGTGCTCATCAGGATCATTCGGGAATTGACCAAAAAGACTGAGAAGATGATGGTCAGCATTGGGCTGTGGGCACCTAACATGCCGACTAAGACGAATTGTGCGGAACCGGCGTAAGTTATCAGTGAAGTCAAAACGACGATGAAGGTGCTCAAACCTGAGGCTTTACCGACAACGCCAAAGGCCAGGCCGATGCCGATATAGCCAAAAACGGTCGGTAAGGTGTCTTTGATTGCTGATCGAATATCTAATTGATCGTCCATCTTGATCCCCCCTGACTGTTGATGTAACGATAATGTATATAAGAATAAATTAAAATATTTTTAATGTCAATGGTGGGGAATCTTTTTTGACAGCAAAAAGGCTCCAAGCAAAGATTAAATTTTGCTTAGAGCTAGCTTTAAAATTGACGATATTTTGCAGGGCGCAGATTGCTGATTGAAAGCATTGCAATCAAACTGATAATGTACAAAATTGAAATGAAAACCATCACAGTCATCACACTGTGGTTGTCGAGGATCCAGCCGATGACCAAACTGGAGAAGCCACCAATACAACGGCCAGTATTCATGATGACGTTGTTGGCTGTCGCCCTGATCTCAGTCGGATATAAGTGACTGACGACCGCACCGTAACCAGCGAACATACCATTGGAGAAATAACCAACTACAGCGCCGGCGATGATCAGTGTCACCATATTGTTTGGTAGGGTAAGGACGAAGACACCGATCGCGGAGCATACTAAGAAAATGCCGAAGGCTAAACGTGGTCCTAAAACATCGAGGATCCAGCCAAAAGTGAACATTCCCGCACACATTCCTAGGATAGTAGCAATAATCCAAGTAGAACTGGAAACGGTCAGATTTAGCTGTTTTTGCATGATGGTAGGCAACCAATTCATCAAACCGAAGTAACCAGCGATTTGAACGATCGCCATGATCATCAAAGCAGTTGCGGGATGACTAGGGTGGCTAAGACTGTGGCGATGATAGCACCAACTTGACCTGCCATTCCGACCCAAGAAGAGATCCGGCCCAATTTATCTTTCGAAAAGCTCTCGGCTAAGACGGTCATGCCAATCCCGTACTCGCCACCGCCACCGATGCCGGCTAAGAATCGGCAGATGTAGATCGAAGTTAAGTTATGAGCGAAGTACATTGCTCCCGTAGCAATTGCAAAGATGAAGATCGTATAAGTAAAAGTTTTGATTCTGCCGACTCGATCGGCTAAAATTCCAAAAAAAATACCACCTAATAACATACCAATATTAGTGATCGTGGAAATCAATCCCGCTTGCGTTCCACTCAAGTGCAATTCGGCAATAATGGATGATAGGGCAAAAGATAAAAACATAATGTCCATATTTTCCAAACCGAATCCCGCAGTGGTGGATGCAACCACTTTTGTTTGGTAGCTATCTAGATGGTTAGTCTGACTTGCAGCTAGTTTCATATTAAATTGTCCTCCAAAATGAACGCTCACAGGCGTTCTTTATTTTGACTCTTTAAATAATCTAGCATATAAAAATCAAACCTTCAAGCAAGATTGAAGAGTTTTTTACAAAAAAAGAGCGCAACCCTTCAATAAGGTTGCGCTCTTCTGCATTAATAATTTGAGATAAATTAACTATTTATCTGATTTCTTCTCATCGTTGTTTGTTGCGGAATCAGCATCGTCATCTGCTTTAGCAGCATTGGCAGCAGCTAATTCTTTGTCTTCTTTCCGGTTTCTGAACAAGAAGATCAAGGCAGGCAAGACGGTCAAGGCACTAATTAGTGAATAACCAGTATCAAGCACTGTGATCAAACCAAATGAACGTAGAACTGGGAAAGTTGAGAACATAATAGCGGAGAAACCACCCATAACAGTTAGACCTGAAACAGTAATGGCTTGTCCAACGCGAGAAACCGCATCAATGATGGCTTTCTCACGCGTGACTTTCTTAAGTCGTTCCTCACGGTATCTCTCAAGGATCAAGATAGTAAACTCAGTACCAATACCAAGAACTAAGGAACTCAAAGCAATTGTAACTGGGTTATATGAGGTATGCATCAACCAAAGTGTCAAGGGTGAAAGACCAAGGACAACTAGGATTGGTAGGACAGGGTAAATGGCCAAACGGAATTCACGGTAAACCAATAGCAAGATGATGAAGATGATTGCAAGTCCTGCAAACATGATCAAGTTGTGGTTTGAGGTTACATTGTCGATACCAATAAGCATCATGACTTGTAGACCAGCTGGTGAAACTTCGAGACCTTGTTTCTTACCACCGATATCGTCAGAAATCTTGTCCATCAATTTCTGTTGATCTTTAGATGATAAGTGTTGATTGATGGTAAATTGAATCGTGGCATATTGATGATTGTCACTGATAACAGATTGTTTCAATGGCTTAGGAATATCGTTGATGCCAGTATTCATTTCTGATTGACTAGCATTAAGCTTGCCACCCAATTGTTTATAAGTAGATGAAAGACTAGTTACATCAGTAATGTCTTTGTACTTATTCTTTTCTTGATTACCCATCTTGTTGATACGTTTAACGGCGTCAGCATTGCGGACATCGTCACCCTTAACTAGGTAATCAATATAAACAGTTGAACCAACTTGTTTTTGAAGATATTTAGTATTTTGTAATTCACTCATATTTTGAGGAATCATCTTCATAATATCTGTTTCAGTATTGATGTTGTGTTCAACGACAAAGCCTAGGCCACCTAAGATAATAGCGATGGCAAAGACCCAGCCGGCATGTTTAGTAATAAATGTAGCATATTTTGCTAACCATTTTGAAAGTCCTGTTTCACCTGAGCCATTGTGCTTGTCTCTTCTAGCTTTGTTTTTAGCTACGAACTTAGCATGTGACTTCTCTGACTTATCAGCCAAAGTGAAAACAGAGAACATCATGAAGAACTCAACGATGTAAGCACAGAAGACACCAAGTGCTAGAGTGACACCGAATTGTTGCATCATAGGTGCTTTAGATAGGAACATTGTCAAGAAACTGAACATCATAACGATGACAGCAATACCAACAGCTGGTCCCATCTTAGATACTGATAGTTTGATTGATTCTTCCGATTTCTCGGTCCTTCGGTACTCTTCTTCGTACCTGTTCTGGAACTGAACACCAAAGTCGGTCCCCAGTCCGATGATGATAGGCAAGGTAGCCATAGTTGCTAAGGTGATCGGTAGGTTGAACCAACCCATTGCACCAAAGGTCCAGATCATACCAATCAGAACGAAGAGTAATGGTAAGATTCTTCTTCTGACTGGGAAGATCAAAGCTAAGATGATCAACATGATGATTACGGCAATAACAACCATAATAGCCATGTTTTGTAGAACGACGTTCTTAACTTGGCCAATTACAACTGGGTTACCAGCTGTTTTGACGTTGACTTTACTACTAAAGCCAGCTTCTTTGACAGCTTTATGAACATCGTTCATCAATTTGACGTTGGTGTTCATATCGGTCGTACTCTTGGTATTGACCATTAAGATGGTATGTTTACCATTCTTAGGTAATAATTGCGAAATAGCAGATGGTACTTTACCATGATCGCTCAAAAGTAAGTCACGCAATAAGGCGTTAGACATATTTTGAACCTTCGGGATCATTGGTAAGACAGAAGTCATTAAGGCTTGCTTCTGTTGATCGTTCAACAAGGTCAAAGTATAATCTTGAACTTGTTGTTTTTGACTAGCATTCAACATATTCATCAAAGTAGATGATTGTTGACTAGTCATTTGTGCAGCAGCAGCTTGTTGTTGAGCAGCAGGCAATTGGGCAATTTGTGCTTGAGCTTGTTGTTGAGCAGCGGCTACTTGTTGCTTTTGAGCATCTGTCAAGACAGTGCTTGTTACATAAGTTTGAACTTGTGATTGTTGTTCAGAAGTCAAACCACTTTGAACTTTGCTACTTAATTGGTTCTTTTGAGAACTACTTAAGTTAGCCATCAAGTCCTTTTCAGCCTTCGGTGTCAGATTTAGATTCAAACCAGACATTCCTTGAGCGGCTGAAGGGTCCTTGGTGATCTGTTCAAGTTCGTCGTTTAGCAGGTTGACGATATTAGTCGTTGAACGGATATTGTCCATCTTGCTGAGTTTGTTATCTAACTTAGCAAGTTTCTTCATATTCTTTTGCGAAAGAACATCGTTTTGTTTTCCACTAACTAAAACATAAACTGAGTCACCACCAAAATGCTTTTGGTAAGTATTGGTATCTTTGTATGGTTTCGAATTGGAATTAACAAAGACATCATTACTAAACTTCATTTGGATCCTCGGAAGTCCAAATGCGAGAATAATGGTGATCACTGCAATAATAGAGATCCACATTTTTGCATGTTTGTGGATACTGTTACTGAGCATATTAAAAAATTTTTCCATGATATTAGTAATCCCTCCCAAAATATCTCATGCTGAATATAGTAACATTAAATAATTTGTTTTTAAGCTACAAAAAGAGGCATTTTTCTTAAAATGAGACAACTGCCTTAATTTGTATTATTTTTCGACCCATTTTCTGAAAAAGTCTTCGGTAAATGAGGTGAATTCATCTTTAGGTATTTTAAAATCATGGTCTTCTAAATACTCGACTACGCCGACTAAAGCGCCAACAATGAAGCTGATCATTAATTCAGGAGAGTCGGATCCTTTGATCATAACGATCAGGGGATCAGATTCGGCGTTTTCAGAATTCTCATATTTCTGTGTAACGATATCTTTTAAAATCAAACGAAACTCAGGATATAAATTAGCCTTCGATTGATACTGTGGTGAGATATGTCGCATAAAGTCATTGTTACGGCCAATAAAATCGGCAATTTGATTGACGATCGTTTCAGTGGAATTGGTTTCAGCTAAGAGATCATCAAGTAGAAACTCAAAGACTGCATGTAATAGGGCAAACTTGTCATTAAAGTACCGATAGAATGTACTGTGGTTGATCTGGGCCTCACGACAAATATCACCGACAGTAATTTTGTCGAAAGACTTTTTCCCTAGTAATGAGATCATCGCGATAGTAATAGCTTTTCTGGTTCTTTCGGTCACCTGTGACATAGTTTCCTCCTATTATATTAAAAGACTTTGATGTTTTCGTAGCGGGTCATCAAAGAATTAAAATCATAATCCTTTAATTCTTCAATGTGTTTCGGACCATTGAAAAATCCGGTGAGACTACCAGCTAACATAAGGTTAAGCGGTGGAGCCTCATCAAAACGAACTCCGAAAGTAGGTACGTTGTTAGCAAAGGCGTATCCACATTCCCAGGCAGTACCAGAGTCAGGCTCGCTCAAATTATCTTCAAGTTGATAGTCTAATTCTGCTACAACGATATCGGAATTGTTAATATTGTTGACATCATGTTTGAAAACAGCTGTTTGCCATTCGAATGAACCGAACTCAGCAGCCGTGTATTCATCCTTACCAGGACGGAAGATATCACCAATCGTGTCGTTTTGTTCAAGCAAAGCTTGGATGTCATCCAAACGTTTTTTTTGCTGATCACTGAAAAAAGGACCAGCTAAGTATACTCGATTTAGTTTGCTCATTTTATTCTCCTTTATTGGCACACTTTTATTATACGCAAAACCCGTCTGAGAGTATAATGTTAAGGGAATGTTACAGGGATGTTTTTGTCTGTTTAAATCGCTTTAAACCTCTTTAAATTCACAAACTACCATGATATAACTAAGTAGATAAAGCACGGAGGTAGTAGTCATGGTTGAAAAAGGTAGAGTATGTCGCGTCAGTCATAAAGATTTTATGCAAAAGAGAAAGATGAATTACCTAGCAATTGCGGGCATCTTTTTCGCATTATTATTGTTTATATTTTAAGGGAGCTTAAATTTAGCCGAGGACTAATTTAAGTGTATTGGTAAGACTGGGGGACAGTCTTTTTTATTTGCCTAAAATTAAAGCCAATGATCTATTTTATAGGTCATTGGCTTTTTTTTGAATCAATTATTTGGTTTGACTAAAGAGTTGTGATCAGTCCCGAACCACTTAACTTCGATTTTTTGAAGCTCACCATCATTGGCTAATTTTTGTAAAGCTGAATTGATCTTATGTTTCATCGTCTTATCACCCTTACGCATTCCAACGGCGAAATCTTCACCAGAAAAACCACCGTAATAGGTCCGATAAGAATCAGGATCCTTTTCGTGTTGAATGTAGTAGTTAGCATAAACACTGTCGATCAATAGTCCTTGGATCCGATTGGCATCAAGGTCCATCAAAGCATTATTGAAGGAGTCATACATAACCGGACTTTGGTCCTTGATATAGTTTTTCAAGACCTTGGGATGTTCATCCAACAAACTGGCACCAGAAGAACTAGTTTGGACACCTAAAGTCTTACCCTTCATTTGCTTAAAGTTGTTGATATTTTGGTCTTTCTTAGTGACCAACACTTGACGGTTAGCTAGATAGGGACGTGAAAAAGCAATCTGCTTTTGACGTGCCGGAGTGATGGTATAACCATTCCAAATCAAATCGATCGTCCGATTGCGTAACTCAGTTTCTTTCATATTCCAATCGATAGTTTGAAAATCGACTTTGATACCATATTGCTTGAAAACAGCCTTGGCTAAATCGATATCGAAACCGACCAAGTTACCATCCTTTTGGCGAAATCCCATCGGAACGAAAGTATCGTCCAGGCCAATGATCACTCGGCCACGCTTTTGGATTGTCGACCAAGTATCGACCGTATTCGCTTGTTTAGCGACCGAAGTCTTATTCCCACAACCACTAATGATCACCAACAGACAAGCCAGCAGGGCGAGCAGTGCAATAATCCGTTTTTTCATAATTCTCCCCCTTATTTGTTGATCGGCTTAACCTGCAATATTTGGTCAGAAATATTTTCGGCGAAAGCAGGATCGTGGGTAACCACGATTTGAGTGATACCAGTTTCTTTTAGATCAAGGATGACTTTTCCCACGGCGTCTCTAAGACTCGGGTCTAGCGCTGAAGTTGGTTCATCATAACACAAAATTTGCGGCTTCATTGCTAAAGCTCGGGCAATCGCANCGTTGTTTTTGACCACCAGATAATTCAAAAGGATATTGATCAACGTGAGTTTGCAATTCTAATTCTTTTAAAATTCCTGAAGCATTCTCTTTAGCTTCTTCTTTTGATTGTTTTAAGGCCATAGTTGGTGCCAAAGTAACATTTTCCATAACAGTCAAATGTGGAAAGAGATTGAAATCTTGAAAGACAATTCCAATGATCCGTTCAGTTTCAGTACTATCTGCCGGATCGAAAGTATCACCGTTCAAAATAAATTTACCTGAATCGGGGCGGTCAAGACCAGCAATACAACGAAGCAAGGTGGTCTTTCCAGCACCAGAAGGTCCAACAATACTTAAAATTGAATTGTCTTTTACTTCGACATTGAGTTTGTTTAAAATCGTGGTGCCATTAAAGCTTTTAGTGATGTTTTCCAGTTTTAGCATGTTTGTTTCCTCCTATTAGATTAACGGTAATAACTGTAGTGTTTTTCGACAACTTTTAAGATCCACGTACAGATCAAGGTCAAGAGTAAGTAGATGATACCAACTAAGACTAATGGCAATAGGGTCACATCACGTGAACTAGCTATATTACCAGCTCTCAATAAGTCTCCTAGACCGATGACGTATACCAAGGATGAGTCTTTTACCAAGTTGATGACCTCATTACCAATCGATGGGATAACGATTTTGACAACTTGTGGAACGACGATTTTACGGATTGTTTGCCAGTAATTGAGTCCTAAAACTTGGGTACCTTCGTATTGTCCTTGGCTGATGGCACCGAATCCTCCACGGAAGATCTCGGCAAAATAGGCGGTGTAATTCAGGATGAAGGCAAATAGGGCAGCATCGTATCTTTCAAAGACGATATGGAAGAATGGCAGGTTGGGCAAACCATAGAAGACGAAAATCAATTGCAGCAAGAGAGGCGTACCCCGCATGACCCAAATATAAAATGACAAGATCCAACTTAATGGCTTGAATTTTGAGCTTCTTCCTAATGACACTAAAATACCTAATGGTAATGAGGCGATAAGTGTCCAGAAGAAAATTTTTAATGTCATAACTGTTCCGTTCAATAAAGACGGTAAAATTTCTGATGTATAGTGCAGCATGAGCACTCCCCCTAATAATAAGTACAAAAAAGCCCCCTTAGCCAAATGACTAAGAGGGCGACAAGCGCGGTTCCACCTCAAGTTCAACAATATCTCACGATATTATTCTCAGGAAGTTAATGTCAGTACCAATAAAAAAAGCCCCCTAGTCATCCGACTAAGAGGGCGATGTTCGCGGTACCACCTCTGGCTCCTTAATATCTCACGATACTAAGCTCATGAAGTTACATTAACTTCAGTGATAACGGAACTACCGAAATGACCTACTTGTTTCAGTCATTCAACTTACAGATGTGTCTCACTAAGGACTGCATCGACTTCCACCGGCGTCGACTCTCTGGGGCAATTGACTTAGCTACCTTCTGTCATCGTTTTTTGTACTTGTTTAATGTTGAAATAATCGTACGACCGATTGACTAAGATGTCAAGTTAAATTTGTCATGATATTGACCTTGATTATCAGTCTTGTTATATTATTTATATGCTTATATTATATGTCGTATAACATACGGGAAATGGGGAATAGGTGATGGCAATTCAAGTATCGACAGAAATCTTAGAAGGGTCAGTCTTAGCCTTGTTGAATCAGCAAGACTATTACGGCTATACGATCACTAAAAAAATGCAACGAAGTTTTCCTATCTCGGAGTCGACGATGTATCCAATTTTAAGACGGTTGAAAAAGAGCAGTTGGTTATCAACCTATGACCAGTCTTATGAAGGAAGGAATCGGCGTTACTATCAGATCACCAGTGAAGGAAAGACTAGGCTGAATGAGATCAAAGCCGATTGGGAAAAAATCAAACTAGCAACAAATCGAATTTTGGAGGAAACAGATGACAGATAAAGCAGCTGATCAGTTTATTGATAAATTTGAAATGTATCTACAGCAATTAGACAAGTCAGAACGTGACGATGTTGTTGAATTTTATCGAGAATATTTAATCGATGGTAAATTGGATACTGCTGATAAGATCAATAAGAAGCTTGGTACGCCTAAACACTTGGCTCGCAAGATCTTAGCAGATTATTCTATCAAAATGTCAGAACAAAATTATCAAAATGACGGTTATGGCTTTTTGACCGACAATCAGAAAATGAAGAAAAATATGATCATGATTGGTTTGATTATTTTAGCTCTGTTGGCAACACCGGTTGCCATGCCAATTGCTATCGGACTAATTGGTGTGGTCCTTTTCTTCATCGTGGCAGCCATCTTCTTTACTTTGTTAGTGTTATTTTTAGTTGCATTGTCGATTGTTGGGGCAATCGCTTTGATTGGTGTCGGGTTTGGAGTCGTTTTTCAATCATTCTTAACCTCGATTTTCTATATTGGGGTCGGTTTAGCAGTTTTGGGAGTCGATTTCATTATCGTTCCCTTGATTGTGTCATTTTGTAAATGGCTCTTTGATGTCTTAGTCGTCTTCTTCCGTTGGGTCGGCAAAAAGTTATTGAACGGTCGCAACGCTCCCAAGAAGGAGGGACAAGACAATGCATAGAACAACCATTGTAATTGGGATTTATTTAGTAGTCATTGGCTTGATCTTGACTGCCATCGGCTATTTCACACATGCACCCAAAACTGTCGTCTGGGACAATGGTTTACAAGTTTCGCAACAAGTTGAAACCAGCAAGAAAGTCGCCGATTTTTCGAAGATCAATGTCAGCGGCCAAGATGGTAACGTCAAAATTGTTTCTGGTTACCATTATAATGTCAAAGTTTCTGGTGACAAGCGCCAAGTCCCACAATATACGGTCAAAAAAAATACTTTGTATATCAATAAACAACAACAGGCTAAAGTTGGTTTCTTTGGCAAACAGACCATCACCATCACTGTGCCAACTTCGCAAAAAATCTCTAAGTTGACGGCAAACGTGGGTAATGGTGATTTAGATCTAACTAATGTCAAAATCGATCAGATGTCGATCAATGAATTAGCATCAGACGATTCAGATTCGATTAACTTGGATTCAGTAGAAGTGGCTCGTTCGGCGAATATCAATCTAAGTCGGTCGGTCCTGCACGTAAAAGATTCAACCCTGAATGATTTAGATCTGGAATCGGGCTTGGCTAACAACGACAGTACCACCGAGGACGAAATCAAAAATGAAACAGCTAGCTTAAGAAATTTCACCATTAATAACAGCCGTTTGAACAACAGTCAAATAGAATTGCACAGTAATAATTTGGACATCCGTAAGTCGGTCTTGAATCAATTTAGCGCTAAGAGTGATTACGGTCGGGTCAAGGTGGCTAAATCTAATTTGTTGGCGACAAATAGTTTTGAGATCAATCGTGGTGACTTCAATGGTCAAGATCTGAAGGTCGATGGCTTAGACTTATCGAATAAGCGTGGTTCAATCGAATACTTCGGTCACCGTGCCAGTCAAAATAATTATCGTTATAACGCTGACGCTAATGATCTGTTGCGTGTCAGTGGTCAAAACCTTAGAATCAGAATCAAGTAAACTAGTTTGCAAACATGAGTTTTGTTATAATGTTCCATATCGTGGAGGGGAGATTTTATGAATACAACCAATTTAAGGCGGATCTCGGCGTCTGAAATCAATCGAGAGGCTCGCCAAGTTTTTCGGAGCAATTTCAAGGACATAATTGTTTTGAATATTGTGCCAATCTTGATGCGGATCATCGGGATGTTCTTCTTAGTTCAAATGTATCGTAGCTGGCTATCAGGCTTAGGTATCAGTTTGTCTGATCCTCAAGCAGCCAGTCAGAAGATGACCGAGATCTCGCAGAGCATTATCAGTAATCCTGGTTCAGCTTCGAAGTATGCTTTTACTCTCACACCGCAGACTAGTATTTTTGTTTTTGCCGCCGGTCTATTCTTCTTCCTGATCTGTGTCGGTATTGGTTATTCGATCCTTGATAAGTACCGCAATCAAAATTATCAAATCAGAACGATTGCTGATCAATTTCAAGTATTCTCTGGAAAATATTTCTTTGCCATCATCTTTTTGGCAGTTATTTTCAATATGATCGTTGAAGCTGGTTTGGCATTTTTCTTCATTATTGGTATCTGGTTCATGCTAATATTCAGTCAAAGTTTTTATATCTATAAAGGTGACGCTGATCGTCAAGAACGTGTTGGCTTAGGTCAAACTTTTTCGACCTTCGCACGTAGTTCGATCTTAGTTCGGGGATATAAATGGACTCTTTTGTGGTTGTTCGTTCAATTCTTCCTATGGGAGATCGTCAACTTGATCACACGCGAGATTTTCTCGATCGTGCTGCATCCATATGAACAAACAGTTTTAGCAATTTTCTATGACAAAGTAGAAAAAGCTAAAATCGAACAAGCTAAAGCACAGGCAACTAATTAAATAAGTATAAAAATGGCTCTAAGTCAA
>NZ_AZFA01000021.1 GCF_001434295.1 Companilactobacillus versmoldensis DSM 14857 = KCTC 3814 | reverse complement strand
GGATAGGTAGTTGCCACGCTTGCTAAAAAGAGCAATGAGTTAAATCTCATTGCTCTTTTTTTGTGTCTAAAAGTATCTATAAATACCGATGGATCAATGATTCAACAACTTATCAGTGAAAAAACTTAATAAATGTATTAATGTCAAACATATAAGTGATTAATCTAATGATGAACGGAGCCTCAGAAAACGCATATGAAACAGATTATGATAATGATTGGGTGATCAATGTAGTATCTTCTATTGGTTTCGGTTGAACATATGGAAAGATTACCGTACTAAATGATTGGATCACGTTCAATAAATGATTGACTATGGAATAATCAAACAACCATAATCTCAAAAATGATATCAAAACAATATATAGGAAGAAACTGGAAATATATGTAGATTTAACGATAAAGGTTCAAGTGATTTTGGTTTGAGAAATTAAAGTAAATAGGAATCACAAATAGACATACTAAAAATAATCAGTATCTGAAATCAACAAAAATAACTTCAACATATTTCCCGGGAAATATGTTAGATAAATAATAAACCATTTCCAAATTTCGCTCTAAATGATTATCGAAAAAAATCTAATGACTAGAACCTTTTACATATTCTCAATTAATAATTATATAGGTAGAAATTGAACTTCAAATTTCTAATACTCTCTTTGATATATTTGTTTACATGAATAATGACCGATTAACTGCATGTAAAGTCGATCTCAAAAAACTGACAGATAACACATGATAAAATTGTCTAAGTTGTTCGGAAGTATAAAATGATAATATTGAATTTAAAAAGTGTAAGCTGTCTTATTTGATAAGACAATAATTGATATCTGATTTTTAGAACATGCGATACAATTATTTTATCTTATGATGTAACTTTATAGAATCCAAAAATGAATGAATCATGTAAAACTACAATCTCATTTTGTATTTAATCAAAGCTGTTTTTATAGAAATCATAGCCGCAACTATATCCAATCTTATTTACAACTTTATTTTGATCATCAATGTATTGCTGAGTTTGCATCTTGTAAGTTAATAGTATCAATTTATAAGATGCAATTAATCTTTCTTGTATTTGAAAAATCCATCAAACATCGTCAACTATGCTGTTGCTTTGATGACCAATATAATATATCAATCACATAACGTAATTGATGTATATTTGTTCTCTCCTTTAGCATTTTGAGACTTAACTCTGTAGGTTTTTAATATCATCGAGCAACCTAGTTATATTGCGGACACTTGGACTTTGAACCTATTCGCTATAACAGTTAATCGATGATATTAATTTCTAAACTTTAAATATTTTTAAATCTCACTTTCCTTCGCTAATTAAGTCTCACAGATTCAACGACAAAGCCTCAGATTTATATCTATGCCTATTCGTAAATGTTTAATAACTTTTTTTAGAGGCCATTTGTTATTATCCATTAGTGATAATTAATTGGTCATCAATATCACTGAGCATCCAGTTATATTGCGGATACTTTGATCTTGAACATATTCGCTATAACAGTGGATTGATTACTAATTCATAAACTACAAATATTTTGAAATATTGTTTTTTCGACTCCTTAAATATAGCGAGTCCAACTATAAAGCCTAAACTTATATCTATACTTGTTCGTATATGTTTGATTATTTAATATGATGCTATTTGATGTTTTCCAATGGCGTTAATCATTGGAGCAATCTTCCTACAGAGAAAACTCTCAAGAGACTGATGAGGTGCTTGAAATATGTCTATCATTCTAAATCAGTTAACTGCTATTTGAAGTTCTTGTTTAGATCTCTTATACTCAATCGGTATCTCAAATTGAAAAATAATAACGTTTGTTCGTTTCAGATCCTCATGAATTATCCAACGCTGACACGCGTCTTCTGAGCTAAATTGGAGTTCGATACTAGGATAAATGATAACGACCAGCATTTAAGTACACGAGTGTTTGTACTCATCATCTCAATTTCACAGTTCTGCATTCAGCATGTGTCTTGAGATTATACCTAAATGTGTCTCAACAATTTCAAGGATATTTTTGATGGCTCAACGCAGGTATTATAGTATCACTCAAAATCCCTTTCTCCTATATTAGGAATAATAATGGACCTGTCCAATATTAGATTAGGTATCTTTTTATAGTAAATTGTTTCTCTAAATCTGACTACGATAAGTAAACTCAAATAAATTCATTTTTCTTCACATAAAGTGATTAAATAATAGTTAACTTTGTTCTCAAATATGATTATTGAAAAAAATTTTATCAAACTATAAGCGGCTTTTTAGTGGGCAAAACCTTTATAAATCACGGTTTTATTTACTTTTTAAAACAATTATGAAATAGATTGTACAAAAAAATTCATAAATGGACTTGTCATAACAAAATTTATGACTTAGTATAAATACATAACTTATACAAGTTTCGTGTACGACTTTTTAACATTGGCACTGGGACCATTGCTTAAAAAGATCGAATCAAAGTAGTTACTGGGAATTGCTGGATTTGATGATGAAATGTTGTACGAATTATAGGAGATCTATATTATGCATACGTTATTTGGCGAAGGATCAAGTTTCAAGAAGCTCATCACATGGGTTTCGGCTATAATACTGATGCTTCCAGTCTTGGCCTATTCAACAGTCGAGGTTGTTCAAGCGGCAGCTTACAATAACGCAGATAAATATACGGACGTTGATCCTAGCGTTCCGTTAAAGACATCGCAAAGAAATCCGGATAACATCGTTGGACTATCGATGACGGAGAAGAAGGGTGTTCCTATCATGAGGATGAACATCTCGCCGTCTAACAACGATGTGATTAAGAAAGGTGATCGACTTAATATCAGCTTCAACAAAAAGAATGTTGATACTAACAAGATCAAAGAGCTTGCTTCTCAAGATAACAGTAGCTTGTATGACATTAGTAAGAAGGGTAACAAATTAGTTATCAACTTCAAGAAGAATGCCACAAGTGGTAATTATCAAGAAGTCTTCGGCATTGCTACTAAGAATGTCAAAGCTTCTACAAAAGCAAACGCTACCTTCGCCGGTAAGAGCATAAAGATTGATAACAATAATATCAATTCTAAATATAGAGCTCCTCAAAAACAACAACGTTCAAATCAAACTCAGAGAACTTCAAACAACGGTAATCAGCAGACTACTAATAATCAAGGTTCTCAACAAGCACAAACTCAATCAGCTTCTTCTAATGACGGTCAGACACAGACGTCATCATCAAATGGACAAGCTGGTCAGACCCAAAGTAGTTCACAGCAACAGCAACAACAAGCTACTCAGCAACAGACTACACAACAACAGGGTCAAACAACTCAACAACAAACACAAAATGGTACGACGCAACAGCAACAGGCAAATCAATCTGATTCTGTTACTCCATCATTTTCACAAGCAGAAGATGCAGTTAATGATAGAACTTCCATCAAAGTAACTGGTACTGCAACTTCTGATCCTACTAAAGATAATCAAACTGATACATCATCAAATACGAATGATGCTCAGACAACACAAAATGATACTAATACTAACAACAGTGATCAAACTGCTGTTTCAAATAATTCCGAAACAAATTCTAACTCAGCCACAACAAATACAAACAATGAAGACGATCAAACAGAATCTTCTTCAAATGTAGCTGATAACGAAAATAATAGTTCGACCGCTCAGACTACAACACCAACCAACAATGATGTTGATACAAATAGTACTGATAGTAGTCAAGCTACAACTAATACAAACCAAACTACTGCTAATAACAGTACTCAAACAACACAACCAGCTGTTGATCAAACAGAACAACAATCAACGACTACTTTTGAACCTCAAGAAGTAACAACACCATCATCAACAACTAGCCAAACACAAGCTAGCGATAATTCTGGTTATATTGAGATTCAAAATCAAGGCTATGTATCTCCAAAAGATACTTTGGACAATTATCTGACATCTGATCATGATCTAGATAATAATAATGTTCAAAATAACGAAGATAACTATGAAGATAACTCTCAATTTGAAGCTATCTATGGCCATGTTCAGCAGAAAGCAACTAATGCTACTGACGAAGAACTTGGTGAAATAACTAAAGACTTGCCAAGTATGTGGAACTATATCGGTCAAAATGACTCAGATAGTGACACTAATGGACAAGTTTGGAATTTCCATTCCACATTGTCTACAGGTAGAGACCTGTTCGTCACAATTGATGGAACAGCTCAGCCTGATAGCTCAGACGTGCTTCAACAGCAGATGCCTAAGCTATTGAGAGCAATGGGTCAAAGTATTGAACCTGGTGCCCTTAATGAGGCCGTTGACATCGATGCCTTGAAGAGATCGCAGATCTATCAAGACTATCTCGATGGTAACTACACTGGACCAACTAGTGATAATACTGCTAATACCAGTGATGTCATTAATACAGTGGAAAACCACACGACTATCAGTCTTGATAAGCCTACGAATGGTGCTGACATCACGCAATTGCCAACGATCGGGAAAGTAGATCCTAATGTTCTATTGAAGGATGCCGAGGAACAAGCCAAGGTCAACCAAAATGGAACAGATACTACTACAACCGATAACAGTAGTGATAGCGCCGATAGTCAGGCCGAATACAATGCCATCAAACAAGATACGTACAATAAGATGACACCATGGGCTTCTGACGACGAAAAAGCTGAAATGCTTAAGTCAGTTCCAACAATTTGGAACGACGCCGCAAGCAAGACAGATAAAAACGACAAAGTAGGTCAATTCTACAATTATGTCCTTAATGGATCAGATGGTAGACAGATCTATTACACTATTGACGGTAGAGTTATCCCTAACGGCAACAAGTATGAAAAACAATTGCCTAATGTCATCGTTTCATTAGGAAAAGATATGAAGAAAGGTGAATTTGATCAAATTGTCAATAATGACATTTTGAGAAACTCACAAGCATATCAAGATTATCAACAACAAAGTCAAGGTAACGCCGCTACAACAGCTGCAACAACCGCTGCTACTAGCGCCGCATCACCACTTGGTGGCCTTGGATTAGCTCCATTGCTATTGGGATTACCAGGACTTCTATTGGCACCAGCCTTATTAGTTCCCGGATTGTTATTAGCCCCAGTCGCAACCGGCGCTGTTCTAGCATCCTTGCCAGTTGTTGCCTTATTAGCACAACCAGTGATCTTGCCAGCCTTGTTAGCCTTACCAGCACTAGCAATTGCTCCAATCGCATTGCCAGCAATCGGTTTAGGACTTCCACTATTATTAGGTGGTAAATTATTGACACTTCCTATTAAGTTATTCAATAACATTGTTTTGAGCACAATTGGTTCCGTCATTTTGACAGCACCAATCACCATCTTCAACACAATCGTTGGATTAACATTAGGATTGATCAACACATTGATTGGTTCAATTCCATTAGCATTATTAGACTTCATTGCACCAATCATCCTTAATTTCGTAATCATTTCATTAATGAGTCAATTCGTTCAATTAACAACATTCAACTTGTTGTTATTATCAACACTCGCCAAAGCATTGCTCAACGGTGCCATTGATTTAGCTTTAGGCTTATCATTCATCGGTTTGCCAATCGCTTTGTTGAAGGGTGCATTCGACCTATTCAGATTAGGATTAGGCCTTGTAAACACATTGTTATTACCAGTATTAGCCAAAATTGGTACATTCTTACTATTGTTACCACTCGGCTTGTTGAATACTGCCTTGTTAACAATGTTTAATATCTCAATTCCTTTGATTTTAGGATTCATTACTTCATTAGTACTAAGCACCTTAGTTGGTAGTTTGACGTTCTTGACATTGTTAGTCGTTAAATTATTAGCAGATCTTTTGAAGAACGGATTCAAATTACTTATTGGATTAGTTGCTGCCGCAACGATCTTCCTTGGATTACCAGTCTTGATCGTCGGAGCACAAATCCTTAACTTCTTCGTTCTATTGATTGCTAACGCAGTCGGTGGATTGATCCTCTGGGGTCTTCTAACATTAGCAAAGAGCTTGATGTTAGCTGGATTAGGCATTGCATTGTTCTCATTACCATTACTTGGACAATTTGCTATTAATACAATTGTTAAGTGGAGCATTAGAGCCTTGATCCACATCTTCAGATTCTTTGTTGGTCTATTCAAAGTCGGTGCAAGATTAGTTCTTTCATTCGTCTTAGGCCTCTTAAATGCAATTGCTGGAATAGCTAAAGCTGCTTCAGTAATTACCGCAGTAGTAAGTGGAATCGCAGCCGCATTGACCGCACTTATTCCGGTTGTTGGCCCGGTTCTCGCATTATTACCACTATTAATTTCATTATTATCAATCGCAAATTCACTAATCTTAACACCAATTAAATTATTGTTAGGATTCTTAAACTTAGTAGTCTTAGGTCTCAACTTATTAGCAATTCCTCTATATCTATTCATCAGACCATTAGTATCGATTGGTTTGGCCTTAGGTGCAGGATTGTTATCAGATATCTTGATGCCATTGCTCACATTACCATTAGTTCTCTTCAATCAATTGACATTGTTCAATTTGATTGGATTGCCACTATTGTTGTTGGGCTTGTTTAACACATTTGTTGTGTTACCACTCGTCTTAGCAGCTATCGGATTAGCTTGGGCCTTTGGATTACCATTGATCCTTGCACTTGGTGCATTTGGATTAACAGCAATTCTTGGATTGCTCTTATTATCATCACAACTTCCAATCGTTGCCTTGGCATTATTAGCATTACCAAGCTTGATCCCATTCTTTAACTTGATCATGGATACGATTTTCTTCGCTCCATTAATGATCTTGTTAGCTTCAATTTTGAACCTATTCATTGGATTACCATTAATGATGTTAGTTGATTCAATTATCAACTTAGTAATTCCATTCTTAGTATGGTTAACCGCAATGTTGTTATTAGCTCCAATCTTTGGACCATTAGCATTCTTGAACCCATTAACATGGATCAATTTGCCATTGCTCTCAGCAATTGGAACATTCTTTACAAAATTAATGCTTAAATTAATCGCATTACCAATCACAACATTCAACTTCTTAGCATTGAAGTTCTTGAACATGTTGTTACCATTGTTGGCTTCAGTACTTGTTTCATTAGGACTATCACTATTAGTCGCAGGAATTACATTTATTGCTCTTCTTGTGATTCACTTATTTAACAAATTCTTGAAGTTAGCAGCAAGATTAGTATTACTTGGTGCAATCACATTATTGATTCTCGGTGCATTACCAATCTTAATTGGTGCCGCTGTATTGAACTTCTTATTATTAGCTGCCCTTAATGCATTCGTTGGATTCAATCTATGGTTGATCACTACATTATTGAACAACTTAATAACAGCTGCATTCTTACTCGGATTGTTCTTGATTCCATTGGTAGGACAACTAGTAATCAATACCGTTGTTAAATGGAGTATTAGAGCTGTCATCCATTTGATCAGATTCTTTATGGGTCTCTTCAGATTAGGTACTAGATTAGTACTTCAGTTCATAATCGGATTAACAAACTTAGTATTAGGAGTCGCAAAGGGGATTGCAGCCGCAGCTGCCGTAGTTAACTTATTGTTAGCTCCGATCTCATTATTAGTTCCCGTTGTCGGTCCGTTACTATTCTTATTGCACTTACTTAGAGCTGGATTAGCAGGTATCAACTTCTTGATCTTGTTATCACTCAAGTTCTTAGCTGGTCTATTGAATTTATTAACTCTAGCTGGATTGTTATTATCAATTCCATACTGGTTATTCATCAGACCACTAATTTCCGAATTATTAGCACTTGGTGCCGGAGTTCTTTCAGACATCGCAATGACATTATTGACATTGCCATTAGTTTTCTTCAATCAATTGACATTGTTCAACTTGATCGGAATTCCAGCATTACTACTTAAAGCCTTCAACAACTTAGTAGTCTTACCATTGCTCATCAATGGTATCGGCTTGATTTTGGCAATTGGTTTGCCACTTGCCTTATTGCTCGGTGCATTAGGATTATTGAATACTTTGGCTCTTGGACTTCTTGGTCTCGGATTCCCATTGGTTGCTTTAATTCTTCTTACATTGCCTGGCTTGATTCCATTCTTGAACTTAAACTTAGCAATTCTAAACTTAATTGGTTTAGCAGGTTTGATCCTTAACGGATTGAAGTTGTTGTTATTACCACTTAAGATCTTGAAAGATTTAATCAATGACTTTGTATTACCACTCCTAATTGCTGGTGTATCATTCTTATTGTTATTACCATTGCTTCTTATCGAAGGCTTGGTTGCCGGTATTCTCAACTTCTTGTTGAGTTTGATACCTGCATTGCTTGGTGGTTTGATCAGAGGTCTTATCACATTATTCTTCAATGGATTACCAGTATTCTTATTCCTTCAATTATTCGCATTGTTACCAGCTATCATTACTGGATTATTGACAGCCTTAATTCCTGGATTGAACTTATTGACGATTCCATTAGGATTACTTGCATTATTAGCTCTTCCATTGACAGTATTGGGCGTTATCAATAATGTTATTCAATCATTGTTACAAGGACTACTTGCTAGTCTATTAACACAATTATTCTTCAATGTAATTACTGATCTTTCATTATTAGCATTGCCACTATTGTTCTTGCTATCACCATTACTATTAGTCTTAGCTACAATTGCTTTGTTAGTATTGTCATTCTTAGCAATTATCATTCCAGCAATAATCTTGGCATTGTTGTTCTTACCAATCATTGCTTTGGCAATGTTGGCATTAGCACCAATTTTGTTACTATTATTCTTACCATTGATCTTATTAGGATTGTTATTATTTATCCCATTCCTAATCTTTGGTTTGTTATCATCAGCAGTTCTAGTTTGGTTCTTAGCACCAATCTTCTTACAGATTGCTGTTAACCCAGTTGCTGATTTCGTAACATTCATCCTCTTAGTTTGGATGATGTTCGAGCAACCTGTTCTATTCTGGTTCTTCCAATTCATTAACACACCATTGATGTTCCTTTCATTCATCGGTATGTTCGTCAACTGGTTAAATCCATTGAACTGGTTATTCCATATTATTTCTATCGGTGCTTTGATCGGCTTACCATTAACATTACTTAATGACTTCTTAGTTCTTGACTTCATCAAATGGTCATCACTATTAACAATTAATTTTGCCGCTGGTCTATTAGCATTTATCACCTTAAGCATCGCAAAACTTGCTTTAATTAATTTGAATTTATTATTTATTATTAATACATTCTTAGTAACATTACCAATGATCGCTTATGTATGGATCGTTTTGGTTATTGGTTTCGTAATCGTTCTTGCAACGGCTATCTTAACCATTGGTATCAACCCAATTGGTATCTTCGAAATTTGGGTCATGGTTCCATTATTCACAGCTGGAGCTATCTTACTAGCATTATCAACTATGGTAATTGGATTGACATTAGACGTTCTTATGACGTTGTTACAATTGCCAATTATCGTTGGTAACTTACAATTTGGTTTGATCATGGCTGCACTTGCTAATCCATTAGCAACATTGATCGGTATTAATCTTCTTGGAACACTTGGATTAACTTCATTAGTTCTCTTGTTCGCAGGATTGTTCATGCTAGGTCAAATCTGGTTACCATTTACATTTGGAATTAACTCATTCTTGCTTTACTTAGTAATGGGTAGTCCATTGTTCATGACAGCTAACTTTGCCGGATTAGTACCAGTTATCGGTTGGATCATCGAATTGATTACTGATCCATTATGGATGTTGATTGGTATTTGGGGTACAGCATTACTTACAGATAATAACTTTGCATTATTTGTACATATCTTGATTCCATTAGCATTCTCAGCAATCACAGGAATTATGTTCTTGCTTGCATTGCTTCCAGTTGCCTTGATTATCTTGCCATTGGCATTGATTCAATCAATCGCAATTCTAGGTTTGTTATTTGGTGGTGTTGCCTTAGCAGCATTACTAGTAATTATTCCAACAGTAATCTTTGGTATTCTTGCAACCGCAACTATGCTATGGTTCTTTGCACCAATTCTATTACAACTATTAGTCAACCCAATTGCTGACTTCGTTGCATTCGTCTTATTGATTTTCATGATGTTCGAAGATCCTATCTTATTCTGGTGGGCATTTGAATACATCACTGTTCCAATGACATTGTTGACATTTATCGGCATGTTCGTGAACTGGTTGAATCCATTGAACTATATCTTTAAGGCAATTAGTGCATTAGCCATTCTTGGTATCCCAGCACTCGTCTTATTAGCATTATTGAGCATTGATCTTTTGAGATTAGGTTCATTGCTAACAATCAACTTGTTTGCCGGATTCCCAGCATTCATCTTCTTAACAATTGCAAAGTGGTTAATGATTGGTCTTGGAGTATTATTCTTCATCAATACATTCGTTGTCACTCTTCCAATGATTGCTTATGTTTGGTTAGTATTATTACTCGGTGTCGTAATCATCTTTGTTGATGCATTAGCTACACTTGGTATCAACGTACCAAACATCTTCACAATTTGGGTCATGGTTCCATTCTTTGTAATCTTTGCAATTTTGATTGCTTTGACATTTATTCCAGTTATGCTGGCTCTTGACTTAGCAGATGTCTTAATTGCCTTGGTCCCAATCGTTGCTAACTTACAATTAGGCTTGATTTCAGCATTCCTTGCAAATCCACTAGTCGCATTACTTGCAGCTAATAACTTTGCAATCTTAGGAATTTCCGCAATCGGATTATTCCTAGCTGGACTCTTCATGTTAGCCCACGTTTGGTTACCATTTACATTCGGAATCAACTCATTTATCCTTTACTTCATTTTAGGTAACCCATTATGGATGCTTCTCCAATTTGCAGGATTAGTCCCAATTATTGGTTGGATCGTTCAAATCATCGTTGACATCATTTGGATGGCACTTGGTCTATGGGGCACAGCCTTAATCACAGATAATAACTTCGCATTATTTATTCACATTTTTGTAACATTAGCATTTACTACAATTCCAGTAATGATGTTGTTGCTCGCAGTTCTACCAATCTTATTAGTAGTCTTGCCAGTCGGAATTATCGGTTCATTGATCTTCTTCGGATTGATCAATCTTCCAATTCTTCTATTCAACTTATTGCTCGCAATTCCAGTCATTCTCTACGGTGTATTCTCAATCGGAACTTTGATTTGGTTCTTAGCTCCATTGTTACTACAACTTGCCGTTAACCCAATCGCTGACTTCGTTGCATTCCAGCTATTGTTGTACTGGGCTATTGAGAATCCTATATTCTTCCATGTATTTAAGATTATTACTCTTCCATTAATGTTCTTTACATTTACAGGGATGTTTGTCAACTGGCTCAATCCTTTGAACTTCTTGTATCACGCCATTAATGCCTTTGCATTACTTGGTATCCCCGTAGTTGCATTATTGACATTATTGAATCTCAACTTATTGAGATTTCATTGCTAACGATCAATTTGTTCGCTGGATTCCCAGCATTCATTCTATTGACTATTGCTAAGTGGTTGATGATTGCTCTTGTTGGAGCCTATGTATTGAACACATTTATCGTTACATTACCAATGATCGCTTATGTATGGATTGTATTAGTACTTGGATTCATCGCCGTCTTTGTTTCCGCATTGGCAACCTTAGGTATCAATGTTCCAAATATCTTTGGTATTTGGGTCATGGTTCCATTGTTCTCAATCGGAGCTGTCTTAATTGCTTTGACGACAATTCCACTTATGCTTACAGCTGATCTATTGATCACATTAGTAGCATTCGCACCAATTGTTGGCACATTACAATTAGGCTTGATCTTAGCAACCTTGGCAAATCCACTTGCAGGTCTTTTAGCTGTTAACTCATTTGCAATTCTTGGTTTAACATCACTTCTATTGTTTGGCTTAGGATTGTTCATGTTGGCAGATACTTGGTTACCTGTAACGTTTAACATTATTCCATTCTTGCTCTACTTCGTATTAGGCGGACCACTTCTATATTCAGCACATATGATTGGTTTGATTCCAATTATTGGTTGGATCGTTCAAATCATTGTTGATATTGCTTGGATGTTGATTGGCCTTTGGGGTACAGCACTTATCACGGATAACTTCTTTGCAATCTTTGTACATCTATTTGTTCCATTGGCATTTGCTACAATCCCTGGAATTATGTTGTTAGTATCTGTTCTTCCAGTTCTATTGTTAGTATTGCCAGTCGCAATTATTGGATCATTGATCCTAATTGCACTAATCAACTTACCAATCTTGTTATTCAACTTATTGATTGCTATTCCAGTTCTATTGTTCGGCTTATTCTCAGCAGCAACAATCATCTGGTTCTTAGCACCAGTTCTATTACAATTAATGGTTAACCCAATTGCTGACCTTGTAACATTTGTAATCATGGTATTTACAGCCGCAGAGCAACCATTGTTCTACATTATCTTTAGCTGGCAAACAATCCCATTAACAATTGGTTCATTTATGGGAATGTTGATCAACTGGTTGAATCCACTTAATCTCTTGTTCCACGCTTTAGCAATCTTTGCTATTATTGCTATTCCGCTAACAGGACTTGCATCATTGCTTGCAATTGATGGTTTGAGACTATTAGATCTAATTGGAATCTTCACTATTATTGGTGCTCCAGCTGGATTGCTTGGTTTAATTCCATTAACAATTGCTAAACAATTAATGGTTGGACTAGTACTCTTGTACTTCTTGAATACATTCATTGTTACATTACCAATGATCGCTTATGTATGGCTTGTCTTAATACCTGGTGTAATTCTTGTATTCTTAAATGCATTTGCTAACCTTGGTATTAACGTTCCAAACATCTTCTCAATGTGGATCATGGTTCCATTCTTCTCAGTAGGGGCTGTTATCTTAGCATTAACATTAATTCCACTAATGCTCGCTATCGATGCTGCAGTTTCAATTCTTGCAATTGCACCTATCGTCGGCAACTTGCAAATCGGTTTGATCATGAGTACTTTGTTGAACCCAATTGCCGGTTTGATCGCAGCAAACCTATTCGCTATCCTTGGACTTTCATCCGTAGTATTATTCTTCGCTGGATTGTTCATGTTAGCAGATGTCTGGTTACCATTAACATTTGGTATCAATTCATTCATTCTTTACTTCTTATTAGCTAACCCTGCATGGTACATGTTACACATGGCTGGTTTGATTCCAATCATCGGTTGGATCGTTCAAATCCCTGTTGATTTGATTTGGATGTTAGCCGGATTATGGGGCACAGCCTTAATTACAGATAATAACTTCGCATTGTTTGTACACATCTTTGTAACCTTGGCATTCTCAACAATTCCAGGCATGATGTTGTTACTTACAGTTGCACCTGTACTATTAGTTCTATTACCAGTAGCTATTATTGGCTCATTGATCTTATTAAGTTTGATCAACTTGCCATTATTACTTCTTGGTATTCCAATTGCATTATTAACAGTCGTAATCGGAATTGCCGGAGCTTTGATGCTATTCTGGTTCATTTCACCAATCTTCACGTATTACATGATTAACCCAATTGCCGATTTCATTGAGTTTATTGAATTGTTCTACACAGCATTCCAGAATCCAGTTCTCTTCTGGATGTTCAGAATCTTCACTGTACCAGCATTGATTTACTCATTTATTGGTATGTTTACCAACTGGCTTAACCCAATCAACTGGTTGTTTATCGGAATTAGCTTATTCTCATTAGCAGCTCCAATAATTACAACATTGTTCAGCTTAGGCTTGATCGACATTTTGAGATTTGGATCATTACTACTACCATTCGGCTTTAACTTCGTAGCAGCATTAATTGCTAACGTTGCTCTAACAGCTGCTAAATGGTTACTAGAATTCATCTTCCTTAACATTGCATTTGTAATACCTGCACTTGTTTTAGGAATTCCACTAATTGCATTAGTTGTATTGATTCTTGTGATCGCATTTGCAATTGTATTCATTAATGCTCTTGCAACACTTGGTATCAACACACCAAACGTCTTTGTTCTTTGGTTAGCTGTTGATGTCTTCGCAACATGGGCCGTTATGTTCGGTGTATTACACTTCGTTGAATTTATGGCAATTGATTTAGCCATGATATTGTTCAACTTACCAATCGTTGGATTGTTACTCGGAGTTGGCTTAATCGCCGCTGGCTTAGCACATCCATTGATGATTCTTCCTATCTTGTTGGCTCAACTAGCAATAGGAGCTATCTCAATCGGTTCATTACTTGCCGGATTGTTCATGTTCTCAGCATTATGGGTACCACTTACAAATAACTTATTAGCATTTGCTGTATTCTTGATTTTTGCAAATCCTATTTTCATGATGCTTCAATGGATGGGACTTATCCCAATCATTGGTTGGATTATCCAATTGATCTTTGATTGGACGTACATGCCAATTGCATTCTGGTTCTCAGGATTACTCACAGCACTTGGATTTGTCTTTAATGTTCTCGGAATATTATGGCCAATCTTTGTTGCTAATATGTTCGGTATCTCATTGTTAACACCAATCTTAGGATTGCTTCTACCATTGTTGTTACCATTGGTACCATTAGTTCTAAGCATTGTTTTAGGATTAATGACATTAACTAATACATTAATTGCATTAGCATTTATTCCATTCGTCATCAGCTTATTGTTGATGCCAATCTTGACATTGTTATTATCATTGTTGCCATTGATTCCACTTCTACCATTGTTACTAATACCATTATTGTTATTAGCAATTCCATTATTACTAGGATTGGGATTATTAAGAAGATTGATCAACTTCGGTCTTTCATTATTGGTAGCAATCCCAGCAACATTATTATCAAATCTCTTTGGACAAATGATTCCTAATATCTTGAGATTATTAGCATTCGGCTTATTGCTCGGACTTAATATCTTCAACTTCATCATGAATCTTCTTCCAGGATTGTTACATAAGTTGCTCACATTGCCATTATGGATCTTGAGTCTCGCACTTCTTGTTCCATACTTGTTGGCATTACCACTGATGCTCTTAGATATGTTTAATGCCTTTGTCATTTCATCATTATTGAACTTGTTGAGAACAATCGCATTATCACTTCTAATTACTAAGTTATTAAACTTGTTGAACCTCTTGTTCATCAAATTACCAATGATTCTATTGTTGACAATCCCTAACTTGATCTTAGGTACATTGATTGCAGCATTAGCATTCCCAATTATTAAATTGGCCTTACCAATTATCAATGCATTATTGTTAACAGTCTTAGCTTCACCATTATTAACGATTCCAATTCAATTGTTTGGATTATTGAACCAGTTCTTAAGAGGTCTAGGTGTAATTCTTGACTTAGGTATCTTATTCCTACTTGGTTTACCAGGATTACTTCCATTCCATAACTTATTGATGGATGCATTATTCCTACTTCCATTACTATTGAATTTGATCGCCTTGTTCAATCTTTTGAGAACGCCATTGAAGTGGATCCACGACTTGTTCTGGCAATTAGCTCTACCATTATTGGTACAAGCATTGACATTCTTCGCATTGATTCCATTCTTCGGTTTGATCTCATTGTTGAACCCATTCAAGTGGTTACGGATGGCATTGTTAGCTGGCTTAGCTACTCTCGGCGTACAGATCTTAGCAACATTGATCTTGTTACCATTGAAACTATTGAACAACAAACTATTGAGTTTGCTTCCAGCATTGTTGAACGGCTTGTTATTAGGATTCTTAAGTGGAATCTTAGGTAGTTTGCCATTAGATGTTCTTGGATTATTAGCCTTGCCACTTCTAAATATCCTTGGCTTGATCGGTACCTTAACACCAGGCTTGAGATTATTAGGATTGCCACTATTAGTTCTAACTCAACTACTTGGCTTACCACTATTGATTGATTCATTAAGAAACTTATTAGCACCACTTCTTTGGGGAACATTAGCAGGACTCCTAACATATCCAATTGCAAACTTAGTCAAAGATTTGATTGATATTGCATTGTTACCATTACTTGGATTATTAGCAACATTGCCAATCTTCTTATTGAAGTTATTCAATAAAGCATTTGTCTTACGTCCATTGTTATTGTTCGGCTTACCATTATTAGCTGGATTAATAGCAGCTCCACTTGTCGCAATATTCAACTTAGTCAGAAGAGCTATCAAGCTTGGTTTGAACTTGTTGAACTTTGCAATCGCATTATTGACGATGCCATTGTGGCTTGGACTTCCAGCCTTGAATCTATTGAGAAGGGCATTGATCTTACCAGTACTCTTATTAACATTGTTAAGAGGCTTGAGAGATATCTTGAATCTTCTCGGATTCCCATTGTTGTTATTAGCTCTACCATTATTAGCAGGACTTGCAACATTGTTACTTGGACTTCCATTGATCACATTACTCAACATGTTATTATCATTGCCAATTCTATTGACATTGTTATTACCATTGTTAGCCGCATTACCAATCTTGCCAATTAAGATCTTATTAGATCTATTCCTATTACCATTAGTATTATTAGGAAACAAATTACTAGGATTGCCAGCAGCTCTTCTAGCAGGATTATTAGCACCATTGCTATTAGGTAGTTTGCTCAGACACTTGATCAAGTTACCAATCGATCTCCTCAAGTTACTTGGACTCGGATTGTTCAACTTATTGTTACCATTCGTTCCATTATTGAACTTGTTGACACCATTGCTATGGCCATTAGGATTATTCCTACTTCCATTAGCATTAACAGATGTCTTAAGAGATCTTCTTGGAAACTTACCAATTGATCTTTTGAACTTATTACTATTGCCATTGCTTACACTATTAGCTGGTTTAGCATTATTAGTTCCAGGATTAGGTCTCTTGTTAGCACCAATCTTGTTACCATTGATTCTTTCCAACTTATTAGCACAACCATTGACATTATTAAGAACGATCGGTGATATCGCTAAAGCATTATTGCTTGGCTTACCACTAGCATTGTTAGCCTCATTGTTGGCATTGCCATTGATCAACCTAGTAAACGATGCATTGAGCTTGTTACTATTACCATTATTAAGTGGTCTTCTAACATTGCCATTGTTCTTATTGAACCTCGGTTTGTTGACATTGTTGACATTCCCAATTGCCAAGGGTGTAGTACCATTCTTGATTGCAAACGGATTATCAGCCTTAGTTGCAAACTTCTTACCAGTCTTGATCGGATTATTACTCAACCCAATCATCGTCTTGGCAAATCTCTTCAGATTAGCTAAAGACTTGATTAAGACAATCAACAAGTTCATCTTGTTAGGACTTCTAGCATTACCAGGATTAGTTCCATTCTTAGACTTAGCCTTAGATGGATTATTCTTGATACCAGCATTGATCAACGGATTATCATTATTGAATCTCTTGAGCATGCCATTCAAGTTCTTGAAAGACTTGTTGAAGAATACAATCCTTCCATTATTAGTAGCAGGATTAATGAACTTATTGTTGTTACCAATCTTTGGACCATTGCAATTCTTGAATCCAATTAACTGGATCTTAGTACCAGCCATTGCTGCATTAAGAACATTCAATACAAAACTATTGTTGAAATTGTTATTAGTACCTGGACTCATCTTGTTGAACTTATTGACAAGTTTGGTACCAGCTACCTTAGCAGCAATCGTAGTTCCATTCTTAAGAGGTCTATTGGGCGGCTTGCCACTCGATATCCTTGGATTACTTGGTTTACCATTGCTCAACTTATTAGCATTGTTAGGCACATTGATCCCAGGCGTAAGATTGTTAGCTCTACCATTGTTGTTATTGACACAATTGCTTGGACTTCCACTCTTACTAGATACCTTAAGAAATCTAATTGCTCCTCTTCTATGGGGTGCATTAGCAGGATTGTTGACATACCCAATCGCAAACTTAGTTAAAGATGCTTTGGCATTACTTGGTTTACCATTGTTCGACTTGTTGGCAACCTTACCAATATTCTTACTCAAGTTATTGAAGAACGTATTATTAGGTAACTTGTTAGCACTTGGATTGCCATTACTTGCACAAGCATTGACATTCTTAGTACTTGTACCATTGAACTTATTAAGAGCTGGATTGAAGTTGTTGAGAAATGTCTTACCATTAGGACTTGCCTTATTGACAATGCCATTATGGTTCAACTTACCATTGCTCAACATCGTAAGAAGAGTAGCCTTCTGGTTACTACTTGGATGGGATCTAATAACATTGCCATTCAAGATCTTGAGAGACTTGTTAAGATTAGTCGGTCTACCATTATTGATGTTAGGTCTTCCATTATTAGCAGGATTACTCAACTTCTTAGTAACATTACCATTAGTAACACTTGCAATGATGTTGTTAGCATTGCCATTACCATTGACATTGTTATTACCATTGTTGGCATTGCTTGGTAACTTACCAATTAAGCTATTAACTGATTTATTGTTATTACCATTAATGTTATTAGGTAACGGATTGTTAGCATTACCAATCGCAGCAATCTTAGGAAACTTAATACCATTAGTACTCGGTGCATTGAATGGATTAATTAAATTGCCACTCGATCTACTCGGATTATTAGCTCTTCCATTATTGTTAGGTCTATTAGGTCTTGGTAAATTGTTCGCATTAGTAAATCCATTATTATGGCCATTACTACCAATCATCAACGTGCTTAGAAATGTCTTGAGAATGTTATTACCATTCAAGTTGGCAGACATTTTGAAAGATATCCTTGGACCATTGTCAGCATTGCCGATTGATTCATTATTGGCACTCGCAATTCCAGCACTTGGATTATTAACATTGTTAACAATGCTTAACCCAATCTTCTGGCCATTATTACCAGTATTATTGCCATTGGCATTAACACTTGGTTTGGTAGGAACACCAATTGCATTATTCAATGTTCTTAAGGACTTGGCTAAATTAGCACTTCCTGTATTGGCAACCTTATTATTGTTACCACTTATTAATACAGGATTGAATATCCTTGGATTATTGGCCTTGCCAATTGTCTCCGGATTGTTGACCTTACCATTGTTCTTATTGAACTTAGGTCTTAAGACCTTGATCACGTTACCAATCGTTAAAGCGGTATTGCCTATCTTGATCAACCTTGGCATCATGTTAGCTCTCGCTAACATTCCAGCCTTGATCATCTTACCTATCGTTGTATTGAGTAATTTGGTCAAAGGATTGAGATTATTAGGCGACACATTAGCTATTCTCTTGGCACTACCTGGAGTACTCAAAGACTTATTTGATTTAGTAATCCTCCCTCTAAAGATCCTAATCAAACCTCTATTAGTACTCGGATTGCCATTCTTAGCCAATGGATTGACATTCTTAGCATTGACACCATTGATGTTATTGAATAACTTGTTAGCACATCTAATCACATTGCCATTAGTTGCTTTGATTGGATTAGGTAATGTATTACTTCCATTATTAGTACCATTACTATTCTTGAACGTGTTGGTTCGTCCGTTAATCGCTCTTGGATTGATGTTATTAAATGGATTGATCTTACCAGTTCTATTGAAACTAGCTATCGCAATTCCACTAATTGGCTTGATGTTATTACCATTCTTGATCAGCCTCTTAGGATTACCATTGTTCTTGTTGAGCTTACCAATTCCACTATTCAATATGGGATTGCAATTACTCAGCTTAGGCTTGATAATTCCAGGATTAGCTCTCTTGGTTGGCGGACTCATCGCTGTACCAATTGGCTTGATAGGATTACTTGGTGGTATGAACGCTACTCCAGGTGCAGTTGTACCAGGAGTACCTGGCGAAGGCGGTAACGAGGTACCAGAGCCTGGTTACGGAATTCGTGGAATACCATCAGTTGGATTCTGGGTACACAATGACCCTCTAGTACTTAGCTAGACTCATTGTTGTGGAATAAAACCACGCGCAAGTTATTCACCATGTTTAGGAATTGAGTTTAGTGTCTGGGTCGGAAGCCAGCCTAAATTCAAACCCAGCGGGTACGCAAGTATCTGATTCCTAAAATGATTCAATAACAAAAAAATTGATACCAAGAATCAAGTATTCGGTCGCAAACAAGTTTTCATAATTCATTGATTTTATGCGAAATGTTACGAGCCATATAAAATAGCCACTCCTTCGGAGTGGCTATTTTTTTGTCATAAAAATGTAATATAATTCTTTAAACAGGTAGGGGACTCGATCTTCATTTTCTGAAAGAGGTTAGAAAGCTCTACATCATGGTATTTTGGTTCAAATAATTTATGAAAAGTGGTTACAAAATTGTATCGAGAATTGTACCTAGAATTATTTAAATATGATTTTTTTTAACATCAATTTAGTAAAAAAATAATACCGTGATATAATCTATATGACTCGGGAGGTGATACTATTGGATAGTTTTACTGATTTATTCTTATCTAAATCTGAGGTAGAAAAGATTCAGTTATTCAATAAAATAAAGTTAATACGCACGAACCAATTGGCTAGTGCTGATTTGATTGGGACTTATCGTAACAGACATATAGCTGTCAAAGATATCAACTTGAGAAAAGCTGCATATCAAATGAATAAGAGCTATGGTAGTGTCTATAATACATTTTTAGGTATTCAAGATGACTTTCGCGAAATTTTAAAAAAAGATGATTATAAGATTGAAGAAATGTTTGCCATTTCGAGGGATGGTTACCACGCATTTTTAACAACTAGATCAGATGGTTATCGTTTTTTGGATGCGATTGTTAAAGGTAAAGAAAGTTCATTCAAGCAATTCTATACTGACTTAAATAGTAGTAAGGCAACCGTTTTACGTCATTTGAAGCCTGTAAGAGGTTATCTAAAACGTTTCGGTGTAAGAATTGCTTATGAACCAATGCGCTTTGTTGGTAATGAAGAAGCTATTCGTTTAGCAATTGCAGCCCTTTACTGGAATGCCACGAGAGGGTTCGTTTGGCCATTTGAGTTGTTCTCAAAGAAAACAGCCTTCAAAGTAGTAGATATCGCTCTGGAGAAGTACCGGCTACAACCAGTCAATACTATTACTAAACTATTCTATGCTTATGTTGTTATGGCACACTCTTACCGTATTCTGGGCGGTAACCATATGCAAAACATCGAGGCATTGAGTGTCATCAATTATCCATTTCCAAATATCTTTGAAGGTGCTACAGCCTTATTTGACGATTCAACTAATAGTTCAGATGACGTTAAGGCACTTAGAAGATCTATGGACTCAATCAGTTACGAGGAGCAGATGTTCCAATCTGCCGATTTCTATATTCTGTTGATGTGCGTGCCAACTACCTTTGAGGTTTCTGAAGAATATCTTCAAACCGTCTCCAGACAGCTGGTTAAGTACAATCCACTTTTCGCCAACTTTATTGATGACTTCTTGGATTTGATTCCTTATGACATTGAACAAACTGTTTCTGATTTCTCCTTGTCTCACAAGGAATTCATGCGTTACAAGTATAATTTGACGACTTGTATCATTGGCGTGCTCGCTCTGGACCAAAACTTTATTGAGATCTTGAACTTGTTCTCTGGTTTTGGGGATGCGATGAGTACGCTGACTGATGAAACGTTGAAGAGTAAGATCAGTTCGACGGTTCAACATTTGATGAGACGTGACAAGTACAATTCATTGAAGGGTAAGTCAAAATTGATTTCTGACGCTCTTTATGCAATTGCTTATCGTTTCTTCTCACTTTATAACCAAAATATTCAAGTCCACGTTTACTTGGAACTTGAATCATTCTTCTTGGTTTATTCCGACTTGGCAGTTACTTTGGAGGCTTTGCCATATGTCAGCATCGTTAGTGATTCAAAAGATGCGGATATTATAGTCACGGCTAACAGTTCCAATCTTCCAGATGATGAGATGAAAGACGATGTCTGCATCTATCGTTGGATGTACAACGGTGTCGATGGACAAATGGGTGGTCTATTGAACTTGATTTACAAGATTTGGACTGACGAAAAAGTTGCTGGCAATACAAACGTTTAAGTTGAAAAAATTGCTCAAATATATTAGTATTACTATATGCGATGAGTCGAGAGTCGTCGAATTTGGACGACACTTGAGGTAGGATATCAAGAACCACTCACCGGATTTGTGAGCGATATCTTCAGTGGTTGTGTGAACCAACTTTACTGTTTACTCGTATAGAGTACTATCATAAAAAAGCCATGGTTTATGACCATGGCCTTTTTTATTGAGAAAATTCGTTGGTCAGGGGTGAAAAAATGCGATCACAAAAGTTATGGTTGTTGACCTTGAATGTTACTTTTAACATGGTTATGGGATTTATTTTGCCGGTGAATATGATTTTTATTAATAAAAATCTTCATCAATCGGCTACAATGGCGGGATTCGCGCTGATGGTCTATTCGGGATTAATGATGGTCGGCAATTATTTAGGTGGAATCCTGTTCGACAAATTATCAAGAAAATGGACTCTACAAATTGGATACATCATTGCGGTCATTTCACTGATAGGGATGACTTTCCATCACGTTTGGCCAAGCTATTTCTTCATGTTGAGTATGCTCGGATTTGGGATGGGGATCTCATATACGGCGATCAATGCTTATACAGCCTTCGTAGCTGAGCAAACTATTGGTGACAGCCGAGTACTGTTCAATAACATGTACTTGGCAGCTAATTTAGGGATTGCGGTCGGTTCGACTTCAGTGGGATTCATTTTTGAATGGAGTATTTTCTTCACTTTCTTTATCCCAGTTATTTTCTTCTTGTTGTGCCTGTTGATCGTCTTCTTCAAGTCGGCTACATTAGATGCCACTAACGAGGAAGCTGAAAAAACACATGAATTTACTGTTAGTGACGAAGGCGTCGATCCAAAGGTCGCCACGGGCGAAAAACGATATCGCCTAAACTTGATCATTTTGAGCTTAGGAGTTTTCATCATGTGGATGGGTTATACGCAGTGGGATAGTAATATGTCATTGTACATGGTCAATAATGGTTTCTCTAAAAAGGAATATAGTATGGTCTTCACGGTCAATGCGGCTTCCTTATTACTGATCCAGCCAGTGATGAATCGAATCGCTTCAAAACTATTCAAACTACTTAAAAATCAAATCTTAGTCGGGATCATCATCATGGGATTATCGTTCCTATTGTTACCGAACGCCAAAGTTTATTGGATGTTCATCGTCAGCATGTTGATCTTGACTGTCGGGGAATCAATGGTCTTTCCAACGATCCCGGCATTATTAAATAAAATGTCCACGACCAAGAATCGTGGTAGTCTGCAAAGTCTATACACCATCATGGGGTCGCTCGGACGAGCGGTCGGACCTTATGTTGGTAGTATCATCGTCATGATATTGTCTTTCGGAGATTTATTTTACGGTATTACCGCAGCAATGATATTAGTTGCGTTATCATTAAAGGGTGTTAAAGAATTAGAAAAATGAGGTATTTTATGACAATTACTATTATTATTTTGGTTATAGTGTTGCTACTGATTGTTCTGATTTTGAACGCTCTTTTTTTGTACTTACAAAAGAGAAACAGTAGTGCGCTAGGAACCGATGCGCCGCCAGTCGTCCTCGATCCAGGTTTGGATGAGGCCACTGACCAATTTTTAAAGATGCCTCGTGAAGAGTGGACAATAACGTCCAATAAGCATAAGTTGTATGGTTGGTTCACCAAAGCCAAAGAACCATCATCGACGACTATTTTGATCATCCATGGTTTCGCCGTCGATCATGCATCATTAGATATCCATGCCCAAATGTTCAGTAATTTAGGCTACAATATCTTACAAGTCGACAATCAGGCAGCCGGCAAAAGTGAAGGTAAGTACCAAGGATTCGGTTACCTTGAAAGTATCGATACCAAGAAGTGGATCGATGAACTTTTGAGCAAACGGCCGAACGAAAAAATTGTTTTATTTGGCGCTTCAATGGGTGCAGCGACTGTCATGATGACAGCAGGGAAGTCGTTGCCTGAAAATGTCAAAGCAGTGATTGAAGATTCAGGCTACACAAGTATGCTAGATATCGTTAATTACCACTTTAAGAATCGTTATAAGATTTCTGGACGCTTCTTATTAAAGATGATCTCAATCGTTGCTAAAATACGTTCAGGCTACTTTTACGGCCAAGCAGACTGTATTAAGGCTTTAGAGAATTGCCATTTGCCAATCCTTTTCATGCATGGCAAGTTGGACACTGCTGTTCCGTATTTTATGCGTGATGAGTTACTGCAGGTCGGTGATTTCCCGAAGGAGAGCTACGCTTTGGATAAGGGAGTTCACATCCGTAGTTATTATATCGACTCGAAAAATTATCAGCATAAGGTAACAAATTTTTTAAATCAGTATCTTTAGGAGTTAAATATGAAAATTACAATGAACGATTTCAAAGAAAAAATTGAGAATGATGACTTTAAACAGAATACTTTAGACATCAGTAAGGATGATTTGTTGAAAGAAGACCTTTGGTCGATTCAAAAGGCTGCTGAGCAAATTAAACAAGACCTCAGTGACGGGAAGTTGTCACAAGTGATGATTCATACGGTCGACTCAGAATTTCCGATTGATTTTTATTTGGAATCGGACATTATCAACTTGCCATTCGATGATGCTAAAAAAGTCATTCATTTCTTTGAGGATGGACAAGAAACGGAAACGAAACTTTATTTATCGACTCGTTGCGATTACTTGAATGCTTCGAAATTCCATATCGACCATATTTCTGATGGTGATATGACTGACGCACAGGCTAAGAATGCGATGGCTATCATGCGTGGCAATTATGAAACTTCATTGGAAAACTTCAATAAAAAAGATGAGGCAGAAAAAGAGGCTAAATAATGGATACTTCGATGTTATTGATCATCGTTATCGGTTTAGCCGCCGGCTGTTTAGGGGCGATCCTTGGAATTGGTGGGGGAATGATCATTACACCAATTCTGACCGTAATGATGGGATTAGATATTAAATACGCGATCGGAGCTAGTATTATTTCGGTCATCGCCATGAGTTCAGGCGCAACGATTGCCTATCTCAAGGACGACATGCTCAATCTCAGAGTGGCAATGTTTTTGGAAATAGCCACGACCGTTGGTGCGATCATGGGTGCCCTGTTAGTAGGGCTGTTCAGTAGTACCTTCTTGTACATCTTATTCGGATTTTTCTTGCTATATTCGACTTATAATATGATCCGAAAATTGATGAGCAAAAAAGGTGAATCAGTTTATACAGAGCAAGATACGACCGTGAAAAAACTACGTTTGGCAGATTCGTATTATGATAAATCCGAGAAAAAAAAGATCGATTATTCGATGAAAAATATTCCCGGTGGTTTTGTGATGATGTGGGCAGCCGGACTAGCTAGTGGTTTACTGGGTATCGGTAGTGGTGCGTTCAAGGTTATTGCCATGGACACTATTATGAAGATGCCACTCAAACCATCTAGTGCTACCAGCAATTTGATGATGGGTGTCACAGCTGCTGCCAGTGCCACTGTCTACTTTTTTAACGGGTCGATTCGACCTGATATCGCTGGTCCTTTGGCGATTGGTGTTTTAGTGGGTGCCACGGTTGGTGCTCGCTTGATGCAAGTTTTGAAACCGAGACTTATTAGGATGATCTTTGTGCCGATCATTTTCTTGATGGGATTACAGATGGTCCTTAAAGGATTTGGGGTGAGCTTCTAATGAATAAAAATGAAATGCGTGATGTTGAGTTGATCATTGGAAAGATCCTCCGGATCGGTGTGGTGGTTTCAGCAATCGTGATTGTTTTAGGGATGATCTTGTACCTTGTAAACGGTGGTTCAGGTTATGCCGACGGTCAATGGCCTAAGCGTTTTGGACTGATGTTTCAAGGGATCGTCCAAGGAAAATCTTATGCCGTCATCATGCTAGGGATTTTCTTATTGATCTTGACGCCGGTCTTACGAGTCGTGGTCTCGATCTACGCTTTTATGGTTGAGAAAGATAGGCTGTACGTTTATATCACAACAGCCGTCTTGGTAATTTTGATATTTGCAATGGTATTTGGATATAATGCGTGAAAAAAGTAGTCCACTGGGCTGCTTTTTTTTGTGCCCATCATTGAATATATCAACCGATAATCGAAATGTTTTATCAAATGCTAAATTTTCTCCAAATTTATAAAAATAATAGTAGAATTGACCATATATTAAATTATTTTTATAGGGGAAGTTTGATGAAAAAGTTTCGTGGGATTTTAATTACTTTTGCGATGATCATCGGGTTAGTTTTGCCATTATTCAGCAATTCAGTGGCAGAAGCCAAGGTAGTGACTGATGATGAGGGGCAACAAGTCGATATACCAGATAGTTATTTTGTTAAAGATGTCGCTGAAAAAGAAAAATCAGCTCATCAAAGAGCTGATTTTTATAAACCGATATTCACTTATTGGGCTGATAATCCGAATACACCATTGTCTAGCATCAATGCTGATTTAGCTAAAAAGATGCCAGATTTTACCACTTTCAATGATTTTCTTGATCGATATAATCGTGTCAGTCATTCGAATGGTGAAGGGAATCGGGAATTATTTAGTGCCTTAGCACATGATCCTTATGAATTCATCTTGCTGGGCAATCATGGATTTTTGGATGATGAAAGTGTCCGGATCAATTCTTTGATTTACGGGGCTATCGCAAAACCATCTGATATGACGGTTTACAATGGAACGGGTAATGCCAAAATACAGAATGCCTTGTCTTTAGCTTTTAAAGAATGGGAAAAAGATCCACGTTTCCATTTCAGAATGGTCAATGATTCTCAAAAGGCTAAGGTAGTTGTGACTGATTTGAATCATGATTCTACTAGCGCTAAGTCATTTGAACCAGGATTTCAGGCTATCTTCTTACCAACTATTGTTTATCAACAATGTTTAGTTCAAGGGAAAATCGTTTTGTCACCTGATATCGAAAAACTAGATATGAATGATCCTGAATTGATCCATACGGTGATTCACGAAATGGGTCACGCCGTTGGTAGACCAGATTTAATTTAAAGCGTCAGAATGAGGTTTACTGTCGTCAAAATTTTTATCATGACTACTACTATAATCAGGCAGTAGCTGGTCAGTTACCTTTGAACCAGTAAGTCCTTGCATCCAATAAACGTTTTCGTTTATTTCTTCGTTAGTGACATGAGTTTGATTATTGTTTTTATAGTACATCATTGAATCTTCAATATGGTAATCCGGGTCGGCATAAGCGTCCGGATTATTTTTGAAATCATCGGTAGTGAATTTTTCAGAGTTAGGTCCATAGAAGAAATCTGAATTGGCATCATAATAGTCACCATTTTTGAGCTTGATATAATGACGATAATTTTGCAAAGCTTCTTGAGAAACGTCAATCGTATCATTGCCGTAAGTCGGATTAGAACGATCCTTTAGGATTTCATTCAATCCGTCCTCGATGGTGTTATCAGAAACCGAGTCGTTAGAACTGTCGTCGACTGAGAGACCATCATGATCATTTTTAGTTGTCGCCAATTTCTGATAGTTATGCCCATTGTTGGTATTATGATAAGACCCATCAGAATTTTTCTTGAAGGAAAATGATTTAGCTGAAGTGTTTTTCAAGGGCGAGACAGCTAATTTATTGTTCTTACTTGATACTTGACCATTGAAGTATTTATATTCCGGATAAAGATTTCCATTGGCTTGAGAACGATATTGATAAACACCATTTGAGCCGTAGGGATGGATAGCGATGATCCGGGTTGTCCTTGTCTTGCAAAAAGATATTATTATTCTTTGAGGTCTTTTTAGAAGCAGTTTTGTTATTTTTATCAGTTTTATTCGGTGTCATCTGTGAATCATTAGAAAGACTGATATTTGAATAGCTTTGATATGAGAAAAAGATTGCGACTGCAATGATCACAATGATTCCGCCGAAGATCCCCATCAACTTAATCCGTTTATGCATAAAATTATCCCCTAAATATAAAATTGGAACGTAATGAATATGTTAAAGAAAAATACCTTATTGAAAGCAGCTTTGCTGCTAATATCTGTCGCAACGATCGTATCGTTGATCTACTTTAAAATGATCATCATTCAATCGAATGGTGGGCAAAATTACTTTCCATTCTATAAATCCATGACTTACATTGAATATGCCGAGACTACGATTCCAGGATTTATTGAATTTGTTGCTTTGATTTGTATCTCATTGGCATATGTCTTTTTTTCATTAAGACATTTTACCAGTGATAATAAATATATCTATCTATTTTTAGGTATTTTCGAAATAATAATCATACTAATATTTCTTACCAATATTATCACTTTTAATATTGTTCATCATGATGAACATGTTTTTCCAGGGATAACATTATTTCTTATGCTTATTAATTCCATTTTAGCAATAATTCACGGCTGGCCATGGACAAAAAAAGAACACGTTGAATCTGATCCCAAAACAGGTTTTGTTGATCCTAATAAAATTCGACCAGTTGCTGAAGTACTAAAAATAAAGCGCCAAAGGGCTTTATTCACCCAACAACAATTGGCTGATGAAGTCCAAGTTTCACGTAATACTGTTTATCGCTGGGAATATGGGGAGTCACATCCGAACATGGATTATATGGTCAAGGTGGCCCAAGCTTTGAATTTTCCAGTCTCTGATTTTTGGGGTGATGATGAAAATGAAGTCAATCGCCAAATAGCAGATGTCGTTAAAGGGCGTGAATTGTATCGACAAGCAGCTTATTTCTTACTGAGTATTTTTATTGTCTTACTAGCTATTTTGACAGTTACTTTTTTTGGTAAAAATATTCAGTCACCTAATATTGAACGTTTTAATCCTTTCATAAAAGAAGAGGTCGGCTATGCCTTAGTTGAAGATCCTGGTAAACAAAAAACAGCCGTGATCGATACTGATTATGGGGATGGTAATATCATTACCATCAATGGTAGTTATTCAACTCAATCTGAATATATCAAAGTAGTTCATAAAGGTGCCTATGTTGAAGATGAGGTCCGCAACATTAAAGCCAAACAGGTGCCAGATAGTATCAAAGACAATCTTGATCAAATGACCCACTTTAGTGATCCACAACTTGGTCTTAAACGAGTTCAGCAGTCGTACCATAAACGGGATATTTAAAATTGGGCGTTATAACGCACTTGATCAATAATGCCACAGATTTGTGGATTGATATAACTGCGTGCTGACTTTTAATATTTAAGTCATAGGTTGGGGGAGAACATTATGACAATTGAAAATGAACGAGTATTACGCGAGTCAGAAAGATATGCTGACTTCTGTACCAGATTTGCTACTAAATTGGCTGAAGGCAGTAATATCGTTCTGAATTTAAAAAAGATGAATGCCAATATTATCAAACGAAATCATGATCGTGGTTTTATGAAAATCAAATTTTTAGAAATTGTTAACGCGGATACTTCGAACATACCTTTTGTAGAACTTACTGAATCAGAGAAGACGTTAAGTTATTTAGATATGGAAAATGAATATCATATTAACCAAATAGAGTTCAATGAATTGATCTCTCAATATATTGCTTTTTATGAACATAGCATCCTAAAAGATTTTATTGCCCATGCTAGTGAAATCAAGCGACCAACGATTGAAAACAATGGAAATTTCCAATACCCACTAGTCAATCATCGAATGCAATATATGATCCAATACATTAAGTTGAACCAAGATGAAAATTTTAGCCAAACAAAAAAGCTCGTTGAGCAAAAAATGGCTCAATTTGATGTTGATGATGAGCCAATCAAATCGCTATATGATCAAGTTGATAATAGTTGGACTGAGATTGCCAATAATCTCAAACAATTGAGACAAACTTTGATCGTCATGAATCAATATTAGAAAGTTAGTAGCCGTTGCCAAAAGTTGGTAACGGTTTTTTGCTTGTATCAGCAGACAAAAACGAACACATGTTTTACAATGTTACAAGTGAATAATCAAAAAGGGAGGGGTGCTTATGTCAACACGGATCGGTATTAGAACGTTAGTCGAATTTGTGCTACGCAGTGGCGATCTGGTCGACAGCAAGGACAGTACGAATACTGCCTTAGCTGGTGCTAGAATCCATCGACAATTGCAGAGCACTCGCTCAGATGATTATGAAAGTGAAGTTTATCTAAAAAAGACCGTCACCATGAACAATCAGGAATATGATATTTCTGGTCGAGCAGACGGAGTCGAATTGAATCCAGATAAAGCCTTGATCGAGGAAATCAAAACCTCTGATCAAAAGTTTGATGAATTAAGCGACAATACTCTCGAACTTTACTGGGGCCAAGTCAAAGTATACGGACATATTTTATTAGAAGATCATCCAGAGTTGAATGAGGTAACGCTACAGCTGACTTATTTTCAAGTTACCGAAGACCAAACCACTCAAGTTGAAAAAAAGTTTACCCGTGAAGAATTGGATGACTTCTTTCAAAAATTAATAACAGAGTATGAATTTTGGTTGAAATTACGCGCTGATATGAGAAAGACGAGAAACGATTCGATCAGCGAGCTAAATTTTCCTTTTCCAGCATTTCGAACCGGGCAGCATGAATTGGCAGGTGCAGTCTACAAGACTATTCGTCTAAAAAAACGACTGTTCGTTGAAGCACCGACTGGGACTGGAAAAACTATTTCGACGCTGTTTCCAGCGGTCAAAGCAATTGGTGAGGATCGGATTCAGAGACTATTTTATCTGACTGCTAAGCAGAGCACTCGTCGTGTGGCTGAAGAAGCGATCGATCTAATGAGCCAGTCAGGTTTGAGGCTTAAAAGTATTACTTTAACAGCCAAAGAACAGATCAGATTTCCTGAAGAAAAGGATGTGCTACCAGAAAAAAATCCTTATATGATTGGTTATTATGACCGATTGAAGCCAGCATTGAAGGACATCTTGGTACATGAGGACAGTATCACTAAATCGATCATCGAGAAATATGCTCGCAAGCACATGGTCGACCCATTTGAGTTCTCTCTAGATACATCGTTGTTTTGCGATGTCATTATTTGCGATTACAACTATTTATTTGATCCATTAGTTTATCTCCAAAGGTTCTTTACTGAAAAAGATAACGATAATTTCTTTTTGATCGATGAAGCTCATAACCTTGTCAGTCGCTCGCGTGATATGTATTCAGCTGAGGTCACCAATGTTGGTATTGAAGAACTGATGAAAAAAGCAGCGGCTGAGAAAAAATCGACCAAGCGGTATCAGAATCAATTGCAGAAAGTCGCCAAGGCTTTTTCCGATATCAAAGTTACCTTAGAGATCCTCCATAAAGATGAGATGGTCACCAATGACGTTCCCAAGGATCTATTGAAGATCCTTAACAAATTTGACGACTTCATGACTGAGTGGATGAAAGACAAGGAACAGACAGACTTTTTGAAAGCGGCCCGAGATTATTTCTTCGAATGTCTGACCTTTGTTAAGATCAGCAGCTTCTACGATGATACTTATCAAACGCGGATCGTTATCGACGGCGATAAGGTCTCCATCAAACAAATCTGTCTTGATCCCAGTTATTTTCTCGATCAGTCGATGAAATTAGGTGCTGGAGCAGTCTTATTCTCTGCAACCTTGTCACCAATGAATTATTATCAAAACGTTCTCGGCGGGATCGACAATAGCTTGGCATATCAATTACCATCACCGTTTCCACAACAAAACCAAGAAATTCTCATTACCCAGTACATCCAGACGACCTATCATCAGCGGAGCAATAACGAACCATATATCGTGGCCAGCTTATATGACTTGGTCAAAGCGAAGACTGGAAATTACCTGTTCTTTTTCCCGTCATACGTTTATCTAAGACAAATAAAGGCTGCCTTTAACGACGAATATCCAGAGATTAAGACAGTTGCTCAGCAAAATTCGATGGACGCGGCCCAAAGACAAGAGTTTCTGGATAAATTTCAAGAATCACCAACAGAGACCTTAGTAGGATTTGCTGTATTAGGCGGCATCTTCTCGGAAGGAATCGATTTGAGAGGGGATCGTTTGATCGGAGTTGCCGTAGTCAGTGTTGGTTTACCTGGCTTGAGTGCTGAAAATAATCTGATCAAGGATTACTACAATCAAGAAAATGGCCAAGGCTTTGCCTATGCTTATCAATTACCAGGAATGAACAATGTTTTGCAGGCTGCTGGGCGTTTGATTAGGAGCAGTCGGGATGTGGGGATCATCCTCTTAGTTGATCAACGCTTTGCTAGTGGTCGCTATGTGCAGTTGTTCCCACCACATTGGCAGAATTTCAAGCGGATCAGTTCGCTCCACAAATTAGATAATGCCATCGAGGATTTTTGGAAAGGACAAGATAATTATGAAGACCAAATTGACTAAAGAGTTAGAAACAACACTCTATCAATACTGCTATGAACAGCAAGCCTACGTTGTCGAAGAAGTATCGATGCCTGATAATAAAGGAATCGTTGATACTTTAAGCTACCAGCAACTGACAGATGGCTCAGTTGAATGGCGCTGTTTTGAATTGAAAGTGACGAAAACAGATTTCCATTCGAAGGCCAAATTATCTTTTATCGGTAATTATAATTATTTTGTCTTACCACAAAAACTCTATCAGGAAGTAGCTGAAGAGATCCCGTCACACATCGGAGTTTTGATCTATCGAAGTTTTGACAAAAGGGCGCTCGACTTGGCTCCACAAACTTTGCGTGCACCGGGGTTCTTGACGGTGGCTAAAAAGGCTCAGTATCAGGATCTGCAGGTTGATGAAAAGCAATTGACGAGTCATTTTGTGGCCTCGTTGTTCCGTGAGGTCGACAAGGCTAAGCGGGTCGAGAAGGGGTTGCAGCTGTATTCGGACGACCAATTGTACAAGGAGTTGAAAAAGCGTGCCAAGAAAGGCTACGATATTTATCATCCTGATCACAATCTCTACGACCGGTTCATTGATGACACACAAAGTGCTGCAGTGACCTCTTTGCAGGAGGAATTAGATGCTCGCAATGCTGAGTATCAGCAACTGAAAATGCAACTCCAAGCGATGGACCAACCGGATTTGGGGGATCAAATATGATCTATTATCCATATTTGCGAGGTCGGATGTACGATTTGCTGGCCTTAAAGGAAGCCTGTCAGGCGCAGGAACTGGGGGAAAATATTGTTCCCATTATCGAGCCTGTTCGGGATTCAAAGGAATTATTGCAGACGGTGACTGCCTTGATCCAGGAGGAGCAACCATTCGGAATTGTCGCCAATCCCCAAGTGAGTGTCTACGGATTGAATGATACTAAGCTTTATCCGTTACCAGATTTGTCAGAATTGAATTTTTTCCATCCAACAGCTATCCTTGCACCTGATTTCAGCAGTGATTTCATTCATACACACGGTCACCAGACGAGTTTGTTGATTGCGAGAAATTATCCGATCTTGAAAGCCTGTCAAAATAGTCGAGTCCTGAAAAATGTCAGTGGTGTTTTGATACCTGAGGAAGCGCGGATCCATCAGATCGTTGCCGATAAGGCAGTCAGTCTAACTGATCCGCTGACTTTTGTACCTCATGTAGAAGATTACGCAGAAATCGACGATGAATTTTTCCAACCGGCAAGTTGGTATCGACAGATTGATAATTATCAAGGATTTGCTGATTTTTCCATGGTCGGTGGTCATTATTTCGATAAAGGGATGCCTTCAAGAGCCATCGCGTTGCATATAATTTACGTCACAGCTGACGGCAGCTTGCGGATCCATCATTTTGTTTCCGACAGTAACGAAACGATGCGCGGTCAAAAGGAGAAATTTTTCGAAGTGCTGAATAAATTAGTTACGTGGAAGAATGATAATATTAGTGGATTGAACGAAACACCAGCACTCGATCAACTAACGGAATATGTGTCACAGACAAAATTTCCCGGTCTAGGGATGGTCAAAAAACTGTCATTACGGCATCACTTCCAATTGATGCATAGATTATTTGAATTAAAGACACAAAAATAGCGTAGCCAATAGGCTACGCTGTTTCAATTTATTCGACTATTTGCCAGGATGCAACAAGTGTTGATCCAAAGGTGGTTGACCATTAGGAGCAGGTTTAACTGCCTTATTTAAAGCATCGTGGAATTGATTAGGGAAATTGTTCATAGTAATATACCTTCTTTTTTATATTTTAGTAAGTTTGAATTTTGAATTGTTTAATTATTTGCCAGGATGCAACAAGTGTTGATCCAAAGGTGGTTGGCCATTAGGAGCAGGTTTGACTGCCTTATTTAATGCTTCGTGGAATTGATTAGGAAAGTTATTCATAATGATTTGTCCTTCTTTTTTATAATTTTATTGTGGGATATAAAGAATTAGTAATTATTAACGTAGTGGTTTGAGTAAATGTTGGTCCAAGGGAGCTTGACCATTAGGAGCAGGTTTAACTGCCTTATTTAGAGTTTCGTGAAATTGATTAGGGAAATTGTTC
>NZ_AZFA01000020.1 GCF_001434295.1 Companilactobacillus versmoldensis DSM 14857 = KCTC 3814 | reverse complement strand
TTTGACTTAGAGCCAAAAAAACAGACTCATAAGAGTCTGTAGGTGAATCATTATTTGTTATCAGGTGTTTGAGTTTGATCATCTTTATCAGTTTGTTTGATGTCATCTTCATCGAAAACAACATCAGTTGCTTCTTCGTCATCTTTTAATTCCTGAGTTTTATCTTTCAAAGAATTTTTAAGTGATTCAGTTTTATTATTGAAGTCACTAACTAAAGTGTCTTTATCGGCCAAGCCAAAACCACCATTATTGAAATCTCCACGGATCATTTTGACATTTTCTAGAGCTTTTTGACCTTTTTCGCTGACAAGATATTTAGAAACTAAATAACCCGTTGCACTACCTAATATAATTCCTGCTAAAAAGCGTCTTTTTTTCATAGTTACTTCTTCTTTCTAGGTAAGATCTTTGAAGCAAGTTTTGCGATAGATGCCACATTAGCAACATTCAATAAGCTACTGATTCCAAAACTACTATCTTTAGGCTTATCAGAAGTAGCGTCAGCTGCTTTATTACCGAGATTTTCCACAGTATCGAACAATGGATTCAATTTACTTGATTTGCCATTAACGTCATCCATCAATGTATTTGTTTTATCAACTAAACGACCAGATTGATCAAGGATACGATCAGTATTCTTAGTGATCACACCTAACATCTTCGTTGTTTCCTTAATTGTATCTTGTAATTTCTTTAATAGTTTTGCGGTTTGTACAAGGGCCACTGCCAAGAAAATAACTAAAACGACAAAAGCAATAGCTGCGATAAGTCCTGCGATTTGTCCACCTGTCATAATAATTCCTCCTCTTTTTGTTTTTACTGGCAATTTAATACTAGCATTATTGCAAATTTACGGCAACGGTTACAAGACAATCCAATCTTGCCATTGCTGTTCTAATTTACGAATTGCAGTTCCACGATGACTAATACTGTTTTTCTCGTCCAATGTCATCTGAGCCATCGTCTTATCCATTTCAGGTACATAAAAAAGTGGATCATAACCAAATCCATCGTCGCCTTCAGGGAAATTAGTGATCCGACCATGGACTTCCCCTCTGACTACTAAGTCTTGATCATTTTTAGGATTGGCAAAAACTAAGACAGTCACAAAGGTGCCGGTCCGCTTTTCCTCAGGGGTTCCACCAATCTCAGATAAGAGTTTCGCATTGTTGGCAGCGTCATTATGATCACCTGCGTAACGGGCAGACAATACTCCTGGCTGTCCAAATAAAGCGTCAACAGCTAGACCTGAGTCATCGGCAATAGTTGGCAACTGTAATTGTTCCATGACCGTATGAGCCTTAATAGTGGCATTCTCTTCAAAAGTCGCCCCAGTCTCTTTGATCTCAGGAAAATCAGGAAAATCGAGTAAGGTCTTGATCTCATAATTATCTGTATCAAAGATCTTTTTAAATTCTTTAGCTTTATTGGGGTTTTTAGTAGCAATGATTATTTCTTGCATCTTAGTCTCCTATTTTAACTAAATTGATATCAGTGGCTCCCTTACCTAACCAATCTTGAGCCAATTTCTTAAAACTGTCTAGGTCTGCAGTGGTATTCAACTCAATATGACCGTTTGCGGCTTGATCAGTCACTAAATCATTATCCAGCAAAAATTGCTTAGTGACATTCGTTGTTTCGATCCCAGGGTCAACTAACTTAACCTTGTCGCCCATAAATGAGTGGATCTGCTTTTGCAACATTGGAAAATGCGTGCAACCTAGTATCAATGTATCTACATTAGTATTTTTAAATGGTGTCAAAGTTTCTTCAATGTCTAAGCGAGCTTTTTCGGTATTTCCAGCATTATTCTCGACTATCTTAACGAAATGCTGTGCTGGCAAAGATGTTACTTTGATGCTGCTATCTGCTTTCTTGATGGTTTCTGGATAACTGTTAGAATCGATTGTAGATTGCGTACCAATGACACCAATCTCTTTAGTCTTGGTATCTTCCACTGCACCTTGAGCTCCGGAACGGATGACTCCAAACATTGGTACATCGAATTCTTTTGAAATGGTCGGTAGTGCTCGAGCCGTGGCAGTATTACAGGCAAAAATGATTGCTTTAACCTTTTGCTGAACTAAGAACTGGACCATTTCTCGAGTATATTTGATAATCTCTGAAGCTGGACGCACGCCATATGGCATATGAGCTTCGTCTCCGATAAAGATAATATCTTCGTGTGGTAATTTCTTGATCACCTCTGAGGTAACGGTCAAACCGCCAACTCCAGAATCTAGTAAACCAATAGGTCTTTTATCACTCATAATGACTCTCCTATAAATAAATTAGAAAGCAATTTTATTTTTTTAGTTAGTTCGGTATTTACTTAAAAAGGCATTCACCTAATGATATAATAATTTTATGAAAAAGGAGTACAAATAATGGCCAAACAAAATAACGAAAATGAAAATGAACAAATTAATGATGAGATCGACTCTGCTGAAACTAGTGAAACTCAAAATGACTTAACTGAGAAGTACTTTGCTGTTTCAGTTCTACGTGATTTCGTTTTGCCTGATTTGTTGGACAAGGATACTCCTGAACTTTTATATTGGGCGGGAAAAGACCTGAGCAGACGTTTAGCAATTCAAGATATGAACAATCTACCCGGAGTTTTTCAAAATGCTGGTTTCGGTCAATTGGCAATTACTAATCAATCAAAAACTAGTTATAAGTATCAATTATCCGGACCTGAAGTAATCCAACGATTTAACCTAAATAATGACAAGCCAGAATTTTCGCTCGAGGCAGGCTTTATTAGTGAAACTGCCCAAAATACCATTGGTGCATATTGTATGGGCAATTTCTCGTTAGACTTAAAAAATAAAACGGTTAACATTTTGATTCAAATTGAAAGGAACTGAAACTATAATATACAACAAAAAGTGCGTGCTGACAAAGTTGTTTTAAGGAAATATCAAAATACTGACCTACTAAAAAGGCTGTCAATTCTTAAAATTGACGGCCTTTTTGAATCTTTAAAATTTAGTTTATGCGAGTTTATTAAGGATATTTTCTGATAGAGCATGAGAGACTCCGTGATGATTATTATCAGTCGTGATCCAATCGGCAACCTTTTTAACACCATCTGGTGCATTGTTCATGGCTACTCCAAAACCAGAACGCACTAGCATCGGAACATCATTAAAATTGTCACCGATCGTCATCGTCTCCGAAGAATCGATCCCATAATGTTGAGTCAATTCCTTAAGAACAATTTTCTTAGAAGCTTTCTTATTAGTCACCTCGAGATAATTGTCCTTGGAGAGTACAAATGAACAATCCTTAAGGCCAGATTTTTCCAAGTGTTCCATTAATTGATGAATGGTCTTAGCTTGATCGATCAGGAGAAATTTGTGAACCGGATGATCCTCAATGAATATTTGGAGATCCTTTTTGATGGGTTCAAGTTTAGTAATTGCTGACTCTTGTTGATTCCACTGGTCAGCTGTTTCAATATACCATTTCATTTTTGAATAAAGATTGATTGAAACACTGGGAAAACTTTCTTCGAGGATGTTGAAAATCTTTTTTGTTTCTGTTGGTGGAATCGTATGGCTTGTGATGACTTCGACATTTTCCTGGTCAAGATTTTTGACGACATAGGCTCCGTTGTAACAGGCGACTGGATTATCGAGAATACCCAATTCTTTAGCGATTGGAAGCATCGCTTCAGGTGACCTGGCTGATGCTAACACAAAAGGGATCTTTTGCTGTTTCATCTTCTCAAGTTGTCGTTTTAAGGAGCTATCAATTTGTTGACTGTCGTCCAAAATCGTTCCATCGATATCGCTCAAAACTAATTTTATACTCATACTCGGCCTCCTAAAATCTAATTTAATCATACCGCAAAAATAAAAAGGCGCTGATGTATCTTCTACATCAACGCCTTAACAAAATTAGTCTGTGTATCCATCAAGGATCTTAGTCAATTGAGCTTTGCTATGGAAGCCAGTCAACTTATCAACGACTTTGCCATCTTTTTTGATAACAAGTGTTGGAATTGCCATGATACCAAATGATTCTGGTGTCTTAGGATTTGCATCTACGTCCATCTTTGTGAACTTAACTGCATCGTTATCCTCGGATAATTCTTCAACTACAGGCGATTGCATACGACAAGGACCACACCATGTTGCCCAAAAGTCAGTTAAAACAACACCGTCTTTTGTTTCTTCTTCAAAGTTTGTATCTGTTAATTCATCAACCATGTTTTTCACTCCTTTTACATCTCATAAAGATATTATCACTTTTATTATTTTAAGAATACCAATTCGACTCATATTTACAAGTCGACGATCGTAGCACCTGAGCCACCTGAACTTGCCGGTGCATAACCAAATGATTTCACACGCGGATTACCTTGGAGATATTTGGTTACACCTTTTCTAATAACTCCGGTACCGAAACCATGCACGATGGTAACTTGATTATAACCTGCTAAGAGGGCTTCATCAATGTAACGATCAAGATCAGTCATTGCTTCATCATACCTTTCTCCACGAAGATCTAGCTTACTGGAAAGCAATGAACTCTTGGTCCGTTTGACCAAAGTTGGCTTAGGTTGGTCCTGTTCGACTTTTTGATCAGTCTTTTCAAGATCGACAGCATCAAATTTCATCTTCAAGATACCCAACTGGACCTCATACTGATTATCTTTATTCTTACGGATGATCGTACCGATTTGTCCATAAGGAATGGCTTTGACCTCATCACCAACTTTGAGCTGCTGACGTTTCTTAGCTCGACGCAAGACCCGATTCTTTTTAGTAGCTTCATCTTGATGAAGATTCTTCAAATCAGTCCGAGCTGAAATGATCTGGTCATCTTTAACAGCAACTCCGGAGCGTTCCAATTCTTTAAGATGATCGATGATTTTTTCAGTCTTCTTCTTAGTAGAAGAAACAATTTGATTGGCTCGAATTTTAGCAGCTTTTATTTCACTATCTTTTGATTTTTCAAGCTGATCACGTTGATTTTCGTAATCTTCTTCAACTTCCTTGTTCTTAGCTAATTGTTGTTCAAGTTTCTGATTATTATTTTCAAATTCTTTTCGACGGTTTTCCAAGTCACTGATCATATTGTTCAAATCTTGACTTTCACCGCTCATCAATGATTTTCCTCTTTCGACAACGGACGAGTTCATTCCTAATCTTGAAGCAATATTGAAAGCATTACTTGCACCAGGAATACCTATCAAAAGCCGATATGTCGGCTTTAATGACTTGTCATCAAATTCCATGCTAGCGTTGATTGTATCCTGTGTATTGTATGCATAAATCTTTAATTCAGGATAATGAGTCGTTGCCATAATTTCACAATCAGACTTCGACAACTCTTCAAGAATGGCAATAGCAATGGCTGCACCCTCTTGAGGATCAGTTCCGGCACCTAACTCATCGATCAACACTAAACTCTTATCAGTTACATTCTTCATGATATTTATGATGTTGTCCATATGTGAAGAAAAGGTACTTAAATTTTGTTCAATTGATTGTTCATCACCAATATCAACGAAGACTTCATCAAAAACTGCAACATGACTTTCTTCATGAGCAGGGATAAATAATCCCGCTTGAGCCATGATTTGAATCAATCCCAAAGTCTTCATAGTGATTGTTTTACCACCAGTATTAGGACCAGTGATCAACATTGTCTTATAGTCATCGCCAATTTTAATGTCATTAGCAACAATTTTATCAGGGTCGATCAGTGGATGCTTAGCTTGTTTCAAGTCAACAATATTATCACGAGAAACTAATGGTTCAGTAGCTTTGATCTGGTTAGCATATTTAGCTTTGGCGTTGATCAAGTCGAACTCTGCCAATACCTCATTGTTGTTTAAAATATCACTGATATCAGGACGGACTAAATCAGACAGTTCACCCAAGATCTTGATTTCCTCTAGTCGTTCAGAAGTCTGAGCATCATGTAATTGATTGTTCATGCCTACGACTGATTGTGGTTCAATATACAGAGTTTGTCCACTGGCACTTTGGTCGTGAACTACTCCCCCAAATTTAGCTCGATACTCAGTCTTAACTGGAACAACAAACCGATCATCACGCAAAGTAACGATAGCTTCAGTCAAATACTTAGTGCCCTTACCACGTGTGAACTGTTCCATTGAATGTCTGATTTGATCGTTCAATTTATTGATTTGATTTCGGATATAGCCTAGATCATCCGAAGCAGTATCCAAAAGACGACCCGACTCATCAACTGACTGATTGATTCGTTTAGTCAATTGCGGGTTATCGATCAATTTATCACTGAGATTATAAAGTTCCCGCAAAGTTATCTCATCATCGTGCATCGTTTCGAAAAATTGTTTCAATTCTGAGGTGTTTTTGAGAACTTGGCCGATGGCAGCTAATTCTGTTCCATTTAAATTTCCATCTTTCTTGAGACGATTGGCTTGATCATGCAAGTCATCGAGTTTACGAACAGGAATCTCGCCTTTCAAACGGACGATATCCATTCCATCTTTAGTTTGGTCGATCAAACGGTGGACGATAGATTCCACTGACATCGGCATTAGTTTCTTTAGTAACGTCTTTCCACGAGATGTGATCAGATATTTGGCAATTTCATCTTTGATTTTGTCAAACTCGAGCACACTCAGTGCTTTATTATTCATATAAAAACTCCAGACATCTTTTCATTTTTATTTTTCTTGATTAAAAAAGGCTAATTCACGTTGTAAAAGATAACCTTTCGATCCATCAATTTTCAACTTAGAATTAACCTGTCTTATTTATATTTTCTAAATACTTCCAATCCATAGTGATGGTAGCCAACTAGAGATCACTGGTGAAGCTTCGATCATAGCTGAAGCGATAAACGAGTGATCCAAAGCGTGTTGAATACCAGCAACGGGGATCATTGCTACTATCAGAAGGATCATAAATATGGAAATGTAACTGACGATTAATCCTAGGATCCCGCCACTTAGTAAGTTTACATCGTTAGGCATTGGAACATATGTCAATCGTTTGAAATAAAGACCGACGAAACGGATGACGATCCAACCGATGAAACAAACAAAAATAAATGCAAAGGCACGATAAAATGCATCGTCTAATCCCATACCTACTTTGGTCGAGAAAAACGCAAATTCACTACCTAAGTTGGCAGATGGATATGGAACGATCATTTCAAATTTTGGACCTAGAAACCGAAAGCTCACTAAGGCCAATGCAAAAAATAAGGCATAGCCAATTGTATAAAAGGCCTGCATAGCTAGACCACGTCTAGCACCGACATAAAAGCCGTAAACTAAAAATAAAATAATTAAAAGACTTAGCATTTTATCCCCTTAAGAATAGTTCAGTGTATCTATTAATTTTATCACAATATTACTGATGCAAATACCTGATATTAAGGACACCTTAAACAATAAAATACGAACCGTAATCCCTACGGATCATAGTTCGTAATTTTATTAGATATCTTGATTATCATCATTTGTGAATGTGTTAAGGACTTCTTGAACCATGTCCCACTCTTCTGGATCCTCAATTGGATTCAATTCTCCAGCGTCAACGTCACCATTTTCATCTGGTGAGAATGAGAAGGCTTGAACTTCGATTTCATCAGAACCCTCGGCTTTCTTAGGATAAAGGAAAACGTAAGACTTACCATAATCATCTGAGTCAAAAGTAAAGAGAATTTCATAAGTTTCTTCGTTACCATCCTCATCACTTAAAACTACTTCTTTCATATCATCATTAGAACCGGATTTTTCACTCATAAATTTCACCTAATTTCGTGTTAGCTTGCCTTTGGCATCTAGATAATTTTGTAAAATCATCTCAGCAGCAATTTTATCGATCACTTTTTTTCTTTTCCGACGAGAAACATTGGCCTCATCGACTAACATGCGTTCTGCTTGTACGGTCGTCAAGCGTTCATCTGTAAAATCAACAGGAAGTTCAAATCTTTCTGTGACCATTTTTCCATATTCACGCGATTTTTCGGCACGAGGGCCTTCAGTATTATTCATATTTTTAGGTAACCCGATCACTACTCCAGTAGCCTTTTTTTCGTTGATGATCTCTTCTAGACGGTCTAAACCAAAGTCTTCCTTATCCTCGTTGATACGGATGATCTCGACACCTTGAGCAGTCCATCCCAATAGATCACTAACAGCCACTCCGACTGTTCGGGAACCTACGTCTAATCCGAGTAATCGCATTACTTATTTTGATTGAGATAACTCTTAACTAATTCTTCGATTATCTCATCTCGTTCATGTTTTAAAATTAAATTTCTAGCGTCATTGTGACGAGGAATATAAGCTGGATCACCAGATAGCAAGTATCCAACGATCTGATTAATTGGATTATAGCCTTTTTCCTCTAAGGATTGATAGACGCTTTGTAAAGTCTCTTTAACGTCTCTACCTTTATTTTCGTTAAAGTTAAAACTCATTGTTTTATCAAGTGAACTCATGGCAAAATCTCCATTTAATATTATTAAAGTGACCGTTAGTTATCATGTTCTATTATAGAACACTTTAAGTATTTTTAATAATATCTTTAGCTTTTTGTAATGCTTTTGTCAAACCATTAGGATCTTTTCCACCAGCTTGAGCCATGTCAGGACGGCCACCACCGCCACCTTGAATCTCTTTGGCGATTTGTTTGATCAAATCACCGGCTTTTAGACCCTTAGCTTGAGCATCTTTACCAACTGAAACGACCAGATTAGCTTTATCTCCGGAACCAGCTCCCAAGACTAAGACATCAGACTTTTGTTCACTCTTCCACTTATCAGCCAATTGTCTCAAGGTTGCCATATCAGCACCTGAGATCACATTGGCGATAACATTCAGACCACTGATCTCTTCAACTTTGTCAAAGACTTCAGCTGATTTTTGACTAGTCAATTGAACCTTTAAGTTTTGATTATCACGTTTCAATTGTTTGACTTCGTCGACCAACTGCTCAGCTCTTGCAGGAACATCCTTAAATTGGTTGACCTTCATTTTACCAGCTGTTTCTTTCAACAAGCTTAACTGATCATTCAAATATTCAAAAGCTTCTTCACCAGTAACTGCATCGATCCGACGGACACCAGAACCAACCGCGGATTCAGAAGTGATCTTGAATAAACCAATCTCTGCAGTATTGCTTACGTGAGTACCACCACAGAATTCAACTGAGTAATCGTCTACTTCAACTACTCGGACAGTATCACCATATTTCTCACTAAACATGGCAATGGCACCCTTTTTCTTTTTAGCTTCTTCAATTGGTAGAACTTCCGTCTTAACCGGGATAGCTGCCCAAATCTTTTCATTGATGATCTTTTCAAGTTGACTGATCTGTTGGTCGTTCAAGGCATCATTACTATTGAAATCAAATCTCAAGTAACCTGGCTCAACTAACGAACCAGCTTGATGTGTCCGTGGATCGACCACTTCACGCAAGGCTTGATCTAACAAGTGCGTTGCCGTGTGATTGTGACGAACCTTTTCACGGAAATCAACGTTGATCTTCAAAACATATTTTTGATTAACGTCTAATTCAGAAATGACCTTTACAATATGAATATTTTGACCATTAGGGGCGTGCTGAACATCCATGACTTCAGCAACTTGATTGTTGTTTTCATCGTAGATATTACCAATATCAGCAACCTGTCCACCCATCTCAGCATAAAACGGAGTTTGATCAAAAATCAATTGAGCTTGTTCAGTCGTCATGTTTACCGAATCGACTATTTCATCGTTAACGACGATATCTTTCAATGTAGCAGTAGCTTCATTGTGATCGTAACCGATAAACTCACTTGGCGTCTTGATCTCCATCAAGGTCTCATCTTGCATACCCATCGATTGTAAATCACCACGAGCTTGACGAGCACGTTCACGTTGAAGTTCCATGTTATGTTTGAAACCATCTTCGTCAACAGACATCCCTTCATCATGAGCATATTCAACTGTCATCTCAAGTGGGAAACCGTATGTATCGAATAACTTGAAGGCACTCTCACCATCAATAACTTGCTCGTTATCCTTTTTAAGATCGGCGATTACCCCATTCAGTAATTGAAGCCCATCATTCAGTGTTTCTGAGAAACGTTTTTCTTCAGCCTTGATGGTCTTGGAAATGAACTCTTGTTGTTGGCTGACTTCTGGATAGTAACTTTCCATGATCTTACCAACGATTGGGACTAATTTATAAAGGAATGGTCCATTGATGCCTAACTTCTTACCATTCAAAACTGCTCGTCTGATCAAACGACGGATGACATAGCCACGGCCTTCATTTGAAGGCAATGCGCCATCACCGACAGCAAAAGAAACTGTTCTAGCATGGTCAGCAATGATCTTGAAGGAGACGTCATCAGCGTCACTAGTATCATATTTACGATTATCACTAAGGCCTTCAACGTGTTCGATCAAAGGCATGAACAAATCAGTTTCAAAGTTAGTCTTAGTACCTTGGATAATGGAAACTAATCTTTCAAGTCCCATACCCGTATCAATGTTCTTATGTGGTTGTTCAACGTATTTGCCAGATGGTAAATGATTCAATTCAGAGAAAACAATGTTCCAAACTTCAAGGTAACGTTCGTTCTCACCGCCTGGATAACTTTCAGGGTCGTTTTCAGGTAAGTTGTTGAATGATTGACCACGATCGTAGAAGATCTCTGAGTCAGGGCCACATGGACCTTCACCGATATCCCAGAAGTTGTCTTCAACTTTATAAATATGATCAGGATCGATACCCACTTCAGCCCAAAGTTTCTGGGTATCAGTATCTTTTGGATAAGTTGTTACATAAAGCTTTTCTGGATCCATATCGAGCCAGTCCGGACTTGTTAAAAACTCAAATGCCCAAGGGATTACTTCCTTCTTAAAGTAATCACCAACCGAAAAGTTTCCTAGCATCTCAAAGAACGTTTGGTGACGAGCTGTCTTACCAACGTTTTCGATATCATTAGTTCTGATGCATTTTTGAGCATTCGTGATCCGTGGATTTTTTGGAACGACTGATCCGTCAAAATATTTCTTCAAAGTGGCCACACCAGAATTGACCCACAATAAAGTTGGATCATTGACTGGTACTAATGATGCACTAGGTTCGATCGTATGACCTTTTGTCTGGAAAAAGTCTAAAAACATTTGTCTGATTTCTGAACTTGATAGATTCTTCATTGTTCTCCCTTAAAACAAAAATCGTTGCAACACCAAGGACGCCCATGCGCGGTACCACCTTGTTTGCAACGATTATCGTTAGCCTCTCAACAAATTATTTACGTTTTAATTACCAACTGGTAGCAACAAATAGGAAAAACCAGGCTTTCTCACCAACTAGCCCTCTCTTTATGATTTGAGCCTATTTGCTATATCCAGTGGAAATTTTAATTATAAATGGCTGAATTGTCAATATTTATACTTAACCAAAAGCTATTTTGAACGACGTGCCTTACGTAGGTCACGTTTTTCTTGACGGTTCTTGATCTTTCTTTGTTGACGTTTTTCAGTATTGATTGCTGTTTTGATCTTTTTCTTATAGCCAGGCTTACGCTTAACTTTTTGTTTCTTAACGAAACCAACTAACTTTGGATCCAATTTTTCAGTTGTCGCATGACGCTTGTCACGACGTTCACGGTCATAACCATCAACAATCTCATTATCTTTAAGTTCCTTAGGCTTGAACTTGATACCCATCTTTTCAATCTCAGTGACTTTATTTTCTTCACCTGGATCGTAGAAAGTGATGGCTGTACCAGGCATCCCATTACGACCTGTCCGACCAACACGATGAATAAAGAATTCCAAGTCATCGGGGATCTCAGCATTGATGACATGAGAGACTCCATCGATATCGATCCCTCGAGCAGCTAGATCAGTTGCTACAACGAATTGGTAATCCATATTTTCAATTTGTCTCATTGTCCGTTTACGTTCACGAGGTGTTAGACCACCATGCAGACGAGCAACTTTCAAACCTTGCTGTTTCAAATATTCATAGATCTCATCAACGGTCTTTTTCGTATTAGCGAAAACCAAGACCATATACGGCTCACCTAAAGTCATCAGCTTGTAGATCAAGGCCTTCTTATCCCGACCATGAGTGAACATCAACCAGTTATCAACAGTTTTCGAGATAACATGTTTATTCTTGATCTCAATCTTCTTAGGACCTGTCATATATTTTTGCAAGAAAGGTTCAAGCTTTTGTGGGATGGTTGCTGAGAAGACAGCTGTCTCATGTTTTTCAGGCATCTTAGCAGCAATATTGATAACATCGTCTAAAAAGCCCATGTCTAATGTCATATCTGCTTCGTCAACGATGAAACGTTCAACGTTTTCCACGTGCAGATCATTTTCCTTGATCAAATCCCATAGTCTACCGGGAGTTCCGATAGCAATCTGTGGTTGGTGAGCTTGTAATTTTTTTTGCTGACGTTGTTTGTCAGTTCCACCAACGAAGATAAAGGCATTATAATCTTCGCCAAAATTTTTCAAAATGGCTTGAGTATCTTCATAAATTTGATAAGCCAATTCACGACTTGGTGTCGCAATCAGTGCTTGAACAGTTGGTTCTTTAGTAATTGAATTCATAATTGGCAACAAGAAGGCGTGTGTCTTACCAGAACCAGTCATCGACTGGACGATTACATCTTTTTTCTTATTGACCATTGGGATCACGGCTTCTTGAACCTCGGTTGGTTCATCGAAGTTGATCTCTGCTAACGATTTATTGATAGCATCTTTAAAGTTATATTGTGAAAATTTAGTCATCTATTCACCTCTCTGGTAAAAGTCGTTCACGATTTTAATTAATTCTTGATACATTTCTTCGACTTCAGCTAAGTCCTTAGCATCTGCACCACTAGCAAGTGGATGGCCACCACCATTGTGTTCTTTAGCTAAACCATTGATAACTGGACCTTGAGAACGTAAATGCATCCTGAATGTCCCATCATCTTTTTCGACTGCTTCAAGCCATGAGTGGACCTCTTTTAAACGACCCGGAGTCGAAACGACTGAATTAGCTTGCTCACGTGTAATATCAAGTTTCTTGATCAAATCATCATCGATCACGGCCAAAGCTGCACCGGATTCGTCGATCTTCAAGCGATCAAACAATTCACCTTGTAGTTTAGCTTGAGCTAAAGTTATTTGATTCATATTTTGATTGATACTAGCAGCATCGATACCTGTTGCTAAAAATTGACCTGCAACGTTCATCGTATGTTGAGTTGTAGCAGGATAAAGAAAACGACCAGTGTCACCAACTATACCAGCATATAAATAATAAGCAACCGTCTTCGACAAATTAAATTCTGGAGTATCAGCAATTAGATCAGCAATGATCTCGGCTGATGAACTAGCATCAGTATTGACGAAAAGTTGATCACCATAATCCTCATCATTTGGATGGTGGTCGATCTTTATCAAGTAAGCACCTGAATCGTAGCGAGCGTCATCGATTCGATCAGTATTAGCAGTATCAGTTACGATAACTAAAGCCCCTGAAAAATCAGCATCACTGACTTCATCCATCGTTGACAACCATTTTAAACCTTCAGCATCATTACCACCGATCAAGACTTTCTTTTCGGGAAATGCTTCCTTGATTGCATTGGCTAATCCATTTTGAGAACCCAGGGCATCAGGGTCCGGATTAGTATGTCTTAACACGATAATCTTGTCGTACTTTTTAATAGTTCCAATAATGTCTGAAAATTTATTCATCTTTATCCTCACTTGAAAACAAATTTAACCTGACCTCTTCATATGAAAGAGGATCCAGATTAGTTACGGTAATTCCTAACAATCTTATTTTACGCCCTTTGACGTCCAATTTATCATAAATTTCTGAAGCGATTCGGTACAGGTCAGCCTCACTTTGAACATAATCTTGAAAGGTTGACCGCTTAGTCACAGTATCAAAATCAGAATCACGCAATTTCAAAACTACAGTCTTCCCATGTTGTCGGCGTTTTTTCAAATCATTGCTGACCATTTTAGCCAGCTTTTTCAATTCATGATGGATGTCAGCACTGTATAAAATGTTTCGATCATAAGTCCGTTCACGACCAATCGACTTGCGAATCCGATTGCCTTCGACTGGCGAATCATCGATCCCATGAACTCGACGATACATCACATATCCCATTTTACCAAAGGTATCGAGAAAAGTATCCTGATCTAAATTTTGTAAGTCTGCTCCAGTATATATATTCATCTCGTGTAGCTTCTTTTGAGTAGTCTTACCAATACCATTGAATTTCTCGATCGGGATCGGCTTTAAGAAATCCTCCGCGTATGCACCCAAAATCAACGTCCGACCAAAGGGCTTACGATAATCTGAGGCCATCTTGGCCAAAAATTTATTGTAGGAAATCCCCACCGAACAAGTCAAATGTGTTTCCTTAACGATTCGTTGCTGCAAGTAATTAGCGATTCGGGTGACATTATTCTCATTCAACTTATTTTTAGTCACATCTAAATATGCTTCATCTAAAGCTACCGATTGATAAGTGTCCGTAACTTCACCAAAAATGTTATGAATGTATTCAGAAGTCTTTCGATATAATTCGAAATTTGGCGGAGCGATAACTAGTTTATCTTTCGGGATCAACTCAATAGCTTGTTGAGCCGGCATAGCAGAATGCGCACCGTACTTACGAGCATTATAATTAGCCGTTGTCACCACTCCATGATGATGATTTTTACGCGGATCAGGGGCGACAATCAAGCATTTCTTTTTATATTGGGGATGTTCACGTTCTTCTACAGACGCAAAAAAAGCATCCATGTCAACATGGATGATTTTTCGGTTTTCTTCAATTATAATTGGAATCTTTAAAAATCCGATGAACGATCACCACCAATTAAGCGTCCCAGACCCAAGTATTACCATCTTTTTCAAGTAATTCTGAAGCAGCATCTGGACCAATTGTTTTACTCATATAGTTAGGAAAATCAGGTGTTTCATTATCCCATTGTTGACGGATGACATCAACATATTTCCAAGTATTTTGTAACTCATCCCACAAAGTAAAGTGAATTTGGTCGCCATCTAAAATATCGATCATTAAGCTTTCATAAGCTTCACGCTCGTTGTCAAAGTAATGACTATCTTCAGGGAACTTAATGAAGTCTTGGTTAGCTGATTGATAATCTATTCCGTTAACTAAGATCGAACTACCATTTTCAGGTTCGATCAAGAAAGTAACGGTCGTATTTGGCTTGATACCCAGTTCTTCAACTTTATCATTAAAGACAACATCGATTCTTGAAGACTTAGCTGGCATTCTCTTACCTGAACGAACATAGAATGGTACGCCATCCCAACGTTCGTTACTCATCGTTACTTTACCAGCAACGAAAGTTTCGATATTCGAGTTAGCATCGACATTGTCTTCCTCACGATAAGCCTTAAGTTTGCCAGTAGCATCTTCACCATATTGTCCACGGACAAAGTTTTGATCAACTTCCTCGGGAGTTAGATCCTTCAAATTGGCAAAGACAGCTCGTTTAACTTCATGAATCGAATCAGAGTCAAGCTTAGCAGGTTCATCCATGGCAACTGCACCAATGATCTGCATAATATGATTTTGAATCATATCACGTAGGACCCCAGCAGTTTCATAATAGCCACCACGGTCTTCAACACCAAGTGATTCAGAAAGTGTTATTTGCATGTTGGAAACGTACTTATGATCGAGTGCTTTTTCAAAAGTCTTATTTTTCATTCTGATATCAGTTAATTGTTGCACCATAAACTTACCAAGATAGTGATCCATCCGATAAATCTCTGACTCTGAAAAAGTCTTCGTCAAGGAACTATTCAAATCGCAAGCACTATCAAATGAACGTCCAAAAGGCTTTTCAATAACCAAACGATTGTATCCATCAGTCTTGAGACCTTCAGAATTGATATGCTCAGCTACGGTTCCAAAGAAACGTGGGGCAATAGCCATATAATAGATCCGATTATGACCAGTATCGAATTGATCATCCAATTTGGCAGCTAAGTTCTTCAAAGCAATATAGTGATCGGAATCAGTCACATCATGTGATTGATAGAAGAAATGCTTTGAAAATTCTGTCATGGCTTTCTCATCATCGTCGACATCCTCAAGCGAATCAACCACTGTCGAACGATAGTAGTCGTCACTCCAAGGTCTTCTAGCAGTACCAATGACCGCAAAGTGATCCTTAAGTACTCCTGATTTATAAAGATTATACATAGCTGGATATAATTTCCGATGAGCTAAGTCCCCAGAACCCCCAAAAATAATAAACACTGCTGATTTTTCAGTTGTCATATTTTTATTACTCCTTTTTCCAAGCATCGTATGTTTTCATTCTACAACAGCACTTACAAAACTTCTTCAATAAAGCTCTATAAGGCAATCTGATAACAATTTAAAAGATAGTTTAGACCTTCGAGTAGACTGTAAAGCAAGTATTTTCACTCCATTTATGAAAATATCATTCAAATAATACCGAATAATAAAATTACCACTCTTAATACTAGCAAGAAAGCAGTTCGACTGACAATTTTAAACTCCTCTTAAGTGAAACAATTCTCTGGTGCAAAAACACTTTACTGGATAACTGATTATTTGACGTCAACTTCAATAGTTGATCAAAAATACTTTTCGAGTAGGCTACTTATCGCTCTGACCACTTAATTATGACGTCATAAATATGGAACGATTTGCGGTAGATTACTTACCCACCACGGCTTTTTTCTTACATTGAATAGAATAGCATATAAATTATTTCTAACGTCATTTAAACGAAAAAAAGTAAAAAAAAAGCTATAAATCAACAATGATTTATAGCATAAAAACTTACTTGTCAGATGAGTCTGATTTAGTATCGTCTGTTTTTGTTTCTTCAGCTGGCTTTTCAGCTGTTGCTTCACTTTTTGCTTCTTTAGCTGAGTCATCAGCAGGTTGTTTTTTTGCTTCTTCAGCAGGTTCAACCTTTTTAGGAGCATTTTTTGTAGTACTTTCTTTAACATTATCAGCTGATGTAGCTTTACGGATAAAGTTCAAATCAAAAGTTAAGTAAATACCATCACAGTCAACAACTACTTCTTTACTATCACGGTCGATTGACTCGATTGTTCCTTTGATACCACCAAGAGTAACTACTTTGTCACCCTTTGACATTTGCTTAAGCATCTCTTGACGCTTTTGTTGTTGCTTCTTTTGTGGACGGATCGAGATAAAGTACATACCGACAAACAAAATAATAATAAAGATAATCATAGTATAACTTCCGGCACCACCACCAGCAGCTGCACCTAATGTTAATATATTCAAATTTTCCACCTCGTGTATTTATTCATATAATTATAGGGTAACAAATATTACAAGTTCTATCCAGAAAACCAAAAGATTTATCTAACTTTATTAGAAATTTTTGGCATTTTTCTTGTTGAAGCCATATTGTTCAAAAACATGTTCTCTAAATTCAAGCAAATTGTCATCTTTGATCGATTGACGGACATCTGCCATCAACTTCAATAAGAAATACAAATTGTGATAACTCGTTAGATGAGTACCGAACAATTCGTTAGCATTGATCAAATGACGAATATACGCACGTGAATAATTTCGGCATACGTAGCAATCACAATCTTCATCCAATGGTCGGAAATCACGGGCATATTTGGCATTTTTAACTACTAAGCGTCCATGAGTGGTCATACATGTTCCGTTTCTGGCAATTCTAGTTGGTAGAACGCAGTCGAACATATCGATCCCACGGATTACTCCATCAATCAAGGCATCGGCTGAACCTACTCCCATCAAGTAACGTGGTTTGTTTTCTGGCAATAATGGTGCCGTAAAATCAAGCACGTGGTTCATTTCGCTCTTCGACTCGCCAACTGAGAGGCCACCGATCGAATAACCAGGAAAGTCCATGCTGACAAGATCTTGGGCACTTTGTTTACGAAGATCTTCGTAACCTGCGCCTTGAACGATCCCAAATAGTGCTTGCCAATCAGGATTACGGTGAGCTCTCAAACCTCTTTCAGCCCAACGACTAGTCCGGGCAACAGAATCTTTGATGTAGTCATAGCTTTCAAAGAATGGTGGACATTCATCCAAACTCATCATGATGTCAGGTCCCAAATCGTTTTCGATCTGAATAGCTTTTTCTGGTGACAAGAATTCACGACGTCCATTCAAATGATTACGGAAATGGACACCCGCTTCAGTGATATCACGGGTATTAGCCAATGAGAAAACTTGGAAACCACCGGAATCAGTCAAGATACCCTTATTCCAGTTCATGAATTTATGTAATCCACCAGCTTCTTTAACAATATCTTCTCCAGGTCTTAGCCAAAGATGATAAGTATTGGAAAGGATAATGGTTGCACCAATTTTTTCCAGATCCTCAGGTGCCATATTCTTGACCGTTGCTTCAGTTCCCACAGGCATGAACATCGGTGTTTCAAAAGTACCATGGGGAGTTTCGATCAAACCAAGACGAGCACCAGTGTGCTTTTCCTTCTGGATCAATTTGTATTTAATTGCCGGTTCAGTCATATATGTCTCTTTTCTATAAAAGATGGAGAAAAACATTCGTTCTTCCCCATCGGATTTTTTTATTTGGTTATTGGTTTCACTTCAGAGGTGAATGCATAGAACGCATTAACCCTACGACTAGGCAATGCTCGCCCCCTAACCGCTTTGTTCCGCTCTCTATTTTATAAACATTGCGTCGCCGAAACTGAAGAATCGATATTTCTCTTCAATGGCGTGTTGGTATGCATTTAAGATGTTTTCTCTACCTGTGAAGGCTGCTACTAACATTACTAGGGTTGATTTTGGTAGATGGAAGTTAGTGATGAATTCATCAACTACCTTCCATTCGTAACCTGGTTTGATGAAAATGTCGGTCCAGCCACTATCTGGCTTGATCTCACCATTGAATTTTGTTCCGATTGTTTCTAGAGTTCTGATTGAAGTTGTCCCAGTAGCAACGATTTTACCACCGTTTTTTCTAACGTCATTCAACGTTTTGGCTGAGTCCTCGTCCAAACGGTAAAACTCTGAGTGCATGACGTGCTTGCTGATATCCGATTCAGTCACCGGACGGAACGTGCCCAATCCGACATGAAGCGTCAAATATACCAACTTAACACCCTTTTCTTGGACCTTTTCCAATAAATCTTTGGTCCAATGTAGGCCGGCTGTTGGGGCGGCAGCTGAGCCGTTCTCCTTGGCATATACCGTTTGGTAACGGTCGGGGTCATCGAGCTTTTCCTTGATATATGGAGGTAAAGGCATTTCGCCTAAACGTTCCAAAATCTCAAGGAAAATACCATCATAATGAAATTCAATGATCTTACCACCATGTTCGAGGTCTTCCAAAACTGTCGCTTTGAGTTGACCATCACCAAAGGTGATCACAGTACCAGGATGAGCTCTACGAGCAGGTTTCATTAGAACTTCCCACTTGTCTCCTTCAGTATTGTTCAATAATAAGACTTCTTCGTGGCCATCAGTATCTTCTTTTGAACCGTAAAGTCTAGCTGGCAAAACACGTGAATTATTCATGACCAAGGCATCGCCTGGGTTCAAGTAGTCTAAAATATCATAAAAATGCTTGTCTTCATAAGCACCAGTATCGTGGTCCAAGACCAACAGACGTGAATGGTCACGGTCTTTGATCGGTGTCTGAGCAATTAATTCTTCAGGTAAATCATAGTCAAAATCTTCAGTAGTTAATGTCATTTTCTTTCCTCCTCAGGATACGGATATCCTAAATGTTCATAGCCTTTACGCGTTACGATCCGGCCTCTCGCTGTTCGTTTCAAAAAGCCCATTTGCATTAAGTAAGGTTCGTAAACTGATTCAATCGTTTCTTGATCCTCACCAATATTGGCAGAGATAACTTTGATACCTAGCGGTCCACCATTATAAAGTTCAATCATCATTGAAAGGATACGGCGGTCAAGGTTATCCAATCCAGCGTCATCAACTTGAAGTTGATTCAAGGCTGATTTGGCAATATCGTAATCAATTTTATCCTGATTACTTACCTGTGCAAAATCACGAACACGTTTCAACAAGCGGTTAGCAATTCTAGGCGTACCTCGAGAACGACGGGCCAACTCGTGGGCTCCATCTTCATCAATTTTAATATCTAATACTTTAGCTGAGCGGTAAACAATCTTAGCAAGTTCAGCTTCACTGTAATACTCCATATGTTCGATGATCCCAAAACGATCACGCAAAGGAGCTGATAATTTACCGGATGTTGTCGTAGCACCAATCAAGGTGTAGGGCACTAATTCGTGGTGCAACGAGCGCGATTCGGTCCCTTGTCCAACGATGATATCGATATAAAAATCCTCCATTGCTGAATAAAGCACTTCTTCAACAGCTTTAGGCATCCGGTGGATCTCATCAATAAATAGGATATCACCTGGAGATAATTCATCAAGCACAGCCACAAGATCACCCGATTTTTCAATCGAAGGACCAGTCGTGGTGTGAATGTTTACCCCCATTTCATTAGCGATGATCATTGCCAGAGTCGTCTTACCTAACCCTGGAGGTCCATAAAGCAAGACGTGATCTAAGGTTTGTTTCCTTTGCTTAGCGGCACGGATGTAAACATCCAATTCATGCTTGGCTTTTTCTTGACCTAAGTAGTCATCAAACGTTTGGGGACGGAGAGTTTTTTCTGACATGTCTTCATTTTCATCCAATGCATCCGCATCAGTCAGTCTGTCATGATTATCCATAAACTACCTCCTCAGTTATTTCGTCAATAATTGTAACCCAGCTCGCAAATAAGCATCGGCTGAATCTAAATTTTCTTGTTTAAGTTGATCTTTGATCTTGACGATTTCTCTAGGAGAATACCCCAATGATTGCAAGGCTGCAAGTCCATCCAAGAGTTCCGGTGAATCAGTTCCATTAGTCAACGGAATTGGAGCCTGTCCTAAGGTCATCTGGCCCTCTGCCGTGAACTTACCATTCAAGTCTAAGATGATCTGTTGAGCGGTTTTCTTACCGATCTTAGGGAACTTGGTCAAAAACTTCACATCGTTATTTTCAATCGCATTGATCAGACCACTATGGTCTTGGCCGGCTAAAATAGCCAAAGCACTCTTAGGCCCAATGCCAGAAACGCTGATCAAATTCAAGAAGATCTTCTTCTCGTTCAAATCGTAAAATCCATATAAAGATTGTTCATTATCACGAACGATCTGCTCAACAAAGACTTTCGCCGCTTGACCTTGTTCGTACCGGTAGGGATTAGCTACCTGTACCTTATAGCCCACACCGGCTACGTCGACCACGATATATGCCGGGTCAATAAAAGTAATCTTGCCATCTAAGTATTCAAACATTATTATTCACTTTCTCTAGTGTCATGCGAATCTTGGATTCGCTTGAACATTTTTTCTAAGTCTTTATTGCTAAATTGGACCAATACAGGCCGGCCATGAGGACAATTATACGGATTCTCGCACTTAGTCAAATTGTGTAACAAATGCATCGCTTCACGGTCATCCAAATGATGATTAGCCTTGATAGCTCGCTTACAGCTCATCATAATGGCATTCTTTTCTCGGAAACTAGCCACACTGATCTTTGAATCATTCAAAACATAATCGATCATTTCACGGATCGTCGACTCCTCTTGTCCAGGGACAAACCAAGTCGGATGGGTGTTGATAACGAAACTATTCTGCCCAAACTCCTCAACATGCAAACCAATATCTTCCAAGATGTCCTTTTTCGACTTGATCATGATTGCTTCCGTATTGGAATAATCCAAAACGATCGGTACCAACAAGCGCTGCTGGTCTTGGGAGACCTTCCCAATCTCGTCACGATAATATTCATAATTGACCCGTTCTTGAGCCGCATGCTGATCGACCAAATAAAAGCCATCCTGACTCTCAGCCACCAAATAAGTCCCGTGAATCTGACCAATATACCTTAAGTCGGGAAATTCTTGATGAGTTTCATTGGTGTCGGTTTTCAAATTAGTGGAGGTACTAGAGTCGTTATCCACTACGTTGACTTGTTCTTGTTGTTCATCTTTTAGTCGCGCGTCCCAAGACTTTAAATGTGCTTGGTCTTGAAAGATCGGCGTACTAGTCAATACTGGGTCAACGGTTTGCGTGGTAGGTTCTTCTCGTTTAGGTTCAGTCGACTCATGGATCGTCGAATCGATCTTATCCAAAGTTTCCAATGAATCAAAACTGATCTGTTCCGGCTTTTCAATTGGAGCCTGATTAGGAGTCTTGCGACCTAAGTTTTTGACAGCATCCGGGATCAAGTTTTGATCAGATAAGCGAGCACGAATACCTTCACTGATCAAATCACCAATTTTACCTTCATTAGCCAAACGAACTTCCTGCTTAGTTGGGTGAACGTTGATGTCCACTAATGTCGGTTCTAATTTGATATCGATCACTGCCACTGGAAAACGCCCAATCATCAACTTACTACCATAACCACAAATGACCGCATTAGTTAATTGATAATTCTTGATATAGCGGCCATTTAAGATCATCGAGATATAAGAACGATTCGACCTCGTCGTATCTGGTTTAGAGAAATAACCTTGGATTTGGTAGTCGCTGTCAGAATTCTCAAAATTCATCATGTGACTAGCAATCGTTCGGCCATAGATACCAGCAATCGTTTGTTGCAAATTGCCGTTGCCCGAAGTCCAGACCAAGTCCTTTTTTTCATGGATCAATCTAAAGGAAATTTCTGGATGGCCCATAGCTAATCGGTCGACGATATCGACGATCCGATTCAATTCGGTATGGAGCGATTTAACATATTTCAATCGTGCTGGAGTATTGAAAAAGATATCTCTGACTGTGACGGTCGTTCCCTTTGAACGAGCATGAGTCTCTTTGTTCAATAAAGTATTTCCGGCAAAATCAGCTTTGACGGCTGATTTCCCATCAGTACTAGTCAACAAGGTCAATTTAGAAACTGAAGCGATACTAGCTAAAGCTTCACCACGGAATCCCAAAGTCTTGACTGCAAACAAGTCACGGTCAGTAGCGATTTTACTAGTCGAATGCGGTAAAAATGCCACTTCAACATCGTCAGCAGCAATCCCATCGCCGTTGTCATTGACTTCGATCGATTTGAGTCCCGATTGTTCGACCCTGATCTGAATCTGGTCAGCGTGGGCATCGATCGAGTTTTCGACCAACTCTTTGACTACTGAGGCCGGACGTTCGATCACTTCACCAGCTGCAATCTGGTTACTTAATTCAACTGGTAATTCATGAATCTTACCCACACTATTCACCTTCTTTATTTAAGTTTTTGTTGCCATTTATATAGTAGATTGATAGCCTCAATCGGCGTGACGTTCATTAGGTCCTGTTTAGATAGTTCATCAGTGACCTCTTTTGCTTTAAGCATATTAGGGTCATCTTCAGGAAACAATGATAATTGCCCGTCGTCCGGTTGAGCTTTTTTAGTTTTCTTTTTCGGTTTTTCTTCGACTGGCATATCTGCTTTAGTTTCAGCCACGATGACATCTTCTGAAGCTTTGATCTCTGCTCCGCCCTCCGACTCTAATTTAGATAGGATACTGTCGGCCCTAGTCAGGACCTGATCTGGTAAACCAGCTAATTTTGCGACATGGATACCGTAAGATTTATCGGCTGGACCAGGTAAGACTTTATGCAAGAATACCAAGTTCCCGTCTTCTTCTGAAGCATCAACGTGCACATTTTTGACGCCAGTCAATTGACTCTCTAAGACTGTCAATTCATGGTAGTGTGTCGAGAACATCGTCATTGCATGGACGTTTTTATCGATATATTCGATTATTGCCTGTGCCAGTGCCATCCCGTCATAAGTGGCGGTACCACGGCCTAATTCGTCAAAAATGACCAATGAGTTCTTGGTAGCATTCTTCAAAGCATCGTTAGCTTCCCGCATTTCAACCATGAAAGTACTGTCACCAGAGATCAAATCATCAGCTGCACCAATCCGAGTGAAGATATGGTCAAAGATTGGCAACGTGGCTGCTTCTGCCGGCACGAAACAACCGATCTGAGCCATGATGACTGTTAATGCTAATTGACGCATGTAAGTACTCTTACCTGACATGTTAGGACCAGTGATCAACAAGACATCGGTCTCCGAATCAAAAGTAACATCATTAGGGATATAACTATTGTTCCCCAAAACTTTTTCCACCACTGGATGACGACCGTTGACGATCTTCAATTGATGGCCTTCGACAAAGTCAGGTGCGACGTAGTGATAAGTCTCAGAAACGATAGCAAAACTTTGCAAAACATCTAATTCAGACAAGATACTAGCCAGGTCTTGCAGACGTCTGATCTGCTTTTTGACTTTAGCCCTGATCTCATCGAACAGGTGATATTCCAAAGCTTGCGACTTGTCCTCTGCTTCTAGGATCAAGCTTTCTTTTTCCTTCAACTCAGGGGTAATGTAACGTTCAGCGTTAGTCAAAGTCTGTTTCCGTTGATAGCGGCCTTCAGGAACTTTATCAATATTGGCGCGACTGATCTCAATATAGTAACCGAAAACTTTGTTGTAGCCGATCTTCAAATTGTTGATACCAGTGACTTCTTGTTCCTTGACCTTCAATTCAGCCATCCACTGCTTACCATTCTTCGAAGCATCAGTGTATTGATCAAGTTGGTCATTATAACCTTCCTTGATCACCCCACCACCAGTGACCGAAATCGGTGGCTCATCGACAATAGCTCGGTCGATCAAATCACGCACATCGGCCACATCGTCGATTTTTTCGACATATGAACTAAGCTGGTCATCACCGATGTCCAACAGGATCGATTTGATCTGGGGAACTTGTTCCAAAGACGTCTTCAATTGGATCAAATCACGACCATTGACCGTCCCATATGCGACCCGACCAGCCAAACGCTCCAAGTCGTAAACTTTCGTCAAATAATCTTGAAACGAAGCTCTTTGGAAATAATTATCCAAGAAAACTTGCACGATGTGCTGGCGGTCCCGCAATTTATTAGCTTTGATCAACGGACGAGCTAGCCATTGTTTCAACAAACGTCCGCCCATGGCAGTTTTCGTCTCATCTAACAGCCACAGTAAAGTACCTGACTTCTTATCTGTCCGAATATTTTTGAACAGCTCTAAGTTACTTTGAGCATTGTGGTCCATCAACAAGTATGCCGAAGTCTCATAAGTTTGGGCAGCTTTTAGATGATCCAGTGAACGCATCTGCGTTTTGATCAAATAACTAATCAAAAGCTTCAAAGTATCGACTTGTGAATCGTCAGTGACAGCTGAAAAATCAAAGCTATAGTTATCTTCCAGATCGGTTATCCTTGAGATCAAAATACCGAGCTTCCTAATAGGATCAAGATACTTTTTGGGAAAGGTATTTAAGACGACTGTTTCTTTAGTATTGAGATTCTGCATTTCGTTGATCAGGCCTAATTGATTGTCGATACTGGTAACTTTGACTTCACCAGTCGAAAGATCAGCATAGGCTAAGCCAAAGGCCCCTTTGTTATTAGTGATTGCTGTGATGTAATTGTTCTCAGTTGCTTGATTGGCGTTGTCCATAATGGTACCGGGCGTGACCACACGAGTGATGCCACGTTTGACCATCTTGCCTTCAGCATCGGCAGGGTTTTCCAATTGATCACAAACAGCGACTTTATAACCTTTATCAACTAAGGTATCAATATAGCTTTCGACCGCTTTATGAGGTACCCCACACATGGGGATGCTGTCGTCAGCTTTTTTATTACGGGATGTCAATGTCAGTTCCAAGATCTGGGAACCTTTTATGGCATCGTCATAAAACATCTCATAAAAATCACCAACTCGATAAAACAAAAAAGCATCTGGAAATTGTTTCTTGTATTCCAGATATTGTTCCATCATTGGTGTTTCTTTTGTTTTCTGTGGCATGAATTTCCTCCACTAATTATTCTAAAAATTTTTTATTATCAGGATTAATTACGTAATTTTTAATGCTCCGGGCGTTATTAGTTTGATCATTGATGTCGACGACGCAAAAACTGATCTGCATCCGACCATCTTCGTCTACTTCATGTTTAGTTGGACGTTGGGTCAAAAAGCGGGTGATGATTTGGCCTTTCGTTACTCCTAAAATACCGTCGTAAGAACCAGTCATCCCGACATCAGACAAATAAGCTGTTTCTTTATTGAAGACGTGAGCATCGTTAGTTTGAACGTGCGTATGCGTTCCAACGACAGCTGAAACTTTACCAGTTAAATACATCCCCGTAGCGATTTTTTCACTAGTCGTCTCAGCATGAAAATCAACGAATTTGATAGCATCTTTTTCTAACGTTGGCAATAACTTGTCAAAGGTATGGAAAGGATTGTCTAAAGGAGCCATCATGGCTGTCCCTTGCATGTTGATCACATACACTTTTTTCTGATTAACATTTATTTTGATCATGCCCTTACCAGGAACATTATCTCCTGGAAAATTGTAAGGCCGTAAAATATTTTTCTTGGAGTCGTTGTATAGATCAATACCTTCTTTACGATCCCAACTGTGATTGCCACCTGAAACCACGTCGGCACCAGCAACTTGAATCTTTTGATAAGCTTCGAGATTTATCCCCTTACCATTAACAGCGTTCTCGCCATTAACGATCGTCAATTGCGGTTTCACGACTTGCTTGATTTGTGGCAAATAAGTCTCCAAAGATTTGATCCCAATATTGCCTACAACATCCCCGACAAAAAGTATTTTCATATTATAAAAGTCCCCAATCTATACTTAAACCATTGTACCAAAGAAACACCTGTTCGGTCATTCCTCCAGCACCTTTTTTCCTATTAACGGATAATCATTATAACAAAGAAAAGCACTTCTGAAATGTTTTTCAGAAGTGCTTATTTATTAATTGTTTAAATCAAGCAAAATAGCCTTTTATTCTTTACTAGCCAAAAACTTCTCTTCATCAAAGTTCTTCGCAAACTCGGCTAAATGAACTAAGTTTCTCAAATAGTCATGGGTCGAGGCTTCGTAATGATGTTTAACACCCAAGTCGTAAATATACCCGTTGATATAATCGACTTCGGTTGGTCGGTTTTTATGCATGTCTTGATACATCGAAGGATAATGTAGCGGCATGCTGGTCTCACTGGCAGTTTTGATAGTCTGCCATTCTTGTTGGCGCGTGTTGAGCAGTTGGATATTGGCACGCTCACAAACATCGAAGGCTTCATCGACCAATTGTTGACCAAGTTTTTCAGCGGTCGGAGCTTGAATGAATTCACCCATTCTTATTTCAAACATCGTACAAAGAGTGTTCAGAACTGAATTGAGGATAACTTTTGACATCAAAGTACCCATGAAATTCGTGGTCAAATCGGGATTCAAGTTGGCTTGCTTGAACTCATCAACAATCTTATAAGTCATCTCATCTGGTGTCTCATTTTGATTGACCAGTTTCATACTGCCACTACCAGCAGCACCCATGAAATCAACGTCACCAGGTCCATTCAAGACTGTTGCAATCATGGCAGTTCCGCTCAAGACCTTCTCGGAATCAAAATATTGATTCAATTTCTCGATATGACCGATGCCATTCATAGGTGCAACTACATACTGCTTATCGTTGAAAAGATGTTGACACCTTTTTAGAGCATCAGCTAATTGCATTTGCTTAACGAAAACGATCCAAACATCAGGATCTCCTTGATAATCCTCAGGTGAATAAATATTTACTGGTACGAGATGTTTATTTTGACGGTCTCTTGATTGATAAACTCCGCCTTGTTCTTTGATGGTCTCGATCGATTTGTCCCAGATCTCAACAAAGTCAACTGGGAAGCCGGCGTCTTGCAACAACAATCCATATCTCAATCCCATTGCACCTGCGCCTAATACTGTATATTTCGTATTAAAACCTCACAAAAAAGTAATTATTAAAGATTATTAATCTTATTTTAATAAATGTCAACAATTTATCTGGTTATTTATTATTACAATACTATTTCACAATGTATCAAGATTAGAATAATTATTAAATTCGCGTTTAACTTAACCGAATATTTACATTGGCAAGCTATACTTTTTTGTATTGAAGGAGATGAGTGATATTGGCCAATTTTACCTTGAGGCTAGTCTTTAAATTGATCGTTTGTATCGTGTTGCAATTACCAGCTATTTTGTTTTACAACTTAGAACTGAAAAAATCAGAATATTTACTCTACTGTTCAATCGTTATCGACTTGATCTGTCTTTTTATCTTCAATACTTTGTTACTACCGTTGATTTTATTTAGTCTGACAGCACTTGTTACCTTGATCTATTGCCTAATAAAAAGGAGACATCCGCTGACTGGCGGTGTCTCTCTCATCTTGATACTTATTGGTGGTTATTTGATTTATTGCCTATCACAGATTTAGAAAGCTTGTAAAATCAACACGCCCACGATTGGCACGACTAACGATGGTAATAAATTCAAGACGCTGATTTTTTGGATTTTCAATAATCCTAAACCTGATGCAAAGATCAAAATCCCGCCGACGATCGTTAGTTCGGTCACCATGCTTGAACTGATAGCATTTTGAAGATAAAAAGCGATTAGATAAATACTGCCCTGCCAAATGAATACCGCTCCAGCTGCTAGGGCGATCCCAAAGCCAAAGGTCGAGGCTAGTACGATTGAAGTGATTCCGTCTAACATCCCATTAGTGAATAGGAAAGTATAGTCTTGTTTCAAAGCCGCTTGAATCGGTCCCAGAATTGACAAGGAACCAATACAATACAAAAGAATTGCTGTAGCTAAACCTTCAGCAAAATTGGTCTTACTATTTGGATCTGGCTTAGAAAAACGGTTCACTAAATTATCAAAATGTGTTTCGATATTCAACCACTGTCCGACTACTCCACCGATAGCTAAACTAACGATGAATAGGACTGGGTAGTGTCTTTTTGGCATGTTTTGGACAACAGCATTGATACCGATCAAAGCGGCCGCTAAGCCTAATGACTGCGTCAATATCTTCTGAAGTTCTGGTTTCAACCCCTTATGCAAAAACCGCCCGATAAGACTACCTACAAGAATCATACAAACATTAAAAATTGTCCCGATCATTATTTTTCCCCATTGTTATTAATATATCCAAAATTGTAGCATACAAAAATGGAGTTGCTGAATAAATCAACAACTCCATTTTTTGGTATTTATTTCTAATATTTCTCAGGGATATTCTATTCCAACAATGTTCTCATCGGTTTGTTGGGGTTTTGATGGGAAATGATTACATCATTCCGCCCATACCACCTGCGGCTGGATTTGCGCCAGCGGCTGGTTGTGCAGGTGCATTTGGATCTGGTTTGTCAGCAACGACTGCTTCAGTTGTCAACAATAGAGCTGATACACTGGCAGCGTTTTGAAGTGCTGAACGTGTAACCTTAGTAGGGTCAATGATACCAGCATCGATCATGTTCTCCCAGTTTTCAGTTGCAGCATTGTAGCCGACTTCTTTATCTTGTGTCTTCAAGTGTTCAACGATAACTGAACCTTCAAGACCAGCATTTTCAGCGATTTGACGTACTGGCTCTTCAAGAGCACGAACAACGATATTGATACCTGTTTGAACGTCTCCGTCACCCTTAACAGCTTTAACAGCGTCTAGGATGTCGATCAGGGCAGTACCACCACCAGCAACGTAACCTTCTTCAACAGCGGCACGTGTGGCGTTTAAAGCATCTTCAATTCTGTATTTACGTTCTTTTAGTTCAGTTTCTGTAGCAGCACCGACTTTAACAACGGCAACACCACCAGATAACTTAGCTAAACGTTCTTGTAATTTCTCTTTATCGAAGTCTGAAGTTGATTCAGCAACTTGTTTCTTGATTGTGTCAACACGTTCGGCGATGGCATCTTTTGAACCAGCACCTTCAACAATAGTTGTGTTGTCTTTTGTAACAGTAACCTTACCAGCTGAACCTAATTGATCCATAGTAGTATCTTTTAGTTCAAGGCCAAGGTCTGAAGTGATAACTTGAGCACCAGTCAATTGGGCAATATCTTCAAGTTGAGCCTTACGACGGTCACCAAAACCAGGTGCCTTAACAGCAACAACATTGAATGTTCCACGGATCTTGTTCAAAACAAGTGTTGGTAGTGCTTCACCATCAATGTCATCAGCGATGATCAACAATGCTTTACCTTGTTGAACGATCTTTTGCAACAATGGCAAGATATCTTGGATATTCGAAATCTTCTTGTCAGTGATCAAGATGTAAGGATTGTCGAGATCAGCTTCCATCTTGTCGTTATCAGTAACCATGTATTGTGAAATGTAACCACGGTCGAATTGCATACCTTCAACAACATCAAGTGTTGTATCGATACCCTTTGATTCTTCGATTGTGATAACACCATCGTTACCAACTTTTTCCATAGCGTCAGCAATAAGTCCACCGACTTCTTCACTAGCAGATGAAACAGATGCTACTTGAGCAATATCATTTTTGCCTGAAACCTTGTGAGAAATCTTGTGTAATTCATCAACTGCAGCCTTAGTAGCTTTTTCAATACCACTTCTGATGCCGACTGGGTTTGCTCCAGCAGTAACGTTCTTCATACCTTCGGAAACGATTGATTGTGCCAAAACAGTAGCAGTAGTAGTACCATCACCGGCGATATCGTTAGTCTTTGAAGCAACTTCAGAAACAAGCTTAGCACCCATGTTTTCGAAGTGGTCTTCTAATTCGATACTCTTAGCAATAGTTACACCATCATTTGTGATCTCTGGTGAACCATAACTCTTTTCAAGAACAACGTTACGGCCTTTAGGACCGAGAGTTGTCTTAACAGTGTTAGCAAGTTTGTTAACACCATCTAACATTTTAGAACGTGCATCTTCTGAAAACTTAATTTCTTTAGCCATTAAATTCCACACTCCATATTTTTAAATAGTTTTTTATTTGCCTGATAAATTATTCAACGATTGCCATGATGTCTTTTTCATGAAGGATTAGGTAATCTTTATCGTCATATTTTACTTCTGAGCCAGCATATTTATCGAAGAGAATCTTATCTCCAGTTTTAACTGTCAAAGGTAATACTTTACCTTCCGGTGTTGTTTCACCAGCACCAACAGCTACAACTTCAGCTGTTTGTGGCTTTTCTTTAGCGTTGTTAGCAAGAACAATGCCACCAACTGTCTTCTCTTCTTCTTTATCGACTGTTACAATAATTCTGTCTCCAAGTGGTTTTAACAATTTATATCCCTCCGATGAATTTTTTATTATTATTAATTTAGCACTCAAACATTCGTTGTGCTAATCACAACTTTTATATTAACATTTTATAGATAACATGCAAGTATTTACATCACAAAAAAGGAGTTTACATGAAAAATTCTACCAACCAGTTGTTAACGATTTTAACTTATCTGGCCCTCTTATTTATTTCCACCATATTGTCGATGCTCCGATTGACCGGACATCCCTTCTTTGCCATCGTGACGGTTGCTGCAATCGTTGCCACTTTTATCATGGTTTATTTGACCCATACCAATGGCAAAAATGATTTCGAGCAAACTTTTGATTGGCATCGATTTGTCACTTGGAGTTTAATTGGAGCTATCGGCGCGGTAGTCATCCAATTTGGCTTAGGATTGATCGAACAAGTCTTGCTCCACCTGCCAACGTCATCTCAAAATACGATGAGTTTACTGACTTCAGTCAAAGGATATCCATACTATTTGATTTATATCCTTTTCTGTGCTCCAATTATGGAGGAAATAGTTTTTCGCAGGGTATTCTTTGCTAATTTGATCAAGCCAACTAATATTTATTGGGCAATCTTGATTTCTTCATTATTGTTTGCTTTCATGCACCAGGATACTCGTTTCGTGATCTACTTGGTCATGGGTGCTTGGTTCTGTTTTGTTTATTACCGTTCCAAAAATATTTATGTCAGTGCCACCAGTCATATCATCATGAATGCTGTGGTGCTCGGACTTAGTTTGGCATAATCCACTTGAGGAATAATTATGAAATATACTAAAAAAGATGCCGAAAAGCTTTTATCGTTGACCGAAAAATGTCTGGATGATCCTGATATTATGGCTGATGACAAATTGAATCTTTTGATCGGTGACTTGAATCAAAAGATCACTTATCAAAAACGTTACAAAAATTTGACTCCATTGCGAAAACAAGCAGGTGTCTACGTTCGCAATCATGGCTTCATGATGCCAAAACCACTCAATGACCTACTGAGCACCTTAAACGAGGTAAACGTTCGTCAGAGCTCAAAACATGGCTGGTTACAGGGCTTTTTAAACTAAATACAATAATAGCTGCAATTTTTCGATAAAATTGCAGCTATTTTTTTATTTCTTCTTTTTCAAAAAGTTCGGTTTCGTCGTTAACCCTCGTTTAAGGACTTGGAAGAAAGTAAGTGATTTGACGATCTTGTCAGCATCGATATGTTCCCTGATGCCTCGTAGGACACGTTTAGGATCCTTCGACGAGAAAGTGAACATCCCATTTTTCTTGGTCCTGATCCCATAGCGAGGGATCCATTTGCCACCAAACAAAACAGATACGACGACATAATCTATTTGAGTCCAAGGGATCTGGATAAAATCTTTTTTATCACGGTCATTGTAAAATTCAAATGCTTTATCCCCTAGCATGATTTGGCCATAGGTCTCTAGCCCCATATGTGAGGTCGCTTTGATAACTAATTCAGATTTTTTATTTAACGATTCAACCATTGATAGACTCCGTTCTTTAACTCTTTTAATAATATTATAACTAAAATTAACTTTACCGGCGGATCTGAGTACTTACTATTTTGATAATTCGTCGATAATAAAGAAAGTCCGTCAATCCTATTTTGAATTGACGGACATTTTTAGCGTCTGACACTTGTTTAAGTAGTTACACTAATTACATTAATCCAATTACGTGGAAGACAACACCAACCACGAACAATCCTAAGATAAGGATGATTGGTGATACTTTCTTCTTTAGTAACCACATGCAAAGCAATGTTAATAGTAAGGCAGCTAATCCAGGGATCAACAGATCCAAGTTATCTTGAAGCGTTGTGACCTTGGTTGCCGAGAGTGCTAATCCGTGCGAATGTTGGATCAAAGCTTCCTTGATACCAGCTGTTCCTGATGGGAGATTACTCCAATCGATATAAGCACCTTTAGCTAATTTGTTAGTTGCGACAACCGGCGTGAATTTAACAACAACCCACCGGTTGATCAAGGCTCCTAAGATAAACATACCTAGAATTGAAGCACCTTTGGTGATGTTTTGGAGCAAACCACCTGACATATCTTCGGTGATCTTTGAACCAGCTTTGTAACCTAATTCTTGTGTATACCACATGAAGGCCATACGAATAACGTTCCATGCAACGAAATAGATGATTGGTCCCATGATATTACCAGTCATAGCTAGTGATGCGGCTACGGCACCGATGATAGGCTTAACAGTGAACCAGAACACAGGATCACCAATACCAGCCAAAGGACCCATCATACCAACTTTAACACCTTGGATAGCAACGTCATCAACTGGAGCACCGTTAGCACGATCCTCTTCCAATGCCATTGTTACACCCAAGATAGGTGAAGCTAGATAAGGGTGACAATTGAAGAATTCCAAGTGACGCTTTAAAGCTGCGGCACGATCTTCTTTTGTCTTATATAATTTTTTCAAAACTGGGATAAGTGAATATGCCCAGCCACCGTTTTGCATACGTTCATAATTCCAAGAACCTTGAATGAAGGTTGAACGCCACCAAACGGCGATACGATCTCTTTTAGAAATTTTTACTTGATCAGCCATTTTAATCTTCCTCCATTTTAGTAGTCGTCAATTATGTCTCCGACGGGGTCACCAGTATTTGTTTCCCCGCTACCGCCAGAACCTGAGCCAGAGCCACCACCGTTTTTCGATAGTGCTAAGTAGATCATAGCCATAGCAAGACCAATAGCACCTAATCCGATAAGTGTTAATGACTTGATTGTTGCTAAAACGAAACCAATTGCGAAGAATGGCCAAACTTCACGTGAAGCCATCATATTAATAACCATTGCATAACCAACAGCAACGACCATACCACCACCTAGGGCAAGACCATCAGTCAACCAAGATGGCATAGCTTTCAGCATTGAACTAACAGGTCCAGCACCGATTGCTAAGATCAAAGCAGCTGGAATGGCAATACGTAGACCTTGTAGTGAAATAGCGATGTATTGCCACATATCGATCTTTCGGAAACTACCTTCTTTAGCGGCAGCATCCATGATATGTACGATACCAGTAGTAATAGTACGAACTAAGATAGTCAATAGTAATCCGGCAACAGCTAGAGGAACAGCGATAGCTAAAGCTGAAGCTCTACCCTTTGCACCGAAATCGCCACCGAGTACCAAGATGATTGCTGAAGCAACAGATGCCAAAGCAACATCAGGGGCAACAGCAGCTCCAATATTAGCCCAACCTAAGGCAATCATTTGTAATGAACCACCTAAGATCATGCAAGGAACTAACTGACCCGTGACTAAGCCGATCAATGTACATGCGACAACTGGTTGGTGAAAATGGAACTCATCCAAGATACCTTCCATACCAGCAAGGAATGATACAATAACGACTAATATTATTTGAATCATATTCAATTGCATTAGTATTAATCCTCCGTTTTTTTATAAATACAACATACCCACTAAATACTATTTCTGTTTGTTCAACTCAGCTTGAGCCTTATCAAGGATCGATTGCATATTTCCCTCACCATCCGCAGGAACCTTACGAACGTCGAAGTCGATACCCATATCTTTCAATTTGTTGAAAGTATCGATATCCTCTTGACTAAATGCTAAAACTTTATTCGGTTGAACTTTGCCTTCTGAGTGAGCCATCGAACCAACGTTTAAAGTCTTGATCGGTACTCCACCTTTGATTGCTTGGAGAGCATCTTCAGGGCTTTCAAAAAGCAAGAGAGCTCTTTCCCCTCCGAAGTGTTTATCATCCTGAGCCAATTCGATCATTTTCTTGATTGGGACAACATGAGCGTGGACACCAGCTGGTGCAGCTTGTTGAATCAATTGTTTCCGGAGATCATCTTTGGCAACCGCATCAGAAACAACGATGATACGAGTTGGATTAGTGGACCGAGTCCATCCAGTAGCAACTTGTCCGTGCAATAAACGTGAATCGATCCGGGCAAGAACGTATTGAAGGGATCCAGGATGCCCGCCTGCTGGGGTCTTTGGAGCAGCTGCTGGGGCAGCTGCAGCTTTTTCTTCTTTGGGCTGTAATTCTTCGGGACGAACTTTAACTCCATCCTTGGCAGTTTCGATGATATGTGCAGCAATTTCTTGAGCACTGTCCATCGATAGTCTTGAAGCATAAGCTTCAATCAGCATTGGCAAGTTCAAACCAGCCACGATAGCCCATTTGTCTTTGTGTTCTTCAAACAAGCCATTGACTTGATTGAAAGGAGTTCCACCCCAAAGATCAACTAGGAACAAAACTTGGTCTTGATCTGAAAAACTTGCAATTGCATCTTGCAATTTTTTCTTCAGATCGTCAGGGCCCATATCTGGCATCAGCGTAACTGACTGAACGTCTTCTTGTTCACCGAAGATCATCGAACCTGATTGTTTGATACCATCGGCGAACTTGCCATGACTTGCAATGACAATACTTACCATTCTTTTACCTCCTAATTTGTTTTGTCATAGTTTTATACCCAACTACGACTGAAAATACCACAATCCCAAATGATGGTTTCGTCACATTTGTATAGGTTTTCTCTTAGGTTATGAGCAACCATAATTAAAATGTTTTCGACTATCATCAAGAATAAATAGATAAGATCAAATGAATGAAAATCACTGATGTGAAAATACAGTTTGAAGGTTCCAAGATCTTTTTGATTTTCAAACTTATTTCATTAACGTAAAAGAAATTATAAGCGCTTACTTTACGATTAAAAAAATATATTTTACGACACCTAATTAAATTTTCGCTCAAGCTCACTTATTCAAGCTCACCCTTATTGTGAACCTTTTCATAATATCATTATTTGAAAAAAAAGACAGCCTTTTTTACTTGATTTAAGAGTTTTTTTACCATTTTGCAACAATTTTGTAAAAAAATAATCTTTTCAATAATGACCGATTAATAACTGATATAATCAGAAAATTACATCATTTATTTCCGAAAATTAGCAATTGGTATAGACAAAGAAAAGGGTCTAAACTTTCTGG
>NZ_AZFA01000002.1 GCF_001434295.1 Companilactobacillus versmoldensis DSM 14857 = KCTC 3814 | reverse complement strand
AAGTAATGCCTGATCATGTGCGTATGATGATCAGTTTCCCGCCTGACATGACACCAAGTTCTGTCGTGAAGTCATTCAAGGGAATGTCAGCTAGACAATGGTTCAAGGAATATCCTGAAACGAAGTCCCAACTCTGGGGTGGTCATTTGTGGTCGCCGAGTTATTTCATGAGTACGTCAGGTAATGTTTCAAAGGAGATAGTAGCGCAGTATATCGAAGATCAATTAACAAAATACAACGGGGGTCGTCCTAGACATTGATTCATCTCGGCAATGAATTACCGAGTTTTCTCAATTGACGACCTTTATAAATTTATCTTTTCTGCAAACAAATATTTAAATTTGACAATCTAATTCTCAAATTGTATTATCATAACAACGATTAGTTAGAGAATTATTAAATTAAACAACTCGATCAGGGGAAGTAATTAACATCCTGAACTACAGAAAGTTATCATTTGCTGAGAGATAATAGATGGATTTAATGAAAATGACCTGTGATTGGTGCGCTGAGTCTTAATTGATAAAGATGCAATGGCTGGTATCCATTATCATACACGCGTATAGAATTAGTCTGTACGTTGATGAGGAGACAAGTGTAAGCTCGTCTCGAATTAGAATGGTACCGCGAATAGTCGCTTCTAAAATAGAACTCATATGAGTTCTGATTAGAAGCGGCTTTTTTTGTTTTCTAATATATTTTTTAACTTTGAGAAATGCTGTTCTTAAGGAGGAATCTGATTATTACAAAATTAGTTAAGCCACCAAGAACTTCTTTCAAAGATTGAGGTATCATCATGATTGATCGTACATTTTTGTAATTGAATTAAGGGGAAAGTAATGAACAAGTTTTTTAAAGTAGCAAGAGTCCCAATGTTGTTGTTCACAGTTATGCTGGGCTTAGTATTATTAACAGGCTGTGGCAATCGACACGATAGTAATACTGTGCGTGTCGGTATCAATGCTTCAGATGCTCCTATCTGGGAAGTGGTCAAGAAGAAGGTCAAGAAGGAAGGAATCAATTTAAAGATTCTGGAATTTAATGATTATAATCAACCTAATATGGCGTTAGCCCAAGGCGGATTAGAAATGAATGCCTACCAACATACATACTTCCTGGATTCTTGGAACAAGTCGCATCATACGGATCTGGTACCAATTGGATATTCGATCATTCAACCGCTGGCAATGTATTCTCATAAGATCAAAAATATTGACCAGATCAAGGAGAATGCTAAGATCACGATACCAAATGATTCGTCCAATGAAGCGCGAGCATTGCAATTATTGGAATCAGCTGGTCTGATTACTTTGAAGGACAAGAAATTGCCGTCTGTTAAGGATGTTACTTCTAATAAATTGCACTTGAAATTCATTACATTAGATGCTGCGCAAACAGCTCGATCATTGGATGATGTAACAGCAGCCATCGTTAATGGTAATGTTGCTGCTGATGCTAAGTTCAATCCTAAGAATGCGGTCTATCGGGAAAAGATCACTAAAAAGTCGAAACCCTGGATCAATATCATCGTGGCTGACAAGAAACAAAGAAACAACAAGAATTACAAGAAGGTTGTTAAAGCATATCAATCGAAGGAGACTGCAAAAGAGATCAAAAAGGTCTATGGAGATAATGCTGTGACAGCTTGGAATTTGAAACTTAAATAATTTTCGGGGTGGAAAAGATGCAAAAATTCAACAAGATAGGAAAAATTTTATTAGTAGTCTGTGCGGCTGTTTCATTATTAGTTATTGCCGGTTGCGGGAATAAGAACGCTAATGAAACAACATTTAAAGTAGGTATTTACGGTTCTGATGACCGGATCTGGAAGCCTCTAGCTAACAAGTTAAAGAAACAAGGTATCAATTTGAAGCTAGTTGAGTTCAACGATTACAACACACCAAATAAAGCTTTGGAATCTGGGGAGCTAGATATCAACGCTTTCCAAAATTATCACTTCATGCGTGATTGGAATAAAGCTAATAAAGGTAATGTTGTGGCTATCGGTGATACTTACATTGCACCGCAAAGAATTTACTCAAATAAAATCAAACGTCTTAGTCAGTTGAAGAGTGGCGACAAGGTTTCGATCCCTAGTGATGCAACAAATGAGGATCGTGGTTTGAGAGTTCTTCAACAAGCTGGATTAATCAAGTTGAATAATGCCTCATTGCACACCGTAAAAGATGTAACTGAGAATAAGAAAAACTTAAAGCTGACACCATTAGACGCAGCTCAAACTGCTCATTCATTGACCGATGTTAGTGCAGCAGTTGTCAACAATGATGTTGCTCAAGATGCTAATTTGAAACCAGAACCAGCTATTTATAAGGAACAAATCAATAAAGAATCTAAACCCTACGTTAATATTATTGCTACAACAAAATCCAAGAAGAATAACAAGACTTACAAGAAAGTTGTTAAAGCTTACCAGACCAAATTTATTGCTAAGAAGATCAAAGAAGTCTACAACGGTTCAACTTACGCAGCTTGGAATTATAACTTTAATTAATCAAAAGGAGGGATCTTCGTGTCAAAGCTTACTGATCCATTGATTCAGCAATCAATCGAACAATTAAAGAAATACATTGCTTTGCCATCCGTTTCAGCTAAACAGCAAGCTCAACCAGAAACAGCTAAATTTCTAGAACAACTCTTAACCGAATTTGGCGCTGAAGTTTCTGTTTGGAATGATTACGATGTCCCTTGTGTCTTTGCCTCCGCCAAGCCGGAAAAACCAAGCGACACAACGATTTTGATTTACGATCATTACGATGTTCAGCCGGAGGAGCCACTTGAATTGTGGGAGTCGGATCCTTTCGAATTGCAGGTAACGTCAGACAAGTTTATCGGTCGCGGTGCTTCAGATTGTAAAGGTGATTTGATCAGCCGGATCGCAGCTCTGAATCTTTATCGTCAAGAACATGGTGACCTGCCTTGTAATATAAAATTTTTGATTGAAGGTGCTGAAGAAGTTGCTAGCCAACATTTGGAAGATTATTTAAAACTTCATCAAAATGAATTATCAGCAGACATGGTGATTTGGGAGTCTGGTTTTAAAAATGAACATGAGCAGTTCGGCTTCAATGGTGGTACTAAAGGTGTGCTCTGTTTTGAACTTGAAGCTATTTCTGCTAACGCAGATCTTCATTCATCATATGCTGCAGTAGTCGACAGTGCTACCTGGCGATTGACTCAGGCATTGAATGCTTTACGGGATAAAGACGGTAGAATCTTGATTCCTGGTTTTTACGATGATGTAGTTGAACCTAGTGAGCGTGAAAAAGCTTTAGTCGCACAAACAATCGAACCCGATTTGAAAGAGGCATTAGGCTTGACGACTCCACTATTGAAAAATAAATCGGTCAATTACAATTTGACCTTTGAACCAACGATCAACATTGAAGGTTTATCTAGTGGTTGGGAAGGTCAAGGTGTCAAAACCGTCACTCCTAAATTGGCCAAAGCTAAATTGGAATTCCGCTTGGTACCAGATCAAGATCCTCATGATTTATTTAAAAAGTTGACCGATTATTTGAATAATCAAGGATTTGAAGATATCAAGGTATCTTACCTGTTAGGTGAGAAAGGTTATCGCTGGGATCTAGACAGTCCCATTGTGAATACCTTGATCGATACTGCTAAAGATTATTTTGGCGGTGAAGACAAAGTTGAAATATTACCATCGAGTCCAGAAACTGGGCCGATGTACTTGGTCAATAAATATTCTCAGGCACCAATCGTCGCTTGTGGAGTTAGTTATTCTAAAGCTGGCAATCACGCGTCTAACGAGAACATTCGTATCCAAGATTATTTAGATTTTATCGACTTTTTCGATGAATTCTTAGGAAAAATTGTGAAGGAGTAATTTAATGGCAGATCAGAACGAAATAATTAAATTAAAAGATATTGATGTGACCTTCCATAATGAAGGCAAAACAATTGAAGCGGTCAAAGACATTTCATTAACAGTCGATCGTGGAGATATCTTTGGGATCATCGGATACTCTGGTGCTGGTAAAAGTACCTTGGTCCGGGTCATCAATTTGTTACAAAGACCAACTGCCGGAGAAGTAGTTGTCAACGGACAAAATATGTTAGCTCTAAGTTCAAAAGAATTAAGACAAGCTAGAAAGAATATCGGGATGATCTTCCAGCATTTCAACTTGATGAATTCATTGACTGTTTATGGAAATATTGATTTTCCTTTACGTGATTCCAAACTTTCTAAAAGTGAACGTAAAGAAAAAGTTGATCATTTGTTGGATTTAGTTGGTTTGACAGATCGGGCTCAAAACTATCCTTCACAATTGTCTGGTGGTCAAAAACAGCGTGTTGGTATTGCTCGTGCTTTAGCTAATGATCCAGAAGTTTTGATTTCTGATGAAGCTACTAGTGCTTTGGATCCTAAAACCACTAAAGAAATTTTGGATCTATTAGGACGTTTGAACGAAAAATTAGGTATCACCGTCGTTATCATCACCCACGAAATGGATGCTATTAAACAGATCTGTAACCGTGTTGCAGTCATGGAAGATGGTCGCTTGATCGAAGAAGGTAGCTTGTTGACGATCTTCGGTAAGCCACAACAAAAACTTACTAAGGACTTCGTTGATACTTCAACTCAAGTTAAATCAGCCCTTGAAGAGATCAAGACTAGTGGGATCGTTAATGATTTGTCCGGCCGTTTGATCCAGTTGAAGTTTACTGGTGATGTGACTAACGAACCAATCGTGGTCGGTTTGTATAAGCGTTTCAACGTTTCTGCAAGTATCTTATTCAGTAATATCGAAAGACTTTCAGGTACGACCATCGGTATTATGGTTCTTGCTTTAAGTGGGGATGACAGCAAGGTCCAAGAAGCTGTTGATTACTTGAATGGCCTGGATATTAGTGTTAAAGAAATAGAACTCAACGAAAGTGAGGAAGCATAACCGTGTCTAATTTTATTAATACATTTTTACCCAACGTTGTTGCCAACTGGTACGGCGATAACGGATTTGTTACCGCAATTTGGCAAACTCTTTATATGACTTTTGTCAGTGCACTGTTTGCTGGTGTTTTTGGTATTATCTTAGGAATTTGTTTAGTTGTTACTGCTGAAGATGGAATCACACCTAACAAGGTCGCTTATCAAATCATCGATAAGTTAGTTAACCTGTTCAGATCGATTCCCTTCATTATCTTACTAGCGGTTATTGGACCTTTCACTAAATTGATCGTTGGTCAAACAATCGGACCTGAAGGAGCTTTAGTACCGTTAGTTATCGGTACAGCACCATTCTTCGCTCGTCAAGTTCAGTTAGCTCTAGTTGAAGTTGACCCTGGAGTGGTCGAAGCTGCTGAGTCGATTGGTTTATCACCAATGAAGATTATTTTCCGGGTTTACTTAAAAGAAGGTTTACCTGAATTGATCCGTTCCGGAACTCTGACGATCATTAGTTTGATTGGTCTAACAGCCATGGCTGGTGCCGTTGGTGGTGGTGGTCTAGGTAACATGGCCATCTCAGTTGGTTACCAACGTTTCGAAAATGATGTTACCATCGTATCCATGCTTTTGATCTTAGTTCTAGTTTTCGTTATCCAAGGTATCGGAGATTTTGCAGTCAGAAAGCTCGAGCATTAATTTAAGTTTTATAAATAGGAAGTAATTGTCTGTACCTGAAACGGGGAGGGGTTTTTATTTCCTGTTCGGAGTATCGAAAAAACAGTCACTTCCAAAATTTAGGAAGTGACTGTTTTTAATTTAGGGGGGAAAGAACATGAAAAAAGGGAATAAGTATTTTTCAATTTTATTTTTGGTAGCCTTGTTGGCGGTGGTTTTAACAGGTTGTGGCGGTTCATCCAGTCATACGAAAACAGTCAAGATCGGTATCACCGGATCGGATAACCGAGTTTGGGATGCAGTTGAGAAGAAAGTAGAAAAAGAGGGTATCCATATTAAATTGGTGGAATTCTCAGATTATAGTCAGCCGAATACTGCACTTGATCAAGGGGAGGTTGACATTAATGCTTTCCAAACAGTTTATTTCATGGATAACTGGAATAAGACCCATCATACTAAGATCGTTTCTATCGGACAGACTGACATAGCACCGATGGCTTTATATTCGCATAAGATCCACAACTTATCCGAATTGAAGAATGGTTCTAAGATTGCCATTCCGAATGATCCAACTAATGAAGGTCGTGCCTTACAATTACTTGCGAGTGCAGGATTAATTAAACTCAATTCAGCTGCCTTGCATACAGTCAAAGATATTACTTCAAATCCTAAACATTTAAAGATTGCTCAACTCGATGCTGGTCAAACAGCTCGTTCATTGAATGATGAGACAGCAGCAGTAGTTAATAGTGGTGTTGCTAGTGATGCTAAATTCGATCCGAAAACTGCTATTTATACGGAAAAGGTCACTGCTAAGTCAAAACCTTATGTCAATATCATCTCGGCAAATGAAAAAGATAAGAACAATCCTTATTACAAAAAAGTCGTTGAAGCTTATCAATCAGAAGACATTGCCAAGTTAACTAAGAAACTTTACGGTAATTTCCAAATTCCAGCTTGGAATTATAAAATTTTACAAAGCTAATTGATTGCTGAAAACCACTGATTCAAATAAATTTTTGAATCAGTGGTTTTTATATTGCCTAATCACTTGACTTGTTGAATGAATCGAAATATAATTCATTCAAATATAACATCATGAGAGGTGTTGTGGAGATGGATGATAAGAAAGGCCGGTTATTTGACGCAGCCCACGTTTTATTTTTAGAGCGAGGCTTTAAAAATACTAGTGTAGCTGATATTGCAGATATTGCTGGCGTTGCAGTTGGTTCGTTTTATTTATATTTTAAATCGAAAGAAGACATTTTTGTTCAGATCTACGACAGTGAAAATGAACACATCAAAAATGAGATCATTTCCAAAGTCGATTTGGATGGTGACCCAGTTTCGGTCATTTCACAAATTGTCCAACAAATTTTAAACTATCCAGCAACAATCGGATCCTCGAAGAATGGTTCACTAATCCAAAGCTTAATTCCTTGATTGCTAAGCAAAATATCAATACTTATGAGGACAGTTTGATTTATTCAACTTTGACAGTCTTGATCGACAAGTGGAGCGAAGAAGATCTGATCAAAGATGGTATGACAAAAGAACGTATTTTAAGTTTGTTCAATTCATTGACAGTTTTGGATTTTCATCAAAAAGATATCAAGACAGAAGATTATCCTCAATTGCTTGATGATTTGATTGCTGGTATTTTGGCAGTCATTTTGAAGTGATACATTACAATAATGTAAGTTACTTGTAAGTCAAAGAGATGGCTGTGGATACCTTTTTTCGTTAATATAAAGATATTGAAAAGTAAAGGGGTTAGTTATAAATGCATATTCAGATAAAAAGATCTAGCAATAATAAATTAGTGGCAGGGGTGATCGGTGGTTTAGCCGAGCACTTTGATTGGAACGTTGCCTTGGCTCGGATTATTTGGATTGTGGTAACAATTGGCTTATTTACAACAGGGATCGGCGTGATCGTCTATTTATTCTTTTGGTTATTGATGCTGAACCCTGATAATAAAGGAGGAAGTAACGATGCACATTCCCGTAAAGAGATCGAACAATAAAATGATTGGTGGCGTGATTGCTGGATTTTGTGAACATTTTCAATGGAATGTCACAATTGGGCGGATAATTTACGTTTTGCTCACATTTACTTCGTGGTTTGCAGGGATTCCAGTTTATTTGATCCTTTGGTTATTGATGGAAAATCCTGATTACGTCAATTAAAGTTTAGTTAGAAAAGAACATCTGATTGTCCGTTTATCAGGTGTTCTTTTTTTGCTTGTCTTTGTGAAATGAATAATTAAATTTTAACCAGCTATGGCATAATGAAAACGCTAAATCTATACTTAAGAGTGAGAGGTGAGTGTAATGAACAAAAGAAGTTCTGATTGTACTGAGATTATTGTTGGGAAAAAAGCATCAATGGATGGTTCGACCATCGTAGCTAGAAATGAAGATGGTTATGCACCGATCAATCCGATCAAATATATCGTCCATGAGGCTAAGAAACAGACCAATGCAGTTTTCAAGTCAGTAACGACTGGAGTTGAAGTACCGCTACCTGATGAAGCTTATCACTATACGGCAACTCCTCAAGCTGATCAAAGTGACGGCATGTGGGAAGAATCTGGGATCAATCAATATAATGTAGGGATGAGTTCCGCTGAAACGACCGCTACCAATGCTCGAGTTTTAGGATATGATCCCTTGGTTCACGATGGTATTGATGAAGAAGCTATGCTGACACTAGTTTTACCATACGTCAAAACTGCTAAAGAAGGTGCTGCCCGTTTAGGGAAATTGCTCGAGAAATATGGTACTGGTGAATGCAATAGTATTGCCTTCAATGATCAAAATGACGTTTGGTTGTTAGAGACAGCCGGAGGCCATCATTGGGCAGCCATGAGATTGCCGGAAGATACTTATGCCATCGTTCCTAATCAGACCGTGATTCAAGAAGTTGACGCCGATGATACGGATAATTTTTTGGTCGCCAGTGATTTGGTCGAGTTCGTTGAAAAGCACCATTTGAATCCTGATCCAGAAAGTTTCAATTTTCGTGAGATTTTTGGAACTCAAAGTGAAGCTGATGCTTATTACAACACGCCGCGGACTTGGTATGGTCAAAAATTATTTAATCCTGAGATCGACCAAGAGCCAACTGCTCAAGATATGCCGATGACCCGCAAACCGGCTAAGAAATTAGCGATTGAAGACGTTGAACGTTTCTTGCAGTCCCACTACAATGGAACGAAATTTGATCCATTCGGAACTTTTGCTTCAGGTACTGAAAAAGAACAACGTCAATATAGATCGATTGCCATGGATCGTAATCAATGCTCATCGATTCTCCAAATCAGAAACGATGTTGACTCTGATCATGCTGGTGTCCAATGGATCGCCATGGGATTTTTTGCTTACAGTCCATACGTTCCATTCTTCACTAACGCCAACGACACACCAGAGGACTATAAGAACACGACAGCAGATGTTTCTGTCGACAACGTTTATTGGCTCGAAAAGACTTTGTCAGTTTTGATCGAACCTAAGTATCATGAATATTCAGATATTATTCATGCATATTTAGACGGTTGTCAATCATATGCTCGCCAACGGGTTGAACAAGCTGATGAAGGTGTGGATGCAGCCAAAGATGTTACACAATATTTGACTGATAATAACTTACAAACAGCTAAAGAGATTTCTTCGAGAACGCATAAATTATTTGATACGTTAGTCAAAAAAGGACTTAATTTATCCAAGACGACTTGGGAAAAGGGTCAAAACTTATAATTTTCAATCAAAACTCATTCAGTTAGGTGAATCAGACACCTAAACTGGATGAGTTTTTGTTGTGCTATAGTATTCTTGAAAGGAATAGGTGGCGCAGATGGAGATCCATAAATTTGAGATTTTTTTGAGTCTAGCAAGTACGTTGAATTATTCCGAAACAGCGGTCAAAATGTATACCACTCAGAGCAATATTTCTAAACAGATCTTAGCATTGGAAAAAGATCTCGGGGTTTCGCTATTTGTTCGAGCTCATCGTAAGATAAATTTGACGCCTGCTGGGAATATTTTGATCCCTTATGCCCGTGAGCTTTTACATGATTACGAAGCTATGCAGATAAAACTAGAAGACTATAAAGATGAACAAAATCTGACCCTACAATTACGGACCATCCCAACGATGCCTAATTATTTGAGTTTCACCTATGTCAGTGAATTTTTTCAAAAGCATCCTGAAGTTCATCTGATCTTAAAAGAAGAGGAAAGTAATCGATTGTTGACCTCATTGCGTCAAGATCAATGTGACTTGATTTTTGCCCGGACTTTTAATTTCGTCGAGGACGGCTTTGAACGGATAGTTACCGAAAGAGATAAATTTGTTGCTGTCTTACCAAGTAGCCATCCATTGGCAAAAGAGAAGCAACTCGATATCAAACAATTATCAACTGAACGATTTTTACTTTTAGGACCGACGACCAAGCTATTGAAACCAGTCATTGAATTGTGCCGTCGCGCTGGTTTTGAGCCAAATATCACCTATCAAGGGACCCGAGTCGACCTATTGATGGGGATGGTCGAAAAAGGTATGGGAATCTCAATCGTGATGAAAAAGATTGCTAACAGTTTTGACAGTAAAAAGTTGGTCGAAGTGCCGTTAGTCAACACGATCGATAATCAATTGAGTTTTATTCGAAAAATTGGTGCTCACAGTCATGCCAGTAATATTTTCTGGGATTTTCTCAAAACAAAAACTAAGCGGTAGTCGTATTCCAGATTGGAATACCTTTACTGCTTTTTTGAATTGAATCAATATTAATACCCTTATACAATTAACTTAGAAATTAATCGAGGAGGGATAAAATGTCAGATCAATATGATTTGAGAAAAGTTATCGAAGAATTAAAAGAGATTCCTGGACAATATCATGAAACTAATGAAGAAGTTGATCCGAATGCGGAACTAGCAGGAGTTTATCGCTATATTGGTGCTGGTGGGACTGTTGAAAGACCAACTCAGGAAGGCCCTTCAATGATGTTCAACAACGTCAAGGGTTTTCCTGACACGCGTGTTTATATTGGTTCAATGGCTAGTCGTAAGCGTGTGGGCAAGATCTTGCATCACGATTACAAAACCTTAGGTCGTTTCCTAAGAGATTCAGTCGACCATCCAGTCCAACCAGTTGAGGTCAAACATGAACAGGCGCCGGCTCAAGAAGTAGTTCATTATGCCACTGATGATGATTTTGACCTTAGAAAGATCATTGCAGCTCCAACTAACACTGAATATGATGCTGGTCCTTATATCACGACTGGTCTAGTTCTAGGTTCTGATCCTGATAAGACGATGAGTGATGTTACGATTCATCGAATGGTCCTAGAAGATAAAGATACTATCGGAATGTACATCATGCCCGGTGGACGTCATATCGGACATTTCCAGAAGCAATTTGAAAAACTCAACAAACCAATGCCGATCACGATCAATATTGGACTTGATCCCGCAATAACCATTGGGGCTACCTTTGAGCCACCTACAACTCCACTTGGTTACGATGAATTATGCATCGCCGGAGCTTTGAGGAATCAAGCTATCCAACTAGTTGATGGTGTTGAGGTCGATGAAAAGGCCATCGCTCGTTCAGAATACGTGATCGAAGCCGAGATCATGCCTAATCAGACCATGCAGGAAGATATCAATACTAATACTGGTAAAGCGATGCCAGAATTCCCTGGATATGATGGCGATGCTAATCCGGCAGTTAACGTGGTCAAAGTCAAGGCTATTACTCATCGTAAAGATAATCCAATCATGCAAACGACTATCGGACCTAGTGAGGAACACGTTTCAATGGCTGGTATCCCAACTGAGGCCAGTATCTTAGAATTAGTTGATAAAGTGATCCCTGGTAAGGTGGCCAACGTTTATAATCCACCCGCAGGTGGTGGTAAGTTGATGACCATCATGCAGATCCATAAAGACGATGAAGCCGATGAAGGGTTACAAAGACAAGCAGCAATTTTGGCTTTGTCAGCCTTTAAAGAGTTGAAGACAGTTATTTTAGTTGATGAAGACGTTGATATTTTTGATATGAATGATGTCATCTGGACTTTGAACACTCGTTTCCAAGGCGACAAGGACATCATGGTCTTGCCGGGAATGAGAAACCATCCACTAGACCCATCTGAAAGACCGGAATACGATCCTAAGTCGATCCGTGTTAGAGGGATGAGTTCAAAGACCATCCTTGATGGAACAGTGCCATTTGATATGAAAGACCAATTCGTTCGAGCACGATTTAAGAAAGTTCCCGATTGGAAGAAGTACTTGAAGTAAGGAGGACCATTAATGATTGAACCTAAAAAAAAGGTGATCATTGCTGTTACTGGTTCATCTGGAACTATTTATGCAATTGATTTGATCAAAAAGTTGCAGAAAAATCCAAATGTTGAGACCCATGGAGTTTTCAGCGCTTGGGCCAAGAAAAATCTTCAGCTTGAAACCGACTATTCATTAGCACAGCTCAATGCGATGCTCGATTATTCTTATAATGATCATGATTTAGGTGCCAAGATTGCCAGTGGTTCGTTTCTTGTCGACGCGATGGTCATTGTTCCCGCTAGCATGAAGACAATCGCTAGTATTTCGGTAGGTTTAGGCGACAACTTGATCAGCCGTGCTGCAGATGTAACCTTAAAGGAACGTCGGCAGCTGATCATGGTGCCACGTGAAACTCCTTTGAGCACGATTCATTTGGAAAATATGACTAAATTGTCGCAAATGGGTGTCGAAATGATTCCGCCAATCCCAGCATTTTATAATCATCCGGAGACGATCCAAGACCTAGTCAGTCACCAGACGATGAAATTATTGGATGCATTGCATATTCATAATGATTCGACCGGACGCTGGGAGGGGATATAATGAATTTTTCCGTGACCCAAGCAAATTATACGATTGAAGCAAATTTGACTGTCATTGGACAAGACTTGTTGATTGAGATCACTGGTGGCAACGTTCCCCATATCGGGACCGTTACCACTCTGACTAAGACAGAAAAAATAACGACCAATCGTTTCCCAAGCCACGATGGTCGTTATCATAAAGATGGAGTATTAGCAGAAGCAGTTGCAAAAATCATTCAACCACAACTTCCTGGCAGTTGTACTATAACTTCTGGAGTTCATGTTGATAAAATCAGTCTGGAACAGATAAAGGCGTCAAAGCCAATGTCTGAAAATCTCGGACGCCAGATCAGTCAGTGGCTACAAAAAACTACTTTAGATAGTCATCAACCAGTTTATTATGGAAAAAACGAAACTCCCAAGTAATTAATAACTAGTGTCAATTTTTTAAAGAGTGATAATATTGCCAGAATCTTTGAGCAACTTGCTTCTTAGTAAGCAATGGCCAATTATCTGGTCGCTTATCTGCGGTTATTAAAGTTATTTGATTAGTGTCGACGTTAAAGCCAGCGTCAGAACGAGAAACATCGTTGGCCAAGATTACGTCGGCATTTTTTGTCTGCAATTTTTTCTCGGCGTTTTTAATTACATCTTGAGTTTCAGCAGCAAAAACAACGACAAATTGATTTTTTTTATCAGTCGCAATAGTCTTTAAAATATCAGGATTTTTGACCAACTCAATGTTTAAATGATCGTTGTCGCTAGTCTTCTTGATTTTTTGATCTGACACACTAACTGGTCGAAAGTCGGCGACAGCGGCTGCCATAACCAAGACATCGATCTTGGGAAATAGTTCTAACAATCGTTTTAACAAATCTGCTGCTGAAGAGATCCTTTCGACTGTTAAATTGGGTAGATGACTGATATAGGGAACAGTTGACAATAGTGTGACCTGTCCACCTAATTGAGCGGCCTGTTCAGCCATTGCGATACCCATTTTACCTGAGGAATTATTACCGATATAACGCACAGGATCAAGTGGTTCTTTGGTACCTCCTGCGGTGACGACTATTTTACTTCCGGCTAGAGAAAAGCTTTCGGCAAATTGGTCCTCGATTGCTGCCATAATATGTTTGAGGTCAGGCAAACGTCCTTTGCCGACTTCACCTTCGGCTAAAAAGCCACTGTCAGGAGAAACGACTGTGATACCAGCATTTTCAAGGACTTTGATATTTGTCTGAACAGGTGGGTATTCCCACATACTGGTGTTCATAGTTGGGAAGACCAGCTTTTTGGCTTCAGTTGCCATCAAGGCAGTACTAGCCAAATCATCCGCGATTCCGTTGGCCATTTTACCGATAAAGTTTGCTGTAGCAGGAACCACGACTGCTAAATCAGTCCAACGAGCTAATTTGATGTGAGGGATGAAATCATTATTGGCCGACTGGGTAGTGAAATTATCAGTTAGCACCGGATTTTGGCTCAGAGTCGCAAAAGTCAGTGGCTGAACAAATTCTTGTGCGGATTTAGTCATCACCACTTGGACTTCAGCTTTATTTTTCTTCAGAGCCCTGACGACATTCAGAGCCTTATAGGCAGCAATCCCACCAGTAACGTAAATTGCCACATGTTTTGAATTTAACATAACTTCATCTCTTACTTTCTAAATTGTTATAATACTTTTCAGGAGGTCAAACATGAATAAATCCACCATGTACATAATTATAACAATTATTTTGTTTTTAGCTTTAAACGATCCAATCTTGAAATTTTTGGCCCATGGATTTAACCTAAGTTTCTGGATCAATGAAATAATCATTGCAATCATCGTGATTGCTTTGGTATTGTTGATCAGCTGGCTAGTAAACAAGTTTATCTTAAAAAAATAAGCACTTGGTTTTGTAAAAGCCGCCTGACTTGTTAAACTGGTCATTATAGTTTATTGATTGATGAGGGTAGTATGGGTAATATTTTAAAAATAACTAATTTACAAAAATCATTTGGTAAGAAAACTGTTTTAAAAAATGTCAACTTGACGATGGAAGAAGGCCACGTTATTGGTATCGTCGGCGCTTCCGAGTCTGGCAAATCGACCTTATTGCGCACGATGATGGGGATGGCTTCAGTTGATGAAGGCCGGATTGAAATGTTTGGCAATCAAATCAATCGTAATAATCAACCTAAAGTCCAAAATGTTGGGGCACTGATCCAAGCACCAAGTTTCTATCAACTTTTTACTGGTTTGGAACACTTAAAATTATATGACAATAGTCCTGATGCTGACCAACAAATAGCGTTTGTTTCAGATTATTTCCAGATGAATGATTATTTGTCTCAACCAGTTAGCTCCTATTCATTAGCAATGAAACAAAAATTAGGCTTAGCTTTGGCGATGGTAAATCACCCACAAATGTTGATTTTGGACGAGCCGTTCGTTCATCTGAATATGGCTGATCAAAAAAGGGTTACTGAATCAATTGAAAAGGCCAAACAGGCTGGACAAACTGTCGTCATTACTGCGGAAAACCTGACCGAGATTACTAATTTGGTCGATGACGTAGTTGTCTTAGATCAAGGGACAGTCGTAACCGCTGGTTCGCTAGCTGATCTTCTGGATAAATCGGCTCAAGTCTATTATTTAAGGACTGATGCTGACCAAACTGCTCAAAAACTATTGAAAGCCCGGGGCTATTTAGCCACTAAGGACGATCCGATTGAATTAACGGTCAGTGGCAGTGATAGTCTTAATCCACTTTTCCAATTACTGATTGATTCACAGATTCAAATCGAAAGTATCACTTGTCAACATTTTGTCATCGGTAATTGCCAGTTTTAAAATCAAATTGCGATAATTTAAGTCTTCTGTCGGAACAGAAGGCTTTGTGTTTGCCTTCAAGCAAATTATTTCGATATACTGTAAACGCTTACAAGTGTATTATTAATAGACTGGAGGAGTTTTTTATGTCAATCAAAAATGTCACCATCGCCGGTAGTGGTGTTTTAGGGAGTCAGATTGCTTTTCAAACTGCTTTTCGTGGATACAACGTTACGATCTATGATATTAATGATGAAGTTATTGCCAAGGCTAAAGATCGGATGTTAGGACTGGCTCGGACTTATCAAGATGAAGTTCAAGGTCAGGGCGAACATCTGGATGTTTTCTTAAAACCAGGCGTTTATGAAAGTACCATTTTACCGAACTTGAAATATACTTTATTACGTGACTTATCGACTTCAGCTAAGAACGCTCAAGCTGTTCCAGCCAGCATGAAGTATGAGACTGATCTGGAAAAAGCCGTTAAGGGCGCTGATTTAGTTATCGAAGCCATTCCAGAGAGAATGGACATCAAAGAAAGCTACTATCAAGAACTAGCTAAGGTGGCAGATGAGAAGACGATTTTTGCCACTAATACCTCGACTTTATTTCCAAGTCAATTTGCAGAAATTACTGGACGTCCAGAAAAATTTTTAGCTCTTCATTTTGCTAATGAGATTTGGAAAAACAATACTGCTGAGATCATGGGGACGAAATGGACTGACTCAGAAGTTTACGATCAAGTAGTCGAATTTGCCAAAGGTATCGGAATGATCCCAATCAAGTTGAAGAAAGAACAACCTGGTTATGTTTTAAATACATTATTAGTTCCACTTTTAGATGCTGCCCAAATGCTATTGGCCAAAGGCGTAGCCGATATCGAAACAATCGATAAAACCTGGATGCTAGCAACCAAAGCTCCATTTGGACCATTCGGAATCTTGGATATCGTTGGATTAAAGACTGCTTATGATATTACGGCTAATGCTGCTCAAACAGATCCTGAGTACAAAGAATTAGCGGATATGATCAAAAATGATTATATTGATAAAGGTAAGATGGGTGTCGCCACCGGCGAAGGATTTTATAAATATCCTAATCCAGCTTATTTACAACCAAGCTTTTTGGAATGAAAGCCTACTTAGAAGATGACACGAATCAATCAGTTCTGTGGAAAAATAATTTTCCACAGAACTTTTTTGATATTTTTTTGCAAGATTATTCATGGCATTTATTTCTCTATCCTCATTTTCCAGTCAGAAAGTGTAAAATTAGACTTAGATACGATTTCCACCAAAGGAGAGATTATTAGATGGAAAAAGAAATGTCTCAAAGAGAGAGCAGAAACGCAGAATTATCTCGTCAGGTTGCTGCGCAAGGGATGGTTTTGCTTCAGAACAATAATCAAGTCTTACCGATCAAAAATAAGTCTGTGGCTTTGTATGGTAGTGGGGCTTTTGCAACTTATAAAGGTGGAACTGGTTCCGGTGATGTCAATCAAAGAAGTGTTATCAATATTGAATCAGGCCTTCTGAAAAAAGGCTTTAAGATCACTTCTCAAGGTTGGTTGAACCGTTTCAAACGAGCCTTTCATAAAAGTCGCGATGAATATTATGATCAATATAAAGACTCAGAATTATCCGTTTTGGCACCAGCTTTTGCAATGGATGATCCTGAGGTCAGTGATTTTTCACCGGCTAAGACTGGTATTTACGTTATTTCGCGTAGTGCTGGTGAGGGCCAGGACCGTGAGAACAAGCCAGGTGACTATCAACTGACTGACAATGAATTGTCAAATATTCAAGCTATGAGTCAATTTTACCAAGATAGCGTTGTCCTCTTGAACGTTGGTGGCGTGATCGATACGTCCTTCATTGAGCAATGTCCTCTACTGGATAGTGTTTTATTAGTGTCACAACCAGGAATGGATGCTGGATTGGCAATAGCTGACGTTTTGGATGGCAGCGTTACCCCAATGGGCAAATTGACTGATACCTGGGCTAAAGAATATCGCGATTACTATTCAGCTAATAGTTTTGGCCAACAAGATCCTCATTATCAAGAAGGGATTTATGTTGGTTACCGTTATTTCGATAGTTTCAATATTAAACCAAGATATGAATTTGGTTATGGGATGAGTTATACCAAATTCTTCATCGAAGTGCCCAAGATTCATGTTGATGAACAATCAATCCAATTGAAGATCAAAGTGCAGAATATTGGCGAAGACTATCATGGTTCTGAAGTCGTTCAATTGTATGTTTCCAATCCTCAATCAGATATTCCAACGCCTTATCAAAGTTTGCAAGGTTATGTGAAGACGAAAGATCTCCGTCCTGATGAGGAACAGGAACTAGAGATGTCGATCCCAGTTAAAAATTTGGCTAGTTTTGATGAAAGTCGGGCAGCTGAAGTTCTAGTACCAGGGATCTACATTATTCGGGTTGGTAATAGTTCTAAGAAGACACAGGTCGTTGGTGAATTTAGACTCGATGAAGAAGTCATCGTTAAGCAATACAAACATAAATTAGTTCCCGAAAATGATCCAACAGTTTTACGGAGCAATAACGTTAAGATCGTTCAAGCTGATAAAGTTCCGTTCTTTATTTTAAAAGCTGTCAATTTTGATGAACCAACGATTGTTAATTATCAAGATAAAAATATCGTTCATACGATTTCTGATCACGAAGATGGTCTGCCTGGTAATGGTCGCGAAGAGATCGTTGACCAAGTTGAGAAGTTGCCTTCATCAACTTTGATTGATGTTTACAATAAAAAAGTTTCATTACAACAGTTTGTCGCTCAATTGCCCCAAAAGGAATTGATCAAATTAGTCGAAGGTATCTTACAACCGGAACAAATGGGAAGTATCGTCGGTAACGCAGCACAAGATGTGCCTGGTGCTGCCGGTCAGACTTATTCAAATGATACTTATAAGATCCCCGCAACTGTCAATGCGGATGGACCAGCTGGCTTGAGATTAACACCGAAATATCAAGATGATGACGGGAATACTCAAGTTCAATACGCTACTGCTTGGCCAATTGGTACTCTATTAGCTCAAACCTGGGATGTCGACTTGATCAAACAAGTTGGTAAAGCCGTTGGTGAAGAAATGAAAGAGTTTGGTGTCACGATCTGGTTAGCTCCTGGTATGAACATCCATCGTGATCCACTTGGTGGTAGAAACTTCGAATATTATTCAGAGGATCCTGTTTTGTCAGGTACCATTGCTGCAGCTGAGGTCAACGGTGTTCAGTTGAATCCTGGTGTCGGAGCAACTATCAAGCATTTCTTGGGCAATAACCAAGAGACGAAGCGTAACACTGGAGATAGTATCATCGGTGAACAAGCTTTGCGCGAGATCTACTTGAAGAACTTCAAGATTGCTGTTGAAACATCTCAACCAATGGCCGTGATGAGTTCTTACAACAAGGTCAATGGGACTTTTGCCGGTCAAAACTTTGATTCATTGACTAACATTTTGCGCGACGAATGGCATTTCAAAGGATTAGTCATGACTGATTGGTTCAGTTTAGCTGATCCAGTGGAAGGACTTCATGCTGGTAATGATCTAGTCATGCCAGGTGCAAATCAAGATAAGGTCGAAGCCGGAATATCAAACCTTGCACCGGAATTTGACGAAAATGGTGTCATTAAATCTCGTCGGGTGTTTGATATCGCAAGTATGAGTGTTAAGACTAAAGAATTGTGGAACGATTTTGTGCCTGATCAATCCGGTGAGGCCGTTGTTGCTATCAATCTGGGCAAGAGTCAGCAATTAGATGATAGTATCGCTGAGATGATTTTTGCTGGGACAGCCCAAATCGTCAATGATCATAAGGTTTTGATCTCCGGTCATTGGAAAGACAATAACAAATTATATTTGGGAGATCTTCAAAAATCTGCTTTCAATATTTTGAAAGTCGTAATGAAGACTGACCGCTTCGCTAGTTTAGTTGACCAAGCGGCTACTCCCTTAAATGATCCTGAAAGCCTTAAAAGTTACTTTCAAATTAAATAATTAGGACAACTGATTTGTCCAAAAAAAAGCAAGCCATCAATTCAAATTCGAATTGGTGGCTTGTTTAGTAGTTGATCAACTGATCGTAGGCGAAAAACTATTGATTGATAATTAGTCGTCGAAACGATTGATTAGGTCAACTAAAGCATCGTCGATGCTCTTTAAGAATCCTTTTGTTCCTTCATTAACATTGCCATTGTCATCTAGAAGGTCAGTTACGTTACCGATATAGGCTTCTGGTTGTTGAACGACTGGCATATTCAAGAAGACTAATGATTGACGTAAGTGGTGGTTGGCACCGAATCCACTGATGGCACCGGGTGAAACACTCACGATAGCAGCTGGCTTCTTATCCCACATGCTTTGACCGTATGGACGAGAACCAACGTCCAAGGCATTCTTCAAAGCAGCTGGTACTGAACGGTTGTATTCTGGTGTGACGAACAAAACACCGGCAATATCAGCTAATTTGTTTCTAAATTCAGTGTATTCTTTTGGAGTACTTTCCTCAGTATCGATATCTTCATTGTAAAGAGGTAGATCACCGATCTCGATAATTTCTGGTGTATATCCTTCTGGGAATAGGTTCATCATGTTCTTAGCAATTTGCTTAGAATATGATCCTGTCCGAAGACTTCCGACTAAAACAGCGATTTTTTTTGACATAAACTTTCCTCCAATTTATTAGGTTAACTTCAAATTAGCATAAAAGGTTTTTTTAAACAAAAGATTGTTCTCGTAAATCTGAAAAAAATTTTTTGATATTCATTTCAAATATGAATTTATACTGTCAAATTTAACATATGAAGTAGATTACAAAAATGAACTGGTGTCTTCAAATAATAGACAAATATCATTTAATTTGAAAATATTTTCAATTAAATGTTTGAGTTTACATAATTGTTACAAAACTAATCTATATGCAATGTTATTTATTCTCTATGTAATACAACTGAAATAAAAATCTTGTATAGTCATCTACGTTGTTAAACAAATCGGAGGGATTAGTTGATAAAGCAATTTAAATTAGATGCCTTATTTTTCGCGGGGATTTTATTTGTAAGTTTTATGGGATATTCAGCAAATGCATATGCTGTAGCAGATGAAAATACCCAAGTTGAAAATAGTGTAAGCGTTTCAGATGCCATCGCAGGTAACCATTTAAATACAGAACAAGATCAAACTAAACTAAATAAAAAAGTTTCGTTACCTGGTGACAAAGAATTCATGCCAGGGATCAAGGGGAGTGAAAAAGATTTCAGTATGCCTGAGGTCCCAGTCGAAGAAACTGAAGAACCAGCAGAAGCTACGTCAGAACAAGCTCCAGTAGCTTCACCAGAACCAGTAGCACAGCCGGAACAAGAGGCTGCTACACCAGAAGTCGAGGCAGCTAGTGCTGCTCCTGCTACTCAAAATGTTGGGACATTTAAAGTAAGTTTTTATGATCCAGCTGTCTTAGGCTCAAACATGGGTTATGATGGTGTAGCCGCCAATTTAGGCGTATTGCCACGCGGTACCAAGATCAAGATCACTACTGCACAAGGTGATGTTTGGTATAAGACGGTTAATGATACCGGTACTTTTGCCAATTCAAATCCACATCAGATCGATGTAGCAATGCCAAATAATGCCGTTCCTTCTTATGGAATAACTAGTGCAACAGTTGGAATCGTTGGCTAAATAGCACGATTTTATTAGTAACTATAAGCAACAAAAAATATCCGCCAGTTCGCGTAATTTGAGCTGACGGATATTTTAGTTATCAAGAAGTTCACTCATTAAAAATTATAAGAAGATTTGTTGTAAAATGGAGTCATCGAGGAGGTACTACCATGAAAATATTTGGCATGACTGATAGCACATTGAACAGCTTATCCGAATTTGATGAGGCTACTCCTGTACCATTAGAAAATGATATTTTAGTCGAGGTCGAGGGGATCTCGATCAATCCAGTTGATATTGCAACTAGAAAGAAATTGACTGACGAAATCAATGGACCTAAGGTACTTGGTTATGACGGTTACGGTAAAGTCGTCGATGTTGGTCCCAAGGTAACGAAATTTCATAAAGGAGACTTGGTCTTTTATGCTGGAGACTATTCACGTGACGGCAGTTACCAGGAATACGAATTAGTCGACCAAAACATTGCTGCCTTAGCTCCTAGGAAGAGATCGATCGAAAATAGTGTGGGAATGCCACTAGTAACATTAACGGCCAGTGAGTTGTTATACGAGAAATTACAAGTTGACGCTAAAGCTGATAATTCTGACCAGACTATTTTGATCATCAACGGTGCTGGTGGAGTCGGTTCAGTAATGACTCAATTGGCTCATCAAGCGGGACTGAAGGTTGTTTCGACTGCTTCCTCAAATGAAAAAATTGCTTGGGTCAAAAAATTAGGTGCTGATTATACTATTGATCATCACCAGGATCTCGTTGTACAATCACATGACCTCGGGATTGATAATTATGATTATATCATTGGTTTGAGTGACAATGATCCACATTTCAAGGAAATCGTTGAATTGATCAAGCCATTGGGTATTTTTGCGACGATCACTAATTTGCGTGAATCAAAAGTTGCTGAATTAAAACAAAAATCGGTTGACTTCAAATGGGAATGGATGTTTACTAAAGCCTTCTTTAAATTGCCAGAAATGGCTCAACAAGGCGAATATCTTACAAAATTAGCCACTGATCTTGATGATGGCAAGATTCAGTCGACGACGACAAAAGTTTTTCACGGATTCAATATTGATAATATTAAGCAAGCCACGGAATTAGTCGAAGCAGGGCATATGATGGGGAAAGTCGTTGTTCTGAAGTAGAAAAACCATTTTGTTAATGGGTGATTAAGTTGTACACTTAATTAACAAAACCAGTAATGAGCCTAGTGGATTGTCGGTTTAAAAAATGGGACACTCCACATTGTGAAGGTCCCATTTTGTTATGATTGATTTTAATTTTAAATTAACTCGAAGTGTTTTAAACCGTTGACGATTCCGTTATCGGTATTAGCAGTGGTAATGAATTCAGCTAATTCTTTGACTTCATCGATTCCATTGGCCATGGCAACACCATGGTCAGCAAATTCAATCATCGGTACATCATTAGCGCCATCTCCAAAGGCGTAAACTGGTTTGTTTTCCAAGTCGAGACCGTTAAGAAGATGCTTGATACCGTGCATCTTAGAAACATCTTTTTTCACAGTATCGATAGAATATTTACCTGTCTTGAAGAAATTCAAGCCCGGGAATAATTTTTGATAGCGTTCCGGACCTTCGTTAGAGATAACGATGATCATTGGAATGATATTATGTTTATAAAAGTTTGGGTCGATTTCTGGTCTTTCAATATGGACGGAATTATAAAATTCTGTCACGATTGGTTTATCAGAGTAAACTTTCGTTGTATCTTTGGTATGCATAGCCAAAGTATCACCAAATTTATCAACAGTTTCAAGCACAGACTCAATTGTTTGGTCATCCAAGCTACTTTCGTAAACAACTGTACCCTCAGATTCGATATAAGCACCGTTTAATGTGATATAGGTGTCAATACCTGTGGGTCCAAGAACATGTTGCAACTCATTAGTTGAACGTCCGGTGCTAATAACTGGTAGATAACCGTTGTCGTGGAGTTCATGAACGGCTGTAGCAACGGAATCGTCGATTTGAGATTGAGCATTCATTAATGTTCCATCTAAATCGAAAAAGACGGTTCCCTTATAATTTTTGTGCAAAGTATTCACCAATTTAATAAAATTTTTGACTTATTACATCTTAACAAGTTTTACTTAAAACCGATAGGAGATTATCGAATGAAATTACTAATGATAGAAGATAACAAATCAGTTTCCGAAATGATGAGCATGTTTTTCCAAAAGGAAAACTGGGATGTCACCTTTGCTTATGATGGGAATGAGGCGATGGATAAATTCAATGCTGCAGCTGACGAATGGGACATGATCACTTTGGACCTCAACTTGCCCGGAAAAGACGGGATGGAAGTTGCTAAAGAGATCAGGAACGTTTCTAAAACTGTCCCTTTGATTATGTTGACCGCCCGTGACAGTGAAAGTGACCAAGTGCTAGGACTCGAATTTGGTGCTGATGATTACGTCACTAAGCCATTCAGTCCCATCACTTTGATTGCTCGGATCAAAGCCATTCACCGCCGGAGCGAAAATATTGCTGAAGAAGCTTCAAAAAATAGCGTCAATAATTCAAATGAGACTGAAGATGATTACAATCAATTTGATATCGACACTGGCTTCTTCCAATTGAATGCTGATACACGTGAAGCTTATCTTGGTGGTAAAGAGATCCCTGATTTGACACCAAAAGAGTTCGATCTTTTAAAGACTTTGGCTAGCAAGCCTAAACGGGTCTTTTCACGTGAACAATTGCTCGAACAAGTTTGGGATTATGATTACTTTGGTGAAGAGCGGACTGTCGATGCTCACATCAAAAAACTACGTCAGAAAATCGAAAAAGTTGGACCACAAGTGATTGAGACTGTTTGGGGTGTTGGTTACAAATTTGATGATTCTGAAGTAAAGGCCAATAAAGAATGAAATTAATTTATCAAAATATGCTGAGCTTTTTAGTCGTTATCTTGACGACTTTAGGAATTATTTTGTATACCGTTACTAGCACTTCAACGACTTGGGAGTATAACCGGACCTATCGAGATCTCGAAGGTTATGCTGGGAATTTAGAGAAGATTGCTTTAAAAGTAGATAAAAACACTGGTCAATTTCATAATATTACTGGTGAAAACATTCAGATGGTCGAACAAGTTTTGTCTGACCGGAATGTTCAATTTGCTATCTTCAATTATCGAAATCAGCAAGTTTATCCAACTTTACGTGATGGCATCACGGCTAGTTTACCAAGTAATTACTGGAAAAAATTGAAACAAGGTAAGACTATCCGTAATATTCAGCGTCATGTTGATGAGAGTGGGAACCCGGCTTTACGGGAGAAGACTAATGTTAATTATGTTTATGTCTTGACTCCTTGGTTCCACAAAGGGAAGCTGGTCGCGGCTGTTTGGGCAGGTTCAGATGTGAGTCAATTGCAGACTAATATTGGTCAGATAAACAATCGGCTCTATATTGCCTTGTTGATCTCATTGTTAGCTGCAATCATTTTGAGTTTCTTGTTGTCTCGATATCAAGTCAATCGGATCAACCGTTTGCGGAGTGCGACTCGTCGAGTTGCCAATAATGACTTCTCTGTTCATATTGAGAGTCGTAATCGTGATGAATTAGACGATCTTGCGAATGATTTCAATACCATGGTTAGGTCACTAGAAGCTTCTGACAAAGAGATCAAGCGACAAGAGCAACGTCGTAAGGAATTCATGGCCGATGCCTCTCATGAGATGAGAACGCCATTGACGACTATCAACGGTTTGTTGGAAGGACTTGCTTATGATGCTATCCCTGAAGAATCGAAGGGGCAAAGCATCGAATTGATGCGAAATGAAACCAATCGTTTAATCAGATTAGTCAATGAGAATCTCGATTACGAGAAGATTAGGACAAACCAAATCACTTTAGCTAAACGGGTCTTTGACGCTAACACGCCACTGAACGATATCGTTTCGCAATTGCAAAAGAAAGCGGGCGAGTCGAACGATAAATTGACACTTGAGACGCCAAAAGAAAAATTGAATACCTATGCCGATTATGACCGGTTCACTCAAGTTATGTTCAATATTATTCAGAACGCGATCCAGTTTACTAATAATGGTGAAATCGTTGTTAGAGGCTATCGTGAAGACGAGAATCACGCTTCAGTCTTTAAGATTCAAGATACTGGGGTCGGGATGTCGTCTGATCAAGTTAAAAATATCTGGGATCGGTATTATAAAGCTGATCCTTCACGAAAGAACCGTAAATACGGTGAATCAGGACTAGGCCTGTCAATCGTCCATCAATTGGTTGAAAACCATGGTGGCGAGATTGAGGTTGCTAGTAAGGAAAATGTTGGTAGTACCTTCGTAGTTAGATTCTTTGATAAAGGATTTGAACACAAGGTCAACAATGCCCGAATGAATTAAAAAATAGCTCGATAATTGTCGTTACAAACGAAATTATAGAGCTATTTTTATACACTATTGTTGATTTTTTTGGTTCTTTTTAAAGTAATCCCAATTATCGATCGAAGATCTGTCGCCACCTAATTCAGGTGCATCAGTGTGATACATCGACGTAGTTGATTGATTATTATTCTTCGAATAAATACTTGTCGATTTCAGTCCCAGTGCGGACCGAGTATCAAGCAAATGATTGATCTCATTTTGGTAATTATAATTTTTAGGATCGATTGGTTCAAAACCATTGGGTGTATAAAATCTTAACAGATTTTTGTTGTTGACTGTATCAGAGATCTGCAACTTTTGATTGACAGCTTTTTGCCATTTCTTGACCTTAGCCTTCAAGTTTGGATTAGTACTCAAATCGATCTCTTCGCCAGTTTTATTGCTGTAGACATTGTAGCCATCATTTGAATTTTTCAAGACAGTGTAGTGTGGTGTCACGAAATTCTTATTTCTAAAGGCCACGATCGAACTGTGGTTCTTCGAAAGTAGATCAGTACCGACTTGAATATATTGTTTGGTATTGATCCCCGCCAAATGCAAGATAGTTGGCAAGACATCGATCTCACCACCGTAAGTATGGTTGACACCACCTTTGAGTCCCTTCATATGAATCATAAAAGGTACCCGTTGTAGCTGAGTATTGTTGAAATTGTTCCAAGTATCAGCATTATACCCCAGTAACGGAGCCAGTGCCGGATTCTGCGAGTTGGATAGGCCATAATGGTCACCATATAAGACAATCATTGAATTGTCATAAATACCGCTGTCTTTCAAATATTGGAAAAATTCTTGTAGTGAACTATCCAAGTAGTGGGCAGTTTCAAAATAGCCATTGACGACATCGTTATCAGTATCAGGCTTAACAAATCCATCATTGCTGGCATCTTCGTCAGGTAGCTGGAAGGGATAGTGATTAGTGACAGTAATGAATTTAGCATAAAACGGTTGCTGGAGCTGTTCAAGGTACTTGGCACTTTCGGAGAGGAATATTTTATCTTTCATCCCATATTCCATGGTCGAGTTTTGGACATCTTGATCATAGTACGATTTATCAAAGAAATAGTCATAACCCATATTCTTGTAAACATCGTTTCTACTCCAGAAACTACCGATATTACCATGAAAGACTGCACTCGTGTAGCCCTCTTTTTGACCTAGGATAGCAGGGGCAGCTTGGAAAGTATTGCTTGTTCCTAAACTAGTAAAGAAGGAACCTTCGGGTAAACCATAAAGACCAGACTCAAGCATCGTTTCCGCATCACTAGTTTTACCCTGACCAACTTCATGGAAGAAGTTATCAAAGGACATGGTGTTTTTATCATTATAAAGACTATTTAAGAATGGAGTTACTTCTTGACCATTGACTTTTTGACCAATTAAAAATTGTTGAAAACTTTCTAGATGAATGATGATGATATTTTTTCCCTTAGCTTTGCCAAAGTACTTAGGGTTTGGGGCCGCATAGTGGTCAGTCGTGTATTGTAAGACGTTGTCCATATCGGTCCCGACAGCACTTGAACGGACTTGGCTATTTTGAGCTGTTTTGATTGAGTCGTAACCTAAATATGAATTGAAACCGAGATATTTAACGATATAAGCTCGATCAAAAGTTCGACCTAAAAGCTGGGGACGATTACATTCAGCCAACATCAGGTTTAGTGAGAAAAGCATCAAACCTGTCATCGTGATGGCGAAGGCATTTAATTTTCTGAAAGGACGTTTATCGATTTTAATGAAATGTGTTAGAAATAAGATTAAAATTATTATGAAGTCGATCCAGTAAATGATGTCATGATAACTCGCCATGTTGGAAGCACTGGCACCTAGACCTTTGGAAACTTTTCCAGCACCGGCGATGGTATTGAATGACAAAAAATCTGTGAATTCACGATAATACAAAATATTACCGTATAAAAGGGCTGATTCTAAAAAGTAAATCAAGCCCATTACGATGTATGAGATCTTCGCTCGATTGATATAAAGAGCAAACCCTAACAGCAAGACTGAAGTTGCGATTGGATTGATGATCAAAATAAAATGTTGAATAGGGTCGGCAACACCTAATGAAAAATCAATGTAGTAGGCGATGACAGTTTTGATCCATAGGAAAAAAATCAATAAAGTCATAAAACCGAGACGTTTATTTAGAAAATTCTGTATTTTGCGCATAAAAAATCCTTTATAATTTAAAATAATAGCTATGTTGAATTATTATTAAGTTGCATGCTTATAAAAAAGTATAATACGAATCCAATAAAAATTGTGAGAGAATAAAAAAATGATATTTTTAGGACCGCTATACAGTTATATAGCAAATTTATATTCAACAAGAATAAATCATTTTCCTTTGATCCGTTTATCCTTTTTTGGTGTTGATAAAGCTATATTATACACGTTATTCTTTATCATCTTACGGATTATTTGGCTGAAATGGAAGCACAAAAAACCAGTCGTGAGTCATGAGTTTTGGCTAACGGTTTTTGCTTTTTATGTTTTCTTACTATACTTTTTAACTGTCTTTCGGGATGGTTATTTCCCTTGGCAGTTCAAGTTGTATTGGGATCTACCGCTGTCAGATGTCAATTTTACACCATTAGTGGAAACCTTTAAGCTTCTTAATGGAACGTCGATCCTTGATTTCTTGTACAATCTTTATGGCAATATCATGTGGTTCGTCCCGATGGGATTTTTTATCCCGGCTCTGCTCGAGAAAAATCGAGGCTTTATCCGTGTGGTCATAATTGGAGCATTGATCTCAGTTTCTATTGAGACGTTCCAATTCTTGCTTCAGACTGGAGTCAGCGATATTGATGACGTAATATCCAACACAATTGGAACTGCTATCGGATTTCTGTTATATTTTATTTGTCATATTGTTAAAAAACATGTAAAACAATTGAAATTTCAGTGAAAAATGATTAATCTAGTTTAAGAGATATGGAGGAAAAGAAATGACACATATTAAATTTGATGATTCAAAATTAGGCAAGTTCGTTCATGAAAACGAACTTGGTGAAATGCAAGCAATGGTTACTGCTGCCGACACAGAACTACGTGAAGGTACTGGTGCTGGTAATGACTTTCGTGGATTTCTTGATCTACCTGTAAATTATGATAAAGATGAATTTGCACGTATCAAAAAAGCTGCTAAAAAAATCCAATCGAACTCAGAAGTTTTCGTAGGTATTGGTATCGGTGGTTCATACCTCGGTGCTAGAATGGCTATCGATTTCTTAAGTTCATCATTTTACAATGTTAAGAATAAGCGAGATGTTCCAGAAGTTTACTTTGCTGGTAACTCAATTTCTCCTAACTACCTTTCAGATTTAATCGACGTGATCGGTGATCGTGATTTCAGTATCAATGTTATTTCCAAATCAGGAACAACTACTGAACCTTCAATTGCATTCCGTATTTTGAAGGCTAAATTGGTTGAAAAATATGGTAAGGAAGGCGCTAAAGAACGTATTTTCGCTACTACTGACCGTGCTAAGGGTGCACTTAAGAGTGAATCTGATGCTGAAGGTTATGAAGAATTCGTTGTTCCTGATGACTTAGGTGGTCGTTTCTCAGTTCTTTCTGCTGTTGGTTTGTTACCTGTTGCCGTAGCTGGTATTGACATCGACAAGTTGATGGAAGGTGCTGCTTCAGCTCGTGAGGATTATTCATCTGCTGATATCGAAAAGAACGATGCTTACAAATATGCAGCATTGAGAAACATTTTGTACCGTAAAGGTTACACAACTGAATTACTTGAAAACTATGAACCAAACTTGCAATACCTTGGTGAATGGTGGAAACAATTAATGGGTGAATCAGAAGGTAAGGACCAAAAAGGTATTTATCCTTCATCAGCTAACTTCTCAACTGACTTGCACTCATTAGGTCAATACATTCAAGAAGGTCGTCGTAACTTGATGGAAACTGTCGTTATGATTGACAAACCTCGCCATGACCTTGAGATCCCTTCAGAAGAAAAAGACCTTGATGGTTTGAAATATCTTGAAGGTAAGACAATGGACTTCGCTAACAAGCGTGCTTACGAAGGTGTGGTACTTGCTCATACTGATGGTGGCGTTCCCGTAATGAGCGTTCATATCCCAGAACAAAATGCCTTCACCTTAGGTTACTTGATCTACTTCTTTGAAGCAGCCGTTTCAATCTCAGGTTACTTGAATGGTATCAACCCATTCAACCAACCAGGTGTTGAAGCATACAAGAAGAACATGTTTGGACTTCTTGGCAAACCAGGTTTTGAAGAATTAGGTAAAGAATTAAACAAACGTCTATAATCAGATAAATCAAAAGGCTTGGAGAATTTCTCCAAGCCTTTTTTGTTGTCTTATTGTTTAAATTTAGGAGTACGTTTCATAAAATGTTTTGAACCATCAATAATATGGAAATAAATCGCCAATTCAAACATATCAGAATTGATGCTCCTCAAAAATGGCCATTCTCGTCGAGAGCTTTTCCAAACAATAGTATCAATGTCTTTCTTTAAATAATCGGTCACAACTTTAGGCTTGTCTTTGAAAAAGCCAGAATTGTACATGTAATTGGCGTAGTCAAAGAAGAATTTATAGGTCTCAGGCTTATTGATATCCTTTCTCAGCAATTTAAAACGGTCAAATGCAAAGTCAGCACTCTTACGCATAATTTGCCGTCCAGTGGCCGAATTTTTCGTATATACAAATAATTCCGCAAAGAAACGTTGATAAGAATTGACCTCAGCTTGGGATAAATAACGTCTAGGATGAATCTCAAAAGGATACTTCCATTCGGAAAAATTGTATTCCCATTTTTGACCGATCCAGATCGTATATGGTAATTCATAGAATATCTGGGTCATATCTTGTTCAAAAGCTTGATTGATGATCTCTGAGTATTCTCGAGGCAATAATTTTTGAATCTGCTTGTTTAAATCGACTGTGATTGACTTACTTTCCGTTAAAGCAAATAAAGTTTTCCAATTCTCTTTGGACAACAGATCTGGTTTTAATATTTGAATTTGTTTCAATTGGACGGGAGCTGAATTCATTGTATAACCAGCATCAAAGCAATTTTCGACTAACTGCAGTGTCTGAACAAAATGCCCACCCAATGAATGCCCCAAGCCGTATAAATGACAGTTTTTTTGTAAATGTGCCTGCAAATAAGCAATGAAATCTTGAGCAACTGACATTTGATCAAGATCGACAGTATCGCCAACTAAAATGGCATTGACGTTGTAATCCCAATCTTTATAACCCTCGAGGATATATTTTTCCATCCGTTTACTACGTGAATGTTCAGTATAATCCATATCGGCTTCGGTACCTTTGAAAGTCACATAACATTCCTTGATGCCATCGATCTCGATTTCATAGGCGATACCAGAGAAACCAGTTTTTTGAGCATCAGGACAAATCTCTCGAGCATCGTAGGAACGGACAAAACTTGGAACACGTTTGACACAACTATAAACTAAAAATTTCAAGAAGCTTTCAGTTTGAAAATTTTCTTCATACAGGTAGCGATCATAATCAAATTGCATTAATCTGGTTCGAAAATCGAGATTATTGAGCAATTCCTCAGACTGATATTTGTCTGAACGTTGATCGATCAGTTTAGGGAAATTTTCATAAGCTAGGATCAAGAATTGGTTCAAGTAACCACGGCTCAAAGTTAAATCTTCATCATCGATCAGTGCGATAAGTTGCTTTATTTTATTGATCTTGCGGTTTCTTCGTGGAGTTTTAGAAGATGTTTGACGATGGTTTTCATCAATGTTTTTCAGTTTCAATCCTTTGTCGATAAATTGAGGATGTAACATCGGCTTTGTTTGAAAAACAGAACTTTTAACATCGATCATTTGACTGAGCAAGAGATTAGTCAAACGGGTTTTTTCTTTATCCAAGTAGCGATAAGTAAAGTATAGCCGCTTGTTTTGAGGTAATAATTGTCGGCTATCCTTTTTATTAAAGGTTAGTGGTATGGCCTTGTGGGCTCGAAAGTTGAGGAGGTCAAATTGTTCATAGACCTTTTCTAGCTTTTCAGCAGTTTTCATTAATTTTTTCATTCGATCACCGGCTATATTAATATTTAGAGTATCACCTATATTTTAACAAATTGTTGTATAATCAACAGTAAGAAAATAATTCACTTTTGTGGTATGTCACACTTGTAATATATCACAGATGTGTTATAATATTATTTGTGGAGGATAAGAATTATGGAAATAGATATCAAATCATATTTGGAGGATAGACATTTATCTATTTATTTAATAGCTAAAAAGAGTGGTTATGGATACACGACCCTTCACAAGTCCTTCAATAAAAAACAATCTTCCGCGACATCAATCAATATTCGAGATATAGATGCCATCGCCAAGGCACAAGACTTGGAAATGTGGAAAGTTTTACGTGAATTGGAGATGCACTATCTCAAATGAGGGAGGCTTTTTATATATGGCTAGATCATTTTGGGACGAAGATCCATTCTCAAACAACAACATGGATGATTTATTTAATAGATTCATGAATTCAAATTCACAGGGTAATTCAGGGACTAAGTACTACATCAATGGTCATGAATTAACTCCAGAAGAATTAGCAGAATATCAAAAAGAAAGAACCGCTGGCAGAGAAGTGCCGGTGGAAGAACAAACTAACAATAATAAAAAGGACCAAGGTGTCTTGGGCAAATTAGGGCGTAATTTAACACAAGAAGCTCGTGATGGTTTGCTCGATCCAGTTATTGGTCGTGATCAAGAGATTCAGGAGACAGCTGAGATCTTAAGTCGGCGGACGAAAAATAATCCAATTTTAGTTGGTGATGCTGGTGTTGGTAAAACCGCAGTTGTTGAAGGTTTAGCACAAGCTATTGTTAAAGGTGACGTGCCAGAAGCTATCAAAGACAAACAAATCATTTCAGTTGATCTTTCTTCATTAGAAGCCGGTACTCAGTACCGGGGTTCCTTTGAAGAGAATGTACAAAATTTGATCAAAGAAGTTAAAAAGGCTAAAAATGTCGTGCTCTTCTTTGATGAGATCCAGCAGATCATTGGCACCGGCGCTACTGGTGGAGATGCCGGTAGTAAAGGGTTAGCTGATATTATCAAACCAGCTTTAAGTCGGGGAGATTTATCGATCATTGGTGCTACGACTCAAGACGAGTATCGTAATACGATTATGAAAGACGCCGCTTTAGCTAGAAGATTCAATGATGTAACGATCAATGAACCTTCTAAAGATGCTTCAGTAGCAATCTTGAAAGGCTTGCGTAAAGCCTATGAAGATCATCATCATGTAAAGTTGCCCGATGAAGTTTTAAAGGCAGCGGTAGATTATTCAGTCCAATACTTGCCACAAAGATCGTTGCCTGATAAAGCAATTGATCTCATTGACATGACGGCGGCTCATTTGGCTGCTAAACATCCAGTTACAGATAAAGTCAGTTTAGAAAAGACTTTGAAGACAGCTGAAACTCAAAAGGATCAAGCAGCTAAAAAAGAGGACTTTGAAAAGGCGGCTGATCTGAAGAAACAGATTGCTGACCTTCAAACGAAATTAGATAGCAACGACAAAAAACCAGATGAAGCAGTTGCCACTGTCAATGATATTGCTGAATCCGTTCAAAGATTGACCGGTGTTCCAGTTTCTCAAATGGGCACTAGTGATATCGAACGGTTGAAAGGGATGGGACAACGTCTCAAGAGCAAGGTCATTGGTCAAGATGAAGCTGTCGATATGGTCGTTCGGGCAATCAGAAGAAATCGGGCTGGCTTTGATGAAGGTAATCGTCCAATCGGTAGTTTCTTATTTGTTGGACCAACTGGCGTTGGTAAGACTGAACTAGTTAAACAGTTAGCTAGTGATATGTTCGGCAATAAAGATGCAATCATCCGTTTGGATATGTCTGAATATTCTGACCTGACAGCCGTTTCAAAATTGATTGGAACTTCTGCAGGTTACGTCGGATACGAAGATAATGGTAATACCTTAACTGAGAAGGTAAGACGCAATCCATATTCGATCGTCTTGCTTGATGAGATCGAAAAGGCCAATCCACAAGTTTTGACACTGTTATTGCAAGTCATGGATGACGGTCGTTTGACTGATGGACAAGGCAATGTCGTTGATTTCAAAAATACTATCGTGATTGCGACGTCAAACGCTGGTTTTGGTAACGACAGTGATCAGGACCAGAAGTTGATGGACAAATTAGCTCCATACTTCCGTCCAGAATTCTTGAACAGATTCAACGGCATCGTTGAGTTCAGTCATTTGGATAAAACGGATTTGAATCAGATTGTCGATTTGTTGATCGATGATGTAAATAAGAGTTTGACTAAGAAAGGTTTGACGTTGACCATCACTCCTGAAGCTAAAGAGTGGTTGATCAATGAAGGCTACGATGAGGCTATGGGTGCAAGACCTTTACGTCGGGTGATCGAACAACAGATTCGTGATAAAGTCGCTGAATTTTACTTAGATCATTTGGACGTTAAAAATCTTCGGGCTGATTTAGTTGATGGAACAATCAAAATTAGTCAAAATGAATCAGTTACAGCATAATAATCGTTAATAAAGCCGAAGCTTTCTGGAATTATCCAGAAACTTCGGCTTTTTGTTTTCAGCTTCAATAGCAGATAATGACCGCAAAGTGTAATATAGAGATGATAGCGAAGTTAGATAAAGGATGATTTTTTTGAAGAAAATAGCTCCAATTTTTGTCGGATTAGGTGCGATCAGTTTTGGCATCCCAGCCTCACTGTTTAAAATCGCCCGTCACCAAGGGGTAGTAAATGGCCCCTTATTATTTTGGTCTTTCTTAAGTGCCGTTTTGATATTGGGTATTATTCAGATCGTACGTCGTAAGTGGATCTATCGCCAACACACTAGTTGGAAACAGGTCGGTTTATTGATTGCTGCTGGGACAGCCTCTGGTTTTACTAATACGTTTTATATTCAAGCCTTAAAACTGATTCCTGTCGCAGTTGCTGCAGTTATGCTGATGCAAGCAGTCTGGTTATCGACCTTATTAGGAGCAATCATTCATCGCCGGTTAACGACCCGGATGCAGGTCTTGAGTATTGTTTTAGTCTTAGTCGGGACCGTACTTGCAGCAGGTCTTTTCCCAATCACTTCTGCATTATCACCGTTAGGTCTTTTATTCAGTTTCTTAGCAGCCTGTGCTTATGCTTGTACGATGCAATTCACAGCCAGTTTAGGTAATAATCTTGACCCCTTATCGAAGACCTTATTGCTATGTATCGGGGCGTTTTTATTGATCAGTTTCATTTGGGCACCGGAGATTGTCACGACTGCCACGACCTTTGCGACTGTTAAATGGGGCGTTTTGATTGCGGTATTTTCAATGGTCTTTCCTTTGGTGGTCTATTCGATCTTCATGCCATATCTTGATATCGGTATCGGACCGATTTTATCTTCATTAGAGCTACCAGCTTCGATCGTAGTTGCTTTTATCTTATTAGGTGAGACGGTCAATTGGTTGCAAGTGTTTGGTGTGCTTGTCATTATCAGTGCGGTCATCTTGCCGAATATCGTCAGCATGAATCTGCCGCATCATCGAGTCAAAAATTAAATTTTTCTCAGCAAAAACGCCCTGACAAAAATGTCAGCGCGTTTTTTTAACTCAAATTCACATTTTTAAAAGCTTTACTATATAAATGCCAACCAATCAAACAAGTAAGGACATCGGCCACAGCTTGAGCCCAGATGATACCGTTCAATCCAAAGAAATAAGCTAAGATGACGATGGCTAATCCTAAAAGAATCGCTTGGCGTGATAAAGCCATGATCAATGCACTAGTACCAGCACCAACTGATTGGAAGACGGTCGTAAAGACCAAGATAAAGCCGACTAGCGGTGTCGTGATAAGCATTGCTCTCAGCATGATCGTACCCATAGAAACGATGGCTGTTTGATTCATGAATAATTGGACCAGTTGCGGTGCAAAAACAATCAAAATCAAGGCAACGACAGTTGCGTATAGTCCTTCGACCTTCAAGTCGAAGTGTAAAGTTTCTTTCAGTCGCGACCAGTTTTTGGCACCATAGTTATAACCAACTAACGGTTGCGCACCAAAGGCAAAGCCGACCATGACCATCATAACGACCATGTAAATTTTTTGAACGATCCCCATCGCAGCCACAGCATTAGCACCATAAGCCGCTAAGAAACTATTCAACAGCATCATTCCGAAACTTTGTGTCAAATTTGTCAGTGAGGCGGGGATGCCGACCGCTACGACCGCTTTGAATGTTGGGTGGGATATATGAGCCAATTTAGGTGCTAAGGATAATGATTTAGTGCGGCGCATAAAGAGTACTAATAAGCCAGTATTGACCGCATAACCGATCACATTGGCAAAAGCCACCCCTGATGCTCCCCAATTGAAGACGAACAAGAATAGTGGATCTAAAATAATTGTTAAAACAGTACCACTGATCGTGGCAATCATTGAAAACTGAGCTAGACCTTCGGTCCGGATAATATTACCAGGAACCAAAGACACAATGATGAAAGTCGATCCTAAAACTAAAACACGATAAAAATCTGAAATATATGGGCGAGTAGCGTTAGTAGCACCTAAAAGATTCAAAATTGGACCTTCGAAAAATAATAGTAATGCAGTTAAAACTAAACTCAAAATTATTGCGATATAAAAGCAAAAGCTACTGACACGGGCACTTTTTTGGTAATCATGTTTGCCTAAAGCTCTTGAGATGACAGCACTACCACCTAATCCGAAAATGTCACCGACCGCTAACATAAAGGAAAATAGTGGACTACCTAAGGCGATACCAGCAACTAAATCTGCGTTGCCGGTTTGCGCAACAAAAAAGGTATCGGCCAGATTATAGATCATACTAGCGACCATTCCTAAGACTACAGGGATGGCTAATTGCATGTAAGCCTTTGGTATCGGTACTTTTTCAAATAAATCATTCAAAATCTTCACTCCTTATCTGAGCAGTTTACTGGCAGAAAGGAGTCAGACTACAACAGAATCAATAATAATTGTTAATTATGTAAATGATACTATTGCAAAAATTTTGCTGCAACAAAAAATGAACCACCATAATACAGGTGATTCATTTCGCATATATGTTTCTTGGGAGGATGGATACAAATAACATATTTTATTTATTCATTGAAGTTGACGACATAATCGTCAATTGCTCGTAGATAAGTTTCTTTTTGAGTGGGACTGATCCAAGCTGTTTCGAATGAATTCTTAGCTAGTTGGACGATTTGTTCAGGAGTGACGCGGTATTCTTGGGCGAGAGCAGTGTAATTATCAGAAATATAACCGCCGAAATAAGCCGGGTCGTCGGAATTGATTGAAACTTTTACACCTTCATCGAGCAGATCAAGTATCTCGTCTCCTTTGAGATCGTCATCTGTGATCAATTCATTGGATAGTGGGCAGGAGGTCAAGCCAAGATGTAGTTGTTTGACCCAGTCGACCAAATCAGGGTCTTCAACTATGTTAGTACCGTGATCGAGCCGTTCAACGTTGATAATCTCCAAAGCTTGCTTGATGTGGTCGATCGAATCGACTTGGTCAACATCAGCATGCATTGTGATATGATAGCCTTCATCTACAGCTTTAGCGAATGGCTGCAGAAATTTTAATGGTGGATTGTGATGTTCGTCAGAATCGAGACCAATACCGAGAATCTTATTTCTGAAAGGTCGTGCCATATCCAATAATTGGCTAGCTGAATGGGCAGACAAGTCACGCAAAAAACACATGATCAGGTGCGCATCAACGTTGAAGGCTCGTGCATCGATACAGGCCCGATAAAGTCCATTGATAACAAAATCTAAGGGGATGCCTCGTACTAGGTGAGCTTGAGGGTCAAAAAACATTTCCACATGGGCAACATTATTTTGATGAGCTTTTTTCAAGTATTCCATTGCTAATTCATAAAAATCTTCTTCAGTCAGTAAAACGTCCATTCCTGGATATTAGACTGCTAGAAATGACGCTAGGGAATAATAATGATAAGTTTCTTCGATATCTTCGACAGTTTCCTGCCCAATATCGACGTTGTTTCTTTGAGCTAATTTAAGTTTTAGCTTCGGATCAAGGGTTCCTTCTATATGAACGTGAAGTTCGGACTTTGGCAAACCTTGAATAAATTCTTGTGAAACTTTTTTTTTGGTAACATTGTATTATTCTCCAGACTCTAAACCGATTTGTTGCAAACACTTTAAAACTTTTTATATAAAAAGACAAGCCCTAAGATTACAAAAAAAACTATATTCACGAACAATATTTAATTTTTTATGTCTATTGTTTCTGTTTTTCTTGCATAATTTATATACCTTTGTCATAATGTGGTTATTCAAAAAGTAATATTTAAGGGGCGAATTATTTTGGATTTATCGAATAACAAAAAAGATCTCAGTTTTATCGAGCGTCTGTTCCATTTGAATGAACAGAAGACAACGGTAAAGCGTGAGGTCTTAGCAGGTTTAACGACCTTTGTGTCAATGGCATATATTTTATTTGTCAATCCGCAAGTTTTAGGGACTGCCGGCATGGACAAAGGAGCCGTTTTTACAGCGACCGCCTTGTCAGCAATCTTAGGTTCAGTTTTAATGGCATTATTAGCAAATTATCCAATCGCAATTGCCCCCGGACTTGGTGACAATGCATTCTTCACTTATTCAGTCGTCTTGGCCATGGGTATTCCGTGGCAAACAGCGATGGCAGGTGTCTTAGTATCTAGTGTCATCTTCTTGATAATCTCGGTCTTGAAAATTCGTGAGATTGTTATCGACGCGATTCCCCACGATTTAAAACTAGCTGTGGCGTCTGGTATCGGATTATTTATCGCCTTTGTAGGATTAAAGGGCGGTGGCTTGATCGTTGCCAGCAAGTCCACGTTAGTAACGATGGGTTCATTTACCGTTGCTGGTACTTGGTTAACTATCTTTGGTTTGATTGTGACCGGTATTTTAATGGCTCGGAAGATTCCTGGTTCAATCTTTATTGGAATGATCTTAACTACGATCCTTGGCTTGGTAACGAAGCTTATTCCATTACCAGATAAGATCATTTCAACGATTCCTAGTTTGAAACCGACTTTTGGTGTTGCTGTGGCACACTTAGGAGATATCAAACAGCCACAATTGTGGGCAGTTGTTTTGATTTTCTTATTAGTTGCTTTCTTCGATACAGCCGGGACTATGATTGGCCTTGCTGAACAAGCTGGATTCATGAAAAATAATAAAATGCCCCGGATCGGTCGAGCACTGATGGCAGACTCTGTTTCAATGTTAGGTGGTGCCTTTATGGGAACAACACCAACGGCTGCGTTTGTTGAGTCGTCAGCCGGAATTGCTATTGGTGGTCGTACAGGACTTACGGCATTGGTAGTAGGTGGTATGTTTGCACTATCAATGTTTTTCTCACCATTACTAGCAGTGGTAACGACTAATGTTACGGCTCCAGTATTGATCATTGTCGGTATTTTAATGGCTCAATCGATGAAGTATATTGATTGGGAAAAATTCGAAATTGCCATGCCAGCTTTCCTTACGATCGTTGGTATGCCACTTACATACAATATTTCTTATGGTATTGCCTTCGGATTTATTGCTTATCCAATCACGATGATTGCAGCTGGCAGACATAAAGAAGTCAATCCAGTAATGTATATTTTATTTTTTGTCTTTCTATTGCTATTATATGTAATCAACGTTTTACCTAAATAATTAATAATCAGATATAAATAAATCGCCTCATGATCAGTTGATCATGAGGCGATTTTTATTATCCTTCATATTTTGAAAGTTTAAATTGAACGTGGTCTTTGTTATGAAGCTTTTTCTTGTTGGCACCAACATTAACTGTTTTCTTGTTAACAGTATATGTCCAATAGATCTTCTTCTTATCATTCTGTTTGTGGCCGTCGATCTTAGTAATGAAACCATCTTTTTCAGATACTTTCCAACCTTTTTTAAGACCTTTCATAACAGATGAATTTTTCTTTAGAGTAATTTTCTTTTTAGCAATCTGTTTCTTATTTTTCTTCAAAACATAAGTAACTTTGATATTATTGCTCTTCTTACTCTTAGCCTGAGCTGTGGTTGCTGGAGTGGCTACTCCGATCAATAACAATAACGCAACTAGTAACGAAGCTAGTTTTTTCATAATTTCCCCCTCAAATTTATTAACTGCGTGTAATCATTGTAACACTAAATTTCAGCCGTTTTTCAAAGTAATCAAGCACTGTTTGCAAAGAAGTTTTCAGATCGTCGATCCGACCGACAATAAATAATGATCCACTGAAACGATCCAAAAAGGCTATCTGGATATCACCAGACTTAATAGCAATGTCACCAGCAATGATTGTTGCTTCGGCAGGGGTCAAAGTGATGATACCAATCGGGTCAGTTGTATTTAAAACACCCAATTTTTCATATAGATCCGGATTAGGATTGGCAATAATATGAGCTAAAGTTATCTGTTTACCAGGAACGTATTCCTGGATGATTCTTTCTGGGAACTCTTCATCATTCATGGGCTAACTCCTGATTTCTTTCTTTGATCAATTGCTTAAATTCATTAAATTGTTGCTCCATAATGTCGATCGATTTTTGGGAGTTCAAATTACCCTTTTCGTCAAATCGATCGGCCGCATTAGTTACCAGACATTCGACTCCTCGAGTGACTTTGGCATTTATTTGTGGAGACTCTAATACTTGTCTTAATTGCATTTGGGCACGAACAGTTCCTAATGGACCGGTCGAAGCGCCCATCAACATAATTGGTTTATGAAATAAAAGTCGTGGGTACATTGAACACCAATCAATGGCATTCTTTATATTTGCAGTCATGCCGTGATTGATCTCAGGAGTGGCGATAACCATTGCATCGGCTGATTGAACGCTAGAGCAGAGATATCTAACTTTAGAAGGTAGATCTTCGTATTTCATGAACTTAAGAAAAGGTAAGTCATCGATTTGCAAAACCTGTAAGTTCATCTCGTTGATGTACTTCTTGCGAAGGTATTCAACTAAATATTGATTATACGAACCTGGTTTACTGCTACCACAGAGAGCTACTACCTTCATTGTCAATCTGATCACTCCTAATTTGTTTGTCACTTCACATATATATAGTTAGTGTTGCATTTTTGAATTGATTTATCAATATTTGGAATAGTTAAATTTTAAGGACTTGCTGAAAGCATTGAAATAAAAGGCTTTATTTTATAAAAACAACAAAAAAGTGAAAAAAACAATATTTTTGCAAGGGTTTTCATTTTCTTGCTGAATTAGACTATCCGCTCATATGTGAAATGCGTGAAAATCACGCTTGAAATCGCTCTCATGACCGCATATCGCTTGTGAATGACAAAAAATAGCAAATTTCAATATTGTGGCATTGTTAAAAAATTAACAACTTTTTCGGAAAAACTCTTTTATACTGAGAACGTATTCAATTTTTAATTAATGGAGGTACTAATTATGGCACTCGAAGCCTTAGGTTTGGTAGAAACGAGAGGACTAGTTCCGGCTATTGAAGCAGCGGACGCTATGTTGAAAGCAGCCAATGTAACACTAGTTGGTGAACAAAAAGTTGGACATGGATTGGTTACTATCATGGTCCGTGGTGATGTTGGTGCGGTCAATGCATCTGTTGATGCAGGTGTTTCAGCCGCTGAAAACATTGGTGAGGTTACATCAAATTACGTAATCCCAAGACCACACGAAGACGTTGATAAGCTGATCGCATTAGAAACTGGTAAGAAGTAGGTTTAACTGATGCAGACGCCTGATGAAAATGAATTAGTTCAAAAAGTTCTAACTCAGGTCCTAAAAAATAATGTAGTTGATAACAAACAGAAAGTAGGTGTGAGTCGCTTGAGTTCATCTATTAATGGAGTTACAGAATTTATTGGTACAGCTCCCATTGGTGACACGATTGGGATGGCAATCGCCAACGTAGATCCTGAATTACTGAAGAATCTACATGTCGATCATCCATATCGTTCAATCGGACTATTATCAGCCAGAACTGGTGCTGGTCCACAAATCTTATCAATGGATGAAGCTGTCAAGGGTACTAATACAGAAGCAATCAGTGTTCAAATGCCTCGTGATACAAAGATGGGTGCCGGACATGGTTCTTTAATCATTATCGGTGGTGATGACGTTTCTGATGTCAGACAAGCCGTTCATATTGGTTTAGAGAATGTGCCTAAGCATTTCGGAGATGTTTACAACACTGATGCAGGACACTTGGAGTTGCAATATACAGCTAGAGCAAGTCAAGCTTGCAATCTAGCCTTTGGAGCCCCTGAAGGAAAAGCTTATGGCTTGATTGCTGGAGCCCCTTCAGGTATTGGTGTCGTAATGGCTGATGTTGCTTTGAAAGCTGCTAATGTTGAAGCACTTTCATTTGCATCACCAGCTCATGGAACAAGTTTTTCAAACGAGGGTATTTTACACATTTCAGGTGAGTCCGGAGCTGTTAGACAAGCAGTTCTTTCCGCCAGAGAAGTTGGACTTAAATTATTAAGTCAGCTCGGTGGTACACCAACAAATGATTATCCTTCATACATTTAATAATAAAAAAATATGTCCAGATATGAGGTGGATAGTTTGAAGAGACAAAAGAGATTTGAGGTCTTGGAGAAAAGACCAGTTCACGAAGATGGTTTCGTCGACGAATGGCCTGAAGAAGGTTTCGTTGCAATGGACGGACCGATTGATCCAAAACCTAGCGTCAAAATTGAAAATGGTGAGATTGTTGAACTTGATGGTAAGAAGAAAGAAGATTTCGATTTGATCGACAGCTTCATTGCTAAGCATTCAATCAATCTTGACACAACAGAAAAAGTTCTTGCTATGGATTCTCAAAAAATCGCCAACATGCTTTGCGATCCTAATGTTACCCGTGACAAGATCATCCCTATTACTACAGGATTCACACCTGCCAAAGCAGCCGAAGTTATTTGTCAATTGAATTTCGTTGAAATGATGATGGCTACTCAAAAGATGCGTCCAAGAAAGACACCGGCAACTCAAGGTCACGTTACTAACATTCGTGATAATCCTGTTTTGATTGCTGCTGATGCTGCTGATGCCGCATTAAGAGGCTTTCCTGAACAAGAAACAACAACTGCCGTTGCTCGTTACGCTCCATTGAATGCCATTTCAATTATGGTTGGTGCTCAAACTGGTCGTCCCGGAGTTCTGACTCAGTGTTCTGTTGAGGAAGCTGAGGAATTGAGTCTAGGTATGCGTGGTTTCACTGCTTATGCCGAAACTATTTCCGTTTATGGTACTGAACAAGTATTTACAGATGGTGATGATACACCTTGGTCTAAAGGATTCTTAGCTTCATGTTATGCATCCCGTGGATTGAAGATGCGTTTCACATCTGGTTCAGGTTCAGAAGTTATGATGGGTTATGCCGAAGGTAAATCAATGCTTTACCTTGAAGCTCGTTGTATTTTCATCACTAAGGGCTGTGGTGTTCAAGGACTACAAAATGGTGCCGTAAGTTGTATTGGTATCCCCGGTGCTGTTCCTTCAGGACTGCGTGAAGTTCTTGGTGAAAACCTATTATGTATGGCTATGGATATTGAATGTGCTTCTGGTAATGACCAGTCATTTTCACATTCAGATATTCGTAGAACTGAAAGAATGGTCGGTCAATTTATTTCTGGTACTGACTATATTTCATCAGGTTATTCAACAGTTCCAAACTATGATAATACTTTTGCTGGTTCAAACTTTGATGCTACTGACTACGATGATTACTACGCTATGCAACGTGATCTAAAAGTTAATGGTGGTTTGGTTCCAGTTAAAGAGGCTGACATTATCAAGATCAGAAATAAAGCTGCTAAAGCACTCCAGGCTGTCTTTAAGTCATTGGATCTTCCAGAGATCACTGACGAAGAAGTTGAAGCTGCTACTTATGCATTCAGTTCCAAAGATATGCCTGAACGTAACATGGTTGAAGATATGAAAGCTGCTCAAGACCTTATGGATCGTGGAGTAACTGGTGTTGACGTTATCAAGGGTCTATATAACGGTGGTTTCACTGATGTTGCCCAAGCCGTATTGAGTCTGCTACAACAAAGAATTGCTGGTGACTTTTTACAAACCTCATCTATTTTCGATAAGGATTGGAACGTTATTTCAGCTGTAAATAATACAAATGATTACAACGGACCTGGCACTGGATATCACATTGATGATGACTTATGGAAGAAGATCATCGATATTCCAATGGCAATCAATCCAACCGATGTTTAGAAAAAATAGTGTGAGGGGAGGTCAAATTTATGAGTGAAGAAATTAATGAAAAATTACTAAGAGATATTATTCGTCAAGTTATTGCTGAAACAAAGGCAACTGATAAAAAGGTTGATTTTTCTGGCAACAACTCAACAAGTGACCAATCTGCAAATAGTGCAACAGCCACAGCTACTGCTACTAAGCCAAAGCCAGGTACAGATGCACCATTGCAATTAGATTGGTTCAAACATGTAGGAAAAGCTAAAAAAGGAACTTCAACTGATGAAGTCGTCGTTGCTGTTTTGCCAGGATTTGCTGAACATATGACAGAAAATATGACTGGTGTAAAACATAAAGATATCCTTCGTCAAGTAACAGCCGGAATCGAAGAGCAAGGGCTTAAAGCTCGTGTCATCAAAGTTTACCGGACCGCTGATGTTTCTTTCGCCGGAGCTGAAGGTGACAAGTACTCTGGCTCAGGAGTTGCTGTTGCTATCCAATCAAAAGGTACAAGTATTATTCATCAAAAAGATTTGGAACCATTATCAAACTTGGAATTATTCCCACAAGCACCAGTGCTTGATTTAAAGACATATCGTTCTATCGGTGCTAATGCCGCTAGATATGCCAAAGGAGAATCTCCATCTCCAGTTCCAACTGTCAATGACCAGATGGCTCGTGTTAAATATCAAGCCAAATCAGCTTTGATGCATATTAAGGAAACGAAATACGTTGTACCTGGAAAGGATCCAGACGAAATCGAATTAAACTTCGACTAATCTAACAGGTGGTATAAATGACAGAAATAAATGATTTAATTAGCAAAATTGTTAACAATGTTCAAGATGAATCGAACAATCAATCATCTTCAAATACAACCACAGCTACAGCTAGTTCAACTTCAACTAGCTCAGATTCAAATAAAACAATGACTCGTGATGATTATCCTTTGTTCCAAAAACATCCTGATATGGTCAATGCACCAACAGGAAAAAATGTTAAGGAAGTAACCCTTGAAGCTGCTATCAATGGTGATGTTGAGGCGGAAGATCTTCGTATCTCTCCACAAACATTAAAGGCACAAGGAGAAATCGCTGCTAGTGCTGGTAGACCATCGATTCAAAGTAATTTTGATCGTGCTGCTGAATTAACAAAGGTTCCTGATGAGAGAGTTTTGGAAATGTATGGTTCATTAAGACCATATCGTTCATCAGAACAAGAGTTGTTAGATATGGCAGATGAGCTCGAGAACAAATATGGTGCAAAAATCTGTGCCGACTTCGTTCGTGAGGCTGCTGTTGAATACAAGAAACGTAAAAAGCTCAAAGGAGACAACTAGTTTAATACTAGTTGGTGATTAATTTGCAAAGAGTAATTGGTGTAGATATAGGTAATTCATCTACTGAAGTTGTATTAGCTGAAATAGCTGAGGATGGTTCAATAAATTTTATTAATTCAAATATTGCTGAAACTACCGGAATCAAAGGTACCAAGCAAAATATGATGGGTATCCGTAATTCAATCAATGGATTGTTGAAAAAAAGCGACATTGAAATGAGCGACGTTGACCTTATTAGGATCAATGAAGCTACACCGGTAATTGGTGATGTTGCAATGGAAACAATCACTGAAACAGTCATCACTGAATCGACAATGATCGGTCACAACCCCAAGACACCTGGTGGTGTTGGCGTCGGAATCGGTTACACGATTGATATTAGAGATTTAGCTGACAAGGGTGGAGACGGTCGCGACTACGTAGTCATCGTTCCTAAAGAACTTGATTTCGCTGACGTTGCCAAGTTGATCAACGCCTACTGGAAACACGGTTATAAAATCACTGCTGCTATTCTTCAATCCGATGACGGTGTCTTAGTTGACAACCGTTTGGACAAAACGATTCCCATCGTCGATGAAGTTGCTTTCATCGACAAGATTCCGATCAATATGTTATCGGCCGTTGAGGTTGCCGACAAGGGAAAGGTTATTTCTCAATTGTCCAACCCATACGGTATCGCCACAGTTTTCAATTTGAATTCCAAAGAAACGAAAAATATTGTACCTGTTTCAAGAGCCTTGATCGGTAACCGTTCAGCGGTCGTCATCAAAACTCCTAAAGGGGATGTCAAAGAAAGAGTCATCCCAGCAGGTTCGATCACGATCCATGGAAAACCAGCTCCGAAGACAGTGAGTCTATCAGGTGGTGCCGATAAGATCATGGAAGCTGTTTCTTCGTTTGAACAAATTGATGATGTTACAGGTGAGGCCGGTACTAATATCGGTGGAATGCTTGAGCGTGTTCGGGAAACAATGGCTAAATTGACTGACAAAAAGATGGATCAAATTGCCATCCAAGATTTACTAGCAGTCAATACTTCGGTTCCTATCAATGTTAAAGGTGGTCTAGCTGGTGAGTTCTCAATGGAACAAGCCGTCGGGATCGCATCAATGGTGAAATCCGATCATCTTCAGATGTCGATGATAGCTGATGAGATGGAAAAGGCTTTTGGTGTGAACGTTGAAATTGGTGGTGCTGAAGCACAATCAGCCATCTTAGGAGCCCTAACTACTCCAGGAACATCAGCCCCAATGGCAATTCTTGACTTAGGCGCTGGTTCGACTGATGCTTCAATCATTGATCCAACTGGGAAATCAGTTGCGATTCATTTAGCTGGTGCTGGGGATATGGTCTCAATGATCATTAACTCGGAATTAGGTTTAGATGATTTGTACTTAGCTGAAGATATCAAGAAGTATCCATTAGCAAAAGTTGAAAGTTTGTTCTTTATCCGCCATGAAGATGGCAGTGTTCAATTTTTCGACAAAGCCTTACCAGGTAACTTGTTTGCTAAAACCGTGGTTGTTAAACCAACTGGTTTCGTTCCTGTTCCCGGTGATCTTAGTATCGAGAAAATCAAGACGATTCGTCGGACAGCTAAGAAACGGGTCTTTGTCGAGAATGCAATTAGAGCTTTGAAGCACGTTTCGCCAACTGGCAACATTCGGGATATTCCATTTGTAGTCATCGTTGGTGGTTCTGCTTTGGACTTTGAGATACCACAATTAGTTACTGATGAACTATCACATTACAACTTAGTCGCCGGTCGAGGAAATATTCGGGCAATCGAAGGACCACGTAATGCCGTCGCCACAGGATTGATCTTAACGTATGCAGAAAGTTTGAGGAATAAATAATGGATGTTAAAAAGCCGGAAATATTTATTGCTAAAGCTGATAATTCAGAGCAATTTCAAACTGCACTATATGGCATTGAAGAAGAAAGTATCCCCTTTCGTGAAATAGATGACCAAGATATCGCTGATCTTTCAACGATGTCGACTGTTGAAAAAGCTTACCAAGCTGCACTCGCTTCTCAATTAGGAGTTGGGTTGGCTTATGACAATGAATTTGCATACTTGCATCAAAAAAATCTTCCTGCTGACGAGCCATTATTTAAAGTGGCTCTCTCGAATCAAACAAATATTAATCGACTAGGTACTAATGCTGCTCGGTTAGTTAAAGGTATTCCATTTAAAGTCATAACAGAAGAGGGTGAATAAAATGAGTGAATCCCTTGGATTAGTTGAAGTTGTTGGCTATTCAACGGCTGTTTATGTAGCCGATCAAATGGTCAAAACTGCTGATGTTGAAATTCAAAAGGTTGAACGTGCTCGAGGTGATGGCTGGATGACAGTCTACGTTACAGGCGACGTAGGCGCTGTTAATGCCAGTGTTGCCGCTGGAGAAGATACTGCTAAAAGAGTCGATAATTTCGTATCTAGCAAAGTTATCGCTAGACCAGCAAATGATTTATCTGAGTTTAGTCAAACAAAACCTAGTGCACCAGAAGCACCAGAAACTGAAACTAAACCAGCCACAAAGGCTGAACCAAAGACTGAGTCTAAGTCAGAAACTAAACCAGCTGACAATAGTAATAAGACTGAGAAGTCAACTCCAAAACAATCGAATTCGACTAATAAGTCAACTACTAGACGCAGTAACAACACTAGAAACAATAATACAGACAACAAGAAAAAATAAGTTCGGAGGAAATTATTATGAATAACGCTTTAGGTATGATCGAAACAAAAGGTTTAGTCGGTGCTATCGAAGCAGCCGATGCAATGGTTAAAGCAGCTAATGTATCTCTTGAAGGATATGAAAAAATTGGTTCAGGACTAGTAACAGTTCTCGTTCGTGGTGATGTTGGTGCCGTTAAAGCTGCCGTTGATGCTGGTACATCATCAGCTGAACAAGTTGGAGAAGTCGTTTCAAGTTACGTAATCCCTCGTCCACATTCAGATGTTGAAAAGATTTTACCAAACAACAAATAATCTGTGATCAATAGAGTGGAGGAACAACAATGAACGATGAACAACTACGTACGACGATCCGTCGTATCATCAGTGAAGAATTAAATAAGGATGATGGCGGCATCCCAATCGGTGTTTCAAACCACCATATTCATCTGTCAGAAGAAGATTTCGCAACATTATTTCCAGGTCAAAAGTTTGAATTGTATCGTCAATTGAAACAACCCGCCGATTTTGCTGCTAAGCAAACAGTTACTTTAGTAGGACCTAATGGGGTCCAGATCCCACATGTTAGACTGTTGGGACCAGCTAGAAGCCATTCACAAATTGAAATTTCACGGACTGAGGCACGTCAATTGAATATTGATGCACCAATCAGATTATCAGGTAATTTAGACGGAACTCCATCAATCACCGTTAAAACTGATAACGCTGAAATTCAAGTACAGGGTGTGATTGCTGCTAAACGTCATATTCACATGAGTTTAGCTGATGCTGAAAAATATGGTTTGAAATATGGTGACATCGTCAAAGTTGAAGTCAGATCACAAGATCGTAAGACCATTTTTGAAGATGTTGTGGCAAGACCAAGAAAAGATTTTGTTACTGAAATGCACATTGATACTGATGAAGCCAATGCCGCTAATGTTCAAAGTGACACAAAGGCATATATCATCAATGATGATCAAGATAAATAGACCTTAAGAAAGGATGGTGACCTAGATGAATGGTGATCAAAACAAATTGATCGATACAGTGATGCAAGTCATTGAAGCTAGATCACATAATACTTTTAAGGTCGAAGGTAGCGGACAAGTTCCGGATGTTGAAGTATTTTTGGAAAACCAAAAAATTGTTATTTCATCTCTGGATCTTTCCTTGATTCATCATCTCAATGATTTTGATATTCATGATCCTTGGGTCGATTGGATTCAAAAAGGACTTAGTTATGATGTTGAATTTGAAATGAGATTAGGATTTTTAAATTTACAGTTGTTGCCTTGGAATTTAGTCGTTAAAACGCCGTTTTCATTTGTTAGTAAAGATGGTAAAACAATAAATGCAATTGGACGTAAAGCTATTACTCGAAATGACGTAATGTTTTTAACACCTGGTAGTTATTTATTGAAAAGTCATCACCAAATCATTACGGCCTATGCAAACGAAGAATTATATTCCAGAAAGATAGAAACAGTGGAAAGGACTGAAGAAAATGTACATGGGAATTGTGGTTGGTAGTGTTGTTTCAACACAAAAGGCCCATTCGTTGGTCGGTAAGAAATTAATGATCGTTCAACCAGTCGATAGTTCAAAAAATCCGGTACGTTGTGAAGAGGTGTCGATTGACACCGTCGGAGCAGGTATTGGAGAAGCTGTTCTATTAGTAAGAGGTGCGGCTGCTAGAATTTCCGACACCAAGAACGGTCCAGTGAGAAATGAGGCCAGCGATTCAGCAATCGTCGGAATCATAGATCGATTTGATAAGTAGAGGAATTTATTATGGGAATTTATACAAAAAAAGGTGACAAAGGTAAAACTTCTCTGTATGACGGGACACGTGTTAAGAAATATTCTTTACGTGTTGAGACATATGGTTCAGTTGACGAATTAAATAGCCAATTAAGCGTTGCTCAAAAATTTTGTAAGGATCCAAAGAATTTTCAACTTTTGGATTTAATTCAAAATAATCTATTTCTCGTTGCTGGAGAACTGGCAAATGAGGATGCCGAGAGTTTTTACCAACATAGTAAAGCAATCGGTAAATCTGATACCAAACTACTTGAAAATGTTATTGACGAATATACGGCTAAATTGCCCGTTTTGCATGAATTTATTTTGCCAGGGCGGAGCGTGGCCGGCGCACATTTACATTTGTGCCGTTCGGTCTGTCGGAGAGCTGAAAGACTGATCGATCATCTTAACGATGAAGTCACGATCAGACCAGACGTTCTCAAGTACGTGAACCGTTTATCAGATTTTCTATACATCTTAGCTCGAGATGAAGATTATGTTGATCAAATAGAAGGCTTAGTTGATAAAGTTCTTGATAATTATAAGAAAGAAGTGAATTAACGATGACACCAGAGAATATTTTTGTGAAAATACAAAGTTCAATCAAAAATTCTGATGGCACTTCAGCTTTTGACAGACATAATCTCCAAAAAGCTTTAGATGCCGGAGAAAAAAAGGCAAATGATATGAACGTCGGAGTCACAATGTGCATCACCGATGCATATGCACAACCGATCCTGATGTATCATATGCCAAATGCAAATATGGTCAGCTTAGAACTTGCTCCGAAAAAGGCTTGGTCAGCTGTCTCAATGAAAATGCCTACTAAAGATATTAGTGATCAGATTCAACCAGGTGCACCTTTGTATCAAATGGGTGGCATGTTGGATGGTAAATTAGCTTCATTCGCTGGAGGTAATCCTATCATCGTAAATAATCAGATCATTGGATCAGTAGGAGTAAGTGGCGGTGCTGTTGAAGAAGATCAAGCAGTCAGTTTAACAATCGTCAACTATATTTTGGAAGGACTTAAATAATGGATAATTTAGAAGATAAAATCAGAAGCATTTTAACTGAAGAACTACAAAATGCCGGTGCATCCAGCTCAAATGGTGTATCGAATGATTCTGGTGAGAACGGTATTTTTGATAATGTTGACGATGCAATTGCAGCAGCTAAGGTTGCTGAAGATTCATTTATCGATGCTTCAATTGATACTAGAAACCAAGTTCTCGATGCGATTAAAACAGGTTTTAAACCTTACATCGAATGGATGGCAAAACAAATTAAAGAAGAAACAGGTATGGGTACTGTTGATGCAAAGATTGCTAAATTGAACAATGCTTTATACAACACACCTGGACCAGAAATTTTACAACCGGAAGCTGAAACAGGTGATGGTGGTTTGATCATGTACGAATATGCACCTTATGGTGTAATTGGTGCAGTTGGTCCTTCTACTAACCCATCTGAAACAGTTATTGCCAATGCCATCATGATGTTGGCCGGTGGTAACACAGTATACTTTGGTGCTCACCCTGGTGCTAAGAACATTACTCGTTGGACAATTGAAAAGTTGAATGAGTTTGTTTATCAAGCAACTGGTCTTAAGAATTTGGTTACTGGTATCAGTGAACCAACTATCGAATCAGTTCAAAGAATGATGAAACATCCTGATATTGCCGCACTTTCAGTTACTGGTGGTCCTGCCGTTGTTCATCAAGCAATGACATCAGGTAAAAAGGCTATTGGCGCCGGTGCTGGTAATCCTCCAGCTATCGTTGATGCTACTGCTGATATTGATTTGGCAGCTCACAATATCGTAACTTCAGCTGCTTTTGATAATGATATTTTATGTACAGCCGAAAAAGAAGTTATCGTTGAAAAACCTGTCAAAGATCAATTGATCCAAAAGATGGAAGCTGAAGGTGCCTTCATGGTTACTAACAAAGCTGATATCGACAGAATGATAGACATGACTATCAATAAGAATGGTACTCCCAACCGTAAGTTTGTCGGTAAAGACGCAACCTTTATTCTTGATGAAGCTCATGTTTCATACACAGGTACACCAAAGATCATTATCTTGGAAGCTGACAAAGATCATCCATTTACACTTACAGAAATGTTGATGCCAATTGTTCCTATTGTTTGTTGCCCTGATTTTGATAGCACACTGAAGACTGCTTACTACGTTGAAGGTGGTAATCACCATACTGCCTCGATCCACTCAAATAATTTAGTTCATATCAACAAAGCTGCTCACCGTATGAACACATCGATTTTTGTTGTTAATGGTCCAACCTTTGCAGGTACTGGTGTTGGTCATACAGGTGCTTCAGCCTTGACAATTGCTACACCTACTGGTGAAGGAACTGCTACTGCCAAGACTTATACTCGTCGTCGCAGATTGAATTCACCACAAGGATTTTCATTAAAGTCATGGAACTAAAAAAGGAGTGTAAATAATGGTAGTAGATTTCAGTTTAAAGCCACATATTATTTCCGGCAAAGACAGTCTAGACACACTTGATGCCATTAAAGATCAAACAATCCTAATGGTTTGTGATCCATTCCTTGACGGAAGCGAAGAATTAAATAAAATACGGAGTCATGTTCATGCTAAAAATCATGTCGAAGTATTTTCCGATGTTAAACCTAATCCACCGTTAACAAATATCATTGCTGGGGTACGTGTCTTTGAAAAAATTGTCCCAACAATCATCATTGCTGTTGGTGGTGGTTCCGCTATTGATACTGCCAAAGGGATTCGTTTCTTTGGAGAAAAGGTTACTAATAAGAAAGTTAATTGCTTCATTGGTATCCCAACAACAAGTGGTACAGGTTCAGAAGTAACTAATACAGCGGTTATTACAGATGAAAAGAATAATGTTAAATTTCCAATCATGGATGATTATTTGACACCAGATATTTCCATCTTGTTCCCTGAATTAGTTATGAGTGCACCAGCTTCAGTTGCTGCTTATTCTGGGTTGGATGTTTTGACACATTCATTGGAATCATTGGTAGCAAAAGATGCTAATTTGTTCACTGAAGCCTTCTCAGAAAAGGCAATGGGTGTCATTCTTGATGATTTAGTCGAAGTTGTCATGAAACAACCTGATAATTTCGAGTTGCGTAAGACAGTTCACGAAGCTTCAACAGCTGCTGGTATGGCCTTTAATGCTGCAGGCTTAGGATTCTGTCATGCGATTGCTCATCAACTTGGAGCAATCTTCCACGTGCCACATGGGTTAGCTTGTGCAATGACATTACCATATGTTGTTGAATATAATGCAGAGCACAGTGAAACAGCGCTCCATAAATATGCGGCTGCTGCACGTAAATGTGGTCTCGTTGGCAATGGTGCCGGCGACAAAGTAGCCGTTAAGAAGATTGAAAGAACTATTAATCAAATGATGTCAGAAATGAATTGTGCTAAATCATTACGTGCCTTTGGTGTTGATCACAATGAAGCAGTTAAGGAAACTGATCGTGTGATCGAATATGCTAAAAAGGATGCCACATTCCCTGGCAATCCTGTTGTACCAAGTGATGATGATTTACGTGCTGTTTATCAAAAGGTAATTGGTTAGTTAATTTTTTTAGAAGTGGATGGGATAACATGGTATCAAAAATTTTAGCAATAAATTCCGGAAGTTCATCTTTGAAATTCAAATTATTTGAAATGCCCGAGGAAAAGCTGATCGTCAAAGGTCTAGTCGATCGGATTGGTCATCATGACGCTGTTTTTGAAGAAGCGTTCGATGACACTAAGCAAAACAAGACCCTCGATGTACCTGATCATGATGAGGCAGTTAAATTAGTCGTTAATAGTTTATTGAAAAATAAAATCGTTGACGATTTGAATGAGATCAAAGGTGTTGGCCACCGTGTTTCTAATGGTGGTGAAAAATATGAGCAGTCAGTTATTGTTAACGATGATGTTGAAAAGACGATTGATAAATTGTCGTCATTATCACCCTTACATAATCCAGTCAATCTCTTAGGCATCAAAGCCTTCGATAAACTATTGCCCGACACACCTCAAGTTGCGGTTTTTGATACTGCTTTTAATTCAACGATTCCACCAGAAAATGCCCTTTATGCTTTGCCATATAAGTATTATGAAAAATATGGTATTAAACGTTTTGGTTTCCACGGACCAAGTCATTTATATATGAAAGAGAGAATTTATGACTTATTCCCTAATGCTTGTTCAAAAATTATTAGTTGCCATTTAGGCAATGGTGCTAGTATCTCAGCCATCAAGGATGGTAAGACGATTGATAATTCCATGGGCTTTACACCGTTAGCAGGATTGATCATGGGAACTCGTTCCGGAGATTTGGATCCACAGATTGTTCCCTTCCTTCAGGAAAATGAGAATCTGACCTCCGCACAAGTTAAAGATGTTCTTAATAAACAATCAGGATTGTTAGGAATATCCGGAGTTTCCAATGACCTTCGTGATGTCGAAAAAGCTGCTAAGAGCGGTAATGAGCGTGCGAAATTAGCTATTAAAGCCTTTGTCCATCGGATCCAAACTTACATTGGTTCTTATATTGCTGAGTTGGATGGTGTTGATACCATCGTGTTTACTGCTGGAGTCGGGGAACACGATGCTAATATCAGAGATGCCGTCATTAAAAATTTCCACTATGTTGGTGCAGAAGTGGATCCAGAACGAAATAAGAGTAGTGAACTAGTCATTAGTTCAGACAACAGCAAGGTAAACATTGCTGTTATCCCGACTGATGAGGAAATAGTGATTGCTCGCGATGTATTTAGATTAGTTTAGCTAGGATGAATAAAATGACAGAACACAACGGATTGAGAAGAGTTATACAAGAATCGGTACCAGGTAAACAAATTACACTTGCTCATGTGATAGCCATGCCCAGTGTCAAAGTTTTAAGAAGCATTGGGGTTGATGAAACTGACGTCTCTATTGGTATAATTACTATAACGCCGCCAGAGGCTGCAGCAATTATCTCTGATATTGCCAGTAAATCAGGTGCGGTTAAGATTGCTTTTATCGACCGTTTTAGTGGTTCGGTTGTTTTAACTGGGGATGTCAGTGCTGTTGAAGCTTCATTACGAAAGGGTATCGATGCTTTGCATCAAAACCTGGGCTTTGATATTCCTGAAATAACAAAATCATAAAATAAAATGGTCACACTTCTTTTAGTGTGTCCTTTTATTTTTTATGGGGTGTTTTATGAATAAACTAATCAAAAATTTTGTTTTGAGCGTCAATGAGCTGACGATCATGTTCTATCTTTTCAATACTATTTTTATTGCTTTGATTTTTAATAATCCTTTTATTACTGTGACTGAATGTTTTTTCTTATTAGTCATGGGCTGGTTGACCCGTCGAAAGAAATTTGGAAATTTCTTGAAGGCATCGTTGTTCATTTTTATTTTGACGATGTTATTCAATTTAGTGATCAATCAAAATGGGACCAATGTGTTACTCAGAATTCCATATGTGACCGTAAGTGTTCAATCATTAACGAATGCGTTTATTTTGGGAATTTCATTTATGAATATTTTATGGTCATTTTATTTATATGATGCTTTGATGCACACCAAATTAATTTTCGAAATCTTGTCCAATCTTTTCAAAAGTATAGCCATTATTTTCATCTTGACGGTTAAATTTATTCCCAAGATCGTTGATATTTTTAACGACGTTCGGCAATTGTATAAATTCCGTAATTCAAGTCCCACAAGTGATAGCGGATTCATTCAACGGATGAAAGAAACAATGAATTTGAATCAAATCGTCTTAGATAAATCGATTGCTAACTTTATGAACATGTCTGACGCATTGATAAGTAAAGGGTACAATCAAAGAAGGCAAAGTTTTGTACATGAAACTAATAAGTTAAGCGATATCATTTTCCGGTCGGTTATTTTTATTTCTCTGGTATTCAATTTGATAATGATGACCAGAGGCAACGGTCAAGTTGATTTCGGTTCAGGAACGGTCAATTTTAAGTTTGATTTCTGGATTGGCATGATCATCGTGCTTAACTTTATTAGCATTGTCTATCCTTTAATGATTGGAGAATTTCATTACTTATGGTGGAAATCGTTCGTTTCTCGGACTACAGCTTCAAGTACTCTAACAGCTCGAAATTATCGTTAAATAAAATGAATTTGACGATCAACAAAGGCGATTTCGCATTGATCATTGGCAAGACTGGTAGTGGAAAGAGCACCTTATTGCGACAATTAAAGCCTGAATTAGCATTAGGGAAAGCTACTGCTGGTGAATTGACGTTGTTTAATGGTCACAATGATGATGATTTCAGCCGGGTAGCTTATATTTCTCAGTTTGTTGATAATCAAATGGTGACGGAGACGGCTCGTGACGAGTTTCATTTCGTTTTAGAAAATTTAGGTATGCAGCCTGATCAAGTTCACTCAAAAATTGCTGAGATTGCTAGTTATTTTGATATCGTTAATCTTTTAGATCTTAAAGAAGCTGAGTTGTCTGGTGGGCAAAAGCAGATCGTCAATTTGGCGGCAGCTCTGATTCTTGACCCAGATATCCTATTATTGGATGAACCAACTTCGCAACTTGATCCAATAACTTCAGAAAAGTTTTTGCGTTTAGTAAAAAAAATCAACGATGATTTAGGAATCAGCGTTGTCTTAGTTGAACATTCTTTAGAGCAAGCTATTTTTTATGTTAATCGGATGTTTGTGATCGAAGATGGTCAAATAATTTTAGATCAGCCTACAGACCGAGCGTTACGTGACTTGTATAAACACGATGGTTATCGAGAATATCTACCTCAATTGGATCGCTTGTTCTTAGAAAATCAATTGGACGAGATTTATCCGACCATTCAATTACCCTTAAATAATCGTCGGATGGATGGATTATTACAAAATCAGGTCGAATATTTGAAATATCGGGACCACGTTACGAAACAACATAATCCAACAAGTGAAGCCCTAAGAATAAAAAACTTAACCTTTAGATTTGATTTCAATGCTCGCAATATTTTAGATGATTTGAACTTCACTTTAGAAAAGGGACGCTCGTATGCAATCCTTGGACCTAACGGGGTGGGTAAGACCACACTTTTGAGAGTCCTCACGCATCAATTGTCCCAACTTAATGGCCAAATTTATTTGAACTGTCATAAAATCAAAAAATTCGGCAAAGAATTTTTAGAACAAATTTTTATTCTGCCACAAAATCCAGCTTTGTTGTTCTTGACGGATACAGTCAAGGGCGAGATCGAGTATCAGTTGAAACAAAAGGATCCCGAAACAACTGAATCCGAAACTACAGAATATTTAACTAAATATCATTTAACAAATTTAAAAGATACGAATCCTTACGATCTCAGTGGTGGTCAGCAAGAATATTTAGGATTGGTCATCGGATTGATCAAAGATCCCACAATCTTATTTTTAGACGAACCCACCAAAGGACTGGATCCCAATATGAAAAAAAGTGTCGCCCAGATGTTGCAGCAATACCAAGCATCAGGGGGAACAATACTTGCCAGTACGCATGATGTGTTGTTTTCTACAAAACATTTTGATTATGTTTGTCTGATGTTCGATGGGAAATTAGGAGATTTCGAAACACCAATCAACTTTTTCCCCGAGAAGTATTTTTATACAACTGAGATCAACAAGGCCGTTCGGGATTACTTTCCCAAAGCCTTGATATGGGAGGATATCATCAATAATGAATCGTAAATTGTTAGTTCTATTACTATCTTCGGTCGTCATCCTGGTTTTATTAGATGCTCTCGGTAGCAAAAATTATTTGTTGCTTTCGTTTGTTTTTCTAGTGGTAACGATGGGAGTTTACTTCTGGAAGTTTGAAAGCTCGGGGAAGAACTCTCGAGAAGTGGTGTTTATTGCCATCATTTGCGCTTTAGCAGTTGCCGGAAGGATTGCTTTAGCAGCATTTTCATCATTAAAGCCAGAAATATTTATCTTGATTTTAGGCTCATTAGTAAGTGGACCTGAAACGGGATTTTTAATGGGAAACATTATCGCATTAGCATCAAATATGTATTTTGGTCAAGGTGCCTGGACTCCATGGCAGATGTTTGCCTTGGGGATTTTGGGTATCATTTCCGGATTAATGGCCAATAAGAATGTTTCCCGCTGGTTGTTAGTTATTTGGGGATTTGTTTCAGGATTTCTATATGGTTGGATCATGGATATTTACTTTATCCTAGGATATGTTAAACCAATCACACCTAAGAGTGTAACGGCTGCAATTGTTGCAAGTGTTCCCTTCGATGGAACTCATGCGATCTTTACCGCTGTCTTGTTGCTCTTTTTAGGAACGGCCTGGATCAAGATCTTCAAGCGTTACAAGGTTAAATATGATTTATTTAACCAACAAGTTGAATAGCAGGAGTAATTATTATGAAAAAAGCTTTCTTAGTTGGGGCAGTCGGTTGTGGTAAGACTACCTTCAAGCAAGTCATGATGAATGAAAAAAGAAGTTATGATAAAACTCAAGCCATTGAATTTTTTAATAATCTGATCGACTCCCCAGGTGAGTTTACTGAGCATCGCCGAATGTATTCGGCCTTGAATGTAACAGCCAATTCATCTGATCTAGTCGTAATGATGCAAAGTGTTTCTGATCATCGACAGATCTTTTCACCCGGTTTTGCTAGGATGTTTCTAAAACCAGTCAGTGGAGTGGTCACTAAAATCGATCTTGCCAAAGACGAAGGTGATATCGAGTTTGCCAAAGATCAATTGATCTTAGCTGGTGCTACCAAGATCTATTACATTTCTAATGTTGAAGATCCTTCACCAGAAAATGAGATTCAGCAATTGATCGACTATTTGAAGGAGGATGTAGTCAAAAAATGAAACCATCAGAAAAACAATTGCTTGATGACATCACTTCCTTTATTTTGGCAGCCAATAAGTATGTTCATCAGCACTTATATTCGATCAACGATATCAGGACCAAGTCAGGAGAATACGACCTAGTAACTAGTATCGATGATGAGGTCGAGCAAATGCTCGATCAAAATATCCGTGAGCATTATCCTGAAGCAGTCATCATTGGCGAAGAAGATGCTCAAAAGGATTACGACCAGATTGATTCTGGTCTGGTATTTTTTGTCGACCCGATCGATGGGACTCTAAACTTGGTCAAAAAACACGATTGCTTTGCCATTATGATCGGTGTTTATTACGACGGGCAACCAGTCTGCTCAGGCATCATGGATGTTATGAATCAAAAACTTTATTGGGGTGGTATGGAGACTGGTGTCTATTGCAATGATAAAAAATTGCATCCAGCAGTCGATCAGTCTTTAAAGGAAGGTTTAGTCGGTGTTTCATGGCGTCAATTCTTACGGAATGCCTTTGAAGAGATCCGGATCGCTAAAAATAGTGCTGGTATCAGAGTCATGGGTAGTGCCGGATTAGAGTTCGTTGAAGTTATCACTGGAAAACATATCGCTTATTTAGCTACTTTGAATCCTTGGGATATCGCTGCTGGCAATGTCTTGGTTCAAGCCTTAGGCTATAAGATCACTAACGTAAGCGGTAATACCATCAATTTGAAAAAGGTCAACCATATAATGGTAGCTAATGACCAAACATATCGCGATATGAGAAAAATCCAAACTTATTAGTGGAGTGATTATATGAAAATTTATACCCGGACAGGTGATCAAGGAAAGACCAGGATCATTGGCCATGATGTTTTGTATAAATCAGATAAACGAGTTCAATCTTATGGAATGGTCGATGAATTGAATTCCTTTGTTGGTTTGACGATTGCCGATCTTTCAGACAAGACCAAAGTTTTCGCAGAAGAATTATTAGAAGTTCAACAATTGTTGTTCGATTGTGGCTCTGATCTTGCCAAGTCTCCTAACCAGACCAAACGTAAATTCGTCTTCACGGCTGATAATAAGGCCACGGAATGGTTAGAGAATCGAATCGATTTTTACACTGAGAAATTACCCAAGGTCCAAAAATTTATTTTACCTGGTGGCTGTAAAACAGCTGCTGATTTACACGTTGACCGTACTGTCACCCGCAGAACGGAGCGGTCGATCGTTGATTTGATGCAGGATGAGCCAATAAATCAAGAAGTGTTGAAATTTATCAACCGATTGTCAGACTATTTCTTCACACTATCAAGATACGCCAACGTATTAGAAGAAGTTGAAGAAGTTTCCTATCGTAACAGTCGCATCATTTTTCGTTAAAGAGGGACTAAGGGGAGAGATTTATGAATAATACAAGAATCAAAAAATTAACTTTTACCGCCATTATTTTAGCGTTGTGTATCATCGGCGCCAATATCAAACTGATGGGTTCAGTCGCTTTAGATTCGTTTCCAGCCTTTTTTGGAGCAGTCGCTTTAGGACCAGTCGCCGGAGCTTTCTTAGGTTTGTTCGGACATTTATTCTCAGCAATGCTATCAGGATTTCCACTGACTCTACCAGTTCATTTGATTATTGGTTTTTGCATGATGATCACTATGGCAGTTTACGGTTTTATCCGTCGCGGGGGACGCAGTATGAAATGGCAATATATTATCTTGTCTGACGTCGTCGGATATATTTTGAACGTACCACTAGAATTAGTTTTACTTTATCCGATCTTGAAACAAACCGTTTACGTCTATTTCGTACCACTAACGATTGCATCAATTGTCAATATTATCATCGCCGAGGTCGTTTACATTTTATTGAAGTCACGTTTTCCAAGAATCATCAATCTATTCAGAAGTGAGGAAGGAAATTAATGTCGCAAGTACAACACGGTGGGTATGGTCGAGAATTAGCATCATCAGTTCCAATCATTGATTTTAGCGCCAACATCAATCCGCTCGGCACCCCAGATAAATTGATTCAAAGTATTAAGAAATCATTATCCAATTTGATTTATTATCCGGATGTTAATTATCGATCATTGCGTAAAAATCTTGGTCAGTTATATCACTTTGACCCTGAACAGATCTGGATCGGTAACGGGTCAGTTGACTTGATTTTTAATATTATTGAAGTTTTGCAGTCGAAAAATGCTTTGCTGTTAGCACCAACTTTTGGTGAATACGAACATGCCTTCACTAAGAGTGGTGCCAAGGTGGAACATTTTTATTTGTCTGAGCAAAATAATTTCCAACTCGACATCAACGTTTTGATCGACACATTAAAGGTCAACCACGATATCGACACGATTTGTCTCTGTAATCCCAATAATCCTACGGCTACGATGGTCAATACTTATCAGTTACGTCAATTGGCTAACTATTGCAATGACAATGGGATCTGGTTGATCATCGATGAAGCTTTTAACGATTTTATCAGCGATAAAGAAAAATATAGTTTTGTCCAGGAGCTACAAGATGATGACTCAGTCATTATTATCAAGTCATTAACAAAGTATTACGCCATTCCCGGACTACGCTTAGGGATGGCTCTTTTGCCCAATAAATATTTTGTTAATACCCTGATTGACTACTCCGAACCCTGGTCCGTCAATACTTTTGCCGCTGAATTGACACCAGATGTTTTCAACGACCAAGACTATGCTTTAAAGACTTCCCAATGGTTATCATCCGAGAAAGCGTATTTAGAAAAAGAATTATCAAAGATACCTCAAATCAAATTTTTCCCATCAGCTGTAAATTATTATTTATTAAAATATCGAGAAAAAGATCTATACCAAGAATTATTGAACAAGGGTATCTTGATCAGGAATTGTGATAATTATGTTGGTTTGACCAAGGGGTATTACCGGATCGCAGTTAAGTCACATTTGGAAAATCGACAACTGATTGAAAAGCTCAATGAGTTAATGGGGAGTTAATTATGAAAAAATTTTTGATTGCCGGAGCTACCTCTGGTGTAGGTAAGACCAGTGCCACGCTAGGAATAATATCTGCACTCGTCGAAAAGGGCTATTCGGTCCAACCTTATAAGATTGGACCAGATTATGTCGATACAAAATTTCATACACGGGTTTCTGGGCATGCTTCGAGAAACATTGATGATTATTTGATCCCCGATGATGATACATTGAAATATTTGTTTGAAAAAGATACTGAAGATATCGATCTCGGTATCGTAGAAGGAGTCATGGGCCTCTATGATGGTTTAGGTAGCGATAAAGATGCTCATTCGACCGCTGCTTTAGCAAAAAAATTACATTTGCCGGTAGTTTTGATCGTGTCAGGCAAATCTATTTCGACTTCAGCTGCTGCAGTGGTCAAAGGTTTTGTTGAATTTGATCCAGAAGTAAATATTGCTGGTGTCATCATCAATAACGTTATGAGTGAGAATCACTATCAATTGATCAAAGCTGCGATTTCTCGTTATTGTCCGCAAGTCAAAATCTTCGGTTATATGAAATTTGATCAAACACTGCAACTACCATCGCGCCAATTGGGATTAGTTCCTGATCAAGAAGTCCATTCGGTGGATCAGAAAATCGCGGGTCTAGCTAAAATAGTTCAACGAAATATCGACCTAGAAGAGATTTTGAAAGTCGCTAGTGATGAAAAATTGGATTATCAAGGGACTTTTTCTAAGGAGATACGAAAATTAAAAGTTAATCCGATCACGATTGGACTGGCTCAAGATGATGCTTTTAATTTTTATTATCGAGATAACTTAGAACTTTTGAAGGACTTAGGAATCACATTAGTCTCCTTTGGTCCGACCAATGACCAACAACTACCTAAAGTAGATGCACTCTGGTTTGGTGGTGGCTATCCAGAGGAACAAGCTGATAAATTGGCAGCTAATCTTCAGATGAAACAACGGATCAGAGAATTTGCCAAAGAAGGTAAGCCAATTTACGCCGAATGCGGTGGGCTAATGTATTTAGGTAATGATTTAGTGACCGACAATGGCGATGATCACCAAATGGTCGGGATCTTCAAGGGAACTAGTCAGATGACACAGCGTTTAAAGAAATTTGGATACTGCCAAGCAATCCCTCAACAAGATTGTTTTATCGGTCTTAAAGATTCCAAAATTTACGGTCACGAATTTCATCATTCAATCTTCACGCCTGATCCGCAACAGGGTCCAACTGAGATATTAACGATGCAAAAGTATCGTGATGGCAAACTAGCTAGCCAGTGGACTGGTGGTTATCAGTTTGAAAATACCTTTGCTAGTTACCTCCATATTCATTTTTACCAAAGCCCACAACTTGCTAAAGCTATTTTTTCGTCGTTAGGGGTTATTTAAATGAAAGTTGTGATTATGACTGTAGTTGGTTTTGTACTGGATCTGATTTTGGGCGACCCATATAGTTGGCCACATCCGGTCAAATTCATGGGTAAGTTGATCGATAAAATTGATAAGAAAATCGAGTCTCATGAGCATAGTGCCAAGAGTCAAATTCATTTGGGCTTTTTGATGTGGTTAATTGTGATCGTTGTTACTGCAATTATTTCCAGTTTGATCATGTACTTAGCTCATTTTTACGATTGGTTGTATTTGCTCGTTGGTTCATATTTGGCCTATACGACTTTGTCGATCAAGGGACTGGCTTTTGAAGCTCGCAAGATCATCAAATCTTTGCAAAAAGATGATATCAAAACTGCCCGTTATCAGTTGTCGATGATCGTTGGGCGAACAACTGATGATTTATCAGAAGAAGAGATCAGCAAGGCAACGATTGAGACGATTGCTGAAAATACTAGCGATGGCGTCATTGCACCATTATTTTATCTCGTCATCGGTGGCCCAATCTTAGCTTTGATATACAAGGCCATCAACACTTTAGATTCAATGGTCGGTTATAAAAACGATCGTTTTAAAAATATCGGTGAGGCTTCAGCTCGGATCGACGATATTGCGAACTTTATTCCTGCCCGTCTGACTTGGCTGTTGATGACTTTAGCGACGTTTTTGATGCACTTAAATTTTAAAGAAGCTTGGCAAGTGGGTCGTCGAGATCACAACAAGCATCGCAGTCCTAACAGTGCTTATCCAGAATCAGTCGTAGCTGGGGCATTGGACCTCCAACTTGGGGGACCACATGTTTACTTTGGTGATGTGGTCGATAAGCCATATATTGGCAACGATTCAGGTAAGACTGCCACAGTCAAAGATATTCAAAAGACTATTCAGATACTTTATGTAACCGCAATTATTACATTATTATTATTTATTGCCATTAGACTAATTTTTGTTTAGGAGAAACTATGAAAGATAGAAAATATATTAAAATCCCCAATAAAATTACCGATAAAAGTTTTGAAATGATCCAAGACGAGATCGATGAGAAACATCCCGGATATCAGTTCAAATCTGATATCGAAGCTGCCATCATCAAGCGAGCCATTCATACTACAGCCGATTTTGATTATTTGAATACATTGAGTTTCAAACAAGACGCTATCAAAAAAGTTAAACACGTTTTGACACACAAAGGAGCAATCTACACTGATACAACCATGGCTTTATCAGGTATCAACAAACGAAAGTTGGATGAATTAGGTGTCAAATATCATTGTCTTATCGCTGAACCAGAAACCTTCAAAATGGCCAAGGAGAAAAGTATTACTCGTTCAATGGCCGCAATCGAGTTGGCAGCTCAAGATGAGACGGAGAAAATGTTTGTCGTTGGTAACGCTCCGACTGCTTTATACAAAATTATTGATATGCAGCAAGCAGGCAAGCTCGATGCAGCTGTAGTCATTGGTGTCCCAGTTGGCTTTGTTGAAGCTAAGGAAAGCAAGGTCGCTTTAGATGAAAGCGAGATACCTTCAATTGTCAATATTGATCGTAAAGGAGGCAGCAACTTAGCGGCAGCATTAGTAAATGCTATTTCTTATAATTTGGATCTGATCGAAGGAGATTAAACTGATGGTCGAGAAAAATGAGCAAGATTACGTTTATTACAACGGGAAAAGATTACGAAAAGGTTATACGACTGGAACTACTGCAACGGCAGCGTCAGTGGCAGCTTTAAAAATTTTATTGTCGCAGGAACCATTGGAAGAGATCAGTGTCAATGCAGCCAATGGACAAACAGCTGAATTTCATTTAGAAAGTGTTGAATTTGATCAAGACAAGGCAACCGTCGGGATCAAAAAAGACGGTGGCGATGATCAAGATGCTACCCATGGGATGATCGTTTATTCGACTGTCAATCTACGTGACGATGATCAGCTGACGTTAGACGGCGGTAAAGGAATTGGTCGCGTGACCAAGAAGGGTCTGGCCAATCCTCCAGGGATGGCAGCAATCAATCCAGTCCCTAGAAAGGTTATCAAGCAAGCGGTCCGAGAAGTTTTAGGTAAAGACCGTGGAGCTGATGTGGTCATTTCAGCTCCAGAAGGGGTCGATATCGCCAAACTAACTTACAATCCCAAATTAGGTATTGTTGGTGGAGTTTCGATTTTAGGGACGAGTGGCATCGTGACACCAATGTCTGAAGAAAGTTGGAAGCATTCTATTTCAATCGAGATGAATATCCATCGCGAACGCGGTGACGAAGATATTATTTTGACACCGGGTAATTATGGTGAAGATTTCACTAAGAATGTTTTGCAATTGCCAATGGATAAACAAGTTCAAATGAGTAATTTTGTCGGTTACGTTTTGCATGAGGTTCAGCGCCTTGGTTTCAAACGTTGTCTGATGGTCGGAGATCTTGGTAAATTCATCAAGGTCGCTGGAGGGATTTTTTCGACGCACAGTAAAGATGCTGATGCTCGAGCTGAGATCATGGTGGCCAACTTAGCACTTTTAGGAGCTCCACAGCAATTGATCAATGATGTTTACAACAGTTTAACGACTATTTCGATGGTTGATTATATTGACAAAGCAGGTTATCAAAAAGTTTATCAGCAAATTGTTGATCGAATCAAATACCGTTCGGAGAAACTTTTAGCTCACAGAAAACCAGAAGTTGCTATCGATGCGGTGATTTTCTCGGGACAAAAATTTCTGGCTGCGACAGATGACCTAGATCATTTAAAGGAGAGCTGGCGATGATTACAGTTACGGGTATCGGACCTGGTGCAAAAAATTTAATGATCCAACGAGTCTTTGATGAAGTTGAAAAGGCTGACTTGGTGATCGGTAGTAAACGTCAATTGGCTCTGTTTGACTTGCCGGAAGATAAATCGATGGTTTTGCCTAAACTAATGGTTTTAAAGGATTTCTTGTTAAAAAATCAGACACAGAGAATCGTTTTATTGGCTTCAGGAGATCCTTATTTATACGGTATCGCCAATTGGCTCAAGCGAGAGATCTCAAATCAAGAGGTTACGGTAGTTCCTGGTATCAGTTCGATTCAATATTTATTCAATCGGGTCGGCATCGCTATGAACGACAGTTATTTGACTAGTAGTCATGGTCGGATACCTGATTTTGATTTCTTATTGCAACACGAAATTATCTGTATGGTGACCGACGATAAAATTGGCCCGTTTCAAATTGCTCAAGAAATCAAAAAACGAGGCCAACATCGTCAAATCGTTATTGGCGAAAACCTGAGTTATCCTGATGAAAAAATCACTCGAACAGATGAGAATTCAATCTCGGATCGAGAATACAAAATGAATGTGGTGTTGATAACAAATGAAAGATGATGAATTTATTCGTAATAAGGTACCAATGACAAAGGAAGAGGTTCGGGCAATCAGTCTCGATAAGTTACATCTTAGTGATAAAAAGACCATGCTCGATATTGGTTCGGGTACTGGTAGTGTCAGCATGCAAGCGGCACTTGAGTTCCCACAATTGCAAGTTGTTGCAATCGAAAAGAATCCTGATGCGATTCAAATAAATCAAACGAATCTAAAACATTTCCAGATCGAAAATCTGCAATTGATCAAAGGGGATGCTCCTAAGGATCTGCCAGAAAAAATATTTGACAGTATTTTCGTTGGTGGTTCTAGCGGTGAGTTATCAGGCATCATTGATTATGCTTATCAGCATTTAGAAAAATCAGGTCACCTAGTACTGAATTTTATTCTGAATGAGAATGCCACGACGGCAATCGATTACTTAGAGAAATCATCGTTCACTGATCTAGACGTTATTCAAGTGGCTGTTTCTAAGTGGTATCACTTAGGACCAGGACATTATTTCAAACCACAAAATCCAACTATCATTATTAGTGCAAAAAAGGGAGAAGATTAATATGGCAATCGTAAGTTTCGTAGGTGCGGGCCCTGGAGACCCAGATTTAATCACATTGAAAGGCTATAAAAAATTGCAGGCAGCTGACGTGATCATTTACGCTGGTTCACTAGTCAATAAGCAACTCTTAGACTATTGCAAAAATGATGCTGAAATATATAACAGTGCTGAAATGGATCTTCCAGAGATAATTGATTGCATGGATAAGGCAATCAAAGCTGATAAAGACGTTGTCCGCCTACAAACAGGTGACTTTTCAATCTACGGTTCAGTTCGTGAACAGATCGAGGAAATGAAGAAAAGAGATATCCCATTTGATTTTGTTCCCGGCGTTAGTTCTTTCTTAGGTGCCGCTTCGCAAATGGGCGTTGAATATACTGTTCCCAAAATCTCTCAAAGTGTTGTCATCACTAGAATGGCGGGTCGTACTCCAGTCCCTGAACGTGAATCTATTCAATCATTTGCTAAGCATCAAACATCAATGATCATCTTCTTATCTGTTCAAGGTGTCAGAAAAGTTATCCGTCAACTACTTGAAGGTGGTTACCCAGAAGATACCCCTGCAGCCGTTATTTATAAGGCTACTTGGCCAGATGAAAAATTAGTCAAAGGAACTTTAGCCGATATCGGCGATAAGGTCAAAGAAGCGCATATTACTCGTACAGCATTGATCATGGTTGGTAAATTTTTAGGTGATGAATATAACTATTCGCATTTGTATGATCCAACATTTTCAACTGGATTCCGTCAAGGTAAGAAAAATGTTAACTAATGATCCATCCATCGCTATCGTTTCAATTACCAATGCTGGTACGAAAATAGGTATACAGATTAAACAAGCACTTAAAAATCTCTTACAAGTTCATTTATACGCACCTGAGCGTATTTCTAATAACCAAGTCGATCACTCGATTGCTAAAGGTGAATTTACACCGACAGTTCAACAATTGTTCAAACAAGTTGACTGCTTAATCATGATCATGGCCACTGGTATCTCCATTAGGACGATTTCGCCGGTGATCCAAGATAAGACGACTGATCCAGCCGTCTTAGTGATCGATGAATTAGGCCAACATGTGATCAGCTTGTTATCAGGCCACGTTGGTGGTGCAAATCAATGGACTCAAAAAATTGCTGAGATCTTAAAAGCTGATCCAGTCATCACTACTGCAACTGATACTGAGAAAGTTGCTTCGCTGGATCTATTAGCTAAGAATTTGCATGCTTGGTATCCAAATTTCAAAGAAAATACTAAGTTGATCAATCGTAAATTAGCTGAAAAAGAACGAGTTTATTTATACATAGAAGACTACTTTTTGCCAAAAGTCCACATGCTCAAGGGCTTCACAATCATAACAAAAAATCAAATACCTGAAGCTACAGACGCTCCCGTAGTAGTCGTTTCAGACCAAACTGATTTTGACAAGCAAGTGAATACCATTCACGTTGTTCCAAAGCTCAATGTGCTTGGTGTAGGATGTCGAAAGAACGTTACGTGCGAAATGATGCAAACAACTTTTGCAATGTTTATGAGTATCAATCATCTGGCTTGGTCATCGATCAATACAATTTGTTCGATCGACTTGAAGAAAAATGAACCCGCGATCCAATATTTAGCTAAGACTTTAAATGCCCAAACGGAATTTCATTCAGCAGAAGAACTTTCCGTGGTCGATGTTAATTATCCTTCGTCTGAGTTCGTTAAAAAAACGGTCGGTGTAGGTAATGTTGCTTCTAGTTCTGCCAACTTTGTTAGTGGCAATATAGTTGCTATCAAACAATTTACTGGCAAGGAAATCACTATGGCCATGAGCCATCAATAATGGAGGAAATTCATGTTATACGTAGTAGGAATAGGACCAGGTTCACGAGATTTAATGACTCAAGAGGCTATTGATGCCATAGATAAGTCACAAGTTATTGTTGGTTATAAGACATATTTAAATATCATTTCAGATATGATTGGTGACAAACCGACGATCAGTAATGGGATGCGTGGTGAGATCGAACGTTGTACCCAAGCTATCGAGGAAGCTGAAAAGGGCCAAGATGTTGCCATCGTTTCCAGTGGGGATTCAGGAATCTATGGTATGGCAGGATTGATCTTAGAATTGATCGACAAAAAAGAAAGCTCAGTCAAAGTTAAAATCGTTCCCGGTGTGACTGCTAGTATTGCAGCAGCTGCCAAGTTAGGTGCTCCATTGATGAATGACTTTTGTCACATTAGCCTTAGCGACCATATGACTCCTTGGGAAGTTATCCAAGAACGAATCGATGCTGCGGCTAAATCCGATTTTGTCATTTGTCTCTACAATCCAAGAAGTCGCGAACGTCCAACTTTATTAAGAGAAGCCTTGAATATTATTACGAAATATAAATCAGAAGATACAGTCGTTGGTATCGGTAAAGATGTTGCGCGTGAAAATGAGATTGAGAAAATCACGACCATCAAAGATCTTGATGAGACTGAAATCAATATGACAACCATCGTCATCGTCGGTAATCAACACACTTATCAATCAGGTGACAAGATGATCACACCAAGAGGATACGAAAAGAGGATCTAGCATGATTTTAATGATGGGGGGAACGACTGAAAGCCTTCAGATCGCCGATTTTTTAGAAAAAGAGCACGTAGATTTTATTATTTCCGTCGTCTCAAAGTATGGTGCTGATTTAGCTTTACAACATCATTCGCAAGTCCTTCAAGCAGCGATGGATCAGCAACAATTGCAAAACTATATTAATAATAATCAAATCGGGCTGATCCTCGATGCGACCCATCCATTTGCTAAGATTGCCTCACAGAATGCAATGGAGGCAGCCAAAGCATGTCAGATCAATTATTTACGGTTTGAACGCAAAAATGTTTATGAAAATGATGACAATATTATTTTGTTGGACAATCTAGAACAAGTTTGTGACCGACTCGCAAAAACGACTGGCAATGTATATTTGACCACTGGTAGCAATACAGTCGGCCAGTATGTCGATCGTTTAGGTGTTGACCGGATCCATGTGCGCGTTTTGCCTGTGACACGGGTGATGGAAAAGTTAACTAAGCTAGGTATACCGGCTGATCGAGTGGATGGAATTCGTGGACCCTTCGAGAAAGCGCTTAATATTCAACTACTGAAGCATGCAGATGCAACTGCTTTAGTCACCAAGGAAAGTGGCAAACAGGGTGGTATCAACGAGAAGATCGAGGCTTGTCAAGATTTGAACATACCTTGCTATATCATTAAACGTCCTAAATTAGATTATCCTCATGAAGTTGATAATTTGACTGATCTGAAAACGGAGATGGAGGAACTGGCATGAGCAATGGATTAGTTTCATTAGTCGGCGCGGGTCCAGGAGATCCAGAACTGTTGACTGTCAAAGCTAAAAGAAGGTTGAGTTCGGCTGACGTCGTCATGTTTGATCGACTAGTCGATCCGGCTATTTTGTCTACTACTAGACCAGATGCCAAATTGGTCAACGTTGGTAAGATGCCACACCATCATCGGGTCAAACAGACTGAGATCAATAAAATGTTAGTCGACTATGCTTTGAACGAAGAAAACGTCGTTCGTTTAAAGGCTGGTGATCCTTACGTTTTAGGACGTGGTGGCGAAGAGGCCCAATTTTTGCAAGCCAACGGGATCGAATTTGAAGTTATTCCCGGATTGACCAGTGCCATCAGTGGCTTAGCTGCTGCTGGTATCCCGGTGACACATCGAGATTTTGCCTCCAGTTTTCACGTTATCTCGGCCCATTTAAAAAAAGAAAATGGCAGTTTAGATTGGGAAAATATTGCCCATCAAGAAGGCACGTTGATTTTTTTGATGGGAATGGAAAACCTTCAACTGATTGTTGAAGAATTGACTAATTTTGGTAAAGATATCCACACGCCAGTAGCTATCGTTCAATGGGCGACCCAATGGCGTCAGCAAGAATTGATCGGTGACTTAGACAACATCTTAGCTAAGGCAGCAGAGTCTACGATTGCTTCACCGAGCATCATCGCGGTGGGAGATGTCGTTAAGCTGCATGACCAGCTACAACAAGTCAAGCCATTATCTGGGCAGCGTATCTTGATTGCTGATAATAAATCGCAGAAGTTGATTGATTCGTTACGAGATCACGGAGCAAGTGTAGTAACTTACCGGCGCAGTATTCAAAAAACTCAGCAAATTGATTTGACTAAGTTACTAGATTTTAAGCAAATTTGTTTTGAAGATGCCACTAATTATCAAATGTTTCTCAAACAATTAGTCAATTCAGGCCAAGATATTCGAGAATTAGCTGATAAACAAATTTTGACTGCTAACACTCGAGTACAGAATCACCTGTTCGGATTGGGCATCAAATCTAAATTGTTAGAAGATTACGACGTAACAAGTTTACTGGCATTCGTCGGACGAAACAAACCTGACAAGCTACCTGAAGAAAACTTTTTCCCAAATTATTATCGATCAGTTGTCAGTAATGAGAATTTAGATTTGACTGGGATTTCCCAACTGGTGTTTATCAGTTCGAATGCGGTCGATGATTTGGTCGACAGTACAATGGTAGGAAAAAAATCTCAACTGCAAAATATCCCTTGTTTGGCAATGGGGGAAATGGTGCAAAAGTTGCTGATTCAAAAAGGCTTTACTCAGATTAAATTGCTTAAACCTAAATCAAGTGAAGTCATCAAATTTTTATTAGAGGAGAATGAACAAAATGTCTAAAACGGCTATTTTAGTTGTTAGTTTTGGGACGACCTATCCTGATACACGAAAAAAGACTATCAATGCAACTGAAAATGCGATTGCCAAACAGTTTCCGGAAGCAGATGTTTTTGAAGCCTTTACTTCCAAAATTGTTTTGAAACGGATACTCGAGAAGGAACATTTGGATATTGATACTCCGATCAAGGCTATCGAGAAGATCAGGTCGTTAGGATATCAACAAGTCTTTGTGCAGTCACTTCACATAATACCTGGACATGAATATGATTTAGTTGTTAAATCACTATCTCCATACGCTCAAGACTTTGAGAAGTTTGTGATTGGGAAACCATTATTGACTAGTTTAGTTGATTATCGTGACGTTAAGAATTTCTTGATCAACTTTAAAACTACAGCCGACGATGAAGCAATTTTATTCATGGGTCATGGGACAGCGACTGACGTTGCTTTCACTGCATATGGCTGTTTAGATCATATGTTGATGGGGAGCGGTAAGTATCTAGGAACAGTCGAAAGTTGGCCAGATTTGAAACTTGAGATCAAGCGGATGAAACAGGCTGGCGTCAAGAAAGTTCAGCTTTATCCGTTCATGCTGGTCGCAGGTAATCATGCTAATCAGGATATGGCTTCTGACGATAAGAATTCTTGGAATTCGATCCTTCAACGAGAAGGTTTCACAACGACGACTCACGTAGTTGGTCTTGGGGAATCAGAATTTATCCAGAAACAATTCGTTAAACATTTAAGAGCTGCGATAAGGAGTGTCGTTCATGAGTAAATTATTTGGGATTGGGGTCGGACCTGGTGACAGTGAGTTGATCACAGTTAAAGCGGTCAATATCATCAAAAATTTGAATGTTATTTATACACCGATTGCCCACAATGGCATGAAGAGTACCGCTTTTAAGATTGCGGAACCATATTTGCAATCGAAGACCGAGATCAAGGAACGCCATTTTCCAATGACTCGTAATGTTGAAGAACGTCAAAAGAGTTGGCAAAAAATCTCCAAAGAGGTCATCGAAGATGTCACAAAAGGCCAAAATGTCGGTTTTCTAACTTTAGGTGACCCTTCGGTATATAGTACCTTTAGTTATATTCAAAAAATCGTTGAAAAAGAGATCGAAGTTGAAATCATCGCTGGAATATCATCGTTCTCGCAAATTGCCGCAACTTTGAAAGAACCATTGATGTTAGATGATCAAAGTTTGACAGTCGTACCAGCCACTAAGGATATCGACGAGATCAAAAAATTCATCATCGACAACGACAATTTAGTCTTGATGAAAATCTCCAGTAAGTTTCCTGAGATCTATCAGTTCTTAAAAGAGCAGCAACTATTATCAAAGGCAGCAATCATTTCGAATGCATCGATGACCAATGAAGTAATTACTTATGCTCAGGACTTAGATGAAACGTCGAAAATCCCTTATTTTTCAACAATGATTATTAAAAAATAATCGGTGAATATCTAAAAAATGAATTTTTATAAACTTTAGTTATGCGTTTTCATTTTCTAGTGGTTTTCCTCAAATGACCTAGTATTTTTGGTTTTGATAAATTAATGTGAATAAGTGTTCAGTTAATCACAAAATTAGGGGGAAAACATGAAAAGATTATTTTCAAGAATTAAAGAATTATCTCAGGATCTAACTGTTCAATGTATGTTGATCATGGCAGTTGGTTTTGCAATTGCCCCTGGGACAGTATATGCCATGCATATCATGGAAGGTATGCTGCCACCAAAATGGTGTATTTTTTGGTATGTTTTAAGTGCACCATTTTTCATATATGGACTTTATAGATTGAAAAAAATTACACAAGATAGTCATGAAAAGAACACAAAATTAATGTTTGCCCTCTGTGGAGCTTATGTTTTTGTCTTATCATCGCTGAAGCTACCATCAGTAACAGGTTCATCTTCACATCCGACTGGTGTCGGCCTAGGAACGGTTATGTTCGGACCCGGTGTCTTAGTTATCATGGGTGTCATTGTTTTACTATTTCAAGCTTTGTTACTAGCTCATGGTGGTTTAACCACTTTGGGTGCTAATGCATTTTCAATGACGATCGTTGGTCCGATAATCGGTTGGTTAGTTTTAATTATTTGTAAAAAATTACACGTTAATAAAAAAATCTCTATTTTTCTTTGTGCCTTCTTTGCTGATTTGGTTACTTATGTGACAACTGCTTGTCAATTGGCAGTGGTCTTTCCAGATCCTAATCATGGCGTATTTGGTGCCTGGGTCAAGTTCATGGGTATCTATGCGGTAACTCAAGTACCACTAGCTATTGCCGAAGGATTACTAACAGTTATTGTTTACAACTTGATCATCAGCAACAAATTGTGGAGCGAGGAGAGTGCATTGCTATATGAAAAATAAAACTCAGAATATTATTTTGATTGTTTTGATATTTATTTTGATTGGTGGTCCATTAGTTTTATCACACGGTGAATTTGGTGGTAGCGATGATCAAGGTACGCAACAAATAACTAAAAATGATCCTGGATATAAGGTTTGGGCCAAACCATTATGGACTCCACCATCCGGTGAGATTGAAACTTTATTATTCACTTTGCAAGGAAGCTTAGGGACTGGGATTATCACCTATATTTTTGGTTATCAACGTGGTAAAAATAAGCAAAAAAAGCAAGCGGAGACAGCTGCCAAGACTTCCGCTAAGAAGCAAACAGCCTAATGCTAGTCATCGATAAATATGCTTATGAGAATAAACTTGCTAAATTAGGTGCTTGGTGGAAAATTATTTTCTTCATCGTTGGTCTGACCGGAGCTTTTCAGCCATTGATTTGGTTGAAAGTTTTCACGATGATCGTTGTCGCTGGTTTAACAATCAATATCACCCAAGTTTCAGTTCATCGCTATTTGAAATGGTTTTATCCAATCTTGCCATTTTTGCTTTTGAGCGTGGTCGGAATTATTTTGACCGCTTCAAGTGATCCATCGGTCATGTACTGGTCGCTCAAGTTGGGCTCGATTTACTTTGGAGTTTCCAAAGTGACCTTAGTCCAAGGATTAGTCCTTGGACTTCAAGCAATGACGGCAATCGTTTGTACTTATTTTCTGGCCTTATCGACACCATTTCAGCAATTAATGAGCGTCTTGTTACAGATCCATTTACCAAAATTATTTGTTGAGCAAACGATGCTGATTTACCGCTTCATTTTTATTTTTCTCGACGAATGTATCAAGATTTACCACGCCCAGCAAATGCGGCTAGGCTATTCCGGCTTTAAAAATTCACTCGAGTCGATCTCAATTTTGTTAAAAATGCTCTTCATGCAAGTAATGATCAGATACGAACAACTGCAAGATAGTCTTGAAATGAAACTATTTGACGGCAACTTTAACCTGAAATGAGGTGATCTCAGTGATCAAATTAGAACATGTAAATTTTGGATATGACAGTCAAAGTCAGCAATTGCATGACATTAACATTGATTTTGGAAAATTTGGTTATTCAATTGGTCTGGTTGGTCCTAATGGTTCCGGAAAATCCACTTTATTGAAAAATATCGTTGGCCTTGAAAAACCTACTTCTGGGAAAATTTATTTTGGCGATAAGGCAATCAAGTATGATAATCGTAGTCTTCGCAAACTTCGGACGCAGTTGGGGATGGTCTTTCAAAATTCGGATAATCAAATTTTTTACCCGAATGTGAAAGAGGACGTAGCCTTTGTCTTGCGTAATTTGAAGTTAGACGAAAGAGAAATCGAAAAACGGCTTGATTGGGTCTTTAAAAGTTTAGGTATTGAGGACTTGCAAGATCGACCTGTTCAATATTTAAGCGGTGGCCAAAAGAAACGTGTTGCCATTGCTGGTGTTTTAGTAATGAGGCCTTCATGGATCTTGATGGATGAACCAACTGCTGGATTAGATTTTGATGGTAAAGAACGCATGAAAAATTTGATCAAGCAACTCATCTCAGATGGTATCCAATTAGTTATTTCCAGTCATGACATGAACTTCATGTATGAAGTATGCGATTATTTTTATGTTCTGAGTGATGGTAAAATTATTACCGAAGGAAAAAAGGAACAGGTTTTTGAAGATGATCAAGCAATTCGCCAAGCCAAGCTTGAAGTGCCATACATCGTTCGTCTCCATCGGGAGATAGGATTACCACTTTATAATGACGAAGAGCAATTATTTGCTGATCAAAAGTTGAGGGACTTTGTTTCAGAATATGGAGAATAGTTATGACTGCAAAATCAATTATGTTTCAAGGAACAGCATCCGACTCCGGTAAAAGCTGGATGGTTGCTGCTCTTTGCCGTTTTTTAGCTGATAGAAATGAACGTGTTGTTCCTTTTAAATCGCAAAATATGGCTTTAAATTCTTATATTACGGCCGATGGTCAAGAAATGGGACGTGCCCAAGTGTTTCAAGCTGAAGCAGCAGGGATTTTACCAGATGTACGGATGAATCCAATTTTATTAAAACCATCGACTGACAGTGATTCACAAGTTATCGTCAATGGCAAAGTTATTGGCGATATGAGTGCAGCAGAATATCAAGAATATAAACCCCAATTACGAGGCGATATTACTGACATTTATCAAAGTTTAGCTGACGAATATGATGACGTTATTTTGGAAGGAGCCGGGAGCCCGGCTGAGATCAATTTAAATGACCGCGATATGGTCAATATGGGGATGGCAGATATAGCCGATTCTCCTGTCATTTTGGTTGCTGACATTGATAAGGGTGGAGTTTTTGCCTCGATTTATGGAACTATCAAGCTTTTGCCACGTCGCCATCAAGAGCGGATCAAAGGTATCATCATCAATAAATTCCGTGGTGATATCTCTTTGCTCCAAAGCGGTAACGATATGATCGAAGCTTTGACTGGTGTCCCAGTTTTAGGTGTCATGCCTTACAGTAAGGTCCAGATCGATGATGAGGACTCTGTAGCCTTGACTCGGAAAAATAAAGTCATGGATGTTTCTAAGGATCTTGATATCGTAGTTGTCGTTTTACCAAAGATATCTAATTTCACTGATTTCAATAGTTTAGCCATGCACCCAGATGTTTCTGTCAGATACGCTACAAGTCCTAATGAGTTAGGAACTCCAGATTTGGTCATTATTCCCGGCAGTAAGAATACCAATGAGGATCTAGCCTTCTTAAAAGAATCCAAATTCGATATGGCAATTAAAGCCCTACATAGTCGTGGGACATTTATTTTTGGTGTCTGTGGTGGTTACCAGATCTTAGGTAAGAAGTTGATCGATGCCAACGAAGTTGAATCAGATATCAAAGAACAAGAAGGGTTAGGACTGTTGTCGACAACGACGTATTACGAAGATACCAAGACAACTAATCAGTCAAAAGCCATGATTGGTCAGCAAGAAGTTGATGGTTATGAGATCCATATGGGTAAAACTATTTTGGACGAAGGTACGCAACCACTAGCTCGGATCATTGAAACTAATGGAAACGTTGCTGATCATTTAGACGGTGCTATCAGTCATAACAAAAAGGTCTATGGAACGTACTTACACGGAATTTTTGATAATCCTGAGTGGACGAGACGTTATTTGAATCGGATCCGTAGCAGTAAAGGATTAGGACCTTTGAAAAATGTCGTTGGTTCCTTGAAAGACTTTAAAGAAACTCAATATGACGAACTCTGTAAAGAATTTCAAGAAAACGTTGATGTCGACCAGATCTTAAAAATTATGGATGAATCTCAAAAGGTGGAATAAAGATGTATCCAATTATGGTAGATCTGACCAATAGACCAGTAACTATAGTTGGTGGTGGTCAGGTAGCTTTTCGAAAATATCAAAAATTGCTGGCTGAAAATGCCAAAATCACAATCATCAGTCCAAGTATCAATGAACGGATCAATCTTAATAAAGTTAATTGGATCAAAGCAAAGTATTCAAAAGATCTCTTAGCTGATGCCGATCTAGTTTTAGCTTGTACCAATGATAAAAAAGTCAATGAACAAGTCTATCAAGCAGCTTATCCTCATCAATTAGTCAACAATACCAGTGACAAATATAATTCAGATTTTTACAATGTTGCGACCTTTAAATACGATGGCTATGTTTATTCGATCTCAAGTTTAGGCAAAGATCCTTTTGCCACTAAGAAAAAGCGCCAAGCCTTGCAAAATTGGCTGGATAAATAATTAAGAAAGAATTGGTAGTGTAAAAATGTTTATAGTTTGTGTGGGAATAGATTTTAGAACAATGCCAATTGAACTACGAGAGCAGATCAATTTTGACAAAGAAGAAATAGCTGAAGCTCATCAAGCACTTTTTGGCGAAAAGAGTATCCTTGAAGATGTGATCTTGTCAACTTGTGAACGGACCGAGATTTATGCCGTAGTTGACCAGGTCCACACCAGTCGCTATTACATCAAGCGTTTTTTGGCAAATTGGTTTGAATTTGATATGGATCAGTTGGCTGATTATTTGACACTCAGGACTGGCGAAGTAGCTGTTCGCCATCTCTTCGAAGTTGCCTGTGGGATCGATTCACCAGATATCGGAGAAGCTCAGATCTTGGGACAAGTTAAGCATGCCTTTTTTACCGCTCAAGATAACAAGACTACTGGAGTTTTGTTCAATCATCTTTTTCAACAGGTGATCACTTTTGCTAAGTGGACTCACGCAGAATACAAAATCAACGAACACGCTGAAACATCCACACAAGCTGGTATTCATCAAATAAAGGCTAGTTTTTCTGACCTTTCTGATAAGACATTGACTGTCATTGGAGCTGGTACAATGGGTCAACAAGCACTCTTGAACACATCAACGATGGGCTTTAAGAAAGTCTATATAGTCAATCGGACAGTCTCACGAGCTGAAAAAGTCGTTAATGATATGCATCTAACTGCTGAGGTTAAACCTTTAGACAGTTTGCCTGAAGTGTTGGACGATTCAGATGCTGTTATATCAGCCGTTTCAGTTAAAAAACCGCTTTATAGTGAAGACTGGGTCAGAGAACATGACCAGGAATTTGACCAGATGGTTTTTGTTGACTTGGGTGTGCCTAGAAACTTGAGTAATTTTCAAAAAATCAGTAATTGTCAATATTTTGATATGGATGGTTTGACTGAGATCGTTGGTCATAATAATCACGAAAAGCTGCAATTAATCGATAAAGTGAAGAAACAGATTCCAAATGAGATCGAAGATTATTTCTTGTGGCAAAAACAGTTGAATGTTGTACCAATGATCAGAAAGTTACGTGAACAAGCTGTTGATATTCAATCAAATGTTTATGACAGTCTACTCAATAAATTGCCAGAATTAAATGATCATCAACAAAAAGTTATCCGCAAACATATGAAAAGTATTATCAATCAAATGTTGAAAGAACCGATCAAAGAGATCAAGGAACTTTCGACCAATGATGAAGCAGATAAATATTTAGATGTTTTGAAAACAATTTTTAAACTTGAAGTATGAGGGGGGACATCTTGGAAAAAACCATTAAAGTCGGCACGCGTAAAAGTAAATTAGCCGTTTGCCAGACTGAATTAGCGATTCAAATGCTTCAGGAAAAATATCCCGATAAGCAGTTTGAACTTTGTTATATCACTACTGAAGGTGACACTAATCACTCCACTGATATCAAAATGATTGGTGGAAAGGGTTTATTCGTCAAAGAAATTGAACAGTCGCTACTGGATGGGAAAATCGATATTGCTGTCCATAGTTTAAAAGACCTCTTGCCACAAACGCCAACTGGCCTTGTTTTGTCTGGGATACCAAAGAGGGCTTCAGCCTTTGATTGCTTGATCACAGTTAAACCGCTGAATGATCTAGCAGATCTTCCCAAGGGAGCTAAGATCGGTACCAGCAGTATCCGTCGGACAGCCCAGTTGCATCATTTAAGACCTGACATTGAAGTTGTACCGATCAGAGGTAATTTAGATACACGGATCAGAAAAATTGCTGACTTGAATTTGTTCGGTATCATGGTCGCCGAATCCGGATTGAAACGTCTCAATGCTGATACTGGTGATTATTACCGTTTTAGTTTAAGTGATCAGATCTTGCCAGCATCCGGACAAGGGGCTCTTGCTTTAGAGAGTCGAGCTGATGATGATTATATCAATGGAATTATTCATTCGATCGACGATCAGGATACTAGAGTCTCCGTCAGACTTGAACTTCAATTGTTGGCTGCCTTCGGCGGAAGTTGTAATTTCCCAGTAGGAAGTTATGCCCATGTCGATGGTTCAACGGTGACTTTGCATGCCATGATCTCATCTTATGATGGGCAGGATTGGTATGAAAAGACTGTTAGCCAAGCAGTTGATTCGGCTGGTAATTTGGGGAATGAGGTTGCTTCGCAATTGTTGAATGCCGGAGCAAATAAAATTATTGAAGAAATAGAAGGAAGTAATACTAATGATTAAATTTGATCGTCACCGTCGTCTTAGAACTAGCGCTGCTATGCGTGATCTAGTGAGAGAGACACATGTTTTGAAAACTGATTTGATTCAACCAGTCTTTATTGAAGATGGATTGAATGGTAAGACTGAGATCAAGTCGATGCCAGGTGTTTACCACTTTGGTATGGATACCATTTTAGAAGAAATCAAGGAAATTGTTGATGACGGGATCAAAGCCATCATTTTGTTTGGTTTGCCTAAGGATGAAGACAAAGATGATGTTGGAACGGGTGCCTGGAGTGATGATGGTATCGTTCAACAAGCTACTCGTCTGATCAAGAAAAATTATCCGGATTTGATTGTTATTGCTGACTGCTGTATGTGTGAATATACTTCAACTGGTCACTGTGGAATTGTGCGTGATGGTTATGTTCAAAATGATGAATCTTTAGAGTACATTTCTAAAACTGCTGTTAGCCAAGCTAAAGCCGGTGCAGATATCATTGCACCATCTAATGCGATGGACGGTTACGTAGCTGCTATTCGTGAGGGTCTTGATAATGAAAAATTAGTCAATGTGCCGATCATGTCTTATGCAGTTAAATATGCTTCAAGTTTCTATGGCCCATTCCGTGACGCTGCTAATTCATCACCTAAATTTGGTGACAGAAAGACTTATCAAATGGATCCTGCTAATCGTTTGGATGCCATGAGAGAAACAATCAGTGATGAAAATGAAGGTGCTGATTTTGTCATGGTCAAACCTTCGATGGCCTTTTTGGATGTCATGCGCGATGTTAAGAACCAAACCACTTTACCACTAGTTGCTTATAACGTTTCTGGTGAATATTCCATGGTCAAAGTCGCAGCTCAAAATGGTTGGATCGATGAAACAAAAGTCGTTTATGAAACGCTGACAAGTATGAAACGTGCCGGTGCAGATTTGATCATCACATACTTTGCGAAAGACTTTGCTAACTATTTAGATAATCAGAAATAATTTTGGGGGATAATAATGATTAGTTTTGAAAAATCGATTGCTGCATATAAAGAAGCAGTCAAATTAATGCCTGGTGGTGTCAACAGTCCAGTTAGAGCTTATAAAAATGTTGATATGACACCGATCTTCATCGAACGAGGCAAAAATCAAAATCTCTATGATATTGATGGTAATGCCTACATCGATTATGTCCTATCTTGGGGACCACTGATCTTAGGACATGCTGACGATGAAGTTATCAAAGCCTTAAAAGATACGATCGACAAGGGGACCAGTTTTGGTGCCCCAACCTTACTTGAAAATAAAATTGCTGAATTAGTTCAAAAATTTGTCCCATCCATGGAAATGATGCGGATGGTCTCTTCTGGGACTGAAGCAACTATGAGTGCCGTACGTTTGGCTCGTGGCTATACAAAACGCGATAAGATCGTCAAATTCATCGGTTGCTATCATGGTCATTCAGACTCTCTATTAGTCGATGCAGGTTCAGGCTTAGCCACCTTTGATATCAACACATCACCTGGTGTGCCAAAGAATGTTGCCTTAGAAACATTGACAGTTCCATACAATGATGAAGCAGCAATCACTGATTTGTTCAAACGTCACGGTGATGAGATTGCCGGGGTCATTGTTGAACCTGTAGCTGGAAATATGGGCTTTGTCCCCGCTAAAAAATCTTTCTTACAAACTTTACGTGATTTAACGACTAAATATGGTTCAGTTTTGATCTTTGATGAGGTTATGAGTGGCTTCAGATGTGATATGCGTGGTGCTCAACATCTTTATGACATCAAGCCTGATCTAACTACTCTAGGAAAAGTTATCGGTGGCGGCCTACCAGTCGGTACCTTTGGTGGCAAACGTGAGATCATGAAGAATATCACTCCTGATGGTAAGGTCTATCATGCCGGGACATTGTCCGGAAATCCCCTAGCCATGATGGCTGGTATCAAGACACTTGAACAATTGAATCAAGAAACATACGATCAAATGTCAGCCAAATTGGACCGCCTATGTACAGCATTACAAGCTGCTGCCGATAAGAATGGCGTTACATTCACGATTCGTCATCGCGGAACAATGTGGGGCTACTTCTTTAATAAAGGACCAGTTGAAAACTTTGCTGACGTTCAAAAATCCGATAAAGATTACTTCACTAGATTTTTCCAATATGTCATCCAACGAGGCATTTATTTAGCACCATCACCATATGAAACAAGTTTTATTTCAACTAAGCACACAGACGCCGATATCGACAAGACAATCGAAGTCTTCAGTGACGCCTTCGCCAATGTTGAAAAATAGGAGAGAGTATGGACAACAATAGTCATCAATTTCGAGATTTAACAATTACTCCAATCAGTCAGACAGAAGACTTGGTAGTTAGTTGTGACGTCAGTGCTGGTTTTGGAGACCGTAAATATGATTTAGTTAAATGTTCACCAGAGATATCAGTGTCTCTGACTTTACGGACTGCCATGCTTGAACTGATCAGTTATGGCGCGACTCCGATCAATGTGATCGATACATTGAGCGTGGAATATGACCCAACCGGATTAAAAGTCATTGCACAAATGAAAAGTGATCTTAAAGAAATGGGGTATTCGAATGTCCCGATCAACGGCAGCACTGAAGACAATCTCAATACGGAAATGACCACTGTTGGTATTACTGTGATCGGGCGTAGTCCCAAAAAAGTTGATTTGACGAATGAAAGATCAGACTTGGCAATTTTTCAATTAGGTGTACCTTACATGGGCCAAGCCGTCTTGGATAATTTCTCGAAAATTTTTTCCGTCAAACAAGTGATTGAACTGCGAAAAGATCCACTTGTTTCTGACATGATCCCGGTCGGCTCCAAGGGTGTTAGTTATGAACTTGGGGTCCTTGCTAAAACACATAATTTGAATTTAGAGCTGTCTCAACAAATAGATGACTTGGAGATCAAACAGACAGCCGGACCATCGACAGTATTATTGGTTGCTGTTGAAAATTCAATGAAACATCAATTTTTACAAAAATATCCTGATTTAAAATGGATAGCACGATTAGGGAAGTAAGCTATGGAACATTTAATTATGGTCACTGGTGGTTCACGCAGTGGAAAATCAGAATTTGCCGAGAATTTATATTCGCGCGACCAGTCCGTTTGTTACATCGCTACGGGGATGGTCGATCGTTCGGATGCTGAAATGACGGACCGCATCAACAAACATCAACAAAGACGATCGAGCCAATGGTCAACTGAGGAAAGATATCAGGACTTAGCTGGTTTTTTGAATCGTTCATCAGACCAATATTTTCTTTTGGATGATGCGACGAATATGATTACCAATTTATTCTTTGATTGGGTCAATCATCAGATCAAAGATACTGACCAGTCTTTTGATCAATTCGTCGAGCAGATGACTAGTTCACAGATAGATGAAGTCACTAGTTTGATCATTCAACAGTGGAGCCATTTATTGGCAGTGGCCAGCCGACGAGAAAAGAAACTGGTCATCGTGACTAATGAAGTTGGTTTGGGTATCGTCCCAGCTACCAAGTTGTCGCGGGTCTTACGTGATATTTATGGTTCGGCCAATAAATTGATCGCACACCGCAGTGACCAAGTTTGGTTCGTAATTAGCGGTATCTCACAAAAAATTAAGTAGAAGGTGTCAATGTGATAACGTCAATGATTTTATATGGACAATTTTTTACAAGAGTCCCGATCCCGATACCGATCGATAAGCCACAAGAGAAGTTCAATCAAGGTATTCAGTATTTGACGTTGTTCGGATTGCTATTAGGAGCTATCGAAGCTTTGTGCTTTTATGGCTTGAGTTTCCTTTTTCCAACCTGGCTTTGTTGGATCTTCTTATTGGTCATCGATGGGATGATCACCGGGGGTTTTCATTTGGATGCCTTAGCTGATACAGCCGATGGTCTGTTCAGTTCACGTGATAAAGATAAAATGTATCAGATCATGAAAGATAGTCGCCTCGGTACTATGGGTGCTTTAGCGCTGATTTATTATTATGTTTTAATGATTGGGACAACTTTTTATGTCAGCAGTCATTTGTCGCTTTGGACTAACGTCTTCTTGGCAGCAATCACTATCATGAATACTAAAACTGGTGTCGCCTTGGTCTTTTTACGGATCACCAATTCACAAAAAGAAAAGGGATTGTTGAAAAGCTGGGGTCAGATTGAACCTTGGCGTGCCATCATCAGCCAAGTGGTTTCCATCATCGTCATCTTTTTAGGTGTTGGTTACCGTGGATTGATTGCCTATCTAGCGGCAGCATTGTTCGTGCTGGTATATAAAAAATGGATCAATCATCAATTAGGTGGCTTTACTGGTGATACACTAGGTGCATATGCCAGTATTTGCCAAGTCGTCTTTTTGATCGTTTTTGCGGCTGTGGTCAAATTATGAGATTATTTTTAGCTCGCCACGGGCAGACCCAGTTAAACGTCGAAAGAAAGTTTTATGGCTCAAATGACTGTGTTTTAAATTCGACTGGTGAAAAACAGGCAAAGGAGCTAGCGGCAGCTTTTGCAGGGCACCATCTCAAGTTTGACGCTGTTTACTGCAGTGGCTTGTATCGGACCTACCAGACAGCTTTTGCCTGCGTTAAAGATACTCTGACTATCAAAAAAATGCCTGGATTAGATGAAAAAGGCTTTGGTAAGTGGGAAGCTTTAGATGCTGACGAAATTCAAGCTCAATATCCAGTCGAATGGCAAAAATGGTTAGATCAGCCTTTTGATTACGTGCCACCAGAAGCTGAAGGTTATTATCCGTTTGCACAGCGAGTTCAAACGGCAATCGACAAGATTATTCAAACTGGTGAGTTTAAGCATCAAGAAAACATCCTAGTAGTTGCTCATTTGGGCACCTTAAGAGTGGTCGATCAATATTTATTGCATGATTCACAGACTTTTTGGGATATTCATTTTGATGCTGGTACTTATACGGAATTTATTAGTGATGATCAAGATGATTTTCATTTAGAAAAGAGAAATGTCAGGTGATAGCATGGCAATTTTAATTACATATCCAGAAGATAAATTCAGTGAAGAAATGTTAGCGGGCCTCGATAAAAGGCGTCCGCTTTTTTTGCCATTGAAACGGATCGAGTATCTTGATTTCAATCAGGCAATCTATCAAAAGGTTGCCGATGCTGATTGCTTGGTCGTTACTAGCATGTTGGCGATCCAAGCTTTGGTCAAATCCGATATATCTACCAATAAGCGAATTGCTGTGATCAGTCCGAAAGCGGCTAGTTTATTGAGAAGCTTTAAATTTACTAACTTGATCGTTTCGAAGATTGAAAATCGTCAATCTTTGGTTGAGCAGTTGAACCAGATCTTTACAGCGGACCAGAAGGTGGTCTTTTTAAAAGGTAATTTGGCCAGCGACTTGCCATTGAACGCTCAAGTGGATAATATTACAGTTTATAAAAATGTTTGGACTGGTACTGATCGTGATGAAGCAATCAGAAAAATGGCCGGTTTAGACTTTACCAAGGTTTTAGTGACTAGTCCGTCGGCTTTTTATCGACTAGAGGAGATCATGGAGATCATTCCTAGTCAATTTATGACGACTAAATATTATACTTTGGGTCACACGACTCAGCGGATCATGACGGAATTAGGTTTTGACACCTATGCACCTGTTCATGCCCGAAATGTTTTAAAACAAGTAATCCTAAAAATGACGAGGGAGCAATAAAGATGGCAAATGCATTAATCGTTTATGCGACGATCACCGGAAATAATCAAATGATGGCTGATATCCTGGCTGATCAATTGGATAAATTGGGTTTAGAAGTAACCGAAACTGAAATGAGTCAAACTGACCCAGAGGACTTTCTTGATTACGATGTTGCCATCGTCTGCGTTTACACCTATGATGAAGGTGCCTTGCCTGAAGAGGGAATGGACTTTTATGAAGATCTCGGCGATACCGATCTGAGTGGAAAATATTACACAGTTTTAGGCTCAGGTGATACTTATTATGGAAAATTTTATAATGTGGCCGTCGATAAATTTGCTGCTCAATTTGAATTGACCGGAGCAAAATTAATTACTAATTGTCTTAAAATTGAACTGGAACCAGATGAATATGATATTATGAATATTGCTAAAGTTGCAGAGAATATTTCCAACAAATTTTAACAATTGAGAGGAAAAAATATGAAAATTTATACTAGAACTGGTGATAAAGGTAAGACAAGGATTATTGGTAACAATGTTTTATACAAGTCTGATAAACGTGTTACAGCCTATGGTTCCGTTGATGAACTTAACTCATTAGTTGGTGTTTTGATTGCTGATCTAAGTGATAAAACTAAAGTATTGGCTGATGAATTGACAGAAATCCAACAATTATTATTTGATTGTGGAACTGACTTGGCAATTGCCCAAGATGATACCAAACATGAATTTATTTTTACCGAAGACTATAAGTATGTTGATTGGTTGGAAAAGAAAATTGATGAATACACTGCTAAAGTCCCTAAGACACAAAAATTTATTTTGCCTGGTGGATCAAAGACAGCTGCTTCATTGCATTATGCTCGGACAGTTACTCGAAGAGCTGAAAGACAAATCGTTTCCTTGGTTCAAGATGAACCAATCAACGACTATGTGTTGAAATTCATCAACCGTCTTTCTGATTACTTCTTTGCTGCAGCAAGATATGCCAATGTACTTGATGGCGTGGAAGATATTCAATATCGTAATAGTAAACCTGTATTTAGATAAAGATAAAGCTGACTCATATTCGAGTCAGCTTTTTTTGCACTCATTTTTTATAAATTATTTTTTAAATTGTTAGAAAATTTAACTCCCACAATCTTTATATAATTGAGACGTAAATTAGATAAAGAAAACAACGGTCAAAGGAGATAATTTTATGATGTTGGCAAATGACTACGCATTGGAATTACACCGACTTCAACAAGTCGGTCCTGTCGATATCCCACACATTGATGGTGTCAAAATGATCGTTAAAGATCGCTTGGATCCACATACTTATGACCCAATTATTTTAAATCATTTAAAAAAATTAGTTGATGATCCGACAATTACGGATGATCTTTTTGAATTAAGAAGTGGCGACAAACCTGAATTTAACGAAGCGGATTACCCAAATGTGAAGATTGAGCATTATATGTCGACTGAAATGAGTCAAGCAGTTCCTTACTTAAAAATTTTTTCCCGTGAGGCAACTGATCAAAAAGCATTGATCTACATGCATGGTGGTGCATACTACGCCGGTAGTGCTAATGAAACGTTGGAGCCATTGACTCGCTTGGCTCAAGAATTTTCCGGGATAATTTATAGTGTTGATTATCGTTTATGTCCGGAAAATCCATATCCAGCCTCGGTTTTGGATTGTTTATCGGTAGTGTTGATGGCTAGTCGAAATCATGAAGAGTTGATCTTAGCGGGTGATTCAGCTGGGGCTTCGATCGCATTGGGGGTCAGTCAATTGGCTCAACAATTGGGAGTATCTAAAATCACGAATCATTTGCTGTTTTACCCAACAGTTATCCATGGTTCCAATCTTCTTGGACCAATCTTGGATGATAAAAAAGTTCCTATCAGACCTGATGAACGACCGGTCTTGCACGCTAATTATCAACAATTTAGACAATTGGATCGAATCATGACGAAATATTATACTTCTGGCGAGAATGTCGATCTTACTTCACCAATTATTTCGCCACTCTATGCTGACCCAACTTGGTTTAAGAAAGTAACCATCTTAATCGGTGAGTTTGATCCCTTCAGATTTCAAGCAGAAGCCTTTGCACAAGAGGTTGGCACTGCTTGTGGTGAGGTCAATTTCATTCGCTATGGGGGGCTAGGACATGCCTTCTTGAATTTTCTAGGGCAGGTGGCCGCTAGTGAAGACTCGATCCGTGAAGCTGGTTTGCATCTTTAATTTTTGACAAGCAGGGCCTTAGTGAATTTCTAAGGCTCTTTTGTTATATTTTAGATTAAAAAAATACCACTACAATGTTGTAGTGGTAAATAGTTAAGTTAATCTTTGTCAGATTCAATTTCTTCGACCCGTTCATGAAGTTGGTTTCTCTTCTTACGAAGTTCTTTGATTGTCAAATTCCAAGTACCAATCAAAACTAGCGTTGATCCGATCCAGGCTAGTGGATTGGCCATGGCTGCCCCTAAGAAACCAAAGGCTTTGATCAGAACGACACTAACGAAGACACGCATTAGTAGTTCGGCAACACCGGCGATGGTTGGGGCTTTTTGATTACCCAATCCTTGCAAGGTATAGCGAACGATGAAGAGAATTGAAAGGACGAAATACATCGTTCCGTTGAAATAGTAATAAAGTTGAATCAAGTCGAGGATTTTTGGTTGATATCCACTCATGAATAATTGGGAAATATTTTTCCCGAAGAAGACTAGCAAGATACCAATTGTTGCACTGGATCCAACTGACAAGATGATACCCTCTTTAACACCTTTGAGGATCCGATGGAATTTTTCAGCCCCTAAGTTTTGAGCAGTGTAATTTACTAGAGAAATACCAAAGCTCATGGCAGGTAAGGTGGCAATCTGTTCGATTCTTCCTGCAACAGTATAGGCAGCAACGGCGTTGGCGCCTAAGGTATTGAGCATGAATTGAAGGATAATCGAACCGATAGCGATGATCGATGACTGGAAGCCCATTGGCATACTAATGCCTAACAATTCTTTGATCTCAGCTTTATCGATCCTAAAATCGCTTTTACTTAAAATCAGATATGGGATGTTGATCCGAATATAAATGTAAAGGGTCACGAAGGTAATTGTTTGAGCAGTAATGGTGGCTAAACCAGCACCAGCTACGCCCATATGAAATACTAAAATAAAAATTAGTTCCAACATAATATTTAAGACAGTGCTTACGATTAAGAAAAATAATGGAACTCTGGTGTTACCTAGAGACCGCATGGTATTTGCCAGAAAGTCAAATCCGACGAATGAGAAAATACCAGCAAAAATAATTTCTAGGAAAATAAAGGCGTCATGCAACAGTTCCTTTGGAGTTTGCATGATAACTAGTAATGGATAAGCGATGATAACTGCAATAATAGTAAATACTACTGTGATAGCTAAAGAAATTATGATCCCTGAAGCAAAACTCTTCCGGACACCCTCATAGTCGCCTGCACCGTAATTTTTCGCGGTCAGAATCGCCAGTCCACTAGTTATACCTTGGGCAAAACCAATGATCAAGGCAGTTAGTCCACCCGTAGCACCAACACTGGCTAGAGCATCAACACCAACGGTCCTCCCAACAATCAATGTGTCAATAAAACTATAAAATTGTTGGAAAAAGTTCCCCAATAAGAGTGGGATAGTATATAGGAAAATAACCTTCATTGGTCTGCCATTTGTTAAATCGATCATCAAATAACCCCCCTTCAAATTATTTAAAACATGTTAACACTAAATTAAATAAACTTGATGAAAAATGCATTGAATTATAAAATTAAAGCTAGATAGTATAAAAACTGCAAATTTTCTGCAGGTTTTCAGAAATATATCTGAAAAGCTTAGATTGAGCGTTTAGAGTGAAAAAGTTAGGCTTTCATGCTAAAACATACACAGAAGTGAGTATTGAATTTTAAACTTTTATCTGTAAAGTTCATCTAACCTGATCAGAAAGGGATGACATAATGAAAAGCTATAAGGGAGTTGTCTTCTTCGATTTAGATGGGACTTTGTTTGATGACGATAAACACGTTTCAGACCGAAACTTATTAGCGTTAGATCTTTTACGTGAGAACGATATTTTACCAGTTATTGCAACCGGAAGAAATGAGTTTGAGATCGCCAATTTGATCAAAGAAGGTAAATTCGATTCTTTCATCACTGCCAATGGTAGTTATGTAGTGTTCGAAAATAAAGCAATTGATGTTCAAGAAATACCAATAAGCGTCAACAAAGATTTAGTTGACTTTGCCAGTCACTTTAATGAAGAAGTGGCATTTTATAATAACGTAGGTTGTGCAGTTACTGGTGACAATCAATTGGTTACTGATAATTATAAGGCTCTACGCTTGGAAAAGATTATTGATCCTGACTTTTATAAAGAAAATACAATCAATTTCTCATTTGTTTACACACCAGTCGGCGAAGATGACCATCAAGCAAAATATGAAGAGATATTTGGTAGTACGCTGACATTTTATCGCAATAATCCACGGGGATTGGATGTCGTGTTAAAGGGTGTTTCTAAAGCTGGAGGGATAACTAGTTTGATCCAACGAGCTGGGTTAACTGGTGTTCCAACTTATGCCTTCGGTGATGGTAATAACGATATCCCAATGTTTAAAAAAGTGGATAATCCGATTGCCATGGTCAATGGTTTGTCAGTTGCCAAACAAAACGCTAAGTATATTACTAAAGAAGACAACAATCATAGTGGGATTTATTATGAATTACGAGACCTGCGATTAATTTAGTTTTCCAAAAATGCGAATGATTAAGATATCATCATACTAAAAAAATGTAAAGGCCTAAAGCAGAAAAGATCTAATTAATTCAATTTCGAATTAATTAGATCTTTTTTTGTTTTAGTAATTAATAGTTTTTTCTTCGTTTTCATTAAGCGTAATTTGCTTACCTCTAAATGATAAATCTGTGGCATGGTCAGCTTTAACGGTAACTGAATCTTTCGAAACTGTGAAATAATAATGAGCATTCTTAAAGACCAAGTTGAAGGTCAAAGTATTCCATGACTCAGGGAAGTGTGGATCGATCGACAATTCCTCACCCCGGAAGTCCACTCCAGCAAAGTAGGATGTAACCACATTTAAGGTAGCTCCCATAACACCTAGGTGTATACCTTCAGCAGTCGTACCACCTTGAATATCATAGTAATCACTTGTCAGAGCTTCATAGAATAATTTCCAAGATAATTCAGTGTCGTTAACTTTGAGAGCTAACATCGAGTAAACAATCCGCGACAAAGTCGAACCATGAGTTGTTCTTTGTAAATAGTAGTTTACATTGTCCTTGATGAATTTTTGTGGATCATCGATTTGATAACCCATATCGGCCAAAATATTCATAAAGGTAGACTCCTTCAAAGGATACAAAGCCATCAGAGCATCAGCTTGCTTGGCAAGTTGATATTGGTCAGGGGAGTCACCTTCGGATTTCAAGATTCGGTCCATCCGTGAGATATCGCCGTATTGACGTCTGTAGTAATCAAAATCAATATCCTTGAGTTTGAAGTAACCCTCAAATTGACCTAAGATACCATCCTGATTGAATTCAAGCTTCAAATCTTTTCCGATATTTCTCATGTCATTGAGATTGTCATCAGTGAAGTCTGCCCGTTGGTAATTGTCATTGACTACTTTTTCTGGTTCTTTTTGAATCAAGAAATCGACTTTGCTAAAGAGCCAGCTAGTCATGATATTAGTGTAAGCATTATTATCCAAACCAGATTCTTTACGATCAGGATAGCCCTCATGGAATTCATCGGGGCCCATGACATCGTTGATCGAGTATTTCTTCGTTTCAGGATCATATTCAGCCTTACTGATCCACAGCTTAGCAATATTGAGCAACATTTCTAGGCCGTAATTTTTAATGAAGTCGTCATCTTCGGTCATATTGTAATAATTCCAAACGTTATAGGCGATGGCTAAAGAAACATGACGTTGCTTGCGAGAGTTGTCAGGATCCCATTGATTGGTGATGGGGTTTAAGTGTAGTGATTGTGACTGCTCATCACCATACATACCACTTTGCCAAGGATACATAGCACCTTTATATCCGTTAGCTTCAGCGTACTTTTTGGCGGCTGGCAAACGGTTATAGCGGTACATCAATAAGGCCTTAGCTAATTGTGGATAATGCATCGTGTAATAAGGTAGGATGAACAATTCATCCCAGAAAATGTGACCACGATAGGCTTCACCGTGAAGTCCACGTGCGCCAACAGACGCATCAAGGTCTTGATTGACATGTTGTTGAGCCGAAACAGTGGCGTGGAATTCATTCAAACGAAGTAGTTTTTGAGCTGTAATATCGCCACTCAATTGAATATCTTCATTACTCCAGATCTGTTGCCAACTACGCATTGAATTAGCGACGGCATCAGCAAAATTTTTGTGATATGCGTGATCGTTGACAGCAAATTCCAAGTCAGAATTTGTCTCTAAAGAAGTATAAATGCTGACAGTTTTTTCTACGGTATAAGTCCGTCCTTCGACGACATGAAAAGCAATAGCTTGACTGATCCGCTCCTGGAAACGGTTCGAAGTCAATTCTGAGTCAACAATGTTTGGACATTGGATCCGTGTCCCCACGGCAATATTGACACCAGAATGTTTGGTATGAGCCAATAAAATAGCTCGATCACCATCGACTTTAGTATTGTCAACGACTAAGTGTTTACCGTTAAAAGAGCGATATCTTTCAACATTAGTATTAGTTACTGATCCATCAATCTCTGAAAAGATCCTCATATCTCCAGAGAAGTTCAACGGTTGAACAGTATATTGCAGTGAATAGTTATGATAATTTTTCATATCAGCAACTTTTTTAGTGATCACCTTCAAACGTTTACCGTTTGGTAGTGAAAGTATCATGGTGATCGTAAAGACTCCAGTACGCATATCCAGTGAACGATAAACGTTATCGATCATTTCGGGTGTCATTTTGAAGACATCACCATCATCGATACTGAAAGTCATATATTGTGCATTTGGTAAATTAACCAAATCCTCATTCACAATATCACGATTATTGATATTGGTAGTTAGTTGATTAAAAACTCCGGCAACATAAGTACCAGGGTAATAGTCATCGCCAGCCTTAGCTTCAACATAAGAGCCACGTAGACCAAAGTAACCATTCCCGATGGTTTGTAATGATTCTTGACCGTATTGGCGTTTGCCTGAATAAGAGCCATAATACTCTAAATGCCAACCTGCATGCTCGCTTTCTGCTGAAGCAGCTTGTTTTAAGCCTAGGCGGGCAACATCGTGGACGCCGACTGTGGGGGTGTGTAGTAGGTTTTCCATCGTGAGACCCATATCAATTGGTTGATTACCACAACTGACGATTGTGTCTCTTAATTCAACATCGATTGGATTAAGGATCACTACGACATCAAAGTCGTTGGGAAGTTTTAATTTAAAGTTATCTAAATTATCTCCTAAAGTTTTTTTGGCATTGATATTGTAAACCTTATCAATAGTTGACCTATCATCTGAATCCTCATAAGAATAGCGTATATGCTTGTCCGTAACAGTTAGATACAGCGGTTTCATATTTTTTGCCTCCTATTATTAGTGTAAAGTTATGTCGAAAAATAAGCAATTTTATATCATTTTTTACAAAAAAATCTCTTAATTAAAACATATATCAATCAATAGTGAAATATTTCCTAATTTTCAAAAAAATACTTTCGTAATCTGATAAATAAAATAATTGCAATGATATAAAATAAAACATGTAAACGATATACTTAACTCGTTCTTAATCCGAAGCTGGGGGTGTTATAAATGAAGAATGAAGAAACATTGCTTTCTCCTGCAAGTGGTCATATCCTTGACATCACGAAAGTTCATGACCCGATGTTTTCTGAAAAAGCCATGGGTGATGGATTTGGCGTTATCCCGAATGACGATGTCATCGAAGCTCCATTGACAGGAAAAATAATGTTGGTCGCACCGACTAAACACGCAATTGGTATCGCTGCTGATAATGGATTAGAAGTCTTGATCCATATGGGTGTTGATACAGTTGAATTGAATGGGACACCATTCGAGATCGACGTTTCTGAAGGCGATGTAGTGCATGCCGGACAAAAAATTGCCACGATGGATTTCAAAGCAGTCGAAGAAGCTGGCAAAGCAACTGATATTATCATCGCTATCACTAATACAGCTAAAATGGTCAGTTCAGTTATTGCCAATGTGGGTGACCACAAGGCCGGGACTGATGGAGCAGTCGTCAAATTGCTGGCAGAAGGTGAGCAAAATGAAAATGCTCATAAAACTACCAGTGGTAAAGTTAATTTTGATGATTTAGCCAAAGACATCGTTAAAAATATTGGTGGTGCCGAAAACGTTGACAGTGTGATTCACTGTATCACACGGGTGCGTTTCTATTTGAAAGATGAAAAAAAGGCTAATGATGAGGCCATTGAAAATTTGAATGGTGTCTTGGAAGTAGCTAAAGCTGGAGGTCAATATCAAGTCGTTATTGGACCGAAAGTCGAAGAAGCCTTTGATGCTGTCGTTAAGGTCTTAGGATCTGGATTTGGTGGCGATGGCGATGCTGCACCAAAAGCACCAAAACGTAAGGCTCCAAAGGGCGTATGGCCAAAAACTAAATTTTACTTTAGTTCCTTGATTGGTGTCATTACTGCTAGTATGATGCCTGTTATTGGATTGTTGGCTGCCGCCGGTATCTTGAAAGGTCTAGTTTCTCTATTTGTTTCCTTCCATGTTTTATCGACTTCAAGTGATACATACATGGTGATTTATGCGATGGGTGATTCAGTCTTCTACTTCCTACCGATCTTGGTAGGGTTCACAGCTGCCCGTCGGCTCGGTGCTAATCAGATCATCGTTGCGGTCGTCGGTGGTGTGTTGGCCTATCCAACCCTAGTACAATTAGCAACCAAGACCGCAAGTAGTCAAATGAATATCAATGCTAGTTTCTTAGGTATTCCGATCCATGTTGCCAATTACACGTATTCAATTTTCCCTATGATTGCCGCTGCTTGGTTGGCTGCAGAAATTGAACCTTGGTTAAAGAAACACATCAATGCTTCGATTAGAATGATCGTTTCACCGTTAGTCGAAGTTTTCGTAGTCAGTGCCGTGATTTTAGTTATCGTGGGACCGATCATCACATTCCTCAGTTCATTACTTGCTAGTGGAATCGTTGCTTTACTGAAATTCAGTCCGGCATTATCGGGATTGGTCATTGGTGGATTTTATCAATGCTTGGTTATCTTTGGTTTGCATTGGGCGGTTATTCCGGTCGTTGCCAACCAAATTGCTACAACTGGTCACAGTGCATTGAATGCGATCGTTTCTGCTACCATGGTCGCCCAAGGTGCTGCTGTATTAGCAGTCTTTCTGAAGACTAAGAAAAATCCAGCAATCAAACAAATTGCTGGTGCCGCTACACTTTCAGCTTTCTCTGGTATTACAGAGCCGGCTATGTATGGTATTAACTTGAAATACGGACGTGTTTTCTGGACAGCCAATATTGGTGGTGCTGTTGGTGGATTCCTAACAGGATTGTTCCACGTTGATATGTGGGGCTTTGCCGGTTCATTTATCGGTTTTGCATCCTTCATTAATCCTAAAGGTATCGATGCCAGCTTCACCGGCTATCTAATTGCTTCAGCTGCAGCTTTGATTGTTGCCTTTACATGTACATACTTCTTCGGATTCAAAGAATCTGATCTTGATCAAAAGGTACATACAGTTGAAAAAGTAAGATTAGGAAGTCGTGCTCCAGCTGTTAAATAAATTTCTATATCTTAATATGATGAAATGCAAATTTACTATTATAGTAGATTTGCATTTTTTATTGGTTATTTTTTGAAAAATCACTTGCATTAGAGTACTCTGTAGGGTCTATATTGTAAGTAAGAGTTAATTAGTGGGTGAAGTGATCATATGAAACAGACAACTTATTATTCAGTGATGAAAAAAGATGAACTAGCAATTCCTTGGACTGATAATGCTCAACAAGTTTTAGACTTGATCAAGCAAGATAAGGATGCTTTATTGCTAAGTATGACAGGTAAAGAAAATCAGAAAACACGCGAATGGGTCGAACATGGGATGATCGAGACCTTTGAACAGCAGACTTTAGATCAATTAGTGGCTGATCAAACTAGCAAAAATATTTATTTAGGTCATGCTTTCTCAATTATGGATGATTTGGATTCTCGTGATAATTCTGGTAACGTTCCTTATGTCGGGGCACTTTATTTGGCGGCGGCTTTAGGCCAAAAAATGGTCCTACCAGGTAAAATGATTTGGCTATTGGATATTGCGTTAGCTCATGGTGTAGGATTTACTGGCGAGATCAAGCCCAGTGATTTCGGGATATTGGATTGGAATCAAGATGATGATGAATTCGTTAAGACTTTGGTCAAAGAACCTATGAGTGCACCTAAGTTTACCCGTAATCCCTTAACAATCATTTTCACACCTGCTGTAAATAACTATTATTTTCTAGTTGCCAGAGCCTTTCAAGATGTCCTTGAACTGTTGAAGCTAAATCAAGGAGGATTTGATTTCAGTAATCTTCAAAACCCACATTCTTATGAGTTGATTCATATGACATATGAGTTAGCGAGATTTTACCCACGTCATTGATTTTTAATCAAAACTTGTTCTGAACTTGTAAATACCTTTTCATTAAGGTATTTTTTTTATATATTTTCATAATTATAAAAAATTGTTAGTGGCCTAATCGTTGATATGACAGTCTTTGAAATTTTTAGATTACGACAATATTACTAAAGTTACATAATAATAGGATTTTGTAATAAATATTGCCTGTTTATGTAACATTGACCTGTTATAGTTCTTCTCATAGCAAAGAGAGCTAAACTTAAAAAAAGTAAGGATGTTTATATTTTATGAAAAAAGTATTATCACTCGCATTTGTTAGTGCAATGGCATTGACAGCCTTTGGAATCAAGGCAAGTAATTCTCAGGCTGCTACTGTTGTAGACGACAGCCACGTGTCTGTCGTTGCAGGTGACACATACAAGAGTATCGCCGCAGCAAATGGTATTTCAATTGCTGAATTAGAACAAGCTAATGGTCGTGAGGTTGGGGGATTTGACCTCATCTTCCCTGGCGATATCGTAACTATTCCAACTACAACTGCTGTTGAACAAAATGTTCAAGCAACACAAGCTCAACCAGTTCAAGAAGAACAACAACCAGTTCAAGAACAACCAGCCCAAGAAACACAACCAGTTCAAGAACAACCAGCCCAAGAAACACAACCAGTTCAAGAACAACCAGCCCAAGAAACACAACCAGTTCAAGAACAAGCACAAACACAAACTCAAACACAAGCTCCAGCCCAAAGTACACAAACACAAACAAGTACAACAGGTAGATCAGCTGGTACATTCAAGATCAGTTTCTACGATCCAGCCGTACTTGGTTCAAACATGGGTTACTCTGGTGTTGCTGCCAACTTATCAATCTTCCCTAAGGGAACACAACTTAAGATCACATTATCAGATGGAACAGTTTACTACCGTACTGTAAATGATACAGGTTACTTTGCATACAGTAACCCATATCAATTAGATATGGCTATGCCAAGTTCAAGTATCCCTTCATATGGTGTTACTAACGCTACTGTTGAAGTTGTTGGATAATAATACTTTAAAGTCTTTCATATATGAAAGACTTTTTTTGTGTCTTGATTTTATCTTTTCTAAATATTGCTCGAATGATATACTGTATGCACTGACCATATAAGGGGAGATAAAAATGCCAATACCAACATCCAAGCCATTTGAAAAACAAACTGCAAAAGATCGTGCCTATCAACAGATAAAAAAGTGGATTATTGAGGGGACTTTGATGCCACAAGAGAAACTAGCCGAAGTCGAACTGGCAAAATCAATCGATGTCAGTCGAACACCAATCAGAGAAGCCTTATTGCGCTTGAATGAGGATGGTTTTGTCGTCATGGAAGCTGGTAAAGTGACCCGCGTGGCGCCATTGAATGATGATGATATTGCTAATTTGTATGAACCAATGGCAGTTATCGAAGGTTTGGCAGCCAATCAAGCTGCTTCTGAATTAGATGAGACTGATTTGAAAAAACTTGCTAATCTTGAAAAAAAATATCGAGCTAATGTTAATTCAACAAATTTTGTCAAAATGATTGAAAGCGATAGAAATTTTCATCAAGCCATTTTAGAGATTGCTGGAAATAAATATGAACAACAATTTTCTAATTTATTGTTTGGCCATATCATGCGTTATGAACTTGATCTGCTGAAAAAATTACGAGAAGCTAAAATTAATTTTAAAAATGTGATCGAGCCACATGATTTGTTATTGAAATCTTTAGCCGAACAAAATTCACCTAAAGCTAGTTCCGCCATGACCAAAGATTGGTTGATGACGATGCGTAAACTTAAAAGTTTGCAGTCGATGCTAACCGAAGAATGAGAAATGCATATTGTATACAGTATGAAAAATCCGAAAAGCCGATAGCTATATTTACCAAGCTATCGGCTTTATTTTTATAATTTAAAATGGATACGTTTGTGATACTTGAATGATTGCTTTTTTCTATATGGAATTGATTGGATAAAGACAGTCGAAATGACTAAAATGATCCCTAAGGTACCGATCCAGTTAAAACTTACACCCATAAAGAGAACGGCTATTAGAGTTGCTGAAATCGGCTCACCTGATTGAAGCAACGAGATGGTAACTGGGGGTAAAAGTGGGATACTCTGTAGTTCCATCAAATAGGCAAAGGCAGTAGCTGGTACGACCATGAAGAATAGGATCCAAAAAGTGGTCCAATTGATTGGTGGGAAGCCGACCCAAATAGGCTGAATACAGTTCATAATCAACCCACCAACAAAAAATGACCAAGCGACTACCGGTAGAGTGCCATAATTATGCAGTAGTTTGAGAGGCATCAGGATATAGAGACAATCAGAAACTGCTAATAAGATGCCCCAGACGATTGCTGGCAGTGGAACGCTTAATGTCGAAAAATCACCTTGAGTGATCAAGAGAATAGTTCCGACAACAGCAAAGGCGACTGTCCATCCTTCGACTATTGAAGGCATTTTTTTACGTTTCAAAGCGACATAAGTAATTAAAATCACCGGAGAGGTAAATTGTAAAATAGTTGCAGTCGCGGCATTACTGTATTTGATCGTCATAAAATAGGTCAATTGGATTCCTAGCATCGCTAGGATACTGAACGCTAGTAGGGAAATAGAACTTTTAAATCCATGCCAAATTGCAAAAGTGTAGTGGAAACCATGGGTCAAACTAGTGAAAGCTAAAAGGATCAAACCGGCGATCATCATTCGAAAACTAATGATCCAGTTGACGGTAATGTGGGTGTTAGTGAATAAATATTGTGCCACATTTCCTGCAGTGCCCCAAAGTATTTGACTACCGATGGAAAGCAAGTAACCGCGGTTGCGCGCCTTCATAGCGGATGGTTGTGGATCGTAGAGCTTATCATTCATTAGGCATCACCCCGTTTGAATATATAGCTAATGATGTATATCGTATACACCATTACGAACTTTTCTAACACCTTCAGTGTAACGCAGTCTTGGAAAAAGGAATATCAGTGGCTAAAAAAATATTTTTAAATAATGATTCACCACAAGTTAAGTATTTACTAAAACGCGATAAACATTTAGCTAAGGCTATTCAGTTGGTCGGACCAATCGAATACCGACCGATCAGTGATGGTTATGCCTTTTTGATCAGTCAGATCATTGGCCAAATGTTGAACAACAAGGTTGCTGATATTCTGTACGATCGTTTAAAAAAATTATGCCAAGCTGACATTACGATTGAAAGTATCGATAAATTGTCTGATCAAGAAATCTTAAGTATCGGCATTTCACATTCGAAAGTCCAATATATTCGAAATTTGACTCAGGCGGTGAAACATGGTCAAATCAACTTCGATCAATATCCGGATATCAGTAATGATGATATCATGGCAGGCTTAAAAACAGTTAAAGGAATCGGTGATTGGTCGGCAAAAATGTATTTGATCTTCTGCTTGAATCGAGAAGATGTTTTGCCATATGAAGATATTGCCTTTCTGCAAGGATATGGTTGGATCCATAAGACAAAAGATTATCACAAACAAAGCGTCATCAAGAAATGCCGTAAGTGGCATCCATATGAATCGATTGCTGCCAGATTTTTGTATGTCGCACTAGATAAAGGACTAACTAAAAATCCTTTTCATTTATTCAAATAAGACGTCTAATGACAAAATAAAATACCGATAACCACTGGTGGTTATCGGTACGATCAAAAATTATTCAATCTATGAAGCTCGTTTGCTGTCTAAAATTTTATTAAATACCGTTGGGCAAACTAAGCAAGTGATGATAGCTGCTAAGGTGATCGCACCTGACTGAGTTGTATTGACCAATTTTAGACTTTTACCAACTTCCAAAATTGGTAGGACTAAAGTGATGGTCGTGGCAGTCAAGACTGTTGCGGCAGTTGCTAGACGTTTGCCAAAGCGTGGTTTGAAGACAAAGTAGATGACGGCTTTGGAAAGGAAAAAGGCTATCAAAAATACTGGGATCAGCACTAATGCTTTAGGATCAGCAAATAAGGTTCGCAGGTTAAGATTTACCCCAGTAACGATGAAGAAAATCGGGATGAAAAAACCGTAACCCATCGAAGTCAATCTTTCTTGTGTTTCTTCCTTTGGTTGCAGCAGTTTCATGACCGCACCAGCTAAGAAAGCTCCTAAGATGCTTTCGGCACCGATTTGTTCGGCAAAGGTGACTAAGACAAAAATCAAGAAGAAAGCTAGTCGAATGTCCAATTGAGTGGTGGACTTATCGATTTCATCAAAGAAATGAAAGACTTGTTTGAACCGTTGCAAGAGGATGATCGCTATCAGGAAGATCACCGGTAGTCCAAAGGCTGAAATATAATTTTTTTGTTGGATAGCTGAATAAATTGTTAAAGCCAATAAGGGAATAAATTCTCCTAAGACAGCCGTCAACAATATCGTTTGACCATATTCGCGATCAAGCAGTCCCGATTCCTTCAGCAGGGATATCAGGACACCCATGGCAATCGTACAGAATAAGATTGTTGCTAAGATAAAGTTATCAAATATCCCAGTGAAATAGAGAATTGCACTTAAAATCAGTGACAAAATCAGTATTGAGATAAATCCAAACGTTGCCATCAATAACGGTGGTGCATCTTTGGATTTTACTTCTTTTGGTTTGAAGAGTGAAAAGTTTATTTCCATTCCTCCAAGAAAAATCAGCATGATAACACCTAAATTGGCCAGATATTTTAAAGTCATATCTGGTTGTACAATATTGAATCCAGTTTGGCCGATAATAATACCCATAACGATCTCTGAAACTGCGCTGGGGATTCGTTGAATATTTAAACGTCCAAGGATCAATGGCGTAGCTAACGCCACGAATAAAGTAATTAATAACGAAAATTGAGCCATTTATATCTCCCCCAAATCAAGTTAATAATATCTCAATTTAGAGAAATAACCAAACAAACATTAAAAATACATATGATATTCAAACAAATGTCACATTTATCCGTTAAAGTTACTCTATTAACTGGATACAGAATGGAGGCATCGAATGGATTTCATTTTCATGATCGTAGCATTTTTGGTTGGACTAGTTTTTCTAGTTTCAGGGACCCATATTAAAAGTAGTTCAGTCTCACGAATTTGTTATGGAGTGGGGATGTTCGGTGTTATCTTAGCAATGTATATTGCTTGGCCCAAATAACCATAAAATTATGATAAAGATACATGCAATATTAGTAGGAAAACAAAAAGGTAAGTATCCCAAGCTTCGAAGCTTGGGATACTTACCTTTTATTTTATTCGATCGAGATCAGTTGGACACCACTGATGCCTTCAAAATGATTTAATTTGTCGAGCAGTTCATCGATCGTGCCAGTGAGATTACTGATATCAAAAGAAATCACTACACTAGCTAAGTCGTGGATGGGGATATTTTGATTGATGGTCAAGACGCTAGCATTGGAATCAGATAACAAGACTAGCACTTTCGATAATAAGCCTTGCTCATGTTCTAGCATTAATGAAATCAAAGCTTTGCGCGTCGTCATGTTTTCTTCAGGTAGGAAGACTAGGTCTTTATATTTGTAATAAGTCCCCCGACTGATACCAACTTTTTTAACAGCTTCGCTGACTTGATGTATTTTGCCACTTTCAATTAACTTTCGGGCTTTAATGACCTTATCAAATGACTCAGGCAAAATTGAGCCATCAACAATATAGTATTTTTCCACTTTAAATTACCTCGCTCGTTGCTCCCTTAGCATCAATGTGCAGGTGATAAGCTTGCCAATTAGGAAAGCTTGTTTTTGTTTGCTGGATGATTTTTTCAGCATCTTTTTGAGTTTTTACAATGGCCATCATAGTTGAGCCACTGCCGCTGATATACATTGTACCATTAGCTTGTTGGCAAATACCTTTAGCTTTGTCATAATCAGGGATCAATTTTTTTCGATATGGTTCATGCATTTGATCGATGATACTGTGCTTGATCAGTTTCAAATTGCCATCGACCAAAGCTTTGGACAAGGCTATCGCATGGCCAACTTGATAAACCGCTGTCGGATAAGACATCTCTTTAGGCAGAATGTTTCGTGCTTGATCCGTACTGACTGGGTAGTCAGGGATCAAACAGACAAATTGTAAAGAGCCATCAACGTTGTAATGAACGGTTTGAACGTCAGAATTTTCATCAGTAAAGGAAACGTTCAATTGTCCAAAAATGGCTGGAGCAACGTTATCAGGATGACCTTCGATCTCTGTGGCTAATTCTAACAACTGATCATTGCTTAAAGGGGCATCAAACCAGTCGTTGGCACCTTTAAGACCAGCCACGATGCAAAAAGCCGAACTGCCTAGGCCTCTTGAAAGTGGGATGTTATTTTCGATAGTGATTTTTAAATTTGGAATAGATTGGTTCAAGAAGTTACAACATTTTACAAATGCTTGATAGATCAAATTATTCTCATTACGAAAGTTTTTTGGGCAGCCATAAATTTCCAACCGTCGATTAGATTCTTCAAAGTCGACTGATGAATATAGGGAGACTGCCAGGCCCATGCAGTCAAAACCGACCCCGATATTGGCACTTGTAGCCGGGACTTTAATTCTTATCATAAAACTCCTCCGTAACTTTTGATTCAACATATTTTGCCATTTGGCCGGGTTGGATCACATCATCGTGTAAGACAGGTAAGTGCCAAACGTTTTTGAGATTTTCGGGGATTGGAATTTCCGTTTCTCTAGAGATCTTATCCATGATCTGTTGGCTATTATCAGGAACATCATCAAAAATTGCTTCAGCTACGACATTAGCAAATTTATATGGACTGGCTGTACTCAACAAGACCATTGGAGTGTCATCTAGTTTTTGATAGTCACGCATGACTTTATAACCGACAGCCGTGTGTGGGTCCATCAAATAACCAGTTTTTTGATAAACAGATTGGATAGCTTCTCTGACCTCTTGATCAGTACTAAAGCCACAATAGAAGTCCTGCTTAATACTATCTAACAGTTCATCAGAAACTTGATATTGCCCACTAGTTTCCAAATCATTCATCAATGATTGAACATAGTCTGTATCTTCGCCACTCTTATAATAGAGCAAACGTTCAAAATTACTGGAAATTTGGATATCCATACTTGGAGCCACAGTCTGCATAAATGGAAGATTTCGGTTATATATGCCACTGTTGAAAAATTTCGTTAAGACGTTGTTTTCGTTGCTGGCGACAACAAATTTGTTTACAGGCAGGCCCAATTGCTTAGCATAATAGCCAGCTAGGACATCGCCAAAGTTACCAGTTGGAACCGTGAAATTTACTTTGTCGCCAAATTTGATGTCACCTTTTTTCCATAACTGTACATAGGAAGAAAAATAATAAACTAATTGCGGGATCAGCCGGCCAATGTTGATGGAATTAGCACTGGATAGGCTGATTTTTTTACCAATATTTGCTAATAATGTTTGATTGTTGAAGATTTTCTTGACGTTAGTTTGTGCTTGATCAAAATTTCCCTCGATCGCGGTGATCTCAGTGTTGTTACCGTTAGTTGTTTGCATCTGTAACTTCTGGACTTCACTGACACCGTTGTGAGGATAAAAGACAGTGATACCCATATTAGGAAGATTCTTGAAACCTTCAAGAGCAGCTTTACCAGTGTCACCACTAGTTGCTGTCAAGATCATGACTTTGTTGTCATCTTTTAAAACGTGTTTCATCAATTGGGGAAGCATCTGTAGTCCAACGTCTTTGAAGGCTCTAGTTGGTCCATGGAATAATTCCAAGACGTGAAAATTATCGACGTTAACAACTGGAGTTATGTTGGTGGTGTCAAAACTATTTTGATAGGCATTCTGAACAGAATTTTTGATTTCTGCTTCTGTGAAGTCTGGCAATAATGTGGCTAAGACTTTTTGAGCAATTTGCGAATAATTGAGATCTTTTAATTCGTTCAGATTGATTTTTAACTTGGCTAATTCAGGGTAAACAAAAAGGCCACCGTCGTCTGCAAATCCTTTTCGGATGGCGTCCTTCGCTGAAATTTGTATTTGATTATCTCGAGTACTTGTATAGTTTTTATTCATGAGTTATAACTCCTTGCATTTCGAATATCTATATGGTAACCTGTTTTTAATTCAAAAACAAGTGTTTACCAATCATGAACACAAGAAAAGGATAACAGGAGGTAAAACCTATGAAAATTGCAATTTTAGGATTTGGCACAGTTGGAAAAGGTGTCTATGAAATAGTTAAGAAGGCCAATGTACAAACCCAAAACCTTTCTGTTAGCCATATCTTGGTCAGAAAGAATAAGCCACGGGTTTTAAAAGAAATGACAGATAGTATCGATGAAATCGTCAATGATCAAGAAACAGATATCGTCGTCGAGGCTCTGGGTGGTATCGAACCAGCTCATCAATATATTCTCAAGGCTTTGGAACATGGAAAACATGTCATTACAGCTAATAAGGCTGTGATTGCTATTTATTTGAAACAATTCAGTGACGCTGCTAATAAGCATGGCGTCAAATTTTATTTTGAGGCTTCCGTTGGTGGCGGTATCCCTTGGATCCAAGGCCTAGAGAAAGCTTTACGGATCGACACTGTCAATACGATCTCCGGGATCTTCAATGGAACAAGCAATTTCATTTTGGATCAAATGAGTCGCAATGAAGAGTCATTCGATGAAGTCCTAGCTGAAGCGCAAAAGCTTGGTTATGCAGAGGCTGACCCCAGTGCTGATATCGATGGTATTGATGTTGCTAATAAGCTTTGCATCAGTGCTGATATTGCTTACAATATTAATCTTCAAGATCGCAAAAAACTACCTATTTTCGGAATTCGCAACATTACTTTAGAAGATGTCGATTTCTTCTCGCAACACGGTTATGCTGTTAAACTCATTGGACGGACTCATCAAGCTGACAACAAGTTCGATTATGTGGTTGAACCAACATTGTTTGCCCACCATTCGTTGGAAGCAAATACACCAGACAACTACAATTTGATCTCTTTAAACGGAGAGACAATTGGCAAATTAGATTTCTTTGGCCAAGGAGCAGGGATGTTACCAACTGCTAATGCTGTTATTCAAGATATCCTTGATATCAAAGAAGATAAGGATCATTTGAAACGCAATTTTGATAAGAAGATGATCTATAGTTCTGAGATGACAAAAGCCGATTATCTGGTTAGAGCTAATGCTGATGTTGGTTCATTATTGAAAGAATACTCGCCGACTAAAGAAGGTAACTACTATTTGATCCATCAAATTCCTGTTGGAAAGATGCATCAAATCATGCAAGTGATTTTAAAAGATGATGATTCGGCCTTTATGGCAAGTTTGCCGCAAGACAAAATCAAGAGTTCAGATAGTCATTTATCAAAGCAGGAGGCCGTCGCATAATGAAAGTAGCAAAATTTGGTGGCAGTTCTGTTTCTGACGCTGATCAATTCAAAAAGGTAAAGCGGATCATTGAAAGTGATCCAGAACGAAAAGTTGTCGTTGTCAGTGCAGCTGGGAAGAGTTCTATCGAACCAGTCAAAGTGACTGACATGTTGATTCAAATTGAAGAAGCGGTCAAAAATGGTACAGACTTCCAACAACTTTTCGGGCACGTGAGTGCCCGCATTCTTAAGATACGAGACGACTTGCATCTTAACGTCAAGATTGAAAAAGGTCTTCAAGAGATCAAAAACAAAATTTCAACTTGTTCACACGACTATTTAGTTTCCCGTGGAGAGTACTTAACAGGTAAGTTGATGGCCAGTTACTTGGATTATCAATTCATCGATCCTAAAAATGTTTTGATATTCAACCAAAATGAACTCGATTACCGCAAATCAAACAGTCTGCTCAATAACGTTTTTGCCCGTTATCAACGAGTGGTCATTCCAGGATTTTATGGTGCAGATAAAAAAGGCAACATTCATCTGATGCCTCGTGGTGGTAGTGATATCACTGGTTCGATCGTTTCTAAATTACTGTTAGCAGATCTTTATGAAAATTGGACAGATGTCTCAGGTATTTTGATGGCTGATCCCCGGATCGTCAGTGAATCCAAGAAGATCGATGTTTTAACTTATGATGAACTGCAAGAACTGTCATATATGGGTATTGGCGTCTTTCAGGAAGAGGCCATTCAACCAGTTCGTAAAAGTCATATCCCAACAAAAATATTGAATACGAATCATCCTGAAGAGGGTGGCACACTAGTGGTCGATGCGCAAAGTCATATGTTGTCTGACCAGATCATCACTGGTATTGCCGGTAAGAAAAATTATACTGTCATTACAATTAGAAAATATCAATTAAGCAAACACATTGAAGTTTTGCAAAAAGTTTTATCCCTATTGCAAAAATTCCATATTAGCGTCAATTATGTACCTTCCGGGAATGATTCATTTAGCTTTTTGTTCCAAAAAAGTGAGATCAGTTCGCGCTTGGATAAGTTAGTCCATAAACTGCAGACGAGTTGTGGCTTAGACAAAGTTGAAGTCAATCAAGATATCGCTTTGATCGCCGCTGTTTCTTTGAAGTTGGGCAAAAATCCAGCCATTGCCGGAAAAATTTTAGATTACCTTGATAATAGTTTGATCAATGTCCCCTTAGTTATCCAAGAAGGTGGCGATATTAAGATCGTCATCGGGGTCGCCAATCAAGACTACGAGAAAACAATCGCCAAGATCTATCAAGAAGCCATGTTCAAAGGGGCTAAACGAATTCCAGCCTAAAAAAAATTCTGTGATCAAATTTTGATCACAGAATTTTTTTGCTGGTCATTAGCGGAAAATGACATCACTAGCATTGACATACTCATTAGTTGAAACCTGATAAATAGTATTCCCATCAATTGTAATAGTCTTTCCAACGACCCAATTGGTGTTGGCGGCCAGTGAATGGTTTTTGATCAGATTTCCGTTTTGATCATAGAGTCTCGTAACTGCTATGTTGTTGGCTGTTGAAACAATGCCACTAGCTGAAGCAGTTTGGACCGTTCCAATCAAGAATAAAGCCACCACCAAAACCGCGATTCCAATGGTATTTCTAAGTGATTTTTTCATAAGATCCACCCCAGTCTTAAGTCAAGATTAGCTTAATAAATAAATTCATAAAATTCAACTCTTTTGGGGAGTTATTTCGCTGAAAAAAAAGAAAAATTCTGCTATTCTGAAATTAACAAATAATGAAGGTGATCACATCAAAACTTTAGTAGTAGTTTCACATCCAGATATTGCCAATTCGCAGACTCAGCAGTTTTTAAAAAAGGGAGCCGAGTTTATGAATGCCGAATGGCATCATGTTGAAGCACACGATAAAATTGCCATCGAGCATGAGCGGGAATTACTCCAATCCGCTGATCGGATAATTTTTCAGTTCCCATTATACTGGTATGCTGCACCATCAGGATTAAAACAGTGGATCGATACTGTAATGAGTCAAAACTTCGTTTATGGTGATCAGCAGTTTCATTTGGCCGATAAGGAATTTGGAATCGTGGTCACAACAGGGATGCCTGAAAAGGAATTTCAAATCGGTGGTTTGGAAAATATCACTATCGATCAGATCTTAGCTCCGTACCGTGCATTAGCTCATCGTGCTAAGATGAAAGTCTTACCATACTTTTTAGTCGATCAATTTTGGTATAAGACTGAGAATCAACAAATGCAATTATTGATTGATTATCAAAGATACTTGGATCAACCCCAACCTGACTCCCTAACTAATCGCCAAGAGTGGTTTAAAAACAATTTAGCCAAGTTCGTCGAAAATTTGTCGGTGAACGACCAGACCACTGGTAATTTAATTGCTGATACCTTTGAACAACAGATCGAGCAGTTGGATCAACTGAACGATACTTTAAAAATGATCAAGCAAGGGGAGGACGATAATCTTGAGTAATCAAAATATTTGGTTAGTAGAACAGGTCAAAGCTTTGGCAAAAAAGCAACCGGAATATGAAGACCGGGCTTTCTTGTACGCCTTGCAATCGGTCATCAAAGAACAGCAAAAACGGACTGAACAAATCCAGGGCGAGTTGGATGGAAGACTTTGGAATCATGACAATTGGTAAAAGAGGTCATATTATAAATAAAAACGTTAGGCAGGTATTTCTGAATAGAGATATCTGCCTTTATTTTGAGTTAAATCATGGCTATTTTAAGCAAAAAATTACAAAATAAATTCTATCTTTAGACTATTGATATCGCCGAATTTGAACTGTTATAAGCAAATCAGCAATATAAATGTTAATTGGTATAGAAAAATCATTCAAATGTTTAACATTTTTATGTAACTTTATGAAATTCATTTTTAAAAGAATATTTTTCAAAAAATGAATGCGGTAACATAGCCAAGCAGTATAGAATTATAGTATAATCTTGATGAATTAAATAAGCACCAATTATTGCCAATTATTATTGAATAAAATAATCGACTATTTTTTTGATTTAATAATTGGTCTATAAGGAGGTTGTAATGTGGCGAATAGTTAAATATTGTTTCGTTTTACTGATTCCAATATTGATGCTTTGGCAGTTGCAACCAACGATCGTCAAGGCAGATTCACAGTCTAGTTATTATGACATCACCTTAACTCAACATGATTTGAATGGTGATGGCGATACGTCAGCTGGTTCAGGAGGGTCAGGTGGCAATGTTTCAAATGGAAATAATGGTGGGAATAATCAGATTACTAAAGCTCCCGGCACTGATGTAACAAGTAGTCAACCCAAGACAGCACTCTCTGGCTTGTTACCACAGACCGGTAATCTACAACAAGGTGTCCTTTTGGGACTATTAGTTTTGATCTTAAGTTTAGTCATGTGGATGATATTTCTACTATTTAAAAACAGGAGAAGGAGAAATACTAATGAAAAATTTGATTAGGGTGTCAGCAATTTTAGGTGCAGCAATTATGGGAATCTCAACTGCAGGAGTAGGCGTTGCGTCAGCCGCTACGATCGATAACGGTTCAAATGGTCAAACTGACGCAAACGTTAATCTAGAGGTCGACGAAAATAACGCACAATATAAATTGACCAATGCGCCAGAGTTTGACTTTGGGACTCATACGATTGGTGCTGCAGCGATGAATCTGCAAGCAGCAACTGTCGTCGATAATTTAAGAGTTGAGAATCCAGGATTACAAAGTGGTTGGGTCGTTACAGCTCGTGCAAAAAATTTTGATGATCTTAGTGGTAATGCTTTGAATGGTGCTTATCTAACATTGAAGGGAGAGTCGCAAGCAGAAGATAGCAATAATATTTCGACCGCTCCGATCTCAGACACGGTTCAATTAAATTCAGCAGACACCCCAATTTTCCATGCTAATCCTGGTGGAGGTCTGGTTGCTTGGACTAGTGTATTTTCACCAAATGACACTTCAGCCGTTTTGCATATCCCGGATGGTAATTCAGAAGGAACATATACTGCGGCCATTACTTGGGAAATTCAGGATGCACCTTCCGCTTCATAAATTAATTTGATATAACAAATACATTTTAAGAAAGGACAATAATGCGACTCAGTCACAAGCTATTTGGCGGAATACTGATTGGTGCACTATTGTCCTTTTCAGCATTCCGGCAAGCTGTAAAAGCTTCAGATACACTAACGACTAAGGCTACAGTTGGTTTGCTTGATGGTCCTGAACCGGATGGTCCTAACGATATTTGGGATCCCTATGATCCTGATGATCCTTATCCAGGCGATCCAGCAGATCCTGATAATAAAGGAACAGGTTCAGTAGGTCAATTGACCTTAGATTACGTTAGTAACTTACGTTTTGGAAGTCATGAGATAAGGAATGGCGGTTTGACAGCTACAGCTTTAAACACCCATGCGATGGCACAGATAACTGATGGTCGAGGAAATGGAGCTGGCTGGACTCTGCAATTGCGTCCCGATTATTTAGTCGGTGAACAAACTGGCTCGGTAATAGGTGACGGCTATTTATATCTCGGCTCGATCATGATCAGAAAGCCGTCGACCAATGTGAGTTCAGCGCCAAACGTCAAGGCGACTAGGATTCCTCTTGGACAATGGGAAAATATTGTCACCGCACCAGTGAATTCTGGTAAAAGCGTTTGGACGATAGGCTTCAACCAAGTTGAAAGTTCACCGACAACCTTGGTGATAAATGATCTGAGTGGTTTAAAAGCTGATCATTATGTCGGTTCCTTAAGTTGGTCCTTGACCAATGCGCCAACATAAGTATTATTCGAAGTAGAGGATGTTTAGGGAGAGGAGATAAACATGATCAGGAAAAAATTTTGGTTAATTGTAAGTATTTTTACCGTGGCAATGTTGAGTTTTTTGGTCAATAATATCAAAACAGTCGACGCCGAAAATTTGAATTTTGATATCTCGGCAGTTCAGGCTGACAACCAAATCGACAAAGAAAAAACCTATTTTGATTTGTTAGTAAAACCTAGTGAAGGCCAGGATCTAACTGTTAAGATCAATAATAATTCTTCAAAAGCCAAGAAATTTCGGGTTTCAATCAATCGAGCAGGAACTAATCGTAATGGTGTGATCGATTATTCGACTCATGGGGCTAAAGCTGATAAGTCGTTGACTAATAATTTAGAAAAATTAGTTCCAGCTCCAAAGACAGTCACTGTACCGGCCAATACCAGTCAAGACTATACCTTTCATTTGAAAGTACCTAAGAAATCCTTTACAGGTGTTATCTTGGGTGGTGTCCGGGTCCAACAGATCAAAAAGACTTCAAAAAAATCTAAGAATGCCGTTTCGATCAGTAATCAATTTGCTTACGTGATCGGGTTGCAGCTACAAAGCAATGAAGATTACGTTGCTCCACAAATGAAATTGCTCGGCGTCAAAGCCAAACAATATAATGCTCGAAATTACGTCACGGCTAATTTACAAAATACCAAGCCTACGATCATGCATGATGTTTCTGTTAACGCGAAAGTTCATACACGTGGTACTAAAGATAAGGTCATAAGCTATAAGAAAGATAATATGACTATGGCGCCAAACAGTAATTTTGACTTTCCAATCGGAACTAACGAACAGGCCTTAAAACCAGGTAAGTATACTCTGGATCTTAAAGCGACAGCTGAAAAGGGCAGATATCATTGGCACTTTACGAAAGATTTCGTCATCACCGAAAAAGATGCCAACAAGTTGAACAAGTCGGCGGTAGATGTTAAACAAGGACCAAATTATTTCATTTGGATCTTAGTAGCAGTGATCATCGTCATTATCCTGCTAGCAATCATCATCTACTTGAATCAAAAGAATCAATCAAAACGTCGACATTGATCAATAAATGAATCACAAATATTTGGGTACTAATTCAATTTGAATTAGCACCCTCTTTTTATAATCAATATTTTATGAAACATTTTTTCAAAAAGTATTAAAATAAGATTAAACGGATGGGGATGAGTAGATGAGTAGTTTACAATTCGAGATTTCTGATATAACACAAGTACCATATGATGCAATCGTCAATGCTGCCAACAAAAGTTTGTTAGGTGGTGGAGGTGTCGACGGAGCGATCCACAAAGCCGCTGGTCCACAATTGTTAGAGGAGTGTAAGACACTCAACGGTTGTCAAACTGGTGAAGCTAAGATCACCAAAGGATATAATTTACCTTCTAAATTTGTTATCCATACTGTTGGCCCAGTTTATTCAGGTAAAGCCAAGGATAAAGAGATGCTGACCAATTGCTATCGAAATTCACTGGATCTAGCACGCCAAAAAGATTTACATAGTGTGGCCTTTTCAGCTATTTCGACTGGCGTATATGGCTATCCGCTGGATAAAGCAGCCGTGATTGCTTTAACTACGACTAGCACTTGGCTGAATGATAATTCAGATTATGACATGGATGTGTTACTAACTTGTTTTGACAATCGTGTCTACGATTCATACTCAGATTATGTTCAAAATTATTCTGGGAGTAACGCTTATTTGCAGAAAATGAAATATTGATTATCAATATGATTTTAAATAGTTATTAGTACATTGTTCAAAGGGGGAGCAGAAAATGAGATATACCGTTACTGGCGGTACTGGACATTTAGGTTCACAAATCGTTGAAAAATTAAGTAAAGTAGTACCAATTACCGATATTCGTGTCGGCGTTCATACGGTTAAGAAGGCCACTGATTTAATCAAGAACGGGTTCGATGTTCAAGGATTCGATTTCTTTGATGAAACGAGTTTGCAAAGATTGTTGTCAGATACCGATGTCTTTATTTACATACCAAGTAAAAGTTCTACTAGCTTTGAACGGATCAAAGAATTAGAAAAAGTTATCACAGCGGCAGAGGCAACAAAAGTTGGCCATTTTCTAGCGATGGGTTTCATTGCTGATCAAGTCAATAATCCATTTTCCATGTCGGCCTTTTACGGGTATCTGCCACGAAGATTAGCGGAGACCGGCTTGAAGTATACTGTCATTCGCAATGCTTTGTACGCCGATCCCTTGGTACCATATTTGCCAGAATTGATTCAAAGAGGACATGTAGTTTATCCAATGTCAGACCAAGCTTTGAGTTTCATCAGTTTGCAAGACAGTGCCAAAGCTTTTGCAAAAGTCGCGACTGAACCAAAGCTTTTAGTCTCACAAAAAATCTATACTTTGACACAATCTAGAAACTACACAATGGACCAATTGGGACAAGTTTTGACGCAAGTAAGTGGTCATGAGATCGGCTATCAACCGATGACTTCAGATGAGTTTGCTCAGACTTATAACGAAGACGGTGGAGGTTTGATGTTGGCCTCAATGTATCAAGCTGGTGCTATGGGTCTGTTGGACGAATTAAGTGATGATTATCAACATATCACTGGTCAAAAGGCCACTGAATTAAGTCAATTTTTGACTGAAGAATATTCACAATAGGAGGAACGCCATGAAAGCAGTTGTTGTTGAACATCCAGGAGGGCCAGAAGCCCTAAAATATCAAGAAATTCCTACTCCTCAAGTAAAGCCAGGCTGGAGTTTAGTCAAGGTCAAGGCATTTGGGGTCAACCATTCAGAGATCTTCACTCGTCAAGGCAAATCTCCTACAGTTTCTTTTCCAAGGATCTTAGGGATCGAGTGCGTTGGTGAAATTGCTAAGACCACAGATCCAGAACATTTGCCAGTCGGTCAAACAATCATGTCATTGATGGGTGAGATGGGGCGTGATTTTGATGGCGGTTATGCCGAATACGTTTTATTGCCCAATGAACAGATTTATCCGATCAATTCAAATCTAAGTTGGACTGATTTAGCAGCCATTCCGGAAACTTATTACACTGCTTATGGTGCATTGACTGGACTGCGGCTGTCACAAGGTGACTCGTTATTAGTCCGCGGTGGGACTAGTGGTGTCGGGATAGCAGCAGCTAAATTGGCCAAAGCGGTCGACCGAAATATCCATGTGACCGGAACTACGCGTGAGATTGCCAAAAAAGAGCTCTTATTAAACAAAGGCTTTGACGATGTGATCCTTGATAAAGATGATAAATTACAGACAGAATTGAAATTTGACAAAATTTTGGAATTGATTGGTCCCAAGACCTTGAAAAATTCTCTGGCTGCGTTAGCATTTAACGGTATCGTAAGTTCAACTGGAGAATTAGGTGGTGTTTGGGACATCAAAAACTTTGACCCCATTCCTATGATCCCCAATAATCGTTACTTAACGTCATTTTCTTCGGGTGATGTCAATCTTTCTTGGATCCATGATATGTTGAATTTGATTGAAGAACGTCACGTGGACGTATCGCCAACAAAAATTTATCATCTAGATCAAGTTGATGTTGCCCATGCTTACTTAGAAAGTGGTCAGAGTATTGGTAAGGTCGTTATTTCAGTTGAATAATCACTTGTATTATTTTGTAGGGGAATGATAACAAGTAGGGAGTGAAGTATTATCAAAAATTCATTTGGAGTCAGATTCATTGGTTTGATCCTCGGCTTAGTCCTTAATGCTTTGGGCAATGGACTTTGTATTTCATCAAATATGGGAAGTGGTATTTGGACCGCCTCAGCCGTAAATTTGAACCAGTGGCTGGGAGTAGATACCGGATTGGTCTTGTTTATTATCGGTGTACTGAATGCTTTGACCAACCAATTCTTGATCCATCGAGTCGATGTGAAGCGTTTTATAGGTCAGATTTTATTCGTTTCATTTTACAGTTACTTTATTGACCTATTTACGATGCTGTTCGAGTTCATGGGTATTCCCAAATTACCAATCTTTCCAAGAGCATTGATAGCAATCCTAAGTATCATTTGTTTCTGCGTGGCTATTTCATTGTATCAACGGGCTAACATCGTCATGCATCCAAATGATGATACAACTAATATCCTGCGTTTCCATTATCTAAAAGGTAATTCGACCGCAGCCCAGATCATTGACTTTATCCCACCAACCATCGTTGTCATTGTAGCCTTTATCTTTACTCACCAAATATATTCGATCAATATTGCTACGTTAGTGTCAATCTTGTTTAACGGAGTGTTCATCGCCACCTCAGATAAACTAGTTTGGCCTCGGTTGAAACATAATTTTAAAATCAAATTTGAAAATAGAGAATGAAAAAAGAATGCTCCAAAAGACGGTTGATTTGCGAGCATTAACGAGAAAAAGCCTGTTATTCCTGGTTTTGGAATAACGGGCTTTTTAACGTTAAGCGGAACAAATTGTCTTTTGGAGCACGTTTCGACAATATGAAAGGTTGGGGGTAGTCATAGATGCGTCAAGCGGAATAAGCTGCCTTTTGTTGCACGTTTCAGTAAATCAAAAGCCGTCTATTCAAGGTATTAAACTCTTGAATGGACGGCTATAGTTTTATCGTTTTATCGAGATTTAACTAAATGCTTTCCTAAATCATGCCAAACGTTACTTTTATCAATGAATTGTAAGAGATCAAAGATTCGATCTGAGTTGACGTTTCGATCAGTTAAACAAATATGTTGAATTTTATAATACATTTGATCTAAATATTTGCCACTATCATAACCGTCGATCACTTTGATCCGGAATGATTCCAAAATAGGTATCATGCTGGTACCTTCAGTTTCTGACATGACTTCATCAATTAAATTTATAAGTTCTAATCTGTTCTTTCTTCTCAATGTCACAACCTCCAGCCATCGGTGATGAATTAAAGTATTGTATTTCGAAGTAAATATTAAAATGTTCAACATTCCACTGACATTTTCAAATTAAATATACCGTGTTTAAAAATTATATTCAACTGAATTATGCAAAATAATATTCGAGAAAACGATCTCATTTTATTAAATTATCGTGGTATAATCTTTCACAATTTTACAATTAAAATTGTGGTGCTAAATACCGTGGCTCAAAAAAAATATTTTCTTCGACAATTGTGTAATCAAGTGACAGTGTTAGTCAATTTTTTCAGGTTCAAAAATGAACGAAAATGTAATCTTTTTTATTTTAATAATTGATTAAAGTAGAAATTTCAAAGTAATATGATTTTGATTTTTTAAAATAGATGAATTTGTTGAAATCACCACTTTGATACGTATAAAACCAATTGTAAAAATTTGGCTTTATACGTTTTTTTTTAAATATTTTTGTTTAGGCATATAAATATATATTCCATTTTTTATGTTTAAAATATGGTGCTTTTTGATTGCTTAATTGGGCCAATAATCATATAAATTAAGTGTGAATAGATGAAGACGTATCCATCTATCACATTAACATCTGCGAAGGTTAAAAGATTTCGATTGTAAATGGAATGTGACTGTAACGGATTTACAATTTGAAAAGTCATGAGTCCTAAGCCCTTAACGACTAATTAAAACCTCAGCAGTAATTTCGTATTTACGGGCATTAAATGAAAGTCTATTTGATCGACGAGGAGAGTATTGATCAGATAGATTAAGAGGAAATTTACTATGAGAAAATTAATTAAAGTTGGAGTTGCAATGACCTCTGCGTTGCTTGCTCTCGGAACTAGTGGTGCCGCAATTGGGATTGCCAGTGCGGCAACAACTGATGCTAATTCGACATTGACCGCAGTTCCACCAACCCTAAATAGTGAACCATCAATCGATTTTGGGACTAGCCCAGTTTCATTAACAACTAAGACATATACTTCAACTGGAATCACTGGAAGTTTGGATGTTGCCAATGCTGGAGGTATTGCCGGTTGGACAGTAACTGTTTCTGCCTCACCATTTACTTCCGCTGATGGCGGAGTCCTTGAAGGGACGACCTTTGAATTGGATAATTCCAGTAAAACACCAATCGTTGGTACTGGTGGTCAATCAGCCGCTGAATTACCAACTGCAGTAACTCCATTTGCTCTCACTTCAACACCTGCAACTATCTTTAGCGCTCCTGCTTCAACCGATAAGGCACATGTTGGTGTTGGTGAGTTTTCAGATTCGTTCCAAGCTGGTGATGCTTCGTTAACGATCCCAGCTGGTTCAACAGTTGCTGGAGCATATACATCAACCTTGACATGGACATTGTCAGATGCTTCAACATCCGCAACTACACCATCCGCATAAATTAAAAATTTAAATAAGAGGGGGAGTACCGTTATAAATTTTATCAACGGTATGCCTCCTTTTTCTATTCAGTAATGGAGATAATATTATGAAAAGAACCCAATTGTTTTTTCTTTGCACATTGTCGTTTTTTTTGACCGCAATTTTAGTGATCAATGGTCAAACGGCTAAGGCTGCAGCTAGTGAGCCCAGTTATGCAGTTAGTGCTGAGATCCCTGATAATCAGATCAATAGGAAAGTCTCTTTTTTCGATCTAAAAGTAACTCCTGGTAGTTCTCAAGATCTGAAATTTAAAATTATGAACAACAGTAGTGCCCAACATCAATATTTAGTCGAAGTTAATCGGGCATCGACTAATTCTAATGGCATAATTGACTACACTCAACATGGCACTAAAAAAGACCCTGATTTAAAGTTTGATATCGAAGCAATGTTTCCTAAGCCTCAAAAAGTCACTGTCGCCGCAAATTCGAGTCAAGAAGTTACTTTGCACATGACAACTCCTAATGAAGCATTTACGGGAATGATTTTAGGGGGTATTAGGGTCATTCAGTTAAATCAAATCAGTAAAACAGATAATACTAAAGGCAAAAATTTAATAACTAAAAATCAATACGCATATATCATAGGAGTTCAGATCCAACAAAATACGGATGCGGTTAAACCTGATTTAAAGCTCCGTCAAGGCGTAGTTGAAAAAAATAATGGCAAGACTGATATTGCAGCAAAATTAGCTAATGATGCTCCGACAATCATCAATCAAGCTGAAGTCAAAGCTACAGTTACCCCTGTCAATAAATCTAATAAGCTGATTCAAATGGATAAGCACAATATGCAAATTGCCCCGGAAACAAATTTTGACCTACCAGTCAATACTAGTGATCAAGTTTTGAAACCAGGCAAATATACGATGTATATCGCTGCTAACGGTGATAATGGCACTCAAAAATGGCAGATGCAGAAAAACTTTATCATAACCAAATCAGAATTCAAAAAGTTACAAAAGACTGCGGCTGCAACACCAACAAGTGTCAACCAACCAAATTATAGATTGATCATCAGTCTAGCAATTTTAGGGGCTTTGATCATCATCGGTCTTTTGATTTGGAACTTTAAATTACAAAGACGTGGACGTCATTAAAAATGTCACGGCATATATGAGTTAATGGTATTATCTAGTTAATAGTTGTTATAGGGGAGGATCTACTGATGAAATTATCATTAAAATATGCTGTACTGATGACTAGCGTTTTAATAATTGGTTCACCTATGATTACCGCTAGTCCTGTGATGACCACTAGTCCGTCGACGGCAATGGCTGCTACTAGTTCACAAACTGAAGCGATTGCTCGTGATGTGCAAAAGGAACTCAATAATCTGCGCAATCAAAATGGCGAACAGTCATTAGACAGAGTTTATGAGCTAACTTATTTAGCACAAACAAGAGCTAATCATTTGTCTAATATCAACTCATTAGATGAACATTCTGGCTACAATTATCTTGCTGGAGAACCGTATACTGCGGTAGCTGGTGAAAATATCGGCTATTGGTATAATTCTTCAGTAAATGATCCTGAGAAAATTGCTAAATAAATAATTGCTGATCTCTATGATGATACTGGGGTGTCAACTTTTGGTCATCGTAAAAATATGCTAAATCCTTATTTCAAACATGTCGGAATTGGTGTTTCGGTCAATCCAGCAAATGGCTACATTTACTATGCCCAAGATTTCGGGACAACTAATTCTGAATTAGGCAATAAGTGGGCTGGTGCCAGGGCCTACTCACAATATACTTCTCAAGTTGGTCTTAGTTCTAATTACCCAACTGTTTATGACCGTAATTCTTCAAGCAGTTCCCAAACTACTGATATGGGCGTTCGACAGATCAATGCAGTCGTCACCACCAGTCAGTTAACGCCGTTAACGATTGGTCCAAATGGCAAGACTGACAATCGAAGTTTGGCTAAACATACTGGTTGGTACACTGACAAGGTCTTTACTGACCAAAATGGTCATACTTTGTATCGGGTCTCAACGAGTGAATGGGCTCAGATCGATAATGCCAACCTTGAATATCTTTAAATGATAACGAGTAAACATGTATAATGTTCACAAGGAGAATAATATGCGAATAAAAAATATTGTTGCTCTTTGTGTGAGTTATTTATTATTGATCGTGGCGATGTTCATTTCTGGCATTGATCAAGCGCAAGGAGGACTACAAGTCACTGGAAGTTTGGTTTTACTGATTGTTTTTACATTCACTTTGATGATCCTGTATACGCCGTTTATCGTGGCGGCAATTTTTATTAGTCGTAAAACAAGTATTGCCGTGTTGGCATTCAGCATTTTTATGGAGGTGGCGGTCATGCTACAACTTTTGCTGAATAGCATTTTTTCACAGCAGCCCTTTGGTTTCTCACAAGGCGTGATGCTGGTCTTTACGCCGATAAATATGATTGTCTTACTGTTTTTGATTATTGTGAATGCAATTTATCTTTCAAAACATCGAACTGGATGGTAAAAAAATAACGTCAATTCATTTTGAATTGACGTTATTTTTGTATTATTTTACAGCTAGCCTAAGGATCCCCCAATCAAATAGGTGACTGCCATGGTTCCTATTCCCACTAAAAGATTTCGCAGAATACCTTTTAATCGATCTGAATCACCTAGTACAGCACTGGCGTAACCAGTAAAGGTCATTGCTAGTACAACGGCTCCGATAGTTCCTGGGACTTTGTATGGGTAGGGGATGAACGTGATTGATAATAGCGGTAATAATGAACCCATAATGAAAGAACAAAATGATGAGATGGCTGCATGCCAAGGATTAAAGTAATGTTTTAACTCGATGTTACATTTTGATTTTAAAGTTACATTCAATGGATCATTCTCCATTAATTGATCTGAGACTTGACTGGCCAAACTAGGAGTTAAGCCCTCATTGATATAGTGTTGAGTTAAATCGTTACGTTCAGCATCGTAATCATTTTGAATATGGTATTTTTGAAATTCGGCCATAGTCTTTTGAGTGTCACGTTGGGTACTAACTGAAATATATTCGCCGCCTCCCATGGAGAGAGCACCAGCAAACATACCAGAAATCCCAGCGATGAATAACGCTGCCTGACTCTGTTGAGCACCGGCGACACCAAGTACGATACCAGCGACTGAAACAATTCCATCGTTTGCACCTAAGACACCAGCACGAATAATATTCAGTTGTTCTGAAAGATGAAATTTATGAATCAGCCTCTGCGATAAAGATTGTTCATTTGGAGAAGTAATTGATTTCATAATATTAAGCCCTCATTTCCAACGATTTAAGGCTAGTATAGCTGTAAATTAGGGTGAAACAAGGTACAATTGTGAATAAATACTCATTTTATGATAGTTTTTCATAAATTAATAGATATTATCTATTCGTTGGATAGATAAGTTAAATTGATTGTTTGTAAAAATAACTTAATTTAACAGTGTTGTCAACGCTTTATTTAATGATTCTTTATTGATTTTAAGTTCAAAAATATTTAATAAATGTAAATAGTTTCTTGATCAATGATTTACAATTGTCTGAAAATAATGCTTTTTATTACTGAAAACATTCTTAGGTATCTTAGTAATTATATTTAGAAAAAGAATTGGTTTTAATTGTGGAGAAATTATTTATTTTGATGTGCATGAGAGGAGTAAGTTTATGACTAATATTCATGATATTGCCAAATTATCGGGTTATTCTGCCGCAACTGTTTCACGGGTGATAAATCAACGTGGCTATGTTTCTGATAAGGCGCGGGAAAAAATAAAATCTATCATTGATCAAATGGACTATGTCCCCAATGATGTTGCGCGAGATCTTAGTCGTGTGAAAACATATAATATTGGCGTAGTTTTACCATATACCGAGCATGCTTATTTTAATCAAATGTTAGACGGTATTATGTCGGCAGCCTTTAAACATGGTTATCGAGTCTTGATCTTATTATCTAATTATGAGCAAGATAAAGAATTGGAATTCTTAGAGCAATTGCGAAGAAGAGCTTTCGATGCACTGATTTTTACTTCTCATGGACTTCCATTGACAAAAATTTCCAAATATCTTCGTTATGGACAGATTGTTTGTTGCCAGGATCCTGGAGAAGTCCAGATTCCAGCTGCCTATACACAACGTTATGAGACTTATGTAGAAGCATTCAAATGGGTCAAAGAACGGGGATATTCCCGGATTGGTCTAATGCAAAATCGTGATTATCATGTCAGTGCCACCAGTGAAAAAACAATTGCTGCATATTCGGCTGTCTTTTCAAAGATGCCCGACCCACAAATGATCGTTAATGAAGTGATGACTTACCAAGATGGTTACCAGGCAGGTAAGTATTATCATCAACTTAAGCAACAACCTGATTTTGTTTTTTGTAACAGTGATGATATTGCCACTGGCTTTCGGCAGTTTTATTTGGATCAAAAATTATCTGCTCCAGATTTTATGGGGCAGGAACATCAACTTCCTAGTCAACTTTTAAATTTTTCCACGATCGATCATCAGATACTAAAAGTAGGACATGCAGCAATGGAATTAGCCATTAGTGGGGAATCTAAAATCGTCCGGATACCTTCAAGATTTATTAATCGTGCTTAAAGTTTAATTTAGTTTTTATAAAATGTTTTATGATATCGGAAACCAAATTTGGCTTTTATTAAATATTTATACGGATAAATTTTAAGAAAATCCGTCTTGATAAGTAAAAATCATGCTAAGATATAGGTTGATAAACGATCTAACGGAAGTGATGAAATGGAAACCAAATATGAAACGGTCAAACAAGATCTACGAGAGAAGATCCTCTCTGGATTTTACGAGATTAATGATAAATTACCGACTGAATCAGTCATGATGAAAACCTACAATGTTAGTCGCTATACCATTAGACGAGCAATCAGTGACTTAGAGATCGAACATTATATTTACACTATCCAAGGTGGAGGGATGTTTGTCGACGACTGGCAGAAACATATAAAGAAACAACCGCTAGAAAGTAAGCAAATTGGTGTTATCACTACGCATATAGCTGATTATATTTTTCCAAATATCATCACTGGTATCGACCGCTTTATTTCTAATGAGGGTTACTCGATCCTACTGAGTAATACTCAAAATAATCCTGAAAAGGAACGGACCAGTTTGCAACGGATGCTCGATAGTAATTTATCAGGATTAATTATTGAACCGACGCAAAGTGCGATTGAGAATCCTAATCACGATCTGTTCATAAAACTGCAAAATTCTCAGTTACCAACGATTTTTATTGATTCGCATTATCCCGATTTGGATTTTCCCTACATCGAAATGGCAGATGTTGACGCTGGAAAGGCTGTTACGGATGCCTTGTTTGACTTGGGACATGAGCGGATTTTAGGTATTTTCAAGATTGATGATAGCCAGGGGGTTCATCGGATGAATGGTTATATAAAATCATATCAAGCTCATAATCAATACTCGTATCTAAGTGAGATTGTTATGTACCAATCATCCGATAACTTACATTCAGTTTTTATGAGGATCGAGGCTATTTTACGGCGAGAAGATCGTCCGACAGCAATCGTTTGCTACAATGATCAATTAGCGATTCAAGTGATTGATTTGATTAGATCGCTGAAAATGCAAGTCCCTGACGATATTTCAGTGATTGCGTTTGATAATTACCAACTTTCGCGATATATCTCACCAAAGCTTAGTACAGTTGAACATCCGAAAGAAAAGATGGGGCGTGACGCCGCTAAGATGCTTTTTGACTTGATGGATGGTAAAGATACCGAGAAAGTTATTAAATATCCGCCACAATTGATTTTGCGTGAATCTACCGCTAAATTAGAGCAAAATAAATAAATCCCATTTAACACGACCACTCAAATTTTTTTGAGTGGTCTTTTTTTGTCTGCAAATCCTAATCTATTGCACTTTTATTGGTAAATTTATCCGAATGAATTTAAAGGATGTGAAAAAATTATCCTGATTTATCCGTATAAATGTCTTATGATATTTTTTGAGCTTATGAAAGTGCTTTCAAATATAAATGCTTTAAATGAGGAGATAAATAGATGAATAAGGTTAAAAAAATCCCCAGTGGTTTTATTTACTTTTTCGGATCGTTTGGGGGAATTTTATTTGGATATGATATTGGTGTAATGACTGGTGCTTTACCTTTCTTACTACATGATTGGAGCCTACAAAATAGTGCTGGTGTTGTTGGGTGGATCACTTCAGCTGTTATGTTTGGTGCCATCTTTGGTGGAGCTTTGGCAGGTAGTTTATCCGATAAATTAGGTCGTCGGAAGATGATTTTGATTTCCGCAATTATTTTTGCAATTGGTTCAATTCTTTCAGGTATTTCACCACATGATGGTCAGTATTACTTGATCATTGTCAGAATATTCCTAGGTTTGGCTGTTGGTGCTGCATCTGCTTTAGTACCTGCTTATATGTCTGAAATGGCTCCAGCTCGTTTGCGTGGTCGTCTTTCAGGTATCAACCAAACAATGATCACTTCCGGTATGTTGCTTTCTTATATTGTTGATTTCTTATTGAAAGGTCTTCCAGAACAATTGGCTTGGAGACTGATGTTAGGTTTAGCGGCCGTTCCGGCTATCATCCTATTCTGCGGTGTCTTGAGATTACCTGAATCACCACGTTTCTTAGTCAAAAATAATCGTCTAGATGAAGCAAGACAAGTATTATCATTCATCAGACCATCTGACGAAGTAGAGACAGAAATTAAAAATATCCAAGAAACAGCAACCGATGAACATGTTGCTGAAAAGAATACTTCTTTGAAGACATTATTCAGTGGTAAATATCGTTATTTGGTTATTGCTGGTGTCGGTGTAGCTGCTTTCCAACAATTCCAAGGTGCTAATGCAATCTTTTATTACATTCCTTTGATCGTTGAAAAGGCTACTGGTAATGCAGCAAGTTCAGCCTTAATGTGGCCAATCGTTCAAGGCATCTTATTGGTTGTTGGCTCATTATTGTTCTTGTTGATTGCTGATAAATTTAATCGTCGTAGCCTCTTAACGTTGGGTGGTACGGTAATGGGACTATCATTTATCCTTCCAACAATTTTAAATATGATGATTCCTAATATGAGCCCAATGATGATCGTCGTATTCTTAAGTATCTTCGTGGCGTTCTATTCATTCACTTGGGCACCTCTTACATGGGTATTAGTTGGTGAAATTTTCCCACTAGCAATTCGTGGACGTGCGTCAGGTATTGCATCATCATTCAACTGGATCGGTTCTTTCTTAGTTGGATTATTATTCCCAATCATGACTGCAAACATGAGTCAAGAAGCAGTCTTCGCTATCTTCGGGATCATCTGCTTGTTAGGTGTCTTATTCGTTAGAACTAGAGTTCCTGAAACTAAAGGTCACACTCTTGAAGAAATCGAAGAAGAAGGAACTAGACATGAAAGTAAAAAAGCTGCCACAACTCAAGAAAGTTAAGCAGTAAACGAAAATTCAAATAGGAGAGATTTCAATGAACTTAGTAGAAATATCTAAAGCTATTGAACAAGGTCAGGTTTCATTAGGAATCGAATTAGTTTCAACTAATATCAAAGCTGTATTAGTAACTGAAGATTTCAAGACCATTGCTTCAGGTAATTATAACTGGGAAAACAAATATGAAAATAATATTTGGACTTATCCCATCGAACAAGTTTGGGAAGGTATTCAAACTAGTTATAGTCAAATGGCTGCTTCGGTTCAAAGCAAATATCATCAACCATTAAAAAAAATAGGTTCGATTGGTATTAGTGCCGTGATGCACGGATATCTGGCTTTTGATAAGTCAGACAAGTTATTGGTTCCCTTTAGAACTTGGAGAAATAACATCACAGCTGAATCAGCTGCAGAGTTGACTAAAGTCTTTGATTTCAATATTCCTCAAAGATGGTGTGTCGCTCATTTATATCAAGCTATTTTGAATAATGAAGATCACGTTAAAAATGTTGATTTCATCACAACTTTAGCCGGATACGTAACTTGGAAGTTATCAGGCGCTAAAGTAATAGGGATCGGCGATGCTTCAGGTGCTTTTCCAATCGATGAAAAAACTGGTGATTATTCAGAAGAAATGTTAAATAAATTTTCTGAATTAGATAACGTCAAAAAATATCCTTGGAACATCAAAGATATTTTGCCAAAAGTTGAAAAAGCTGGTGAAGTCGCTGGTAACTTGACTGCTGAAGGTGCTAAGTTGCTCGATAATACCGGTAATCTAGAAGCTGGCAGTGTAATGGCACCACCTGAAGGTGACGCTGGTACCGGCATGGTCGGAACTAACAGTGTTAGAAAACGGACTGGTAATATTTCCGTTGGTACTTCCGCCTTTTCAATGGTCGTTTTGGAAAAGCCTTTGAAATCGGTACACCGTGATATCGATATCGTGATGACACCTGATGGGTCGCCAGTCGCCATGGTCCACGTTAATAACTGCTCATCAGATATTAACGCATGGGCTAGCTTGTTCTCCGAATTTGCTACTAGATTAGGAGTCAATCTCACAGCCGATAAACTGTATGAAGCTTTGTTCCTTGAAGCAACCAAATCAGATCCTGATGCTGGCGGACTAGTCAATTACAGTTATCAATCAGGTGAGAATATTACTGATATCAAAGCTGGACGCCCACTTTTCGTTCGAACGCCAAACAGTAAATTCAATTTACCAAACTTTGTTTTGACACAACTTTATGCAGCCTTCGCACCTCTTAAAATTGGTATGGATATTTTAAGCAATGAAGAAAATATTAAGACCGATGTAATGATTGCTCAGGGTGGTTTATTCAAGACTCAGGTCATGGCCCAACAAGTATTGTCTAACGCCTTGGACCTACCGATCACAGTTATGGGCAATGCTGGTGAAGGTGGACCTTGGGGTATGGCTGTTTTAGCCCTTTATGCCAAGGATAACAATGGCCAAGCGTTAGATGACTATCTTGATCATAATGTTTTCAGTGATCCAGAGAGTATGACTTTGAGTCCAGAACCAGAGGGTGTCAAAGGTTATCAAGAGTTTACTAAGAAATATGTTGCTGGTTTACCAGTTGAAGAAGCAGCTGGTTCAGCAATTGAAGATTAAGAGGGTAGATTTATGCTAGAAAAATTAAAACAAGAAGTATACGACGCTAATATGCGTTTACCAGAATTAGATCTAGTTACCTTTACTTGGGGGGAATGTCTCCGGTATCGATCGTGATAAAGGTCTGTTTGTTATCAAACCTTCTGTGGTTGAATATGGTTCATTGAAACCAGAAGATATGGTCGTTGTAAACCTCGATGGTGAAGTTGTTGAAGGCAACATGAATCCATCAAGTGATACACCAACACATACAGTTTTATATAACAAATTTAAAGATATTGACGGGATCGTCCACACTCATTCACCATGGGCTGTTTCATTTGCTTCAGCCAATATGGATGTGCCAGCAGCAAGTACAACTCATGCTGATACATTTTATGGTGACGTACCAGTGTCAGATCCATTGACTAAAAAAGAAATTGAAGAAGCTTACGAAGAAAATACTGGAAAAGTTATCGTCAGGACTTTTAAGGAACGTGGCATCGATCCTGAAGCTGTTCCCGCTGTCTTGGTTAGTCAACATGGTCCATTTGCTTGGGGTGCTACTCCTGATAAAGCTGTATACAATGCAAAGGTTTTGGAGGTTGCTGCTGAGATCAGTTATCACGCTTTGCAATTGACACGTGATAATATCCGAGTTCCCCAGTATTTGCTAGACAAACATTATTATCGTAAACATGGTAAGAACGCCTATTATGGACAAAATAATGCTAAGTCAAAACAACATGCTCAACACGCTAAAGATGCTGAAGACTAATAAAATTTTGGAGGAGAATCAACAATGAAAAAAATACAAGATTATGAATTTTGGTTTATTACAGGAAGTCAATTCTTATATGGTCCTGAAACATTAAAATCAGTTGAAAAAGATGCTAAAGAAATCGTTGATAAATTAAACGAATCTAAGAAATTGCCATATCCTATTAAATTTAAGTTAGTTGCTACAACTGCTGAAAATATTACTAAGGTTATGAAGGAAGTTAACTACAACGACAAAGTTGCTGGTGTTATTACTTGGATGCACACATTCTCACCTGCTAAGAACTGGATTCGTGGTACTAAATTATTGCAAAAACCATTACTTCACTTAGCCACTCAAAAATTAAACTATATCCCTTACGACACGATTGACTTTGATTATATGAACTTGAATCAATCAGCTCATGGTGACCGTGAATATGGTTTCATTAATGCTCGTTTACGTAAAAATAACAAGATCATCTCTGGCTACTGGGGTGACGATGATATTCAAAAACAAATTTCTAAGTGGATGGATGTTGCTGTTGCTTACAACGAATCATTCAACATTAAAGTTGTTACCTTTGCTGGTAAGATGAGAAACGTTGCTGTTACTGATGGTGACAGAATCGAAGCTCAAATCAAATTTGGTTGGACTGTTGACTACTGGGGTGTCGCTGACTTAGTTAAAGAAGTTAAAGCCGTTTCTGAAGACGATATCAACAAGAAATACGCTGAATTGCAAAAGGACTATGACTTCAATGAAGGAGACAATGGTTCTGAGAAATTTGAAAAGAGTACTAAGTATCAAATTCGTGAATACTTTGCTATGAAGAAATTTATGGATGACCGTGGATACACTGCTTTCACAACTAACTTTGAAGATCTAGCTGGTCTTGAACAATTGCCTGGATTAGCTGTTCAATTATTGAATGCAGAAGGTTATGGATTTGCTGGTGAAGGTGACTGGAAGACAGCTGCTCTTGATCGTTTGGTTAAGATCATTTCTCATAACAAACAAACTGGATTCATGGAAGATTACACATTGGATCTACGTAAGGGTCACGAAGCTATCCTTGGTTCACATATGCTTGAAGTCGATCCAACAATTGCTTCAACTAAACCACGTGTTGAAGTACATCCACTAGACATTGGTGGTAAAGATGATCCTGCTAGATTAGTATTTACTGGTTCAGAAGGTGATGCTATCGATGTTACAATGGCTGACTTTGGTAATGAGTTCAAGATGATCTCATATGATGTTGAAGGTAACAAGCCTGAAAAAGAAACACCACATTTGCCAATTGCTAAACAACTTTGGACTCCAAAACAAGGTTGGAAGAAGGGTGCCGAACAATGGTTAACTGCTGGTGGTGGTCACCATACAGTTCTTTTATTCACAGTTGATTCAGAACAAATCAATGACCTCTGCAGAATGTTTGGTTTAACTTACGACAACCTTAATTTGAAATAGTTCCTTCTATCATTATTTATCAATAAATATCATCCTTTAAGAATATACACACACATAGTCGTACATACATATAAATATGATAGAAAAAAATCTGACAATCGATTGATTGTCAGATTTTTTAATTGTCTACACATGATGTTTTTAGACTAGGGGATGTTAGTTGTTGAAGTTTTGGTTAATTTGTTTCGTCAGTTTTTTTAGCTTTTTAGCATTATCTTCATTGGAATAAGAGACTTTTTTACCGATCAATTGAGGGTTATTCAGAACATATTTGTGTGAATTATTTTCGTATATCCAAAGATTATATTCAGGCACTGAAATAGCGAATGAGTCGCTGCCACCTAAGTGATTTTTCTTCAAGTACTTAGCGTATTCTTTATCTGTGTCACCGCTTCGATTAGAAGTGATACCAGTGATTATTTTTGAACCAATACTTGGTATAGGTGTATCAGACTTCTCAACGAAAACCTGCTTTGATTTATCATTAGTCGTGATACCACCATTGAAAATAACCTTGATCTCGTGCTTCTTCAATTTTCCATTACCACTTAAAACGTTATCTACCATGATTGTAGCCTTGGTCATTGGAGCTTGATTGTGATCGGTCATTGTTTCTAAATTAGTAACTGTACCAGAAATAACATAATCATTATTTTTCTTTAAATTAGCTAATTTAGTCGGAAAAGAAGCATAATCGGAAATGGACGATTTGTCATGAACAACCTTTAATGAACTTATCCCATTTTCCCAATTCGTTTTGTTGGTCTTGATCTCATCTTGAGTAACGTTATCCTTTGGTTGAGAGACGATCGACGACTCAGTTTGTGAACTAGCGTTTTCAGATTGAGAATTGTTGGTGCATGCAGAAATTGTAACGATTGCCAATAATAACGTAAGAATTGGTAAGGTTTTTTTCATAAAGTTTGATCAAAGTCCTTTCTAAAATTAGTTTAGCCTAAAACATCTGTTAAATTAAGTTTAGCATTTATTGCAATAATTTTCTAATAATATGCTTCTGATTTAAGTAATGGATATTCTTTTAAATCATATTTGGTATACTAATAGCATTGAAAAAAATTTAAAGGATCGTGATTTTATGGTGAATGGAAATTCTAATTGGGAGTTAATTGTCGAAATGCTGTTGGTCTTTGTTTTGACACCATATTTGACTGCAAGAGTAGTCTCCTGGGCTGGCCACATTTCCAAAAAGATGTTAGTCGAAGACTTAGGTCCCAATAGTCAATTAGCCGTCGGTGGTCTAGGTGTGGCGATCCATGAGTTGGGACATGCAGCTTTTGCTTTTTTGTTTCATCATAAGGTGACCCATGTTCAATTATTAAATTTTCATTATGCCGCAACTGGTAATTTAGGGTCAGTTGAACATTCTTGGAACCAAAAAAGCATTTATCAAAGACTTGGTAATTTTTTCATTGGTTTAGCCCCGTTTTATACATGTTCGATGGCAATTTTTTTGTTACAAAAGTTTTTGTTAGGAAACTCTTTGGAATTTACTAAGTACATCAATCAAAATAGTTCTTTAAATTTATCTGAATTTGGCAATGTTTTTAATCAAATAACAAATAGCTTTATCACTGGTTTGACCAATGCATCGTGGATCTTTATCATCATATACTTGATACTGGCAGTGATGATTGCTAGTACAGGTTATGATTTGAGTCGTGAGGATTTTCAGACAGTCAACCAAGGTATCTTATCCTGGATCGTAGTAGTGATCGTCGTTGCCGTTTTGACGTTGTTATTCAACTTTCAAGTTCCAATGACAGTGTTCATGAATGGTTTCTTTGTTTTATCGATCATATTTTTAATGCAAGCTATATTATATGTGGTTATTTCGATTTTATTGATAGGTATCTTAAGTTTCTTATAAAATTATATTGCAAGTGCAACTAAAAGGAAATATAATTTTATTGCAATTGAGAATTAGGAGGATGCTAATGACTGAAATACTACGACCTATCGGAGTGATTTTCCGGGCACTGGATTCGATTGCCAATATCGAGTTCCAAGACATTGATCTGTCAAGAAGACAATATTTGTATTTGACACGTATCTGCGAACAACCGGGAATCATTTTGGAACAGTTAGCTGACTTGGTGAAAGTCGATAAAACCACGGTCACGAGAGCTCTGCAAAAATTGGAGAAAAAAGGCTTGATCGTTCGTAAGAACTTGCCTGGGGATCGTAAGTCTAAACAAATTTTTCCAACCGAATCGGCTCAAAAAATTTATCCTCAATTGCAACGTGAGGAAGCTTACTCTAACCAGACTGCGTTAAAGGGATTGTCAGCAGATGAACAGTCTCAATTGGAAAGCCTATTAAATCGAGTTGCGGAAAACGTTGACGATGATTGGCATCAAGTAAAAAAGGGATATCAAAGGAAGTATTAAAATGAATAAAATAGAAATGGTTGCTTGTAATAAGGATGATCTACCCACGATTCAACGGATCTCACGTCAAACTTTTTACGATACCTTCAGCGAGCAAAATACTGCAGAAAACATGGATAGTTTTTTGGATACTGCATACAGTACACCGCAATTAGAAAAAGAATTGGATGACATCAATTCAAAATTTTATTTTGTTAAAGTTGATGGTGACATTGCAGGATATAGCAAAGAAAATGCCTTTGTTGATTATTTCGAGTTGGAACGGATCTACATCGATAAAGAGTATCAAAAGATCGGCTTAGGTAAGATGATCCTTGATCATGCCATTAGTTCGGCTAAATTGATGAAATTGCCAGAGATAAAGCTAGGTGTTTGGGAACATAACGATAATGCCATCGCATTTTATAAAAAAATGGGTTTTTATCACACTGGCCAGCATGTCTTCAAATTGGGCGATGATCCTCAGACAGATTTATTGATGACTAAGAAAATTCGGACTAAATAGATAAGAACGTTTTCCTCATGATATATAAAAATATTCATATAATCACTTTAAAAAAATTGTAATTTGTTGTACGCTTAGGTTCGCTCGATTTTAAATGCTTAAGATAATCTGAATGTGCAAATATTTCACATGATCCTTCTAAAATGATCAGATGATATTCTTGAAATTCATTTGATCATTTTAGAAGGATTTTTTTGTTTTCTGTCAAAAAATATTTTGACAATTTTATTTATAAATCAGTTGCTTTGGAGAATAATTCAATATTTACAACAATATTTTAATTAAACCTAAGAAAAATATTTAGTTATTGCAAACTTTAATGGTAAAAATGTGACTAAAGCTAATAGTTATCTAGCTAAGCTATTGTATAATAGCTTAGAAGGAGATGAGGGTATGCGCCAAACACCATATACTTTTCAGGACACAGATGCTTTTAAAAGTACAGAGCAATTAATTATCAAGGGACGTTTCTTCGCGACGACTGTTTCCGGTGAGTTCAATCAATTCGAACCTAAGAAACGGAATATCCATAAGATATTGAATATCAAAAACAAGCTGTTAGTTCCCGAATTGCTCGCTGTTAAACGAGAACGTATGTCAGAGTCACTGTTTGCCTTTTTAAGAGGTACAGTTGATGTTATGCATTATGATATGTCCAGAAATGAAAATAGTGGGATCAAGGTTTTAGTTGGTGGTGACGCTCACATCGGAAATTTTGGTTTTTATGGATCATCTGAAGGACAATTATTATTTGATATGAATGATTTCGATGAGGCTCATTTAGGTCATTGGGAATACGATTTGAAACGATTGCTGGTCAGTGCGCTGTTAGTTGCCAGAGACCATGGTTTTGAAGAATCAGACATTCAAGAATTCTTATTAACGGTTGTTGATACTTATTTCGATACGCTGAAACATATGACTAAAATATCTGAGATGAAACGTTTTATCCTGCCCAATACGCTTCAAAACATTACGGAGATATTTGGTAACCTACAAGATACTGAACAATATTTCCAAGATTCATTCAATAAAGTGATTGCTAAGAGTATCAAAAAGGCTCAACGCAGTAATTCAAAATTAGTAATCGAAAAATATACTGAATTGAATGAACAGGGGCAACGCCGGTTCGTTGAAAATAAACCTGTCACTCAGCATATCAACGACAAAGATTACAAGAATTTAGTCGAAGGATACAAGAGTTATAAACGTAACCAACGCAGTGATGTCAGACTGTTTTTGGAAGATTTCAATATTATTGATGTCGTCCGCCACAGTGTGGGTGTTGGTAGCGTTGGTACCTTGTGTTATCTGATTCTGTTAGAAGATCTTGATTCCAACTACTTGGTCTTGCAAGCCAAGCAAGCCTTACCGATTTACAATAATGATGAGTTGTATTCCGATAAGAATGTCAGTCAAGGACAAAATATCGTTGATAGTCAATTGATTTTACAAAGCGCCTCTGATCCATTCTTAGGGGCCTTTGATACCAAGAAATATAGTTTTTACATGCGTCAATTCAAGGATATGAAATCATCCATTAAACTTGATAAATTGGATTTTGAATCATTCAAAGATTACGTCAAAGTTTGTGTCATATTACTGGCAAGAGCACATTCACATTCACCGAACTATCCATTAATTATCGGCTTTGGGGAAGAGTATGCTGATATAGCTAATTCGTTAATGAATTTCACCAATAATTATGTTAAGCAAGTAGAGTATGATTTTGAGTCTTTCGAAAAGGAATTAAGAAATGAAAAGTAAATATTATAATAGGGATTTAAGTTGGTTGTTGTTTGATAATCGTGTTATCGATCAAGCATATAATCAGAAAGTGCCAATTTTAGAAAAATTGCGTTTTTTGGCGATTGCATCTAATAATTTAGATGAGTTTTTTAGCGTCAGAATGCACAATATTCATAGCATGATCGGTAGTAAAAAGGTGGAAAAAAGAACTGGCCTGACCGGGAATGAAGTCTTGGAACTTGTCTACGAATTTAACATTCGTAATATGACAAAACAATATGAAGCTTTTTCACTTTTAATGGAGTCATGCAAGGATAGAAATATTTTTCAATTACTGAAGTATCGTGAATTGAGTGACTTCGAGAAGCAAAACGTCAAAGATTATTATCACAGCAATATTGCTGATGAATTAGTCGTCAAGACATTTACGACGGAACATAAATTCCGTCACAATCTCAACATCTTGATGCAATCACAAGGCTACACTTATACAATTGCGATTCCCAATGATTTGGGACGCTTGATACCTACCGGTGTAGAGGATCATTATGTCTTGATTGAAGATTTGATCTTGCACGTGGCTGATGAAATATTCCAAAAATATGATATTTTGAAGTCTTATATTTTCCGAGTCACCTATGATAAGAATAAAAAGTATGACTTTCTTGATGAAAAGTTGACTGATAAACAATATCTGACCAAAATGACACAGTATTTAAATGAACGTGATCTAAGAAAAATTACTCGAATCGAATTTGCGGCTGATGGTAGCCGGGGACGGAGTTATTTTGCTCAATTATTTGGGATCAGTAAGAAGAGTGTCTATAAGATTCCTGGTCCGGTCGACTTAAAGTTATTGAATGGTTTCTTCAAACTATATAAATCGCAGAAGAATCTGGTTTTTGCACCATTCACTGCTAATAAGTGGAACGAGTCTAAGAATATCCTTAGATATCTTGATAAATCACCACTATTTTTGAAGTATCCGTATGACTCCTTTAGTGTCTTCTTAAACTATTTGGAGACCGCAGTGGATGACCCTAAAACTACTGCCATCAGTATTACGATTTATCGGACGGAAAAAAATTCTCAGCTAGTAAAACTTTTGCAAAGAGCTGCCAAAAAAGGTATCAAAGTTACTGCCTTAGTTGAATTAAGAGCTCGTTTCGATGAGGAACATAATTTATTGGTTTCTGAATTATTGAGTTCGTCTGGCGTTAAAGTTTTATATGGCGATAGAGTAAACAAGGTTCATTCGAAAGTTTGCTTAGTTCAACAAGGCAACGATGGCGATGGCTATGTTCAAATCGGTACTGGTAATTATAATGCGGTTACTTCAAATGTCTTTTCTGACGTCAGTTATTTCACCAGCAACAAGGCATACGTGGTCGACGCTATCAAGTTCTTTGAACGTTTGTCTGATCATCAAGAAGTCGACTATGACTTGTTGGTGACTTCACCGAACCAAATGAAACCAATGATCTTGAACAACATCAAACGAGCTACGAAAGATTATTTACGGACAGGTAAGGGCAGCGTCTTTATGAAAGTTAACGGCTTGACTGATATCGACGTTATTAATGCCATCTATAGTGCGGCTCGCTTGGGTCTACCATTTAGATTGATTGTCCGTGGTCCTTGTTCATTGAAACTTGGCCTATGTGGTGCTAAAGAAGATATCGTCGTTCAAAGTATCGTTGGTGAACTATTAGAGCACAGTCGGATCTTTAATTTCAATTATGGAGATCAGGAACAAGAGGTTTGGATCTCTTCAGCAGATATGATGACTCGTAACTTAGATCGTCGTGTCGAAGTGGCCGTACCAGTCGTTGAAGAAAAGCCTAAGAAGAAATTACTTAAAATGATCAAAATGTATTTGAAAGATACTGAAAATTCATATTTTTTGAATGCTAATGGGGAATATTTCAAGAAACATAAGATCTTTGGTATCTCGACTCAACAAACTTGGTTGAAACGTCTAAAATGGCGTAAATACGTTAATTAAAATGGATTGTTTGTAAAAAATGCGTAAGTTACGTGCATTAACGAAAAGCGGTTATTTTTCCTGAATTGGAAAAATAACCGCTTTTTTAATATTCATTTCAAAGAACTGATTGCAAAAATTCTTCACATATAATATGAAAAGATAAAATACTTTCAAATAAGTTTATAATTAAATTTGTAATATGAGGGGGAAATGCAATGAAACAAGTTAAAATCGGTAATACAAATTGGCAAACCTCTGCAGTTGCCTTAGGTGTGATGCGGATGGGTACGATTGAACCAAAACAGGCCGCTGATGCTATCGATACAGCCTATGAAAATGGTATCAATTTCATTGATTCAGCAGACATTTATGGCCGAGGGAAATCTGAAAAACACTTTGCTGAAGGTTTAAAACTTTCTGGTGTCAATCGGGATCAGTTGTATATCCAATCAAAAGGTGGCATCGTACCAGATAAACGTTATGATTTTTCCAAGAAACATCTGATCGAATCAGTCGACGGTATCCTTTCAAGGATGAAAATCGATTATTTAGATTCATTCTTGCTTCATCGACCAGATCCATTGATGGAACCAGAAGAGGTCAAGGCTGCCTTTGATGAGCTGCAAACTGCAGGAAAAGTTCGTCATTTTGGGGTCTCCAACTTTAATCCCCAACAATTTGCATTCTTGCAAGAAAATCTTGATCAAAAGCTGTTGATCAACCAGCTACAATTCAGTCTCGAACATACCAATATGATCGATTTTGGAATGCATACTAATATGACTGATACTGGGTCGATTGATCACGACGGTGGTCTAATTGAATACTCAAGACGTCAGCAAACTACTATCCAAACTTGGTCACCATTTCAATATGGTACTTTTGAAGGTACATTTATCGATAACGATAAATTTCCTGAATTGAATCAAAAATTGGCCGAGCTAGCTGATAAATACCATGTCAGCAAAAACGGAATTGCTGTGGCTTGGATCTTGCGTCATCCAGCTAACATGCAAGTTTTGATTGGGACAATGAATCCTAAACACATTGCTGACAGCGCTCAAGGAGCAGATGTTAGCTTAACAAAGCAAGAGTGGTATGACTTGTACTTGGCAGCTGGTAATACATTGCCATAAAAATCAATTTTTAAAATAAAAAAGCTGATTCATTTGTGATTTTCCGAAAAATCACAAATGAATCAGCCTTTATTTTTGGAACATTGATCAGTTTTTATTTTTTAATCCATTTCGCAACGATTCAGCACCTTCACTAGCGATAAAGTAAACTAGAACTAAGGCTGCAACTGAATCGATCCACCACAAATTAAATAATGCAGTGACGATGACTCCGACTAGTACGGTAGCGGCCATGTAAGCACAAGTGATATTGCACATACCGTCTTCGATCAAAGCATCGGAATTGATGCTTTTTCCTAAATGACGTTTCTTGATAGTCAAAAATGGCATCAGTACAACTGAGGCAATTGCTATCATGATCCCTGATAAGCTAGCATCAGCTTCTTGATGATTAAGCAAATTGAAAAGTGATACAAAGACCACATAGGCTGATAAGAGCAATAAAACCGAACCAACTATAGTAGAAGAGATTTTTTCTGCATGGGCAATCTCCTTTTCTGAAGCATTGTGAGATTCTTTTTTTAAGCGCCAGATCAAGGTGCTTCCAGAAATGATTTCTAGAAAACTGTCCATCCCAAAGGCAATCAATAAAATAGAACCCGCAGTAATACCCGAATACAGTCCAACTGCAAATTCAAAAGCCATCCAGGCTGTTGAAAAGTATTCGATCTGTAAACTTTTTTTAATCAAGCTAGTGTCATTCACCATGTTTCTTCCCCCTAAGAACGTGATCAGCATGTTCGAGCGTTTCGTTGATTACATCAAGTATATGGGGGTCACTCAGCCGATAATAGTTAGACTTACCGATACGCCGGACACTGACTAATTGATATTGACGTAATGAAGCTAGTTGATGTGAGACGCTGGACTGTTCTAGATTTAAAATCGAGACTAAGTCGCTGACATTTAGTTCTTTTTGTTCTAGAATGTTTAACATCTGCAATCTAGTCGGGTTGCTTAGAAGTTTCATGATTTTTTGAACTTCCGACAATAAGTCAGGCTTGATAAGATTAATATCTGACATGGTGCTCCTCCTTATATGATGATGTTTTTCATATGAAAATAATAACATGTGTACTGAGAAAGTAAACCAAAATAATAAACTTTTAGAAAAGAGTGTAGGGAATGAACGATTTAATCACAAATATGCAAAAACATGTTTCAGTACGACAATTTAAGGATCAACCACTTTCGGCTGATATGAAACAACAATTGATGACAGCTGCACAAAGCGGTTCTTCGTCTAATTTTGTTCAAGCTTTTTCGGTCATTGAAATCAGTAACAAGACAATCAAAGATGAGTTGGCGGAAATATCTAATAGTGCACCATATGTTAAAAAAAGCGGAGTATTCTACGTTTTTGTAGCGGATCTTTATCGTCAATCGAAGATGTTGAAAGACGCCAAAAAATCAACTGATGGTCTAAAAAACATGGAAGAACTATTAGTTGCTAGTGTCGATACGACGATTGCGGCAGAAGATATGGCGGTTGCAGCTGAGTCTTTAGGTTTAGGTATTTGTTATATCGGTGGGATCAGGAACGATATCCGTCGCGTGGCGGAGTTATTACATTTACCAAGATTCACTTTCCCATTGTTTGGGATGACGATTGGTTTTCCAGAAAATAAAAATCAAGTGAAACCTCGTTTACCTAAGTCTAATCAATTTTCAGTCGATACTTATGATATCAGCAGTTTTACTGATTTGACTGATTATGATCAACAGATCCACAACTATTACTTAAATCGTGGTAGTAATAATCAATCGACGGATTGGACAGAGAAGAATGTTGATTTCTTTAAAGAAATCAGACGTGACGACATTGGGTCATTTTTGAAGGATCAAGGATTCTCTCTTAATTAGACAAAAAATTTAATTCTTTATAAAATTAATTATGAAAGATAGTGATAAATATTTTTTTCACTATCTTTTTATTTTGTAATCGAATTCATTGATACATTTTTAAGAAATACATATATAATGGGGACATGACTTTTTTTAGAATTTGAATGTGGGGAAGATTATGAGTAAAAGAATTGATTATGCAATTTGGAGTATTTGTACCATATTTTTGATTTTGGCAATTGTCGTTGTAGCTTTATTCAATGGCAAAAATGGCCAAGTGAATTATAAGACTTACACTGTTTCGTCTCGCGAGGAAACTTATTACAGTGGAGTCGTAGCTCCAAACCAGAAACAAAGTGTCAGTGACAAACCATTACAAGGTGAAACTTTAACTTCAACACCAATGAAGAATGGTGAAAAGGTCACAAAAGGTCAAACGTTATTTACGTTTAACAAAGATATGTCAACACAGATCAGTAGTGTCAATGCTGAAATTCAGCAATTGCAATCAACTAATGCTTCATTACAAAGTGCTAGTTCAGTGAACGATACAAGTTCTACATCATCTGTAACCGGAGATTCTTCAGATAGTTCAACCATCGGTGCCTTTGTTGGTGATGATTCAACTAGTTCAGATACAAGTACACCAACAACTAGTTCAGCAACTGATAATTCAGCTGAAATTGTTCAGAACAATGCACAGATCACAAGTGACCAAAATAAATTAGCTGAGTTGAACCAAGAAGCCAATCGAACAGTTACTGCTCCGATTGCTGGTACCTTGATCAAGGAAACCAATGGTTCATATTACGTTTATGGCAAACCAGAAGTTCTCGGAAATATTAATGAATATGCTTTAACAAGTATCCACAATAATGATGACGTTCAGGTCTACAAGAACAATGGTAAAAAGATGTATGGAACTATTACTGGCATCGATAAAGCACCATACAATTCATCATCATCAGTCTCGTATTATCATTTTGAAGTTACTGCAGATCAAAACTTAACATATGGTATGCATGTCCAGATCAAGACAAGTTCTAAGGGTTATAAGATCCCAAGTGATGCTGTTCATGACGATGACTATGTCTACGTCTTAAAGAATGGTAAGAAGAAGAAAACTTATTTGAACTTGAATAAAAATGGTGACTTCTATTACACACATTCTGGTCTTAAAGCTGGACAGAAGTTAGTTTTAGATTAGAGCGGGGTGAAAATTGATGTTGCGAGTTAAAAAAGTTTCTAAAGTATATAATCGTAAATTCAAAGCCTTGTCCGATATCGATCTTGATGTAAATGATGGTGAATTTTTAGCTATTATGGGACCCTCTGGCTCTGGAAAGTCTACCTTGATCAATATTTTAGGATTGTTGGACAATGATTACACAGGTGATTATTACCTTGATAATCAAGAGTACAAGGATAGCGACGATGTTTCGATGTCGCATATCCGTGGCGATAAAATCGGCTTTGTTTTTCAAAATTTTAAGTTATTAAGTAATTACACAGTTTTTGAAAATATTGAGATACCTTTGATTTATAGCAAAACGCAGACAATCACGGATCGTCAAACAGTTATAAATGAAGTTATCGAGCAAGTCGGCCTACAAGGTAAGGAAAATAATTTGCCAAGTGAGTTATCTGGTGGTCAGCAACAAAGAGTGGCGATAGCACGAGCTATTGTCAATAATCCACAGATCATCATTGCTGACGAACCTACTGGTGCACTGGATTCAAAAACAGGGCATGAGATCATGGATCTATTTAGACATTTAAATGAAACATTCAATACAACAATAATAATGGTCACACATGATAAAGAAGTTGCAGATTTCGCTATGCGGACAGTTTATATCCGTGATGGCAAGCTTTATCAGGACCAACAAAGTGTGGTGGATAAATAATGGAAAATTTAACTATCGCATTGCGTTCGATTAAGAAAAATAAGAATCGTAATTTACTGACTATGTTAGGTATCATCATTGGTATTGCCAGTGTGATTTGCATTTTGGCTGTTGGCGATGGCTTCACACAAAGTATTACCAAAGAATTGGGTCAAGGTAACACCTCAAATAAAGTTACTTTGGATTATCAGGCTAACTCGGCTGACTCTGCAGATTCGTCTGGATTCACTTCAGGGGATGCGGCCTTATTATCAGATGTCAAAGGTGTCAATGACGTCAAATTAAGTAACTATGACAGTACTGTTTTCACCAATGTTAGTTCTCAAGGTAATAAAATGAAAACTTACATTGGCGCTATTGGAAAGAAGAGCGATGTCAATCGGACACAACGTTCATCATTATTGATTGATGACAATTCTTACAATGTCTTGATCTCCAATCGTTTGAAGCAAAAGCTGTTCGGTAACGATAGTGCCAATGGAAAGACCATTCAAATCGGTACTGATGTTTTCGTTATCCGCGGAACCTTCTCTACAGATGAATACTCGACGAATGTCTATATGCCTAAGAAGACCTTCAATCATATTTTTGCTGGTAAATCTGGGAAGAATCAAGCTAAATTGACCGTTGAAAGTGGTCAGAGCAAAAAAGCCGTCGGCCAAAGAGCATTGAAGAAAATCAAAGCTAGCGGTGAATATAAGCATGAAGGTAAATACAGTATCGAAGATCCAACCAAAGCGATGAAGTCGTTCCAAAAAGTCTTGAATAGTGTGACTTATTTTGTGGCGTTAGTAGCAGGTATTTCGTTGCTGATTGCCGGTATCGGCGTCATGAACGTGATGTATATTTCAGTTTCAGAACGTCGTGGTGAAATTGGTATCCGCCGTGCCTTCGGTGCAACTGGGAAGAATATTCGTAACCAATTTCTAACTGAAAGTATCGTACTTTGCGTTATCGGTGGTATTTTAGGGATCATCATTGGCTACTTACTAGTCTTATTGATAAATGCCTTCTTGCCGTTTAAAGCGGTCATCACCATTTATTCGATTTTGATTTCATTATTAGTTTCATGTGCAGTCGGTTTATTGTTTGGATTTATTCCAGCAAATAAGGCTGCTAAATCTTCGTTAGTCGGTTTATTAAAAGAGGAGTAATTACACATGGGAATATTATATAAAGTTAAGCGTAGTTCAATCATCGGCTTGATTTTGATTGCTGCTATCAGTTTGTTTGCCGAAGTTTATTGTAAGTTTGTGCTAATGGATCAGTTCTCACAAACTAATAAAGCCTTAGTTGTTTTATTGGCAATCATTGCAATGGTAGTAGTTTTGGCAATCGTTTATGCCATTTACTTACTGATTTTAAAGAAAGAATCAGTTGAGTATCGGTCCATTTTATTAGTCAATGTTGCAGTCACATTTGCTATCGGGGGAGTTTTACAGACCATAGTTATGTTATCGACTCAAGCAAATACTAATATTCTGGCTAATATCTTGATTGGAGTTATCCAATTCGGGTTGTTGGCTTGGATCAATTGGACATCATTAGCAGTTTCTCGACAAGCTAAGATCAACATCAGTATTTGGACTTTGATCATGTTCATCATTTCATTATTTTAAAAAAAACACAAATAAACGAGTATTCCAAGATTATCCTTGGCTTACTCGTTTTTTGTTTACTATTTTTGGTAATTCAATCAATTGCATTTTACTAAACGTCATGGTCATAATGGGGCTAAAAATAGTTATACTTTTATGACTGATTATTTGTATAATATTAGCAAGGGGGATAGAACATGAAGATATATTTTGCTGCCTCTATTCGTGGTGGAAGAGATGAAGCCAAAGTTTATAAGAAAATAGTTAAATATTTAAAAAAAGATAATGACGTATTAACAGAACATTTAGCTGATCAAAATCTGACTGCAGATGGTCAAACAGAATTGACTGATAAGGATATTCGAGATCGTGATGTTGAATGGATGTCACAGGCAGATATCGTCATTGCGGATACAACTAATCCCAGTTTAGGTGTCGGCTATGAATTGGCCTATGCTGAACGTCTTCAAAAACCTGTGATTATTTTACATAATCGTGATAAAAGCAAGTTATCAGCGATGATCAATGGAACTGATTATTTCTTTGACGTTAATTACTATGAGAATTACCATGATGCAATTCAAATATTGGAAGAAAAGTTATCTGGTAAACAATATTAAAATAATTGTATTTAAAGCTTGCTCTAAAACGCGTTTCATACCATACACTGAATTTGTAAGGAAATAATAACAAAGGAAAGTGATTGATATGTTCGCTTATGTACAAATAATTAATGCTGAAAAGAAGCGTTTTAATGGCTTTGCTAGTTTTGAATTTATTAATGGGAGCCTTACCTTGGCTTTCATGCGTGGTTTCAAAAAGACCTTGAGGATATCTATTCCGATCAATGAAGTTACCAATTTATCAGAGAATACAGAATTTGGGAGTCGAATCAGTTTTGATTACGACAACAGTCACTTTGTTTTTCTTGATAGTGGCTTTGGCGAATCACAATTCTTGAAAGAAAACATTATTCAGGCTACCCAAAAGTAATCGAATACCACTCTTGAAAGTGATACACTTATTTGAATAAGAGGGGTGATATTATGAACGCAAAATGTTTTTCATGGATAGATTACTTCAAAGATTACTTTGAAAACAACGTCTTAAAAATCATTATGAGTATCACAGTGGCAATGGTCTTTGTAATCGCAAATAGCCAACTGCTGATCTATGCAAGTATTTATGGAACTTGGCTACTAGCTTTTATGACATTATTTGTTTTTGGCTATATGCTCGCTTATGGTGTCTTGTCACTCTTATTTAGAATAATCGATAAATAATTTTTACCGATCAAAAGTCCCTTCTGAGCAACTGCTCAGAAGGGACTTTTTGTTATTTGATCAGATATTTTTCAATGGCATTACCCACACCATCATGATTATTATCAGTCGTGATGGTATCAGCTACTTGTTTAACTTCAGGTTGAGCATTTTCCATGGCAATACCTAGCCCCGCTATTTTGATCATCGGGATATCATTGTCGCGATCTCCAATAGCAATCGTTTTTGAAAGTTCGATATTCAAAGATTGAGCTAATTCTTTCAAAGCTCGGCCCTTATTGACGTCTCGTGGAAAGACCTCTAAAAAGCCTTCTCCTGTCCGAACAACAAAGTAATCTTTATCAAACGTTGCATGGACTAGGGGAGAAACGGCATCCAGTTCTGCTTCATTTCCATTGATGATAGCTTTAGTGATCTCAAAATCACTTGGTAATTGATCTGGCTCACGGATGTAGAGACCACCATTATTTTCATAAGCTTGGGCAATCGTATACTTATCAAACCATTCTTCAGGACTGGTGTAAGTTTTAGCTTGGAGATCAACTACATTATAATGGAGTTGATTTTGTTTAACGAATTGAACGAACCGGCGATAAAATTCATTGCTAAGCGTGTGCTGTGTTAAAATTTTTTGATCCATAGTCTCAACTAAGGCGCCACCATTGGTGATCATGTATTGATCATTACCCTTTATATCCAACTCTTTTGCATAGTCGATTACTGCGTTATGAGTCCTTCCAGAACACAGGACGACCTTAACACCTTGTTTCAAAGCTTTTTGAATCATCGATTTATTTTTTGGAGTAATACTTTTTCGTTTATCTAATAATGTATCATCTAAATCTATGGCAATTAATTCATAACCCATAATATTTCTCCTCACTAGTTAATAATCTTATTGTAGACTAAGAAGGAAAAAGATTAAAACTTCTCAAAATTCTTGATTGATGCAGAAGATATCTACTGAAAAATTAGTGAAAATCAACGATGATTTTTACAAAAAATTACCACAAACTTCATCGGTGTTGTATAATTTAGGTACTACCATAGGATATGCAATAATAGCCAAAAATATTTTTATAATATGAATTATTTTATAAAAATAATCGGTTATTATCTAGTTGGTTCATGGATAGTTATTGTGGTTTACAAATACCCCATTGAAAGGATATGAGATCATGAAACTTTTCGAAATGATAAAGCACATCTTCCGTCCAGCTCCTAAGGAAATCGACGTTAAACAACGGATCGTGGTTTCTGAGCTTGAATCTGAAAATTATTATTAATCTTGATTATATTTGAATTTTTCGAAGCTAACGACATTATGTAGTCGTTAGCTTTTTTTATGATATGAAAATATTATTGGATTATAATACCATTGAATGGGAGGGATTAGATGTCCAAAATATTTATTACGGGGTCATCAGACGGTTTAGGCCTGCTGGCTGCAAAAGACCTTATTTCAAAAGGTAATGAAGTTGTTTTTCACGCCCGTAATCAAAAAAGAGCTGAAGATATTCGGCGTGAAGTACCTTCTGCTAAAGAAATTGTTATTGGAGATTTGGCAAATCAAAAAGAGGTTTCAGATATAGCCAAGCAAGTTAACCAAATTGGTTCAATGGATGCTGTGATCTATAATGCCGGGATTAGTTCGGGAAACTCTGAACTCACTTTCAAAGTCAATGTAATGGCACCTTATTTATTGACCGCGTTGATAAAGTTTCACAAACGGGTCGTGTATGTATCATCAGGAATGCATGTTGGTTCAAAGCTTGATTTAGAAAATTTATTAACTGCTACTGATTATTCATCCTCAAAGTTACAAATTGTGATACTAACTAAGTTATTAGCTCGAAAATTTCCCGAAGTAGTTTTCACCGCAGTTGATCCTGGATGGGTACCTACCAAAATGGGTGACTCAATGGCAACCGATGATTTGACGTTAGGTTACACCACACAGGTTTGGCTTGCGACTTTAGAGGATAAAAATGTTTCCGGTGAATATTTCCATCATTTAAAGCCTGCACATTATGATGCTCGGGCGGATGATGACGCCATTCAAAATAATTTTTTAAGCAAATTGATAGAAATATCTGGAGTAGATATTACAGAAAATTAACAATAAAAAAGGTATCAAGTCACTGAAATGTGGCCTGATACCTTTTTTGACTGTAAAGTTTTTATTGGGCAAGTTGGGTTCGAACCAACAAATTGCGGATTCAGAGTCCGCTGCCTTACCGTTTGGCGATTGCCCATTAATTGTTAAGACTCTTAAAATTGTATGCAAAATAATGGCTTATGTCAAGTTTAATTATCATAAATCATTTAGATTGTGAACGGTAACTGTGGTATCCTTATTTATTGTGTAATAAATAAATTATGAGGTTAATTTATATTGAAAATTAGATTATTATTAAAAGTCATTCTTCCTTTTAACAATAATCACCGTCAACGTGATTTATTTCATAATGTACGAATAGGGTGATTAGATGGAATTAGAATACAACAAAAATTTATTGTCTGCATGTACCAGTATTTTAGTTGGTAAAAAAGCTACCATTGGTGCCTCAACTATTATTGGTCGTAATGAAGACGCTAAACCATCTTGGCCAAAGCATTTTGTCGTTCACGATTACCAAAAGTATGACGAGCCACAAAAATTTGTTTCCAAGGCAAATGGTTTTGAAATAAAATTGCCAAAAGTCCGATACAAATATACGGCCACACCTGAATGGACAGATAAAGAAGGGCTATTTGAAGAGGATGGTTTCAATCAATATGGTGTTGCCATGAGTGCTACCGAAAGTGCTTATTCCAATCAAACTGTCTTAGGTGTTGATCCCTTAGTTGAAGACGGCGTCAGTGAAGAGGCGATGATCACAGTCGTTTTGCCTTACGTTAAAACTGCTCGGGAAGCTGTTCAACGTTTAGGTCAAATAGTTGAAAAACATGGTACTTCAGAGACTAATGGGGTCCTTTTCGCTGATCAAGAAGAAGTTTGGTATTTTGAAAATGGTTCAGGTCATTATTGGGTCACTCAAAGGATCCCTGATGATTCTTATGCTGTTGTTGCCAATCAATTAGCAATTCAAGAGATTGATTTTGATGACCCTGATAATTTTATGTTTAAAAATGATATTTCTGAATTTGTTAATGATTATGGTCTGAATCCAGATCCAGAAACTTTTAACTTTAGAAAAATTTTTGGAACACATGACTTATCAGATGCCATTTATAGTACTCCCCGTGTTTGGTGGGGCCAACAAGAGTTCTCTGGTAAGACTGATGAAAGTCCTGAAAGCCAGGATCTCTCATTTATTATGAAACCAGACCACTTATTGAGTATTGATGAAGTTCAATATTATTTGAGTTCACACTATCAAGGTACTGAGTTCGATCCTTTGAATAAAGGTGAGAACAATCATCGTTACCGTCCAATCAGTTTGGCCAAGACCCAAGAGTCACATGTCTTGCAGATCCGTCCGGACTTGAAGCCAGAGATTGCTTGTATCCAATGGTTAGCCATGGGTGTAGCGTCTCAAAGTATCTACGTACCATTTTATATGGGGATGACTGATACGCCTGCAGAATACAAACTAGGGGGATTGCCATACGATCCTAAATCTGCTTATTGGACTTATAAGTTAGCCGGAGTTCTTTTAGATAGTCATTATTCTGAACTGGGTTCGATGTTTGAACAAAAGCAAAAGGATATCAATATCACTTTACGTAAGATGCTACGTGATGATGATATTAAAGCACTCAACCGTCCTGAGGATGAGTTACCACAATTTTTAACCGATGCATCAAATGAAATGGCCCAAACTGCTCTGAAAGCGTATCGTGAACTAATTGCTAGTCTGATTACCGATTCAACAGATTTTTCGCCACTTAATTTTAAGACAGATATGAATTTATAATTTTTATTGAGGGAAGAGGAGTTTCTTGAATCATGGATGAAGGTAATTCGACTAAAAAGACCATCACGATGTTTGGTTTGATCATGATGATTTTTACGTCAGTATTTGGTTTCGCTAATACCACTGTTGCTTATGAACAGATGGGGTTAGCAAGTATTATTTGGTATTTGTTTGCGGCAATCTTTTTCTTTCTGCCGGTAGGTTTTATGATGGCCGAATATGGTTCAGCCTACAATGAAGCTCAAGGTGGTATTTATTCTTGGATCGAGGGAGCTATCGGACCACGCTTAGCTTTTACCGGAACATTTATTTGGCTAGCTTCTTGGGAAGTTTGGCTAGTTTCGACAGCTTCAAAAGTTTGGATCCCTATGGCAACTTTTTTTGCTGGACATGATACTACGCCTAGTTGGCATATCGGTTCTTTGTCATCAACACAGACAATCGGTATCTTAGCTGTTCTTTGGATCATTTTTGTCACTTATACAGCTTCACGAGGAATCGACAAGATCTCGAAATTTACTTCTTTTGGTGGAACGATGATGATCATCTTGAATGTCCTGTTCTTCGGACTAAGTATTGCGATGATCTTCTTATCCGGTTTTCATATGGCTGAGCCTGTCCACGGTATCAGTACATTTATCAATTCACCAAACCCTGAATTTGCTTCACCACTAGGGATGTTATCATTCGTGGTTTATGCAATTTTTGCTTATGGTGGTATGGAATCCATGGGTGGCGTCACGGATAGTATGAAAAACCCTAAACGTGACTTCCCACGTGGGATTTTGATTTCTGCTGCTATCATTGTGGTATTATACTCATTAACAATCTTATTCTGGGGTATCAGTGCCAACTGGAATTCTGTTATCGGAAAAGATGGAGTCAATTTGGCTAATATCACTTATGTCATGATGAGTAATCTAGGTTATACCTTTGGGACTCACATTGACTTAAGTCATGCGGCAGCTATGACCTTAGGGGCTTGGTTATCACGATTTACAGCCTTAGACATGTTTATTCTTTACATGGGTGCCTTCTTTGTTTTGATCTATTCACCATTGAAGTCATTTATCTTAGGAACTCCCAAGGACTTTTGGCCTAAGAAGGTTACTAAGTTGAATAGCAAAGGTATGCCAGCCAATGCTATGTGGATGCAAGCCTTGTTCGTTTGCTTGGTCATCTTAGCAGTCGATTTCTTAGGTGGTAGAAATGCCAAGAATCTATACGCTGTCTTAACTTTGATGGCTAATGTGGCCACAAGTGTCCCTTACTTATTCTTGGTTGGAGCTTTCCCATTCTTCAGCATGAACGATGATATCGAAAAGCCTTACCAATTTTATAAGAATAAAAAGTGGATGTGGGCCACTTCGATAATTGTCTTTTTAGTTGTCCTATTTGCAATCATCTTCACCTTGCTTGAACCAATTATTGAGCACGCATATATGGATGCTTTCTGGACAATCTTAGGTCCAATCCTATTTGGTGCCATTGCCTTAGTTCTATACAGTGGTTATGCCAGACATGAACGTAAAAAAGATTTAGATTAAAAATAATCAGCAAAAAACGCCGAAGTTGGTATTCAACTTCGGCGTTTTGTTTCGACTTGATTTTAATAATTATTTGATGGGATGTTTATCCGTTAGAGCTTGAGTCCGAGCATCCAATTCTTTAAGCTTGTCTTCGTCATCATGATACTTGATAGCTTCAATAATGATGTTGGCAACTTCACGACTATCGTCTTCATCAAAGCCACGAGAAGTTATGGCAGGTGTACCTAAACGTAGACCAGAAGTCAATTTTGGTGGCAATGGATCATTTGGAATAGCTTCCTTATTAGTTGTGATGTGGATCGAATCTAATAAGTTCTGGACTTCCATACCATTAAGGTCAGTTTCAGTTAGGACCACGTTGAGTAGGTGATTATCAGTACCACCAGTTAACACGGAAAGATCTTCTGAGTCATTGATCACTTCAGCCATGGCAGCAGCATTTTTCTTAACTTGCTCCATGTAAGTCTTGAATTCAGGTTGTAAGTCTTCACCGAAGGCCACAGCTTTAGCAGCGATAACGTGTTCCAATGGGCCACCTTGCGTTCCAGGGAAGACAGCTGAATTGATTTTCTTGCCGAGTTCAGCTTTGGCAAAAATCATACCTCCACGAGGTCCTCTTAAAGTCTTATGAGTTGTTGTTGTAACGATGTCAGCGACACCGATTGGGGTTGGGTGTAGACCAACTGCTACTAGTCCAGCAATATGAGCCATGTCGACCATCAAAAGGGCATCAACGGAGTCAGCAATTTCTCTGAATTTATTGAAGTCGATGATCCGACTGTAAGCAGAAGCTCCAGCCACGATCAATTTTGGTTTAACCTCTTGAGCGATTTTTTTGACTTCATCATAGTCGATCAAGCCATCAGCGTTGACACCATATGAGTGGAATTGGTACATTTTTCCGGAGAAGTTAACTTTGGAACCATGAGTTAAGTGTCCTCCAGCATTTAAGTCCATACCTAGAACAACATCACCAGGTTTTAAGACTGCTTGATAAGCCGCAGCATTGGCTTGTGAGCCTGAATGTGGTTGTACGTTAACGTAATCAGCGTTAAATAATTTCTTTGCACGGTCAATAGCAATTTGTTCAATTTGGTCGATGTACTCACAGCCACCGTAGTAACGACGGCCAGGGTAACCCTCGGCGTACTTGTTAGTTAAGACAGAACCTTGAGCTTTTCTAACGTCATCTGAAACAATATTTTCAGAGGCAATTAGTTCGATGTTACGGTTTTGACGATTTTCTTCTTTATGAATCAAATCAAAAATTTCTTTATCACCATTACTGTATTTCATTGAATCAACTCCTTAAGTATTATTAACTACACTTGTACCATCAGCATAATTGATTGTTACGCCTTTCTCAACATTAAATATGTATACATTGAAATTAATTTGTTTATCTTTTTGACCATCGGCTGTTAATGATTGCGCCATCATCTGTACACCTCTAGCTACGAGCTCGTTGCCCCGATAAATTGGTTTCACACGATAACGGATGAAATTGTTCGGATTTTGCTTCAAATAGTAGGCAATATCGTTTTCATGTTTTAACATTTCAGGAGAATTCAAAGACCGAGTTCCAGTCATTAAATTTTTCGGATTATTATTTTGACCAGTCAATTGATAAACAATCAAGTGAGAACGATTGTAGAGCCAGCCACCCTTGATCCGTTTGTTGTGCCAGCCAGTTGGATCGACATAAAGAGCTTTTCTCTTAGCAGTTGGCATTAAACTTTTATTCAATAGTGCATCAGCTTGAACGGCTCGATTCAATTGATCCAAGTCACTGAAACTTTGCCAAGCACCATTTTTTAAACTGAGATCAGCTTGAGAAAAATCAGGTTGATTGTGATTAACTTCAACTTCTTGGCTATCCTTGTAGTTGAGATCGGCTAATTGGGAAGACGATTTGGCCTGAGTCGAAGTTGTTTGATTCGAGTTATTTTCATGGTTTTTTTGAAAATCCTGATACGCACCTGAGCCACCCACTAAAATCAATAAAAGTCCTAAAGTGAGCAATTTTTTACGACGGCGTTTTTTAGGTTTGGTTATCCAAGCGGTCAGTAAGACTAGGGCGCCAATGGCAATTAATACCAACATATACATATGTTTATTTTCCCCCTCATATTTTAACAAGATATTCTTTTATATACTTCAAATATGCTTGATATCTTCAGATTTATACAGTCAATTTTATCATAGAAAGACCGTATGTTCGTATCGAAAATACTTGAAAAAAATTATTGTTAAAATTATCATTGAATTATAAATAAGAGGAGGTTTCTTAATGAAAGTTATAGTAGTAGGTTCATCACACGGTGGGTACGAAACAGTCGAAGGGCTTCTCAGACAAGACTCTGATACCGAGATCCAATGGTATGAAAAAGGTGATTTTCTTTCATTCTTATCTTGCGGTATGCAATTGTATCTAGAAGGAAAAGTTAAAAAAGTTAATAGCGTTAGTTACGCAACACCAGAAGAAATGGAAAAGAAGGGTGTTTCAGTTTTCTTACAACAAGAAATCACTAAGATCGACCCTGAAAAACATGAAGTTGAAGTAGTCAATCATGTTGATAATGAAACTAGAACCGAAAAATATGACAAATTGGTTTTGAGTGCCGGTGCAGTACCAACACAGATTCCTGTTGATGGTAGTGACTTGCAAAACATCTACGCTATGCGTGGACGTGATTGGGCAATGAAATTAAAGGCCAAGACTGTTGATCCTAATGTTAACAATGTTGTGGTCGTTGGATCAGGTTACATTGGTAATGAAGCAACGGAAGTATTTGCTAAAGCAGGTATGAACGTTACTGTTATCGATATTTTACCTCGTGTTTTAGGCACATATCTCGATCCAGAATTTACTGATATCTTAGCTAAGAACATGGAAGAACATGGGGTTAAGATTGCTGCCGGAGAATCAGTTAAAAAGTTCATCGGCAAAGATGGTAAAGTTACACAAGTTGAAACAGACAAGGGTACTTACGATGCTGATTTAGTTATCGAAGCTGCCGGTGTTCGTCCCAACACTAAATGGCTCAGAGGCGTTCTTCAACTTAACGATGATGGTACTATCGCCACTGATGATTATATGCAAACTAGTCAAAAAGACATCTTTGCTGTTGGTGATGCAACTCATATCAAATTCTTGCCAAATGATGGCGAGGCACACATTTCCTTGGCAACTAATGCTCGTCGTCAAGGTAGAATTGCCGCTGAAAACCTTGAGAAACCAACTAGAAAATTCCCAGGAATCTCTGGTTCTTCAGCTTTAACAGTCTTTGATTATAAATTTGCTTCAACAGGTATCAAAGATGCCACAGCAAAAGCTTATAATGCAAATGTAAAATCAGCATATGTGACTGATACATATCGTCCTAAGTTCGTCCCTGAGGATGAGAATGCCACAGTATACTTCAAATTGACTTATAATGCCGACAACCATCAAGTAGTTGGAGCTCAAATTATGTCAAAAGCTGACGTTACAGCTGACATTAACGCCATTTCTGTTGCAATACAAGCAAAAATGATCATTGAGGATCTTGAGTATGCTGATTTCTTCTTCCAACCTGGATTTGACCGTCCATGGAATATCATCAACGTAGCTGCACAAAAAGCTGTCGATCAAGAAAAATAATTTTTGAGGATAACTTTTTAATCATTAAGAGGTTTCTTTATATTCTGAATCATCTGAAATGCAAACGAGTATCGTAAATGAATCTCATTCATACTCAAATACAACACGATAGGAAGTAACTGAAGCTGGAATTTGATTCCAGCTTCTTTTTTTGACTCAATCTTAAATTAAAAGAGTGAATGCACTTTCACAAAAATGAGATGTCTAGTAAAATAATATTATTAGGATATATAAAGAGGGATAATTATGAAAAGGGAAAAGTTGCTTTCTTTTTTTCTAGCGTTTATATTTGCTTTTGTCAGTGGCTTGGTTTGGATCAATCAAGCACAGGCGGTTTCGTTGCAGTACCAAGTTCTGCAACCTAATGGTCAGACTAGTCATGCTGATCAGTACATGGATAAACCAGCCAATGTGGTCATTAAGGACGGTAAGTATTATGTTTCGATGACTTCGACGATCCCGACTTGGATCGGATCTCATCCGGTAACTTATACTAGTATCAACAATGGGGATGGCCAAATCGTTAATAATGCTCATGGGGCAAGTTTCAAATTTTCAACAACTGATTTGAATAAAGAGATCCCTGTGACGATGCATTTGGATGTCAAGGTTGCTAATATCAATATGGATGCTATGGTCTACTTGAAATTTTTGAATGTACCAGCTTTGAGCAGTTCTAATAGTGGTAATAGTAATTCCAGCAACAATAATAATGGTGATCAGGCTGCTGCCACTGGTGGCGATGACTCAGCAAATAACAGTGATAATGGTAGTGATTCAGCTACTGATCCAGACACCGATACTAGTGATCAGCCAAAATCAGATGATAAAACTGATGAACAAAAGGTCACTGTCAAAAAACCAGTTAAACTTAAAAACAATAAAGAACCTAAGAAAAAATCTAAATCATCGAATAATGGTGATTCAGTTATTTATCCTGAAAAGGATAAAAAGAAAAAGGCCGCCGCTTCTCACGGACCATATATTGCAATTGCCTCAGGAACTGTGGTGATTGTAGCAGCACTTGCTGCAGGAGTTTACTTCTGGAAAAGAAAATCTTAATTGAGACAAAATAAAGCAGAGCTATCAAGGGATTTAAAATCCTTGGTAACTCTGCTTTTTTTATTGTTAAATATTTATTGAAATGTTTGCTTTAATCTTTCGATCCGTTTGTCTAATGGTGGATGAGTGTCGAACCAATCTGCAAAATCTTTTTTCTTTTTAGGATTGGAAATATACAAAGCAGCACTGGCATCATCAACTTTTTGCATCGGTTGATCGTTAGTTTTGAGCTTTTCTAAGGCATTGATCAAGCCTTGTGGATTACGAGTCAGCTCAGCTCCAGAAACATCCGCTAAATATTCTCGATTTCTAGAAATGGCCATTTGGACCAGATTAGCGATGATCGGACCTAGAATCATAAAGACTAACCCCACTAACCATAAAACCAATCTGACAGCCACCCAACTACTATTACGGTCATCGTCGTCATTAAAAGGTAACACAAAACGATAGGCATTGCCGATCAACGTACAAATCAGAATAATTGCCGAAGAAAGAGCAACTGAAATAGTTGAGACTCGAATATCAAAATTTTTAACGTGGGATATTTCGTGTGCTAAGACACCTTCAAGTTCCTCACGGTTCATCATTTCATAAAGTCCACGTGTTACAGCTACAGCCGCATGCTGTGGGTCACGTCCGGTAGCAAAAGCATTTGGACTAGGATCATCGATGATGTAAATTGCTGGTAACGGTATATCCGCCACCATTGAAAGATCTTCGACGATATGCCACAGCTGTGGTGCCTCGCTGGCCGAATTAACTTTTTTGGCATTGTTCATCGACATGACAATGCTGGTCGACTGAAAGTAGGTTATTAATGAGTAAACTCCCGCAACAATCAATGAGAAGATGATTCCATACCAAATGTTATCGACTACGAAATAACCAATAAAACTACCGAGAGCCGCTAGGATCAAAAAGAAAATAACAAATATGAAGTAAGTCTTGCGCTTGTTACTGTCAATTTGCTGATAGATCATGGTTTTCTCCTAGTTTAAAATTTAACCTTTGGAGCTTCTTTTTCAGCTTCAGGGATCTCGATAAAGTTCATTGATTCGAAGTGATGAATGTTAGCGATAATATTTCTTGGGAAAGTCTCAATGGCGGTGTCATATTGTTGAACTTGGCTATTATAAGCTTGGCGGGCATAAGAAACCTTATTCTCAGTATTGGAGAGTTCTTCCATTAATTGAGAGAATTCTTGGTTAGCTTTCAAATCAGGATAATTTTCGGCTAAGGCAAAAACTTGTCTTAAAGCGCCAGTCAATTTATTATCAGCAGCAACCTTATCTTGTAAGTTGTCAGCTTCTGTGACATTATTTCGATAGGCGATTACTTTTGTTAAGGTTTCTTGTTCGTGTTTGGCATAACCTTTAACTGTTTCTACCAAGTTAGGGATCAAGTCAGTCCGACGTTTCAATTGCACATCGATCTGTGAATCAAATTCGCGGGCTCGATTGCGATATTTAACTAGTCCGTTGTACATAGCGACGTAAGCAACGACTAGGATTACTAAAATAATAATTACGATTATTGTTAAGCTCATCTTTTTCTCCTTTAATTAATTGCATACATTTTACCACATGCAATAATAAACAATCGAATTAGGCCTTAAAATGAGGTTTAAGTTGGTCAATTAGTAATAAAAAAAGTTTATAAATTAAGTAATATATCTGTGTATCAACTTTTTATAATTAGAGTTATAAAAGTAATTTTGTAGTTTGAATTTATTGATTAAGGGTGATTCTGATGAAAAGAAAATTTCGAATCCTAGCAGCTATTACTAGTTTAATGGTTTTTTCGACACCTTTGCTGACTTGTCAGACTATCCAAGCAGATAACATTGATCAACAGAGATTGCCTGGTACAATCGTAAAAAATGGTGACGCCCAATTTAATGCCCAAGCAGATACACTTTTGAAAAAAATAATTTTTCTGGGTCAGTTCTTGTGATCAAAGATGGACAAGTACTTTATTCAAGAAGCCGGGGCTATGCCAACAAGAGTACTGGTGAAAAAAATTCCGCAGCTAACGCTTATGAGATTGACTCTATCCAAAAGAATTTAACTGCTTGTCTGATCATGAAGTTAGCTCAAGAACATAAGTTGAGTTTGAATGACCATCTGCAGAAATATTTTCCGAATGTTCAAGGTGGTAACTTGATTACTTTGCGTCAAATGCTAGATATGAAAACAGGCCTAGTTTTGCCAGGTGGTGGTCCGAAAAAGATTTTGCCAGACAATCAAATCGTTGCTTCTGATATTGGTACCTTGACTTTTAGTCGAGTCATGTTGAATAAATGGCAATATTCACCGATCAATTTTGTATTATTGGCTCGGATTGTCGAAAAGGTGACACACAAGACTTATAAACAAGTTTTTACCAAAGAATATATTGATAAACTGAATTTGAAACAAACTAGTTTTGCTTATGGTAGTTCGCATGGTTTAAAGAAAGCCCAAGGATACACCAACCGTGATCCCTTGTCTCCAGAGTCTAATTATCGTAATCCCTATATCACTAAAGGGTATGAAACTAGGGATGAATTAGGGACTGGTCAAGTATTCATGAGTCCGCATGATTTATATAAACTTGAAAATTATTTAGTGGCTGGCAATTTCTTATCGAAAAAATCTCGTTCTGAATTGTTCGTCCCAGCCAGTATCAGTACGTATGGTGGTGGTTTTTACAATAATCATCAAAGTCATTCAGCTAATGGTTGGGGCTACGGTTTTCAATCGGTGGTACATATTTCTGATGATGGCCAGACTGCCGTAATCACGATGAGCAATTATCAGAGGTTGGCTAATAATATCAAACCTTTATCAAGCAGTTTATATGACATGGCAGTTCAATATTAGATAGTGATTTACATTTAAGATATTGGTTGTTATGATTTTACATAGAAGTTGACGAAATCGGAGCAAATTTTTGTTCCGATTTTTTACTTGCTAACGCAAACATATGTTCGTATAATATGGTTAACAGGGGTGGAAAGAATGAACAAAGTAATTTTAAATGATTTTATTAGGGAGTTTAACAAACGTTATGATAGTAGGACCTTTCAACGAATAGAAGTTATCAATAATGATTCGTTGGACCAATCAACCATTTTTATTAAGCAAGATCAATCTCAGGTCGACCGACTTAAGAAAATTTATTCGATTTCACCGATGAACAAAAAAACAGTTGATTTGATATTCAATGCTGCCGCACAAGAACTGCCTTTCGATGGTTATTATGTTTGGAAAGAAAATAACCAATTACAACCGGCATATATTCAAATTAAACAATAGAAAAAAATTAATATTTGGACATTTTATGTTTTTCATAAGACTGTTTATAAAGAGAGTTAAGACTTCATTATATTTAAATTATTTTATTTAAAGATAGCTTAAAAATGTGGACATATTTTTTCCAAATGGTAATAATGGAGATAGATAAATGAGATTCATTTATCAAAGAATCATAGTTTTAGGTAGTAGTACTATACCTTATTTACCAACACAAAAACTCCTCTATCAAATTACGGTAGGGGAGTTTTTGTATGGAATTTTTTTGAAATAATGATCTCTTGGACAAGCGCATATTTTATTCGTTAATTTAGCGTGGATTATGACAACTTCAAAAAAGCTGAAAAACGTTTGCCTATCAAAAATTACAGTGATAATATTATATTGTTGTACAACAAATTTTATAGGTTAGGAGATAAATTATGACATTTTTAACTAATATCGTGTCTGCATTGGGCACTTTCAATAGTAGTATTGGATCAGCATTCGGCACACTGTTTTCAACATTGTTCAGTGGCTTGACATCATCTAATAGCTAATTCATAATTTTTCTTCGACTTATCGATTCGTTATATATTTGGGAAAGAAAGGGTTCACAGTTTTGACTGTGAACCCTTTTTTATTGTGGTTAGATTGTTAAATGGATGTTTAATTTATGATCACGTTCCGTTAATAATTTAACTCCTAAACTTAAGATCATCACCAGTGGAATATAAAGAATGGTGTGGTAGCGTCCTTAGACTTCGAAAATCATTGAACCCAGAATGAATCCATCAAGTAACAATGCAAAATAGAAGAGTTTGTTCAGGATATCAGTTGATTTACGAAGTATAGGTGAGAATAATAAAATAACACTCAAGGTAATGATGCATAACACTAAGACGAATTCAAAAAAGATAGTCGACAAGACTACCAAGGGTGTCCGCAAATGATAATAAGTTTTCGAATGAATATTTTTTCGAGAACTATTATACAAAAGCCAGTCATATCCATAACTTTCGGAAGAGAATTGAGTGTATTTTTGATCTAGGAAAATACCCCAATGATGGGTATCGTTTAGTTGATCGACATTTTGGTAGATCTGTTGATTGAGATCTTTATCGATATGCTGATTACGCTCTTTAACATCAGGATAGCGGTGATGATTTTTATTCATTATCTTGTAGATTTTTTCATTAAAAGCACCGTTAGTCATTGAAGACGTCCCAGTAGCCAAACTATACCGATCCATGCTGGAACTGGTGCCTATCGGCAAATGATACAACAGTGAATAAATATTGCTGGATAGGGCACTAAATAGAAAGAACGCAGCAAAGAATGCTAGATAAAATAAATACCGCTTAAAACGAAGATTTGTATTGACTGGTTTGGTATCTTGACGAAAAATCAGGAACAGTAGACCAGCCACTAACCAAATAGCTATGGTTGGTCTGACCATGTAAGCTAAAACAGCTAAGATAAATAAACTAACAACACTAGTGAACCAGCGAATATTAGGTGTAAATTCATCACGTTTCATAAATGTATCAAAACAAACTAACATGCCAAGAACAAAGGTCATGAACATTGGCTCAGCGCCGTTTAATAAACTGTAAAGAAAATATGATGGTATTAATGAAAAAATCAAAGCTGAAAAGATGCCAGCCTGTTTGTTGATGATCGAAGCACATAACTTATAAATAAGTAGCGCATCAAAAAAAGTCAAAGTAATGTTGATAATTTGCGCAGTAATGTAGCTGGTCCCAATCAATGAATAAGGGATCGAATACAACAGAGCAATGTTGAGCACGTGAGGCCATGAGGAATTCATACCGACTAAACTAGTTGTCCAAGGGATGCCTGAGGCGCGCGCATAAGCCAAATAATGATAAGTCCAGTAATCAGAAGCTGGCCCCAGTTTATAATTTAAAATCAAAATAATTTTTAACAAAGCAATGACTAATAAGACGATTACTAAGAAGACAAATGATTTGTTACTAATATAAGAAGCAGTCAAATATGCAAATGAGAATAAGAGGGTGGAAACTAGGATCATGGTAAAGGCTGCTAGACCATAATCGTTAGTCATCGCGGAACCTTTCCAAGTTGCCACGGTCATCAAAATCAATAAAGTGATAGCGACTAAGATTGCGATTGATTGGCCTAGACGTTTGAAGGCTTTAACTGTCGATTTACGGAAAAAATTTACTTGTCGTGTCCGCAGTTTTTGACCGTCAATTCGGGTGTTTTGGGGAGAGCGATAACTGATTCCAGAATTTCCACCGACAGAATCAGCATGATCAAGAGCATAACGGCGATGCTTTTGGTGAAGACTTTCTCGAGTTGGAACAGTCAAAAAATGATAGTAATTGGTTGGATCATTCATTATTTCACCCCCCTAATGTGAAATGATTTAGGTGCCATGTGAAGTCTTAGCCCACGAGTTTCTGCCCATTAGTAGAAACGCAAAAGCAGCGTATGGGATAAACGATAAAATAAAATTATAAAGAATACATTGCCATGCTCGTAGAATGCAAGTAAATAAAGATAATCCTTGTGTATTTTGATGGTATTCGATTGCCATCATCAGCCAGACTAATAAGGTCGCGCAAACGACGATTCCAAAAACAATCAATACTGGGATGGACTTACGAGTGAAGATGTTGTCCAGTTGAACGATGATCGAACAGATATTAGCGATGTTGAGCAACATACTGAAAAAGGGCAAAATCAAAAAGAGTGATAAATCAATTTTGACCCCTGGATTGATAACCTTTGATTGGATGATTTTCTTAGTATATTTGACAAAACACTGCATTGAGCCTTCACACCAGCGAATACGTTGGCGCAGGAGTGGTCTTAGGCTCGTGACTGCTTCTTGATAAACGATGGCCGAAGGTAGAAAAATAGCCCGATGTTGTTTGAAAAGACCACGAACAGTAAATTCGAAGTCTTCCAATAATGAATTTCCCCAACGCACATCCTGTGCCATTTGAAGAGTCAAAAATTGTCCATTGCCACTAGCAATTGCTTGACCAAGACGATTACGGCTTTCTTGCATAAAAGAGTTGGCACCTAAAAATTCTGTGTCTTGCATTTTAGATAGCCAATTGTAATCGCGCCGGTTCATCGCAACGGCACTTTGGACCATCGAAACTTGATTGTTTTCAAAAGTACCAATGATGTCATTGATGTCTTTGGCGGAAATAAACCCGTCGGCATCGATGATGCCAATGATGGTATGTTGTTTGTCTAACGTTGTTGGCAGCTTGGAGATAAAATCCAGTCCAAAGTTTAGGGATGCACCTTTTCCTTGCTGAGCATTGGGAAAATGTCTTTCCAAAATATATACTTTAGTCCGAAGATGATGAAGTGAATTTTGCAGAATATGCAAATTTCTCAAGGTATCATCATCGGACGCATCATCTAATAGTAAAATGTTGGGGTTTATAGTTTGATCTATTTGATTTAGCTCATTAATTAAATCATTAATATATGAAAAAATAGTATTTTCCTCATTTAATAATGGGACCATGATATATAGGTCAAAATGATCAGCTTGCTTTTGCTTTTTAATATCACGAACTCGTTCAAAGTTAAAAATGTAAAACCATAATAAATAGCAGATGAAGGTCGTCAGAGAAAGAATTAACAGAATATTTGTAAATATTGCTATGATATATGTCCCCCTTTGTGAATTTAAATATATCACATGATAAATTTACGAGTATATATTACATCAGTATTACAAAAATAACTATAAATTTAAGTAAATTAATGTTATTTTCCAAGATAAAAATTGCACAAAAAAATACCTTGATCTGATCAAAAATCAAATCAAGATATTAAATTTAAATCTCAACTAGCAATTTTTTTTTACGTTCAGTCAAGATTCTCGCACCTGCTCCCAAAATCATTACCAATGGGATATATAAGATGATGTGGTAACGTCCTTGGACTTCAAAGAGCATCGATCCAATGATGAAACCATTCAGCAACAACGAGAAATAAAATAAATGATTAAGTGTCATGAACTCTTTTTGAACTTGCTTGCGAAAAATCAAGATCAACCCCATCGTTGCAATCGACATGATCAACATGAACTCGTAGAAAACAGTTGAGAATGCGATAAGGGGACTCTTTAACTGCAAGTAATTCTTTCTTAGATGATTGCTGGAATTACTATTGTACAAGATCCAGTTATATCCATAGTTTTCATTGGTAAAATTAGCATACTTATTGGTGATGAATTTTTTCCAAGCATGCTTTTGATTGAGTTGCTTGATGTTTTTTTGAATATCTTTGTTCATATCGTTAGTGACTTTGGTCTTTAGTTCAGCGGATGATGTTCGGTGGCGCAAATCATCTTTTAGCTGCTGCTGAATCTTAACGCTATATTGTCCATTGGTAGCCATTGATGTACCTGTAGCTAGGCTGTAACGGTCGTTAACGGAATCATCGACCAAAGGTAATTTATAAGCTTGGGACAATAGTGGCGTTGAAAAAGCGGTGATGATCAAAAATGAGGCAGCAAAAGCAAAGTAGACTAGGTAACGTTTGATTGTTACCTGACGAGCTAACTTGAATTCACAAGTAGAGCAGTGCAGCAATCAGCCAGATACCTACAGTCGGTCTGATCAAATAGGCGATCATCGATAGTAGGAATAAGTTGCGATAGCTTGACGTCCATTGGGCGATGCTAGAGTCGTCATCCAAGTGGACGAAGGTATCAAAGGCAAGCATCATCCCTAAGACTGCAGTCAAAAATAATGGTTCGGCCCCATTCAATACTGTATAAAGGAAATATGCAGGAATGAGTGAGAATGTTATAGCGGCGAAAACTCCTGCAGATTGATTAAAAATGCGCTTGTTTAGTTTGTAGATCAAGATAGCATCGAACAAGGTCAGGATGATATTAAATACTTGAGCGGTCAAATAATTGGTGCCGATGATGGAATAAGGAATCGAATCGATCAAGGCGACGTTTAACACGTGAGGATAAAACAGGTTTATCCCGACCAATTTTTTTGTCCAAGCGATCCCAGATACACGTGCGAAAGCTAGGTAGTGATAGCTGAAGAAATCTGAGGTTGGGTGAATAGTATAGACGCTGATCAAGACAATCTTAGCAATGGCTATCAAGACCAGGACAGAAACGAAGACGATGAAGGCACTCTTTTTCAAGACGTTAGAGATGAGATAGATGCCTAAGAAAATCGTCAAACAGATCAAGACCATCGCAACGGTCTCCCACATGTTAGAAATCAAATGGGCATTGGCCTTCCAAGTCACAATCGACATAAAAGCTAGCAAAATTATGGCCACAATGATGCTGACCGCTTGTCCGAGCAATTTCAGTGATTCGACGATACTTGAACTTTTTTGGTGTTGGTTCGTTTGTGATAAAGCCTCTAGTTTATCTGGCCTTTGTAAGGAATGTGGACCTAAAGGAGCTCGCTTTTGTGGTATTCCTAAAGGACTGATCAGACGATTACGAATAATCTTATTTTTAAAGCAATGTCTTTTGTAACGTGAATTAAGGTTCTTAGGATAATGGACTTCAGGACGATTCATAAAAGCTACCTCCCTTAATCTGTGACGTTGGCAGTCTGACCATGGGCCGTTTTATCCCACTTTACCCGACCCATGAGTAGGTATGTGAAGGCAAAGTAAGGGATGAATGACAGAATGTAGTTATATAAGATACATTCCCATGATCTCGTGACACATTTAAATAATGAAAAGCGATCGGTATTTTGATGGTATTCCAAACCCATCAGTAACCAAATGAATAATGTGAAGAGCAGTACGGTCAAGAAAACAACCATAACGGGAAGCGGTTTTTCGGTAAAAACATTATTGATCTGAAGTAGGGCCGATAGTGAATTAGCAATATTTAAGACCATGCTGAAAAATGGCATTGATAAAAACAGTAACATATCAGTCTTGATACTTTTTTTGATGATTGGTGATTTTAAAATCTTATAGGAATATTTCAGCCAGCATTGCATTGACCCTTGGCACCAACGGATTCGTTGTTTCCAAAGGGGACGAAGTGTTCGAACGGCTTCTTGGTAAACGATGGCTTCAGATAAGAAAATCGTCCGATAACCTTTTAAAAGACCACGGACAGTGAATTCGAAATCTTCCAGCAAGGAATTTCCCCAGCGTACTTCATCGGCCATTCTCAAAGTCGTGAATTGACCATTACCACTGGCGATTGCTTGACCAATCTTATTGCGGCTTTCCTGCATGAATGAATTAGCTCCTAAAAATTCCATATCTTGCATTTTGGAGAGCCAATTATTTGAAGTAAGGTTCATTGAAACAGCGGTTTGAACCATGCCGACACGGTTATTGTCGAAAGTTCCGATCACCATTTTCATATGCTTAGCAGAAATAAAGCCGTCAGCATCAACGATGCCAACGATAGTATGGTCTGAATCGAATGGCGACGGTAAATTGTTAATAAAATTTAAACCATAATTTAGAGCATTGCCCTTACCATTGCGGGCATTAGGGTATTCACGGCTCAATATGTAAACCTGCGTATTGGGGCTATAAACGCTTTTTTGAATATCATGTAATCTTTTCAAAGTATGGTCGGTTGAACCATCATTAATGAGGACGATGTTAGTGTGGATGTTGTCGCCCATTTTGTTGAGTTCCAGGATCATATTTTTAACATAGGTCGTGACGGTATTCTCTTCATCCAGAAGGGGGATCATAATAAAGAGGTCATAGGCATCTTCATTACTACCACATTTAATATCTTTAACTCGTTCGAGATAAAAAATAGAAAACCATAATAGATAAGATAGAAATGTGATCAAGGAAACGACTAGAAGGATTTTTGTAAAAATTATGATTGTCATCACCCTCAATTTTTCCATAAAAGAATATTTATGATTTTAAATTAGACTAAAGACAGAACCAGATTTAAAATCAACTTTATTCTAGGTCTGCCGTTAGTCAAAAATTAATTGAAAACTGTAAGTTCATTTCTTGAAAAATGAATTTTGTAAAAATTTATTTTGAGATTATTGATTTTTCATGGAATTTTTCTTTTGGTATCTATTAATTTCTTAAATAAGTTCCAACGTTTTTATGATGAAAGGTGATCTTGGAATAAAAATAGACAAAAAAAATCCTAAGTAAAGATAAAATCTTTACTTAGGATCTATTATTCCAAGCTGGATAATAAAATTAATTATTTATTTTCAGCTTGAAGTTCTGAAAGGACCTCTTTTGCATGAACATCATCGTTGTTTTTTCCAGAATTAAATAATTGCTTAAAAAAGTCTACGATCTTTGTCATAACAATCCTTCCCCCTCATATTGTCAGCTTTTATCGTCATCAGGTTTTGGACTAAGGTATAAGATATAATTTATATATCGTTTATCAATTTCATAATAAGTTAGCCAGAAATTTAAGTCAATTTATTTCGACTTTTTTTAATAAAAAAACACGGATTCTTAGCAAGAATTCGTGTTTAATATCAGTGATTTTTCCGAGGTCACTGATTAGTAATTGGGGAGAAACACATGAAATAATATTTGAACTTACAAAACATATTTTAATTATTCCCAGCAAGTTTTAAGGAGTTTCCAAAATGTGGCGGATACAAGGAGAAAAAATATCTTTTGCTAGGAACGACATTATAATAACGCCTTAATTAAATAAGACATGATTATTATTGGAAATTTTTTTTTTATATAAAGTGGACTTGGTTGATACTTCCATTGTTCCTCATTATGGACCTCAAAATTCATGATCAGATCCAATGAATCTTTAGTCAATAATGGTTCCAAAATTGATCTCATGAACATTAATTGTTGTGAACTATAAGTTCTATCTTCTATTGGCATGATCGAGCCTCCAGTGGTCTCTTTATGGAACACTTGAGTGTACTTCCATTCGTTTTAAAAGACAAATAAGACGACTTTGTGTAATTGCTTTCACCTGAATATAAATAGGTAAAAATTTTTTACCAAATATGGTACAGAGAAAACTTCATAATAAGTTATTATAATAATGTAAATAAATAAAATTATATTATCTTATTTTGAGTTTAATTTATTTACTTGAAAATTCATAGGCAACGGAAATTGCCAAGAGTAGGGTGATAATGATGAGAAAAACTGACTTATTCGTAAAGGAATTTCAAAAAAATTATCATAAAGATGAATTCCTACGATTACAAGTGGTTCGCAACAAGGTCAGATCCACTATTACCATGTACCTAGAACAAAGTTCTGGGAAAATGGTTTGCTGCAAGAAATCAAGCAAGATTTTTGATATGAAGATGGTCACAAGTCAAGAATTGAATCAATTCATGAAAGCAGCAATGAACGATTTACCGATCGAGACTTATACGGTGGATAGTGTGGGTTAAAATCTCGTATTCGCACTTATTTAATTTGGCAATTTTTTGAAAATATTTAAAAATAATGGCTCTTTGTCAACAGCTGTTGATGAGGAGCTTTAATTGTTTGGTTGAAAGAGTGATTTAATTACAAAATTTGCATTAAGATCGGTAATAGTCATGCTTTGAGTATTCAAAGCACTCCATAAACCACCAGTACAAAATTCGAAAAAAATGGATTGCTGTTTTAACGTGAGATGTTGCCAATTAGAGCTTTCGGTCAAGTTGATAATATCCAACAGTTTGAGCACAATTAAACGATGTATCGTGTATGAGAAAAGTTCGTAATTTTGTAAAACTCGTCGGCGATTTTTGTTGTCAAACCAAAATTTGAAAAAAACGTCGATAAAATCGTTTAAACAAAGTACTGGAGTCTCTTTCAATATTCCGATAAACTCATTTGCGGAATTGTTCACAAAGCCTTCAATGATTTTTTGAGTAGATGGGTAGTGACGGTAAAATGTTTTTCTGGATACCCCTGACTTTAAGCAAAGTTGTGTAACGGTAATGCTTTCGAGTTTTTGTCCATCCTCAATTAAATCAAATAAATGATTTACCAATTTAGCATCAGTTAGTTGATATTGTTCTAGTGACATTTACTTTATCCCCTTTCATCAAAACCCTTTTGGGTAGATAAATTATCATTTGTTGAATTAAATAGTGGCAAACCAAGGATATGCTGGACACACAACCTAGTTTAACCACTATTCATGTCTTAACTTCGTTTTTACGAAGCTCAGGATTTTTAAAAAAGTTGTAAATAAATTTTATGCTAAGCTGTCTTCTTTCCGTTTCTTAATGAGAGTAGATGCATACATGACAATGATTGAAGCTATTCCAATGTACAGCAAGCTCATCATTGAAGATCCAGTGATTGATGCATCTGTAATATACATCTGGTTAAGAATAAGATCATAGGCAAATCGAATTGGAGTAATATCATAAACATAATTATGATAGAAGGGACTCAGCATTTGTGGAATGAAAGTAATGACTGCCATTGAACCTATCCAGATAATAAGCAATAGTGGCCATCCTTTTATTCCAAGCAAATCGAGTACAGCTGACTGCAGTAGATAGAAAACAAGTGATACACCGCCAATCAGCAATAGAAATTGTTTTGGATCATGAATTGGAACGGAGTAGCAAACTTTTGTGAAGAAGTAAACTGATACAGCAATCGCAGTAACAATTGCTACACCTGAAATCAATTGACTTGTGACGCTAGTTAATGAGAGGCGACCATCACTACGTTTCTTCTCATTCTTACTATGGTCTCGCCAGTTTAGTAAACTAGCAATAAGACTACCGAGCCAACAGAATATGGTTACTAAGAATGGTGCCATACCGCTTATTTTTTTGGTTGAAACTTTATTACGTTTTATAAGTGTTGTGTGAATTGGCATTTGCAATTTAGACCAGTCTTGTGGAGAGAGCGTTAGCCCTGATTTATTTGCAACAGTTATATATTCGTTAGAAATCTTCTGATTTAGACGGTCAGTCATCTTTGGAAGTGCAGTAGTCAAAATGTTTGCAACTGTAACGTTACTTCCTTGACTGACGTATAAAGATACTTTTGCTTGTTTGGGAGTTTTCTTGGTTAATGAATCTGCTAAGACTTTTTGTTGTTGGAATTGTGCCGTCTTAGCAGCCATTGGCGTTTTAACTACCAGTGCGTCTAGTTTCTGAGTTATGATTTTACCTTTTAAATAATCTGTTTGCTGATTGATATCTTTAGTAAATCCTGAACGAATGACAACAGCCCCGTAGTATTTTCCGGATGCAAAACCTTTAGTGAGTTCACTCGTGTGTTTTACATTGACCCATTTGATTTCAGAATTTTTCTTATGACTCTCTTTCCGTAATTTCTTCACAACATTCTTAGCATCTTTTCCTTTATCGTTTACTACTAAAGCTAATGGTAAATGACGAACATTAACTGTGCTTCTAGCTCCAACTTGCGCAAAGGCAAATAATCCAATTAATATAGCAGCGACTAACATACAGATCCAGATACTTTTTCTCTTAAATACACTGAACATTTTCATTACCACCTTTTTTATTTTCTATGGGTAGTTTATATTGATTTTTAAATTAAAAACATGGCTAAATTAATATGATTTGTGTCTTAATGCTACAAATAGGAGCAATATGAGCCATAAGGTTACAGAATTGACAAAATTGATAATGGAGGAATCGATATGACGGATTTTAGAATGAAAAAAACTGACGATGTTATCACAAAATCATTTATTGACCTAGTAATAGAGAATGGTTTTGACAAAGTTACTGTCAAGGATATTGCACTCAGAACTATGATTAGTCGTAAAACGTTTTATTTACATTATGAGGATAAATTTGCACTGACAGATGTAATATTACAAGATATTCTTACGTGGCTTGATGAGACCTTGAAAAAAAGCTATTACTCATAAATCAGGGAATTGTCTTAAGTGACGCAATTAGTGAACTAGAACCGGAACTTGGACAATTACTGAGTTGCTGGAGCAGACCAATAAACGCGATAATGACAATTCCACAAGCTAAAATGCAACTAATGGATGGTATTAAAGATATTTTAAGTAATAATTTACAGGCAGCTCTCAAACGGCCAGAGTCAGATTTGGAAATAAATGTTATTGGTGGCATAATGCTAGGGATGATAGGATATTACTTGCAGACAAATGACTTTCCATCAAGCAAAGAAATTCATCAATTATCAGACACTGTTAATTTGATATTTGGTACGTAGTATTGGTCCGCCACATCTCCTTCACAATTACATTTTAAAGTGACACTTTGTCATAGTGATTAGGCCTGATCGTGAAGTCTCGTAGGATTTTTGGTGGATAATGGTGAGCCGAAAATTACTGGCTTGAATGGCTTTGACTAAGGGCGTGGACTGTATAATAGTTTTGGCGAAATTTCTCGCCTAAGTTTAGGCCTTAAACGATTAGTTGTTATCGAGTTAAGTTGGTTTTAAGGTGTGAGAGCATTGCTTCATAGGCTTTTACATATAAGCGCCAATAACACTTTAGAAGCCGGTATATATATTAAATCTATAGTCTCCCAATTTATTCATTGAATCAAAAAAATAGAAAAATCAGGACCTGAATTGTGATTTTTACAATCTCGGTCCTGATTTTTTTGACTCTTTGTCAACGGATGTTGATGAGAAATTTCCTTTTTTATTACTTCAAAATGTAATTATCACTTGATAAATTAGAGCTTGGAAATAAATTGATAGTTGAAAAAATCCTGATGATATAAGGATTTTATGAATAAATAGTCGTGATGTGTTTCACATTTTCATGGAATCATTGAAAAAATTGTTTTGTACTTAGTCATATATGAAAGGGGATACATTTTATTGAGGGGGAATTAAATTGGATAGTCAAATTTCAAATAATCGCAATAAGCAACAAATTGTTTTTGCGGTATTGTTTTTCGTGATTTTTATTGCAGGGATATTTTACGTTAAGTGGTGGCCATATTATGGTAAAGCCATTACGGCAGCTTCAACGCATTCGATCGGTGATTCAATTATTGCTGGAGTTGGTGCGAAAACAGTCGGAGTATCTTTGCAAAGAGGATATACCTTTACGATTGCTTACTTCTTATCAGTTTGGAAGGCTTTCGTAGTGGCTATTATCATTGGTTCATTAGTACAAGTTTTGATTCCAGTTCGTTGGGTACGTCGTTATTTAGGTGGAACTAGATTGAGAAATACGGTTATCGGTACTTTGATGGGAGTACCAACCATGATGTGTACCTGTTGTTCAGCCCCAGTAACAGTCGGGTTATCAAAATCAAAGGCTTCAGTCAATAGTATCATGGCTTTCTTTTTAGCAAATCCATTGTTGAATCCAGCCACCTTGATTTTTATGGGACTAGTCCTAGGTTGGAACTTTACGATTTTTAGGATAATTTTTGGGATCTTGATGGTAATTGCAATTGCTACATTGGTGGGTAAACTAAGCAACAATAAGCAGGTCGAAGTTGACAAAGGGGGAGATTTCGATCCAGTAGAAGAAAATGGAGAAAGCTTATTAAAACGTTGGTGGAAAGCCTTTTATACTTTAGTTATCGACAGCATTCCCGCCTATGTCGTTATTGTTTTCTTACTAGGAACATTCGAGGGAGTATTGTTCCCAGCTATTCAAGGTGGATTAAGCGGCGGCTGGTTAGCAGTGATCTTGTTTGCTTTAGTCGGAACACTTTTCGTTATCCCAACTGCAGGTGAGATTCCAATCATACAAGCCTTAATGGCATTGGGATTAACAGCCGGACCAACAGCAGCATTGTTGATGACATTACCAGCAGTCAGCATCGTATCACTAGCCCTATTAAAACCAGTTTTAAGTTGGAAGAGCCTAAGTATCACCTTCATAAGTGTCTTTGCTTTCGGACTAGTAGCTGGATTAGTAGGAGCATTTGTTTTATAAGATATGAATAATTATTGAAATTTTTTAAGTAATTTTCAAGAAGCCAATCTTCTTATATGAGATGGCTTCTTTTTGTTGAAATAGATTGATATCAAATATTTGTATCAATTTAAAGTGTGAACTATATTAATGGTGTTAACTTTAACTATAAGGAGATCCTAATGAATATACATTTATCGAATGTTCGCACTGGACAAAGACGTGAAGCAAAGATTGGTTTTTCGTGGACAACACTTTTCTTTGGATGTATTCCAGCATTTATTCGAGGCGATGTTAAATATGGTTTGATCCAATTTTTGAGTGGAATCTTTACTTTAGGGACATCACACTTAGTTTTTTCGTTTATTTATAATAAATTCTATATTAAGGATTTTTTGATGAATGGATATATGCCCAGCAACGATTATTCAAAAGATGCACTACTCACAAAAGGTTTTTACTTCCCAGAAGAAGCTAATTTTATTAGTGGAACAAATTCATAATGAATTTGCTCCATTTTTTATTTAAATTTTGTTTGATTTTTAAGACAATTTTAAATAATTAAATAAATACATTAGTAGTAAAAGTAAAATATGATTTGGTATTTGATCCACCAGTAAAAATATGAATGTCTAATTTAGGCACTAAGGGGTGGAGGAAATTCGCCGTCAGCTGTGAAATTTTTCTTGGTGACGGAGGAGCTTAGAAAAAGGTCCAGCTTTGAAACAAGCGAGTGATTTTCTCGATTGATTCAAAGTGGGCCCACAGCGTTCCACGGCGATATTTCCGGAATTCCTTAGTACCGGCAGTGAACCACAAACAAAAAAAGCCGCCATAGCAACGAAAGAACGTTGATACGGCAGCCATTAGAATAGAAAAAATCACCCGTATGGGAATATGTAGCCGACCTAAACGACTGGTATCACTGACTTTCTAACTTGTTTGTGCCCTATTTGTGCCCCAAAATATTATCCTAAGTTTTCATCTAATATTTGGTTAGTTTTTTCTTCTTGTTCTTTCTTACCATTTTGAAGAAGGTGAGCATAAGTGCTTAAAGTTATAGCTATATTCTTGTGACCTAATCTTTGAGAGACATAAGCTATATCTACGCCGTGAGAAATTAGAATTGATGCGTGTGTATGTCGTAATCCATGGAAAGTGATAATAGGGAATATCTCCAGTTTTTTTAATTTATCCGATAAAGCCTGATTGGCAGCACTATCAGAAATGATATTAAAATTAGAATTTTTGAATACTAGATTCTGTTCGTCTCTGTATCCCTTTTTTAAAAATAGCTCTTGTTGTTCTTTTTTTAGTTGTTTAAGTATTGTTATGAGTGAATTTGAAATAGCAATTTCACGATCAGAAGTTTCAGTTTTTACCTTTTTGAAATTCTGAACTTTTGAATAATTAAATCCATGTTTAATATAAACATTTTTCTTTTTAAAATGAACATTATCCCATGTCAATCCAGAAACTTCACCAATACGACATCCAGTCATTAATGAAAATATTATCTCATAATTAACCATCTTATTCATTGAAGCATGTTTTAAACAATCTGATTTTAAGGCTTTAGCATCATTTTCATTGATGTATTTGGCTTCCTCAGGTTTACTTGCTTTTTGACTTGCTATAGTAACGCCGTGAGTAAAGTCAGTATAAATAATACGTTCTTGAATAGCATCTTGAACAATTGCCCGAATTCGACTATTTAATTTAGATATGCTCTCTTTGACGTGAGTTTTACCATACGTGTTAAGCATCTTTTGATATTCCATTTTGGTAACATCTTTTAATTTTGTATCTTTAAAATGATTTTCAATTTCAACGGGTATTAAAGAATATATATAATAGCTATGCTCAGTAATATTTCCTTTTTTATAAGTTTCTATCCATTCTTTTGAATAAGCTACAAATGAAACATTTTCTTTTTTTGAAATGCCTGACTGAAGATGTTTCGTCTCTACATCAATACCTGCTGTTTTAGCTTCTTTTGAAGTGGAAAATCCAGATTTAGATATTGATTTACGTTTACCTTCAGAATCATAGTATTTGACTCTATACGTCCAAGTTTTGCCACGTTTAATTCCTCCAGTATGGTATACTAAAGGAGCTAAATAGGGGAGTTTTAGCCCGTTTAGAAATACTTTCTTATTAAGTCATATTCCATCTACTTTGGTCGGTGTAGGAATATGGCTTTTTTATTTTGTCTTTAATTAATTTGATAAGTTTTAGTACCAATTTTATCGAAATCAGAATTATCAAATTCCAATGAGACAGGGTTATTATTGTTATCCCCAAGTTTGAATGTCAAAATACCAGTTACTGTTTTACCAGGTAGTAAAGCGTTATTGAGGTTATCTTCATATTGTTGTAATGGATTATCCCCATTTTCGTCGGTGCCAATCATGCCTGGTTCAAGTTCAACATTTGAAGTATCAGTTTTTTGTTTAGCATGAACTACCATATATACGTTTGATGGATCTTGTTCTTTTTTAGAATTATTTGTTATATCAGTATAAATAACGAGAACCTTAGTACCATCTTCAGCACCATCACGTATTTCAGATTTGGTTAACTTATATGTTTCCATACCAGCATAAAAAACATCATCCTTAAAAAACCATTCATGATTATCATCAGTTGGAATTTTAGTAGCAGCTTCTTTTTTTGTTGAATTAGTCTTTTTTGAAGACTTTTTAACTGTCTTTGTACTGACATCATTTGGTTTCTCAGATTTTTTACTTGTATCACTACCACTTGAACAAGCCACTAATGTTGAAGCTAAAAGAATAGTTAATCCCGTTAATGCTAAACCTTTGTTTTTCATAATTTCCTCCATAAATATACATTTAATCAGTATAAGCATATCAGAAGGGATGCATTAAAAGCTAATTCATTACCATTTTCTTCTTTACTATATATTCGTATCTTAGAAGAATACAGAATTGTTGAAGGAACATAATGTAGTTATTAAATTGGATGTCATTATCACGGCAATACTGTAGTAGTAAATCGATTGCTACCTTATTAGCAGCCCCCTCAGAACAAATCTTTCCAGTATTTGAATGGTCATACATGTAGCAGGTATCGCCATTAAGCATGTGGCCAATCTCATGAGCCACAACCATAGGCAATTCTTCCTGTTTATACCAGCTTGTATTAATGAGCATCATATTCCGTTCAGGTATAGCAACTGAAGGCCAGAATGAATCTACCTCATTTAATAGCTCAAATCCTATGTGATGATCCAGTGCATAATTCAATAAATAAGTTGTAACATCGCTCATACATTATTTTCCCCCATCTAAGATACGTCTAATCATTTCTAATTCCTCTGGTGGTATTTCTCTACCACCATAACTCATAACAGTGTAATCGTCTTGCATCACATCTTTGATATCTACTTTCTTAGATTTAGTGTTAATATCCGGATCATCCGTTTTCCCCAATAGGTAGTCTACAGATACGTGTAAAACATTAGCAACAGCCTTAAGATTATTAATTCCAGGCTCTTTATGTTTCCATGAATATATAGTGTTGGTACCCAAATTAGCCATATCGTTCACTTTTGTAAGACTAAAACCTCTTTGTTTTGAAATTTTTTTAATTCTATCTAACGTTGTCATAATAGGCTTTCTCCAATGTATGACGACTAATAATTAGACTTAGGCTAAAAATATACTTGCATTATTTTAGACTTAGTCTTATTATTAATTCATCAAGTAATTGAGCAACAAAAACAGACGACCACCGATACAATACTTTGGCGAGGATTGCAGTAGTAGTAGGTCTTTCATTGCTTATTTAGTATGTCTTTATATTAGACTTAGTCTAATATTTTGTCAACAACTTGATGAACAAATAACAGAATGGAAAGGAGTTGATTACATGCCAGAACAACAATTCGCAAAGGTAGCATATGACATTGAACGATCAATTAAGATCGCATTGCTTAATCGAGATATGACTCAAAAAGAGTTAGCTGAATTGATTCATGCTAATCCACAACAACTCAATAGAGCAATCAAAGGTGACATGACACCTAAGTCACGTGAACTACGTGAACAAGTAGCACGAGTTTTAAACCTATAAATAAAAAAGAAGGAAAGAAATAATGAACAACTTACAGGAATTTAATTTTAAAGGAAACAATGTACGAACGGTACAAATTGATAACGCACCTTATTTTGTTGGTAACGACATTACAAATACCTTGAAATATAAAAATGGACGTAAAGCCATAAGCGATCACGTTGATGTCGAAGATGTGAGGGAGGAACGAATCGTTACACCCTCTGGTATTCAAAAAATGAAAGTTATTAACGAATCGGGATTATATAGTTTAATTCTTTCTAGTAAATTACCAGCTTCAAAAGAATTCAAACGTTGGGTTACATCAGAGTTTCTACCAACAATACGAAAACATGGTGCTTATCTAACTGATTCAGCAATTGAACAAACACTAACTGATCCAGATTACCTAATTAAATTAGCCACACAGCTTAAAACGGAACGTGAGGGTAGGTTGATTGCTGAACAACAAGTGGCAGAGGACAGACCAAAAGTTACTTATTATGACAAAGTTCTTGCTAATCCATCATTAGTAACCATCACAATTATCGCTAAGGATTATGGGATGAGTGGTAGAGAAATGAACGCTAAACTTCATGAACTTGGAATTCAATATAAACAAGGTAAAACGTGGTTGCTTTATTCTAAATATCAACATAATGGTTGGACTCATTCAGATACAACGATGGTTAAACGAAAAGATGGAACTGAAAAGGCTGTTTTAAACACTAAGTGGACTCAAAAAGGACGTTTAGGACTATATGAAGTTCTTAAACAGCACAATATTTATCCGATGATTGAACAACTTATGGAGGTCTAGCCAATGCCACAAACTATTAAGGCTGAAGTAATTATGGAAGTTCCATCTGATCAAGTAGTAATTACTAAAGCAGAATTTAATGAATACCAATCGTTAAAAGATGATGGGCGTTGGTGGACTTCTAAAGACATTGAACAACGATACAACCACAAAATGGATTGGTTCAAACAAAAAATCTTGTATGTTCCCAAGTTTAAAAAGATTTTAGATTCCAAAAATGGTGGTTTCGTTCACTATTCCGATTTAGATGATGGACGTTATTGGAGCTTTGAGCCGAAACGATTCAAAAAATTTATGGAAGATAATTTTGCTGAAATTAATGGGTGATGAAGATGATAAGAATACCAATGATCGTATGGTTACCGGTTTTTACTGGAGTATTGACTGGTCTGATCACGTACTTATTTACTAAATACAAAACGTGGGAAAACATTAAGAAACATATTTTTGGATTCTAGGAGGTGAAAATATGGATTCCGAAGATGAAATTAAGGAACTTATGAAAGAAGTAAGCCATTTAAAAATGTTACTGGCTTTTAGTCCTGAAATTCTTGAATGTGGGGAATATCGCGATTGGGAACTTGTTAAAAAGCACGGTGAACCAGTTAACATGCCTAATAACTATGAAGTTATTTTGCTAAAAAAATAAACACCCGGAGGTGTTAGGGAATGAGAATAAAATTTAAAAACCACTTAATAAACTTTGGATTAATGTGCAGAGTAAACCCTTTACAAATCCTTGCCATGTTCTTGACAGGAATTTCTGTACTCTGCCAATTTATCGTTTTGCTTTTGTTGCTCACTGGCAAGTAAGTCAATACTTTTGACATTCAAAGTAACAATAAAGTTTTTGTAGGGTGTATCAATCTTAATCTTTTCGGATTTTATTCCGTCGGGACTTCCAACAACATCAAAAAAAGCAATTGATCCATTGACCGTGTTATAAGGGTCAATTCTCAGTGGTAACTCAAATGGTTTTTCACAGAACATCACCTCTTTTGAATCATATATCAATGGAGTGAAAGAATCAGATGTTATTTCTTTTGTACCACCACCAACCTTTGATATGTCATTTATGGTGATTGGATTCGCTGAATTATTAGCAATCCTCAAGGACAAAATCGAAACATACGTACTTATTGCAAGTTCATCAAAATCATCTGGGTATGGCTTTTGCTTGACGTTTTCGAGAGTCGCACCGTCAACCCAATAAGAATTATGTCGTTTGCTTTGAGTACAAGTGATTTTTGGCAACGATAAACGATAATTTAGCCCTTGAACCACCAGTGAAGCAACACCTGTAACGCAACCAATAATAGATAGCAATGTAACCATAAATTTCACCTCAAAGAAATTATACCAAAGGAGCTACCAACATGCCTGGTTTTGACGAATGGTTAACAGATGACAGCCACCAGATAACCAAGAACCATATTACCCGTCAGCTGAACCTGATGAAGTGGCGGAAAAAAGGTAAGCACCTTGGTTTAAAAGTGCCTATACATAAAAAAAGACCCCTTAATTAAAAGGGGCCACAAGTTGAGGTAACAAATGACCTGACAAACTGGATAGCTACAGGAGGGACCCATTTGTATTCTGCTTTTTTAAGAGGTAGTTAATTCTAACAAATAAATTTCGCTCATCAGATCACAAGTTAACAGTACTCTCTATTTACTAAGAAGTATATGAAAAGAACTTATTAATAATTATTAGGAGGTGAACGCAATGGATAAAGTGACTGATGCGTATTATGCACAGCGACACTGGGAAGAGTTTAGGGACAAAATCGTTAAGAAACAATTAACATACGGCGCTGTTGTCCACGATTATTTCAAACTTGTGGACGAGATGAACCGTACTAAGGAGGATCTAAGGCAATGGAGAACCAACTAGATGTATTGATCGATAAGGCTATTGAATTCTACAAAGCCAGACATGCATATAACTGGATGCCTACTAAACGAAACAAAGCGGAGTACATTCAACAAGCTAACGAGTTGCACCAATTAAAAAAGTCCCTCATCACTACAATGACGAAGGACACAAATAAAAATATTTTACATTCAAATTATACCACGGAGGAACGTTAAATATGAAGGAAGAAAAACTAGTATTAGAAAAACAACCTAAGTCACAAGAAAATTATTCAAAGCCCGTATTCATTGACAGTGATCTTTACAAAAAAATTGTCGAGTTGAAAGCAGAAACTGGTCTACCTATTCGCCAAATTGTTAATCGCTTCGTTGAATATTCAATTGAACACGTTGAAATAAAGGAGGAAAAATAAATGGCCACATTATATGAATTAACGGGTAGTTATCATAAACTGCTTGAATTATCAGAAGATACAGACCCAACACTATTCGCCGACACGATGGATTCTATTACGGACGCTATCGATGATAAAGCCGTTGGTTACGCAAAAGTAGATAAAGAACTAGCAAAAGACGAAGCTGCACTAAAAAAAGAAGCACAACGACTTACTGCACGGGCTCACGCTATTGCAAACAATCGCAAGCGACTAAAAGAGAACCTGCAACTAGCTATGGAAGAAACTTCTACACCTAAGATCAAAACTCCAGAATTTACTATTTATATCCAGAAAAACAATCCATCTGTGAATATTGTGGACGAACATGATATTCCTGCTTATTTATTTGAAACCAAACAGGTTATAGATAAGAAAAAAATCTCATCACTATTAAAGGAAGGCAAAGATGTCCCAGGTGCTGAACTAACTCGCTCGGAATCATTGAGAATCAGATAGAAATTGTTTGAGTTAAGACCCTATCAACTAAAAACAATCAATAACATCTATCATTCTTTTGATAGAGGCAACCGGTCAATCATTGTGCAGCAACCACCAAGAACAGGTAAAACGGTAATCATGGCTGAAATAGCCCGCCGTGCAACAGACAATGGCAACCGTATTTTGTTTGTTGTCCACCGTAAAGAGATCGTTGACCAAGTAATTTCGACATTCAAACAACAAGGTGTGAACATGCCATTGGCGAAAATTGGAATGGTGCAAACCATAACAAGACACGTGGACAAGTTAAAACCACCATCAATAATTTTTGTTGACGAAGCACACCATGTTAAGGCTAAAAGCTACATGAGAATACTTGATACGTTTCCTAATGCATTGAAATTACTTTTTACTGCCACGCCTTACCGTTTAGACGGTAGCGGGTTTGATGATGTGGCTGACGACTTAATACTAGGGAATACGATTAAAGACTTGATCAGTGATGGATTTCTGGCACCAGTCGATTATTACGCACCAAAGCAGTTGGACGTTGATCAGTTGAAAGTGAAACGAAACGGCGAATTTGATGAAAAATCTATCGCTAAGGCGTTCAAACCCAAGGTGTATGGAAACGCCGTGAAGACGTTCCAAAAACTAGCAGGCGACAAAAAGGCTATTGCATATGCCTACAACGTGGCTAGTGCTGAACGATTGGCAAGTGAATTGAATGGCAATGGTATCACTGCTAGGGCTGTTAGTGGTAAGACACCAAAGGACGAGCGGGACCAGATAATTCAAGATTATCGCAACGGGAAAATACAGGTTGTAACCAATGCTGAATTATTTACCGAAGGGCTTGACCTTCCAAACGTGGATTGTGTAATTATGCTACGCCCCACACAGTCACTATCGTTGTACTTGCAATTCGCTATGCGGTGCATGAATCCACGTGAAGGCAAGACAGCTATCATTATCGACCACGTTGGAAATGTGAATAGGTTTGGACTTCCTACTGAAAATCGTGAATGGAAACTTGAGGGTTCAAAAAAAACGAACCGTAGCAATGGCCACAGTGATGTTAAATCAGTGACGGTATGTCCAAAGTGTTTCATGACGTTTTACCGCAAGGGTGATAAATGTCCTTTCTGTGGTGCTGAATTGACCGAGGAAAAAGAATTAGAAGTAGTAGAAGATGCCAAACTTGAAAAAGTTAAAGAGGAACGATTAAGAAAAGCCCATATGATTATGAACAACAATCTAGCTGCCAAAGTAGCAGATAAGACGCCAAACCAATTGAAGAATATGGCAGAGATAAAAGCATTTGCTGAATTCAAGAATTACAAAAAAGGATGGATTTATTACTACGGAAAGAAAAGAGTATTTATTAAATGAGCATACTACCAAAGAATGAACCACACCAACCACATAACACACCTAAAAATTTCTTTATCTGGGGTGCAACTATGTCTGGTAAGAGTTACCTGGCCTCATACTTTCCAGATTCTATCGTATTTAGTACTGACGGTAATGAAAAAAATTCTGGTACTCGTCCTACCATTGCATTACAAAACAAAGTTAACGCACAAGGAAAAATTACAGAATCAGTTATCGATATTTTAGATAAGTATATTTTAGCTTTGCGGACGGAACAGCATTCATTCAAGACAGTGGTCATTGATGTTATTGAAGATGTGACTGTATTGATTGAGCAAGCAATATGCATGGAAAACAACGTTAAATCATTGTCTGATATTCCATATGGAAAAGGTTATTCAATGTTCAATTCAATGCTGCAAGAATTGGTTATCGATCTAAAGGCATTAAAAATGAACGTTGTTTATATCAGCCGTGAGGTTACTAAAACAGATTCAAATGATAATCCAGTACCTGCACCAGCATTAAAAGAAAAGTACTACAACGTTGTAAATGGTAACTGTGATTTAGTTATCAGAACTCAACATTTGGGAAGTCGATACGTTCAAACGGTGACTGACATCAGAAGAAAGTACAAGGAATCAGAAATCGAAGACCCGATTATTTTAAAGATTTTAAGTGTAATACCTGGTGCCTTGGTTAAAGACAAACAGTCGAAAACACCTACGGCAAGACCGACACAAACAAATAATAAGGATGGTAAATAAACATGAGTTTAAGAGATAGAAAGAACGCACTAGAAGCACAAGGATTTGACCCAAAGAATGACAAGATCAATGGATACGAAGGACTACCAGCAGGCAAGTATCATATGCTGACAGAAGCAATTTCACCTTCTAAATTTGGTCAATTATCTGTTAGAGCACAAGTAATTGAAGGGGAGCACAGCGGACAAAACGAATTCATAAATGTCAGCTTAGATGAAAAAAAGAGAAATGGTGAACCATTGCCAGACTTCATTATTGATAGAAATATTAAAACAATTGCTAGTTTAGCAGCAGTGCTAGGCGTAGCACTTTCTGATGCGGCTTGGGACGACGTTCAAGAAATGGCTAACGAGTTCCAAAAAGGTGAAGGTAAACAATTCAATATGGATCTAACACTTAAAGAAAACAAGAACAATCCTGCATATCCATACAAGACTTATGAATTTGAAGAGGTTGCCGAAGACCCATTTGGGAATGCACCAGCACCATCAGATGCAGATGCACCACTGGAGATTAAAGATGAAGATTTGCCATTTGGGAATGCACCAGCACCATCAGATGCAGATGCACCACTGGATAAGAATGGCGAACGTCCATTTTAAACATCCACATAGTGCAGTACCACTTAAACATGCCGAATGGGTGGAATGCCCGATTTATAAGGAGGGGAAGGATGACGATGGGAAAGTTAATTGATTTAACAGGCAAAAGGTTTGGACGATTGACAGTTATTGAGCGAGATTATGAATATCAAAAGAGTAAGAAAATAAATTGTGCATGTTGGAAATGCATATGTGATTGTGGAAATCAAAAAACAGTTCGAAGCAGATCCTTAATGAACGGTAAAACACAAAGTTGTGGATGTATTAAAAATGAAAGAGCTTTAGAGAGCATTACTGAACTGACAAAGCGGAGAGATATTTTTTTAGTGGAAAATACTGATTTAATTCAATTGTCGAAAGCTCGTATTCAAAAAAATAATACAAGTGGAACAAAAGGAGTTTATTGGAACAAAAGAGATAAATGTTGGATTGCCACAATGAGATTTAAAGGCGTAGATGTTTTAGATAAACATTTTAAAAATAAGCAAGATGCTATCAATGCCCGTAAAGAAGCTGAAGAAAAATATTTTAAACCTATCCTAGAAAAGTATGACTATGAAAAATTTAGTTAATTATGCAGTTGCTTATGCTCACAAGGGTTTGAGCGTACTCCCTATGTTAAACAAAAAACCATTGATAAAGTTCGCTGATCAACCAGCGTTGAAAGAGTCAGAGATACGAAAATTGTGGAAGAAATACCCGTTTGCACAGATTGCGATACGAACAACTGATTTTTTCGTTATCGATATCGATACAGCTGATGCACACGGTCATGACGGTTTTAAGTCTATTGATGAATACGAACACAAAGATTTGTTAATACCAACGTTAGAGCAGAAAACAGCAAGCGGTGGCAGGCAGTTGATTTATTTCAAACGTAACGATATTGAAGTATCTCAAAATATCGGGTGGCTTCCTGGTGTAGATGTCAAGGCACATGTTAATAACTACATTGTTATTGCCCCCAGCACTCACAAAGGCAAGCAATACGAGTGGTTGAACCATAACTCAATTGTGACGCCTAGCCGTGAATTAATTGAATTAATTAATTGCAAGCCAGCAGGCAAGCAACGGTACAACGGACAAACGTATTCAACAGATAAAACCGCAACATCTGAATTGTTTGAAGAGATCGTAAACGGACTTGGCGAAACGGGCGGCAGGAATAATGCCCTGGCTAGTTTTATAGGTGGCCTGCTATATCGGAATGTAGAAGTAGAAACAGCCTATGAACTGGGTAAATTGGCTAATAACAATACTCCTAAGTCATTACCACCCAAAGAGTTTGAAAGAACTTTTAAATCGATGGTCAACAAAGAATTAAAGAGAAGGGAGATGGCTACTAAAATTGGATCCAGAGTTGAAACAAAGCATGGATAAATTATCCAAAATGCAAAAAGAAAACAAAGTCGTTAAAATGCCGATAAACTTCGCATTGAATTCAAAGGGTGATGTGAAAGCAAAAAGTATAAAAAATGTCGGTTTGATTTTAGAACACGATAAGACGTTAAGAGTGTTGTTTGCATTCAATGACTTCACTCATGAAATCGGAGTAGTTAAAGACGTCCCAGAACTTAGCGTTGATAAAGGTCAAATGTTGGATGATTATGACCCAGCGATACTTCGTTACATTGAAGATAACTATGGAATATTTTTTAATCGTAGTTTATTGCAAATGGCGATAGTAAATGATGCAAGAAAACGTAGATACAATCCAGCAGTTGATTATTTCGACTTCGTATATACGGAGTGGGATGGAAAAGAACGTGTAGCCGATTTACTACCCGATTTTCTTGGAGTCGAGAAGTCGGACATCACAACCTTGATCACAAAGATTTTTTTCACTGGTGCTGTGTCAAAGGCTTATGAACCTGAAACAAAATTTGATTTCGTTCTTGATCTAGTAGGTGGACAGGGAGCAGGAAAAACAACCTTTTTGAAGAAGATGGCCCGCGAATGGTACACAGACCAGTTCACTGATTTTAAGGACAAGGATAATTTCAGTGTCATGTTACGTTCATTGATTGCTAATGATGATGAAATGACTGCAACAAATAATAGTAGTTTTGAATCACTTAAGAAATTTGTATCAGCTCAAGAATTAGAGTTCCGTCCACCGTATGGACATGAATCCATTAGATATGACAAGAACTTTGTTCTAGCAAGAACTACCAATGAAATGACATATCTGAAAGATCGAACAGGTGAGCGTAGATTTCTTCCTGTCAAAGCTAATGCAAGTAGACAAAAAAAGACCCCGTTCGATGATTTGAACGATGATCTTATCAATCAGTTATGGGGCGAATTTGTTTCATATTATCAGCATGGATTTACATTTGGATTAACTAAAACGCAAGAAGCTATCCTGTCTAAGCACCGTAAAGAATTTATGTATGTGGATGAAGTAGAAGCACAGATTGAAGAATTTTTGGAGAGCTATCCCGAAAAATTCGTAAGTAGCAAACAAATTGGTAAATATTTAGGCGAAGATAATCTTGTCAAGAATCGTAGATTATCTAAAAAGATAAAGTACGTGATGGATAACAAGTCGAATTGGTCCGCCATAGTAAAAAAAAATAATGGTAAAACGAAAAGAGGATATGAAAAGTTACACTAAGTTACACTAAAAAGTGCCTTAGTGTAACCGCTGAAAGCATTGGCACTCTAAGTGTGACCTAAGAAAGGTTACACTAACTACACTAATTACACTTATTAACTTATATATTTATATATAAGCACACACTACAAGGGAAAAGAAAATTTAGTGTAACCGTAACTTTTGGGGGTTAATCCGTTGAGCGAGTAAGGATAGACATGTGTAACCTCTAGTGTAACTTAGTGTAACCTTTCGCTTTAAGTATTGATACTATGCGATTTCTTAGTGTAACCCAAGTTATGACCCAATCAGAAGCAGCGATTCAAAATGATATCCGTGTAGCTGTGGGCGCTCATGATTGTATGATTTTTAGAACTAACGTGGGAAAAGTCAGAACTGACACGGGTAGGTATTTTGATACGGGATTGCCACAAGGGCACCCCGATTTATATGGATTTAAATTTAACAACGGCAAGGTATTTTACATAGAAGTGAAAAACAAACATGGACGAGCACGTGAAGATCAAAAGCAGTTTCACTACATGTTAACTAACCATGGAATTATTCACGGCATAGCTCGAAGTCCAGAAGATGCATTAAAAATTATTGATGAGGAGTTGGTAGGTTATGGTTTCAGTGAATGATAAACACGTCTACAAAAACTATATGCAATACATGTTTGAATGCCACGGCAATTCAATTGAAAGCACGATTGTGTGGATGAGTAAACATTACGGCGAGACACCACAAATATTTAAAGCTGCTAAAAGAGAATTAACGGTAGAACAACGTAACGAAATCATACGGGAAATTTTAGACCCGTCTTAAATTATCGATAAATTGGAGGGGAACAATGAAATATAAATTAAAACTAGATTACACGGAAGAAGAATTAAAGGAATTAAAAGAACTTGGGAAGTATTATTTTAGTCCAATGGAGGCAATACAGGATATATTAAACGTAGGAATTGGTAACGATCCATTCGAAAACTTGCGGGCAAAATATTTCGCAATGGGACATGAAGACGAATTTGATTTTATGGCCGACATTAATAATGTGGTAATGGGAACTGCTATTTTTCCAGAGAATAAATATGTTGTTCACGATTCAGTCACAGGTCAATATATTTATTACAATATAAAACAGAAGGGTTTGCGCTGGGGTAAACCTCACTCAGGTACAGGTGCAGAGACAAAGACCAAAGAGGAGTGGTTAGCAATTAACCCGGCATACGAACCAATGCTAGAAAGGGTAGAAGAATAGAAAGGAAAGGTTAAAAAGACATGCTTGGTAACAAAAACCGTGAATTAATAGATTTAAGACACGAATTAAGGGAAGTAAGAAATCGTAATTTAGATTTGAAATCGGTCATTATGCAACTACTTGAAATCGAGCCAACTGAAAGAATCATACGTTCCACTGATGGTGAGTGTGAACGTAAGTTTAAAACGTATCCAGAATTTGACGTTGAAGCCCACGATAAACAACGAATAGTCATGACTATCGATCAATACAATTCATTAAAACCATCAGTTCAAAAACGACTTCGTAAATTGGATTTAGTAACTGTTCCGATTGATAAAAACACTGATTATCTTAAATTATTGGAGGATATACAGAAATGGCTAAGAATACACTAATTGATTTAAACAACCATTTATTCGAACAGTTAGAACGATTAAACGACGAATCAATGCTTCCAGGGAAGTTTCAGCGTGAGGTAATGAGAAGTGACGCCATGGGGAAGGTGGCTGAAAATATTATTCGGAATGCAAATGTAATATTAAAAGCTAAGCAATCATATCCATTTGCCGAGTGTGTAGATTTTCGTTCAGCATGCGCAATTGCTGACACAATCACAGAACACATACCACAAGAGAATGGGAAACGTATCACGTTTTTAATACAGCCTTAACATGGGGGTGGCAAGTATCGAACTATCAAAACGAAAACTGGGGTATTTAGAAGAACTGTATTCAGACTATACGGACATTGACCACCTTATAGCAATACGGCGTGATGAGATCGACCACCCGTGGAGAGAAAAAGACACTAATACAGGTGGTGGTCGTTCTAGTCATGTATCCAGACCACAAGAAGAAATTGTTATCAAACGGGAAAACGATATTCGGCTCCAGTGGCTACTTAAGTTGCAGAAGGCTGGTGATAAGGCAGTTGAACAATTTACTGATGAGCAACAGCGTATGTACGAATTGAAATACTTATCTAATGATTATTATGACTGGGATATCGTTGGTGACATCATGGGATATTCTCGTGCGACTATTTACCGCAAACGATACAAGTTTTTAGAATTACTAGGTAAGCAAATTGGCTACTGCTAATTGAGACTAGAAACGGTGGTAATATCACCTAAAATGATTTATATTGGTAGTATAGCCAAACAGTTAAGAATACTGTAAAAGCTAAATAAAAATAAAATATTTATAACACAAAGACAGCCTGTCTCTAACTACCGTGAGTAAACACGTTAAAATCTAGCTCAACGCTATTAATGCCTGCTTATGATAACGGCATGGCATTGTGGGGATACTGGCGTACGATAGTGGTTCGATTCCACTGATCCTTATTGGATATACATACCGGGAGTGTATCCATCCCTTATTTATTATAGAATCCTCCTCGGTGGGATGTATCCAGTGGTGTGGATATACTATACGCTAGCAAGTATGCAGGTTCGATTCCTGCCATCCCAATATTAACTAAGTCACTCTTAACGGGGTGACTTTTTATTTTAGGTGGTGACCAGTATCAGCAAACCAAAGAAGCTAATGTTCAAAAATGGAAAACGGGTACTGGTTGATTTTGATGAGGTTTCCCGTTCTGAATACGACAAGCAATATAATCGAAGGCGTGCCGTTGAGAAACCAGACTACCTTAAGTTTTACCATAGTACCCAGTGGCAAAAGGTGAGAGCTGAAGCCATGACCAGAGACCTTGACCTATGTGTGAGATGTGGCAATAAAGGTTATCTAGTTGATCATATTGTTCCATCAGAAGATGATTGGTCAAACAGATATGACATTGATAACTTAGAAACATTATGTAAGAAGTGTCATCAACTCAAGACTAAAAGAGAATGGACAAAGCGACACAAAGGAGTACAACGAGCTATGAAGGTACACGTTATATCAGGATACCCAGGTAGCGGTATGGCTAGCTATGTTGCCAGTATGGTGGATACTAGTCACGATCTAGTATTTGATTACGATTTATTAATGAGTTCTTTAAATGGAAATTTAATTGAATCGATTTATTCAGACAATGACAATCAATTAAACAGTCAAGCCAAACTATCTGACATCAAGTCTAGACTTCATCAGTCCAACATAGATATCTATGAGTATGTGGAACTGATATACGAGATGATACTACGCAAGTTAAGGACAGAGCGTACGTTTAATAATGTGTGGATATTAAGAACCTTCCCAGACGAAAGACTAAAGAACTTGTTAGTCACAACTGGATATGATGTTGAGTACTTAAGACTTGATACAACAAGAGAAGAATGTACAAGAAGATTGAAGACAGTCGGACGGTATACGGACAGTATGTCTACTACTATGGACAAGATAGATAGATTAGATGATGAAGGATTGTTTGATGATTATAAATTGATAAAAACAAAAAAAGGAAAAAATAAAAAATAAAAAAATTTATTGTTTGTGAAAGACAATTTCAAATAATTTTATTTTATTGATTTTTTAAACAGAAAAAAATATCGCCGTAAATCTCTGCACCCTATGGGAGAGTAGGCAAACCTACCCCCACCAAAAAAATCGGGGGTGAAGATTTGGGACACGATTGAACACACGCCCCCTTTTTTGCGAGCGAAATTCTATTTAATAAGCTTTTAGAGTGGGGGCTAAACCCCATATATTGCCAAAAGTGGGGACTAACAGAAAGGGGTGATGCTTATGGCTGGTAAAGGTGGGAGATATAGGCTGTTAGAGCAGTCTAAGGCTAATCTAACTAAGCAACAACAAGAAGCCAAATACAATGCCGAAGTGTTGGCTTCTGATGGTTACAAGATGCTGCAACCAACACCCCCAAAACGGCTATCTGGAGTTGCTAAAGCAGAATGGAAGAGAATCGTACCAGACCTGCGTAACCTTCCTATAAGAGCTGTGGATAGGGCAATGGTGGAACAATATTGTGTTTGGTATCAGCAGTTTGATGAGATCAATAGGGCACTTGATGATGTGGATGACATGAACGAACGTATCACATTGATTAATGCACTAGATAAGATATCAAAAAATATTCGTTCTGCAGCTTCTGAAATTGGATTGACTATTGATTCCAGAATGAGATTGAACATACCAAAAGACACCAAGAAACAGAACAACTTAAAAGAAATATTTGGATAGGAGGGATGCCAGTTGGTAGAAACATTTGAAGATTATGTTGAACAGATACTAAACGGTGATATTCTCTCCTGCAAGTCAGTATTAAATGCTGTTAAAAGGCATGAAAAAGACGTCAAAAAGTCCGAAAATAGTGACTTTCCGTACATTTTCGACAAGAAAAAAGCACAAAAAGCCGTTAGATTTATTGAAATGTTGCCCGACCCAAAGGGCGATAACCACAAATTAGCAGGTTTTCAGAAGTTTATTATCGAATCTATCTATGGATGGGTACGAAAAGACAACCACGACTTACGTAGATTTCATAAAGTGTTCGTGTCAATGGCTAGAAAGCAAGGCAAAACGCTACTTATAGCCGGTATTATCCTTTATGAATTCTTGTTTGGTAAGAATCCTGCACGTTCAAGACAAATATTCTGTACTGCTAACGACAAAGAACAAGCCAAAATTGCATTTGAGATGGCAAGAAAACAGTTAGATCAGTTACGTGCTAAGTATCCAGATGTTAAGAAGTCAACCAAGCGGGTTAGAGAGCTACTTGTTAACCTTGATGATGATTCTTATGTACGCCCGCTCTCTCGTGATACGGGGGCGACTGATGGTTTTGAACCATATCTGGGAATGCTAGACGAATACGGAGCAAGTAAAACATCAGAGATGATGGAACTGCTTGAATCTGGTCAAGGTCAGCTGGATAATCCGTTGATAGTGATTATATCTACAGCTAACTTTAATATGAACGCTCCTATGTTCACTGTGGAATATCCATGTGCGAAGGAAATCCTTAAAGGTGAGATAGAAGACGACCAGTATTTTGCATTTATAGCCGAACAAGAATCTATTGATGAGATTGAAGATCAATCCACATGGATTAAAAGCAATCCACTGTTAGAAGTTAAGTCAGTCAGTGGCAAGCTTACAGAATACTTGAGTAAGCGTTGGGAAGTAGCCAAGCAAACTGGTGAAAAGAATGCCGTTCTGGTCAAGAATTTCAACATGTGGAGGCAAGCAGAAGAGAATTCATATATTGATATTGAAAGTTGGAAAAACGCCGCAGCGGACGAAATGCCACCTATTAATGGCCAGCGTGTTTGGTTTGGTGTAGACGTTGGTAAGAGTTCTGACTTGTATGCCATCTCGTGGATGTATCCAGTTGAGGGTGTTTGGTATTCTGACAACTATTCATTTGTTGGAACGAAGTACGGACTTGATGCAAAAATCAAACGTGACCGTATGGACTACAGACGTGTGGAAGAAAAAGGTGAATGCGAGATCACCACACTTGAATCTGGTGTAATCGATAACGAACGTGTTTACGAATGGTTGGATAACTTCATTGAAAGTAACGATATTCAAGTACAAGGTATCATGTATGACCCTTACCAATATGGACCACTGTTAACACTTATCGAAAAGAACCACCCCGAATGGGAACAGATAACGATTAGGCAGGGGACAATGACACTCTCAATGCCAACAAAGCAATTCAGAGATGACGTTCTGGAAGGCAAGATAAAACATTCTGGCAATGAGATTTTAACGAATGCTGCCAACAACGCTGTTACCATGACTGACAACAATGGTGTAAGAATCGATAAGAATAAGTACAGCAATAAAATTGATGCCCTTGATGCATTGCTTGATGCTTACGCTATCTGTTTTACCGAGAATATTGAAAACTTTTTAACAGATGATTATGTTATGTCTGATGATTTTGGATTTTAGGTGATTATATGAAAAATATATTATCGGTCATATTTGACTGGTTAATAATAAACGTGCCACAGATATTACTAATCTGTGGTTTTTTGTTGCTTGCTGTTGCAGGTTTCAAGATCAATACGATTGCCGGTTTGATAGTATCCGGCATTGAACTAATCGTAATTGCATATCTATCAGATAGGAGGTAAATAAATGGCCTTTTTTAGAAGTTTAAACACTAACCCAGATGACTGGGCGGGTCAGTACTTGAGTGACGGGATACTGCCAAGTATCTCACGTGGAAGCACTGTAGGTATTGGGGCTTTAAAGAATTCTGACGTTCTAACAGCTGTATCAATTATTGCTGGTGACGTTGCTCGCTTTCCAATACTGGAATTCGAAGACAAAGATGATACATTTGTGGAAGATGATGAAGTTACTTATTTATTGAATAAGAAGAGTAGTGAAATCATTTCTGCTTACACGTGGAAGTTTGCCATGGTCGCTAATGCAATTCTTACTGGTAATGCTTATTCACGTATCAAACGTGACCCACGCAAGCGAGGACCACAAGCACATAAGCCACTTGAGTTTGAATTCTTTGCTCCATCTCAAACAAACATCAATCAGATCAATACTACATCTGGTGCTAAATATGTTTATCAATTTACTCCAGATGATGGAAGGAAAATGATTGAGTGCAAGCCAGAAGACGTAATACATATGAAATTTTTCTCAACTGATACTATTTTAGGTCGCTCCCCACTCTTATCGTTGGGGGATGAGATGAATCTTCAAAGTTCTGGAGTTAATACGTTATCCAAGTTCTTTAAGAGTGGATTGAAGAGTGCCGTCCTTGAAGTACCTGGTTCGAGATTGAACAAGAAAGCTCGTAAGAAGATTCGTGAAGACTTTGAATATGCACAGTCTACTGGTGGCAATGCTCCAGTAATCATTGATTCCACAATGAAGTACACGCCTATTGAAGTTGATACCAACGTTTTGAATTTAATCAATTCAAATAACTGGTCAACCAATCAAATTGCTAAGGCGTTGCGTATTCCCGCATTCAAGCTTGCCGTTAACTCGCCTAACCAATCAGTAAAGCAGTTGCAAGAAGGATATGTTAAGTACGATCTACCGTTTTATTTAACGCCTATCAAGCAAGAATTGATGCTCAAACTGCTGTCTGATGAAGATAGACACGATAGATACTTTGATTTTGATATATCTAAGGAAATAGGCATGGCTGTTGCGGATATTGCCACCCTTCAGCAAAATGGTATTTACTCAAACAACGAAGGTAGACGTGAGTTAGGCAAGAAACCTATTGATGACCCTAATATGAATCGTTATCAATCTTCATTGAATACCGTATTCCTTGATAAGAAAGAACAATATCAAGACCAGAAAGGGGGTGAGGGAAATGAATCAAACACGGGAATTAAGAACGATACAATCTAAGGTTGAGTTACGAAGTGATGAAGAAACAAACAGCAATGTGATTGAAGGCTATGCGTTGAAATTCGATAAACGCTCCAATCCATTGGGATTTGTTAATGTGTTTGTGGAAACTCTAGACAAACGTTGTTTAGATAATACAGACATGTCTAACGTAGTTGCTACTTTTAACCACGATCAATCTCAAGTGTTAGGGCGGTCGGGCGTTAATCTTGAAATGAATGTTGATGACGTTGGATTAAGGTTTAAAGTCACACTCCCAGATACAACACTTGCTCATGATGTACTAGAAAACATTAGATCGGGTATTATCAATCAATGCTCATTTGCATTTGATATGCCAGATGACGACACAGCCGACACCTGGAAGCGTAGTGATATCGAAGGTGTGGATTATGAACGCCGTATCAATAACATTGCACACTTGTATGATGTATCAGTAGTTACCACACCTGCATATTCAGATACAAATGTTTCCGTTGGTGCAAGGTCGCTTGAGAAAGTTAAGGCTATCAGAGAATTGCCACTGCTCAAGAAACGTGATGAATTATTACGTGAGTTAAAAATTTCAGAAATTAAAGAAGCTATCCAAGATTAATGGGATGGCTATTTTTATTGCCTAAAAGTAGGCAGAAAGGGGTCATATATGACACTCGACGAAAAAATTCGTTCATTGCAAAATGACATTCAAAACATGCAAGAACGTAAAACAAAATTAGTACAAGAAACAAGAGCATTGTTAGATGCTGAAAAACCATCAGATGATGATATTAAAAACGCTGATGTAAAAGCTAAAGAAGTAAAAGATTTGGATGTTGAAGTCAAGTCTGGAAACGAAACACTTGCATCATACAAGGCTGTTGCAAACGACAAGCCAGAAGATGCACCTAAGCCAGATGACGAACAAGGACCAGAACGTTCACTCAAGCGTGGAAACACTGAATTACGTTCAGCATTGAATACATATCTACATACTAAAGGTGCTGTACGTGATGGCTTAACAAGTCCAGATGCTGATGTAACTATCCCAGAGGACATTGTTTACAATCCAGAATCAGAAGTTAAATCAGTTACTGACTTATCAAAATTAGTACAACACTTTAAAGCCAATACTGCTTCAGGTAAATATCCTATTTTGAAGCGTGCTACTACTGGACTTACATCAGTTGATGAACTTGCTAAAAATCCAGAGTTAGCAAAACCACAATTTGAAACAGTGAACTGGGAAGTTAAGACATATCGTGGTGCTATTCCTGTATCAAACGAATCTATTGCTGATTCAGCCGTGGACTTGCTGGGTATCGTGTCACAAAACGCACAAGAACAAAAAATCAATGCAACAAACTCTGTAATTGCTACAGCATTGCAAAGCTTTACAGCTAAGGACGTTGCAGGTGAATCAGTTGATGATATTAAACACATTATTAACGTTGATCTCGACCCTGCATATCAAAAGGTAATTATTGCCAGTCAATCATTCTATAATTACTTAGATACATTGAAAGACGGCAACGGACAATACTTATTACAACAACCAATCGTAGACGGTTCACCAGTTAGATTGTTAGGTATCCCAGTGACTGTTGTGGAAGATACAGCACTTGGCAAAGCTGGAGAATCACATGCTTGGGTTGGTGATATTAAACGTGCAATTATCATGGCTGATAGATTAGATATCCAAGTGCGTTGGGTTGACAATGAGATTTTTGGTCAATACTTGCAAGCTGCAACACGTTTTGACGTTAAAGTTGCTGATGAAAAAGCTGGTTACTTCTTAACACAAAAGGCTTCAACTCCCAGCGACTAGCCCATATAAAACAGTAGAACCAACTACACGGGCGGTTGATGAGAACTCTACTGTTGCAGAGATTAAAGCATATTTAGATAGTCAAGGTATTACTTACGCAAGTGGCGATACAAAGGCCACATTGCTTTCAAAGATTGGGGGCTAGCTTATGGCAGACCTACTTAATGAAGAGCGATTTGCAACGTTAAAAAACTACTGCAAAATTGACCAATCATTTGATGATGATGTTTTAAAACAATTAATCGATTCTGGTTCAATGGAGATTGCACGAGCTATTGACACCGATCTCACTCCCACCGATCTTATTAAGGATAGCCGCTTTTTTGTGGCACTGATGAAGTATGTGGAAGAAGATTACTACTATCGCGGTACGGGTTCAGAAGTCATGCGTTTTCCACTCCAAAATACAACGGTTGTTAATGTCATTAATCAACTCCGTACCGAATTAGGGAGTGATGAATAATGAGATTGACACACATGACTGAACGTATTGAATTCATCTCTAAAAATCCAGGCGTTACAGAATTTGGCGTGCCTACCGAAGAAGAAAAAACCACAGAATATTCTTGCTGGGCAGAACTATTGAACACACCAATACGGGAATTTCGTGACCCGTCTACTAAGGTCGGTATGCGTAAAGAATCGCCTAACTTTGCTATCAAATTTGAGATCGGTATTCCTATTGATTCCATGTGGCACGTAATTTGGCGTGGTAAAGAATACGGGATAGACAGTATCGATCCAGACTATGACAAACGAAATGTCACAAAGATAGCTTGTAAGGAGGTGGAATAAATGACTGTAACAGGTATTGAAGAGATGTTGAACAACGTTAAAACATTAGAAGCTGGATTTGATAGGAAGGCTAGAAAGTCAGTACGTGAAGGTGCTCGATTTTTTGGCGAGCAATTAGCAGAAAACACCCCAGTTTCATCAATTGACCACAGTGGTAAAGGACACCTTAAACAGCATATGAAAGTTGGTAGTGTGTCCATTAAGACTGGTGAATATCAAGCACCAGTTGGTTACGACAAGGTCAAAGGTCCAATTGCTCACTTTCCTAATTCAGGTACATCAAAGCAAGAGCCACAGCATTTTATTGAGGAAACTCAAGAACAGACACGTGGTCAAGTACTACAAATTTTTAAGGATAATTTACAAGTATGACAATTTCAGAATATGACGTATATAAGTTTTTAAATCAAAGCACTTCATTGACTGATTTTATGAATGATGTAAGAGGTAAACGACTATCTAACAATCCAATATTTGTGGGTACACCAGTTAATTCGTTTGTTCAGAACAAGAATGCACCGTGGATAAGGATTACATCTATCCCAGGTGATTTGGCTTACTATGCTGATGATGAACGAATTATCGAATATCCACGCTTTCAAATAGATTTCTGGATAGTTAAAACTAAAGCTCAAGAATCGGTTGATATGGAACGGTTGATATATAAGTTGATGCGTTCGTTTGGATTTGAACGTTATTACAAATATCGAGCTACCGATCCAGACATGACGGACCTATTGATGGTCCAAAGTAATTATGAATTTCAAGGATTTGCTTAATCAGTAAGTCCTTTTTTTATGCAAAAAAATATTAAATAAATGAGGTATTAATAATGGGAAAAGTTAAATTTGGTGCATCACATTTCAGTTATGGATTAGTTGAAGATGATTTTGTACCTGGTGAAGAGAAAGCACTTCCAGGCTTAACAGAAGTTAAGATGGACCTAAAAAATGAATTGAAATCGATCGCAGCTGATGATGGTCCTTACGTTGTTCTATCTGGTGGTATTTCAGAAGCAACATTGGACGTTAAAATCTATGATATTACATCAGACGCACGTAAAGATTGGTTTGGTATCAATGTTAAGAAAGGCGTTGAATTGTACAACAAGAACCTTGTACCTAATGATATCGCCGTAGTATTCAAGACGAAAATGGAAGACGGTAAAGGCGTTTGGGTAGGTATGCTCAAAGGTAAGTTCTCACTTCCAGGTATCGATACAAAAACTGTTGACGGAACACCAGACCCACAAGCAGATGAATCAACTGGTACATTTGCACCTCGTGGAGATGCTGATGACGGCATGATGGTTGTTATTGGTCGTGAAGACAGTGAAGAGTTTGATCTTGCTTCATTCAAGAAATATGTATTCGCTAAGACAGAAGAAGATTTGAAGGCCTTAGACGAAATTCCCAGTAAAGCCTAGTGATTTATCAATTGGCTCAATAACGCCGTCATTCGTTGTGGTCACTGATAAAAATGGTGACCCACAGTCACATATAGGCGAAAATTTACAATTAAAAACACCATCAGAGTTAATTGATGGTGCGGTTGGGAATTTTAGCATTAAGATAGATAATCTTAAGCCAAATACAGCATATGAAAATATGTATAGTATCCGTTGGTACAACCCTGGTACTCAACTATTTAGTGAGTATGTGGATGTACCTAGATTTAAGACGTTGCCTATACCTAAGCCAGTTAATATCGATCCAAACAAGGTAAAAGTTGAAGTATTTTCTGACCATATAGTTGTTACAGATAACACTGCTCGAAATTCGAAGGACGAAGAATCCAAATTAAACAGCTATAGAGTGAGTGACAATCTAGTATTAGGCTCGTCTAACACAAGCAATTTTGTATGGATAGGAATGAAAGACCTTAAACCTGGAACAACATATACCGATAAATACGGAATTTACTGGGAAAACTCAAGTGGTGAATCGAATCGTGTGAAAGTATCATTCACAACTTTAAGTGATACGACTAAGAGTGATACAACCACAGAAGATACAACCACAGAATAATTTTTTAACAGCATACTCCCTGTCTGGTAGCGGTGGCGGTCGGAATACAAATATTTAAGTCGAGACGTTTTGTTTCGGCTTTTTTTATAGGAGAAATCAATGGTATATAAAATTAAATTGCGAATTGATGGCAAGCTTGAAGAATTTAAACGAACAGAGCCACCATATTTGAAGGAAATCACAAGAGCTTTGATTTTACAGCAACATCAAGTGGCTATGTATCAAGATGATGATGGTCCAACTGATAAACAATTTTTAAAGAATTCAGAAGAAGTAGCCGATTTTGCTGTTAATTTCTGGAACAACCAGTTCTCACGTCAAGATGTTTTAAACGGTGCTGATTTAAAGGCTATGACAGAAGTTTCCAAAGCTATTGATGATGCACTGGGAACACCTAACGATGATGAAGTTGACGAAGGTAAAGCAAAAAAATAACAAAGCAATCACTTACGGATTCGCTCGATAATATCGATAGTTTTTACAAAAGTATGATGCAACAGGATTACAAGTTGTCTGATTTAGACAAAATGACTATGGACGATGTCCACAGGTTGAACCATATTTACGAAGAGAAAGAAACTACTATCGATAGAGCGTTCCCGTTCTTGTTTGCTTAAAGAGAGGGGTTAGAATATGGCAGGAAGCTTAGGACATTTAGCTGCAACGGTCACGTTAAACATTGACCCGTTTAAACAATCTTCTGCTGCACTAACTTCCACAATCAAAAATACAAAAGCTGCTTTAAAAGCTCAAGATGCTGCCGCTAAAGCATATGGTAATAGTTTGAATGGCTTGAAAGCCAAATATTCAACAATGCAACAGCAAATGCGTAACTATCAAGCACGGTTGAAAGAGCAAGAAGCAACTTACGCTGGACTATCCAAAAAAACAGCCGCAACGTCTGAAGAACAAGATAAGTTAACACGTAAACAACAAAACGCCGCTGCTCAAGTTAACAAGACAAAGGCGAACATGATGCAGTTAGATGCTGCAATGCAAAGCACTAATAAGCAAATTGTGTTGCAAAACTCTGGTTGGCAAAAAGCTTCTGTAAAACTAGGTGCATTTGGTAATAAAGCCACACGTGCCGGTGAAAAAATGAGTGCAGTCGGAACGACCATGACTACACGAGTAACTGCACCAATTGTGGCAGGTTTTGGTTATGCTGCTAAATCAGCTATTGATTTTAATTCACAGATTGCTAATATTGCACCACTTCTGAAAGCTAATGGTGAGAGTGCATCTCAAGTTAAATCAGAGATGACACAAATGTCTGATGCAAGTAAAAAATGGGCAACAGAGTATGGTATTTCAACTGATAAGATCAATGCTGGTATGACAGAGCTTGTAAAGCGTGGATATTCAGCCAACCAAACAATGGGAGCAATGCCTTCCATATTGAATGCTGCCAAAGCTTCTGGTGACGACTTCAATGATGTTATGACTGTTTCAACTTCAACACTTGAACAGTTTGGCTTGAAGTCTAATAGTACAGCTGGAATGCTTAAGAATACTGAACGTGTTACTGACAGTTTGACTTATACAGCTAATGCAACTGCTGCAGGATTTACTGACATGGGTGATGCCATGACTTACGTTGGTCCTACTGCTCATTCTGCTGGTATCTCACTTGAAGAAACTGCTGCCGCAATTGGTTTGATGAGTAATCAAGGTATTGAAGGTTCAGTTGCCGGTACTGCATTGCGTTCAGCATTAACACGTTTGATGAAGCCAAGTAGACAGAACATTCAAGGGTTTAAAGAGCTTGGTATTAATGTGGAAGACTTTAAAAATCACTCTCTCACTCTTCCCGAGATATTGAACAAGATCAAAAACAATACTCAGGGTTGGACGAAAGAGCAAAAAGCCAGCGCTGTTGCTATGGCATTTGGTACACAAGCACAAGCAGGTATGAATGCACTTATCAATGAAGGTGGTGGTGCTTTAACTGACCTGACTAAGAAGACTAAAGAAGCTAGTGGTTCGACTAAAGAAATTGCTGATACCATGAACAATACATCAGCCTCCAAAATTGCAAGATTTAAAGAATCATTACACGTCTTAGCCATCACGGTTGGTGAGAAGTTAACACCTACACTTATGCCACTAGTCAAAGATTTAACTAATGTGGTAAAGAAATTCAGTAAGATGGATTCATCCACGCAACAGACCATTATCAAGACAGTTGCGCTGACCGCTGCCATTGGTCCAGTGCTTGGCATTTTTGGAAAACTTACTTCTACTATTGGTAGAACATCTACAGCTATATCTGTGTTGACTGGTGGTATTGCTAGATTTAGTTCAGCGGGTAAGCTAGGAGCAACTGGCGCACAAAGATTTAAGTCAATGCTTAGTAAAGGTGCATTTGAAGCCACTAATTTTGCAGGTAAAACTGCAACTGCTGCTAAAGCAGCTACTACAGTTGGCAGCGCAGCAGTCGAAGGTGCAAGTGGCGCAGCAACATTAGCGGGAGGCATGGAAGGTGCTGCAGGCGCAGCAAGTGGATTTGCTTTAATGTCTGGACCAGTTGCATTAGGAATTGCGGGAGTAGTTGCTGCAGTCGCTGGTGGTGTTTGGGCTTGGAATTCGTGGGGTAAACAGGCTTGGGAATCAAGCGTTGAAACCAGCAAGTGGGGAACTACTGTTGGTAAGAAAGCTGATACAGCACTCACCCACATGAAAGATTTTAATGGCCAAGCAAGTCAAGCATTAAAAGAATTTGATGGTAATGCCAGTGAGAGCGCAAGTTCTATTGTTAAGTCATTTAAAGGCATGTCTGACCAAATTAGTCAAACAGCTGATGACGCTAATAAGAAACTTACCGAAGGCCTAAAGGGGTTGCCAGACGATGTTGCTGAAATTGTCAGTAAAGCGGCGGAAAAGCAAAAGAAAAACAATGAGAAAATTAAAAAGAACGCTAAGCAAACGAGTGACAACGTTAATGACATTGTTAAAAATGCTGCAAAAAAACACCGTGGGTACACTGATGACGAAAATCAATACATTCTGAATTCCAAGAAGAAAATGAATGATGATGAGATTAAACTTCTAGGTCTTTCAGGCAAGAAGAAAGCTCAAATTCAAAAAATATTGAGTGAAGACACCAAGAACATAACTAAAAAAGAAGCTGGAAACCAATTAAGAACACTTGAAGCTTCTATGAACAAAGAACAAGCGGCGTACAAGAAACAAGCTAAGCAGATTAAAGCACTATACAAGAACGGATTTATTAAGAGCAAAAAAGATTATAACAAAGCCATGTCCAAGCTTGATGAAGACCAAGAAAAATCTATGAACAAGCAAGGCAAGAAATATATTGAGCTTGGAATAATAGCAGAGCATCAAGTTGGGAGTATTCAATCGTACTTGAACTCCATGGGAATATCGTATGAAGATGCTGCTAATTACACTGAAAAAGCCGCAAAGAAAGTATCCACATCCAACTCACGTATTGCAGATACAAGTAAAAAAATGAGTAAAACAGCCAAAACAGCAAGTGATCAGTGGAACAAAATGGTCCTTGACCCTAAGACTGGTCGTATCAAGACTGATGCACAAAAGACTATCAACGATACAGCCAAGACTGGTATGGGTTGGGCACAGCTTCAATTCGAGCTTAAACATGCAAAAATCACATCAAATGCTAAGTCAATGATTGGTGAAGCAGCAATACAGTCTGGACGTTGGAATGACCTTCCTTGGAAAGAAAAGGAAACAATGATTCGTGTACAGGGTGATGAAGATTTAACCAAGGTTGTAAAGCATATTGACAACTGGGATAAGCTCACACCAAAGCAACAAACTGCAATTGTACGTGCCAAAGGTCAAAAAGAGTTGTCTATTGCTATGATCAATGCCGGCGAGTGGAACGATATGTCCATGAAAGACAAGCAAGCATTGGTTAATACTTCTGGTGAGAAAGATTTAGCAGATTTACTAACTAAAACTGGTACGTGGAATAACCTAAGTATGAAAGCTAAGGAAGCTGTTGTTACTGGTAAAGGTAATGCGGAAGTTGTTGATCAATTGAAAAATATCGGAGAGTGGAACAAACTCGACCCTAAGCAAAAAGATTTGATTGTTAACAACACGGCTAGCCGTAAAATTGTGGATGCGTTGATTGATGCAGGACAATGGGACAGCTTAACACTTGACGAGAAAAATGCTGTTGTACGTGACAATGCGTCTGGTAAATTGATTGGTGCTATGGTTAAGGCTGGTGTATGGCAAGGACTTAACTTAGAAGACAAGAATGCTATCGTTCACGATAAAGCAACTGCTAAGCTTGTCCAGCCACTTTATCAAGCAGGATTATGGAATGGGTTAGACGTTAAGGCTCATGATGCGATTATTAATGATAAAGCTTCTGCGCCGGTTGTTGCAGCAATGGTTAAAGCTGGAACGTGGAATGACCTACCAGTTGATGAAAAAGATGCCATTATCAATTCAAAGAATTCCGCAACTGATTTAGGTAATTTGATTGGTTCATATGTTTCATTCGATCAAATGCCAGAAGCTCAAAAGAATATCATTGTTAATTCTGATGATGCCATGGTTAAATTCTTTGATGCAGGCAACACGCTAACTCGCTGGAATATGTCTAAATCTGATAAGAAAAAACTAACAGCTGAAAACCTAGACGTTTTGGAAAAGACTAAAACGGGTGAAAGAGCAGTCGGTACATATAACGGAAAACCTGTTATTATCAAAAAACTCAGAGGTGACAAAGCTCAATTAATTGGTGAGATCAATGCTTCAAGTGATGCTATCAACAAGCACAATAAGAAGAAAGTTGATACCAAAAAGTATAAAGGTGACGCCTCAAATAACAAGCAAGCTTCTAAAGAATCACGTGATGCTACTCAAAGGCACAATAAGAAGAAAGTTGATACCAAAAAGTATAAAGGTGACCCTTCAAATAACAAGCAAGCTTCTAAAGAATCACAAAATGCCACCCAAAGACATAATAACAAGAAAGCTCATACCAAAAAGTATAAAGGTGATGCCGGAGACGTCATAAAGAAATCCAAGGCAGCTATTGGTGCTATTTTAAACTGGAATGGACAAAATCCAGTAGTTCACTCGTTCGTCACAGTTGTTTCTAAAATATTCCGACACGCCAAAGGTACTAATGATTCTGGTGAAGAAATTGCAATGGTCAATGATGAACGTGGTTCAATGTTCCGTGAGTTGATCAAACTTCCAACTGGCGAACAATTTATTCCACAAGGACGTAATGTCATGGTTACACTTCCAAAGCATTCGCAAGTTGTCCCTGCTAATCAAACTAACCGTTTGTTAGGTGGAATTAAGCAATATGCTAACGGTACTCCTGGATATTCAAGCGTTGTTAAAGACTTTAATGAATTAAGTCCAAGCCTTACTAATCAGACAACTCAATACTTTAATTCAAGTAACCCAGTCAATAACAGTCCTGTAAAAAACCACAATGAATACACAATCAACATTCAAGCAGCTGTCTCAAGTGACACGGATATTAGAAAGTTGGCGGATAAGGTAATGAGAGAAATTAAGCGAAAAGATGATAGAAACATACTAGCTCAGGGAGGAGGAGTTAACTATTAAAGATGGAGAATTTGTAATCGATAATATTTCAAGCGTGGATGTATTAAATTCACGTATTACATCATTTGTTAAAATTCCGCTTCCAAAGCGAAAAGGGAGTTTGACAAGTATTGATGGTTCTAGCAAATCTTTAATTTCTGATGAAAATTCATACGAGAATCGTGAATTCGAATTAGAATTCGTAACCATGGCTAAGACTGAACAGGAACGATATAACTTAGAGGCTCAGTTATTTACATTGTTTGACGGATTTGATTATAAGCCATTTAGAATATATACAGACCCTGATTTTACATACTTTGTTAAGAACATCGAAAATGTGGAAGTTGATAGAATTACACGTTTGTCTAATGCTAGAATTTATAAATATAAATTGTCAGCAGCGGCGTTTAAATATTTTGAAATCGATAAAGAATTAACTTTCTCAGAACCTTTTGAGCTATTTAGTTATTTTTTATTTGATGCGAAACCATATTTCAAAATTACTGGGAATGGTGCTGTTAAATTTCAAATTAATGATCGTACTTTTGATTTAAACATTGATGGTTTTATTGAGTTGGATTCAGCTGAAGAAAATCAAGATGCTTTTAAGACCAAAGACGATGGAAGCATCACATTCGTTAATGAGAATACAACTATAGACGAATTTCCCTCTCTCTCTCGTGGAGTTAATAAAATCTCCTGGGATGGTGATGTATCACAAGTAATCGTTAGACCAAGGTGGCGAACAATATGACGCCAATTTTATACAAAGCAGATGAAACTGAATTCACAAATAATGGCTTAGGTAAGATAACTGGGATTATCCAAGGAAGTGCTATTGTTCAAAATACATTGAATGGTGCTTATACATTTGACTTTGAATTGGCCAAGAACAGTCGATTCTATAATGTTGTTAAAGAAGAAATGATAGTGAAAGTTAAACCTGATTCAGTTCGGGATTATGATCTATTTATGATTACCGACATCGATAAGGATTCCACATCTGGATATGTCAAAGTTTCATGCAGCCATATTAGCGTAATTCTTAACAATTACATGGCTCAAAATCAGATTCCAATTGATGGGTTCAATGCACAATATATTTTGAACCAGATTAAAAGTGCTACTAATACGCCAAGTCAGTTCAGTTTGACAACTGACATTGATGAGCAGTTTACAGGCACTAACGTTATTTTTGAATCTAATACTAATGTCAACGAGATGGTTATAGGCTCAACCAATTCAATCGCAAAAGTTACTGGTACGTATGTTTTAAAAGATAAATTCAATATGAATTTAACTAAAGCCAATGATTTTAAGACGATTGTTTTGAGAAAAGGAAAGAATATCTCAAATATATCTGTAAAACGTTCACTTAACGGATTGGTAACAGCAATCATCCCTTATTACAAGCCTAAAGAGGGAGAAAATAAAGAACCTATTTATGGAAGTAAAATAAAAAGTCCACTCTATTCAAAATACCAGCACGAGTATTTGAAAGCGGTGGACTTTTCTAGTGCAGTCGAAGGCGGAAAGGATTTCTCCACGGAAGCAAACAATTACTTCAATGACAATCCAGGAATTGATAAGCCAGCATATGATGTTGAAATCAATACATTTGAATATCGAAGTCTTAGAAAGCAGAAGTTTGAACTTGCTGACTTTGCTAAGATTTATGATCCCGATTTTGATATCAACGTTCAACTAAGAATTTATGAAATGCAATTCGACCCAATTAATGAAAGTGCCACAGTCATTAAAGCAGGTACTCAAGCCACGTCTGTATTTCATAATTTAGACAAGAAAATTGATAACGTTTCTGGGGATGTTTCAGACGTAAAGGATGATGTTAACGAAACCAACAAAAATGTCGATGATTTGAAAGCCAGCGATAAAGAAAAACAGCAGTTGATGGACGAATTGAAGAAAAATGTTAACGATACCAGGGATAACATGTTGGGCTATATCAATGGCAGCGGTCGTTATGTAATAAGGTTCCTTCCCAATAGAGAAAACCCAACGGATATTGTTGCCAGCGAATCGGGTGGTAACTATGGAATGCGGTGGAACTCTAAAGGTATCTATTATGACGGTAAAGGTACGGTAGCTATTGATAACCGTGGTAACGTCTATGCTGATAAATTTGTGGGTCAGTCAATGACAGGTATTTATATCAATGGTGGTGAAATTCATGGTGTAAGTATTACTGGTGATACCGGTCTTGCTTTAAGTTCTGGTTCAACCAAAACATCAGTCACTAGCTATGGTATTTCAACGCCTAATCTGACTGTTTATGAGATTGATGGAGTTCGTGGAATGTCAACTGCAAATGGTGGGTACATCTGGGTAGATGGTGCTAAATTAACCGGTACAAGTAATGGAGATTTATTAATCAATGGCAGAAAGGTGCTAACAGAATAATGAATTCAAATGTAGATGCAAATGAAGTAATTAAGGATATATCTGAAAAGCTGGCTAATACACAGGTTGAGAATTCTGTTTTGTTTATCGAAAATAAACATCTCAAAGAAGAAAATGAAAAATTAAAAAAGGAGCAAAAATAATTGGCAAATATTTATATCAAAACCAACGATGTTGGAGCCGTAACTGATTATCTTAAATCAGATGACGATTCCAAATATAGTTTCAAATTGTTTAATGATTTTAAGCCGGATGAAAACATTATCGAACAAGGATATACATATGTTCATTTAATTGATTTGGAATATCCATTATTTGAAAAGTTGCATGATTACTATACATATTTTGATGGTCAACTTCATAGACCTTTTAATTTTGATAGAAGTTTAATTAATAATATTTTGAATGGAGGTAATTAAATGAGTTTACCTAAAATTATTCTAGATACAGACAAGACAGTGCCTATTTACGAGTTACCTTTAAAGATTCGTCAAGGCGACACAGGCGACGAGCTACAAGTTACTTTAGGAAAGTCATTCGAAAAGTACACTGATTTATCTACAGTTGACATTGAACTCATTGCCAAGACACCCGATGAAAGATTGATTAAGCAACCTGTGACCGATAAGTCGGGAAACACGTTCAAGGTCAAGTTTCCAGATGAAATGTACACAAATGTCGGCGTGTTCAGAAACATGTATTTCAAAATCGGAGATGATTCCACATCAAGTGTGAAGTTAGTCGTGCTACAAGGGATCGGATCAATAAAAGAAGCAGGCAGTTATATCGATGACTTTGAAACATTAATCAAGGAAGGTCAATCTTACGTTTTAGCATTAAAAGACTTTGCAGATACCGGAAATTCGACGATTGATAGGAAAGTCGCTGAGCTGACTGGCAAGATGACTGACTTTGTGGATAAGTCGAAGGAAGACTTGGATGCTGCTAAAGCGGCATGGAACAAATTCCAAAGTAGTTCACAGACAGCATTTACAGACGCTCAAGGCAAACGGACAAGTGATTTTAATAGCCAAAAAGCAGGCTTTGAAACTGATTTCGGCAAGCAAAAAGCAGACTTCGAAAACAGATTTAAAGCACTACTAAAGACTTTGCAAGGCGACTATGACAGCTTCAAAGCATTAATTAATAAAGACGTTGAAGATTTAAATACATCTTTAGACGGTTTAGATAGCCGAGCAACAGGTATTGAAAACAGATATGATGCTTTGAAGGTTCCTGAAATTGGAACTAGAAACTTAGTTTTGGATTCTAGTTTTGAGTCTGGAAAAAGCCATGGATTAATTTTGTCTAAAGAATATGATGGTTCTCCCAAGCCATTCGGAACATACATGGCAAAGATTTCTGGCGAAAAAGTAACGGATTATAGTAAATCGTGGACGCTAGATAATCCGATTGAACTAAAAGCCGGCAAAACATACACTTTTAGTTATTACTATTCAACCGCAGGTTCCGCAGGTGGTCAGGCATCTGATTATGTGTTTTCTGGAGAAACACCTTTAACGGGTGCATTTATGGAACATTCACGGCACGTTACAAGTGATTCTACAAAATGGGAGAGATGGACTAGCACTGTAAAAATTTCAGAAGATTTTGCTATAACTAGGTTTCGCTTTGGGTTTGTTGCATTAAATGATGGATATGGCTGGAAAACTGTTGATAATGTTCAAATTCAGGAAGGAAATATTGTAACTGATTGGACACCAGCTCCGGAAGATGTTCAAACATCTATTACAAATGCCTTAGACAAAGCCAACTATTCCACAACTGCCAATGTCGACAGCAAGGTTGCTACAGGTGTTGGACAAGCCAAAACGTACGCTGAACAAAGTATCAAGGATATTATCGGGTCAGCGCCTGAAAATATGGATACTATTGAAGAACTGGCAGATACGATTAGTAAGAATCAAACTACTGTTGATGCTATTGATGAAAGTATCACGAAGAAAGCCGACAAGACGGACGTTACAGCACTACAGAACACCGTTAAAACTATGATTACTTCAATCAGTCAAGACGACTACGATGCGTTAGTTAGTGCTGGAACTGTTGATCCAAAAATTCTGTATGTGATTCCTGATGCTTAAGGAGGTATCTAAATGAATTTAAAAATTGGAGGTAATGACGTGGGTAAAATTATGTATAACGGTCAAGAGTTTGGTGGCGCAGCTAAATTAGAACCAGGTACTATTTTGTATATAAGTAGTGACCATGACTCGACTATTTCTAGATATAATGATGATTTATATCTCTCACCCTCTACGGCGGAAATAATATTTCCTAACGTGGGGAAACATTGGGAGGGTTTAAAAAAATTTAGAATTCGTTCTGTAACATCGAAACAGGTTTTTGATGTCAATTCGATTGATGAACCAACTCAGTTCCAAAATACATCTTTGAAAATCCATCGAGAAAGAAGTTTGACTGATGAACCAGACAAACTTATAGTGACAACATCCAAAGGCTATAACTATACAGTTATGATAACAGTAGAAGAATGGAATTGATGATTAATAATCAACAAATCACGGTGGGTCAGGTAACTGACATAAAAATAACTAAAATCACAGCCTTATAGGCTTATTTTAGTTACGAAAAATTAGGGAGATGAAATATATATATGTATGCACCATTACCAAATGTCGGTCCAATTAATTGGATTGATGCAATGGAACACTTAGACAAAAATTCGTTGCTATTCACATTGGCAGTTTTAATTTTTGCCGATGTGATTACAGGGATTTCAAAATCATTAGTAACATCTACAACCGATAGCGGTATCGGCAAAAAAGGATTCGCTATTCATATCACGATCATACTTTTAGTGTGGCTATTATATCCGTGGTCAATTGCTATTGGATATAAATGGGTAGGCGATGCGGTTCTATGGTTGTGGATATTTATGTATGCTACGTCAATTACAGAGAACGTAGGACAAATGGGCTTGCCACTTCCGCAATTTATCAAGGATAGGCTAAGCAAACTTAGCCAAGATGCTGAGAATGGCGAACCTAAGAAAGAAAATAAGGAGGGCAAATAAATGTTTAATCCGAATATTATTAATAAGACATACGCACTGGGCGATTATCAAGGTGATACACGGCTAGCTTCTAACCGTTTTATTATCCTCCACGAATCTGGTAATGATAACGACAAGCGAGATTCACAAGCGTTACTGCATGAAGTACAGTATATGCATAATAACTATGGCAGTGCTTACGTTCAGTTTTTCGTTGGTTATATGGATGGCAAGGCGCAAATTTACCAAATCGGTGAACCAGGCTACGTATCGTGGGGAGCATTAACGGCTAATCCATACGCACCAGTACAAATCGAATTTGCAAGAACAGGCGACAAGCAGCAATTTCAAGAAGTCTATCGTTTGTATGTGGAAGTAGCTCGCTACTATGCTAATGCTTACGGCATCCCACTCACCCTAGATGGTGGGGGCAATGGAATCAAGACACATCAATGGGTAACTAATAATTTTGGCGGTGACCATGTTGACCCTTATCCTTATTTTGCAAGCATGGGTATCATTAAATCACAGCTAGCATATGACCTTGCAAACGGATTTGATGACGAGCCCGAACCAGAGAAAAAAGCCACTATTAATAATGTGGTGACCGTGACGGCTGATTACTTCAAAGCATTTACCACAACGAGTAGCAAAGGCGTTCCCAATATTGGGACTGACATCCTTAGTGGAACGGCATGGCAATCGTCTGATATTCTAGTACATGATAAAAAAGCGTACTTTAAAATCGGTAATGATACTTACATTCCACAGTCGGTAACTGACAAGGCGGGTAAGATCGTGATTAATTATCTAGACGGCTACGGAGTTAATGCATACAATTCTAAAGGTCAAAGTATCAAAGACAGCAACCAATTATTTAAAGGTGGCACTTCATGGGCAACCGGTGAAGAACTATTTAAAGTACCTAATGTAGGCTGGTGCTACCAAGTTTCCACAGATGAATATATCCCAGTAAAATTTCAGCAAGGTTCTGGATTCAAGGGATAAAGATACAATAATACCCACATCTATTAATTTAGGTGTGGGTCTTTTTTTGTGTATAATTTGCAAAAATAATCTCAATATATTAGCATCTAATTATAAATATAAAAAGGAGTGATTTTATGCATTGGTTATGGGTTCTAATTGTAGGTGCAGTTATTGGTGCAATCGCTGGAGCAGTTACTAATAGAGGAGAATCTATGGGCTGGATTGCTAACATAATAGCTGGTATTGTGGGATCATTCATTGGTGAAGGAATATTAGGATCATGGGGTCCGCAACTTGCAGGAATGGCAATCGTTCCATCGTTGATTGGAGCAATCGTTCTTGTATTGATTGTATCCTTCGTAGTAAGAAAAAAAGCTTGAGGAGGATCACATCATGGGTATATTAAAGAATGTTTTTGTTTTTATGGCTGTTAGTACATTGATCGTCGGAGGTGTACTTATAGGAGGAACTATTGTTGCCGCTAAAGGTATTGATAAAGCTGGCGATGAATTGCAAAAAAAGGTTCATTAATAATATATTCAAAAGGAGATGTTAATATGAGTATTGATAGCAAAAAGGATAGGATTAAAGGAAAAACTAATGAGACAGTTGGGAAAGCAACTGACGATGATAAGAAAGAGCTAAAAGGTAAGATTCAAGAAAAGGTTGGACAAGCCAAAGAAAAAGCCGACAATATTGTTGATAAGGTTGCTGAAAAAATTAACAAGAAGTCTGAAAAGTAATATTGAATTAACCATACCTATTAAATTAGGTGTGGTTTTTTTATTGGATATAAATTAAAGTATGTGTTATTGTGTAAACAAAAAAAAAGCAGATGCGGGGGCTCAATCCCACATCTGCCGCACTGCTGACTAATGAATAAAAATTGCGATTAATAACTCGGCAATGATAGCTATGCCAAGTGTGAACAACTCGAATCCATGTGTAACAAAAAATTGTATTAAATTTTTCATGTTCGTACCTCCATTTGAGAACTATTTATTCTTCGTAGAGCACAAACATACGAGAACGAAGCGCAGTGCATGTCCTCTTTTAAGATATTATCAAAAAGAAAGAGAAAAGTGAAAAAAATTTGACTGTTTGCTACATAATTTGTTAAGATTCACTTGTATTAAGTTTTGAATGTTTCGTATCTCTTGACTACAACGCTCAGTAGTCTTGCCGTTCTAGTAGAAGCCTAGCTTGTCATTTGCCTTTGTCAAGTAGGGCTTTTTTATTTGCAAAATTATATAACAACCCACATCTATTAATTTAGGTGTGGGTATTTTTTTGCGTGATTTGTGTGACACTTGTGTGACAACTATATAAAAATCTAGAATGCTTTAGAATATGCAAAAAATAAAAAAGCCGTAAACTCAACGTTTACAGCCCTTTTATAAAAATGAAAATGTTATAAAATACTTAAAATATCACCCGTATGGGAATCGAACCCATAACTCCACCTTGAGAGGGTGGCGTCTTAAACCATTTGACCAACGGGCAATTAAACAACTTTTATATTTTAACTTGAAAGACATAGATATGTCAATGATGATTTTGGTCATTTTTTAATCTTATTTTAAGTATCGTTAAATACACTAGGTAAATTAAGTAGATAAAGGTGACTAAGACTGAGGCAATTGCGACAAATTCAAAGAAGATCCAACCTGTGATCGTGCCAGTCGTCAGTAATAAAATACTGAAGATAGCATAGATCAAAGTATTTCGAATAGTGTTTTTGATAGTTGTTTGAAGTGTTTTCTCTTGTTTATCCATATTATATAGCCAGCACGATTGATAAGAAATTATTTAAGAAATGAACAGAAATGTCTGCTTTTATATTTTTGGTTCTATAATATACAATTGCTAGTAAAATTCCTAAGAGAATCTTAGATAGTGCATAGATCCAATCCATGTTATTTGAAATCGGAGCATGAGCAAATCCAAAAATTATTCCACTGATCAAAATTGAAACAAATGGTCGATTAACAAAAAACCAATTCATCATGATTCCTCGGAAGAGTATCTCTTCAAAGATCGGTGATACAACCAGGACAGAAAAGACTAATAAAATCTGACTGTTTTGCCCGAGTGTTTGTAGTGCATCAACATTTGAATTTTGAGCCTTCATAAAGGGTATTGTTGCGTAGTTAATGACCAGAGCCAAAATGGTACCAGCTAAAATAGTCAGCCAGGTTTTGTTAGTGAATCTAACAGTTGGGAACTTTTGCGCTTTTTTAAATGTGAAGTATAAAATCGCTGCTGTGACGATCATTAATAATAATGAAATTACTGGAGCAACTTTTAAATAACTTTCGTAATTTGGTCCAAGTTGAGCTTTGGTGAAAGTTAAAATGCTTAATGGTATTTGCTCAACGATAAAAAGTAAAATAAAGGCTATAATATGAAATAGACTTTTAAATGGATTAAATTCTGGATTTTTATTAGTCAATGTAAGACCACCTTATTTGTTCTATTTATAGAATTCTATCGCAAGAAGTGATTTAATACTAGAATGACCGATTTGGTCTTCGAGAAAAGGGAGTGAATGAATGTTTAAGGTAGTGCGCGGACGTTTGAATATCTGGCAAGTCGTTGGATCGATCATGTTCATGATCGTTCAAGTTATTGCTTCATTATATCTACCTAATATTACTGCGGATATCGTTAATAACGGTATTGCCAAAGGACAAACAGGTTATATTGTGACTGCCGGTATGAAAATGATTTTTGTATCAGTGCTAACAGTTCTAGCTTCGATTTGTAACGTATTCTTGGCGTCACAAGCTTCACAGGGATTAGGAAGAAATTTACGTTCAGATTTATTTAGAAAAGTTTTATTCTTTTCTCATGATGAATTTGATGCGTTTGACACTTCATCTTTGACGACGAGAACTACAAACGATGTTATGCAGATTCAAAACGTTATCGTGATGATGTTGAGGATGATGATCATGGCTCCAATCTTACTAGTAGGTGCAGGATTTATGGCTTATCAGAAGAATGCGGCAATGACAAAAATATTCATTGTTGTTATTCCTGCTTTGGTCATTGTTGTCGGTACAGTTATGTATTTTGCAGTGCCATTATTTAAGGCAATGCAGAAGAAGACCGATCGGCTTAACTTGATCTTCCGTGAAGGATTGACTGGTGTAAGGGTTATTAGAGCCTTTCGTCAGGATGACTTTGAACAAAATCGTTTCAAAGGAGCCAATGACAACTATACAAACAATGCTATCAAAGTTTATACAATAGTTGCAATGATGGTTCCATTTATTACATTGATCATGAGTGGGACTAATATTGGTATTACTTGGCTGGGGTCTCATTATATCGCTAACCAATCGATGCAAGTTGGTAATTTAATTGCGTTTATGACATATGCGATGCAAATTTTAATGAGTTTTATGATTTTATCATTGATTTTTGTTTTGATTCCAAGAGCTTCAGCTTCAGCTGCTCGTATCAATGAAGTTTTAGATAAACAAAGTCAGATCGATACAGTTGCTAAACCAGCTAAGATCAAAGGGGAAGCTTCATTGGAGTTCAATGATGTAAACTTCCGCTATCTAGGTGCTGAAAAATTGGCTTTATCAAATATCAATTTTGATATGAAAAAAGGTCAGACTTTAGCTATTATTGGTGGTACTGGATCTGGTAAGAGTACTTTGATCAATCTGATCCCAAGATTTTATGATTCAGAAACCGGAACGGTTCGGATCAATGGGACGGATGTTAAAGCTTTGAATACTGAAGATATCAATCATCAAGTTTCATTAGTTCCTCAGGAAGCAGTGCTGTTTAAGGGAACTATTCGCAGTAATATGCTTTATGGGCGTGATGATGCGACTGATGATGATATTTGGCATGCATTGGATATCGCACAAGCTACTGAATTTGTCGATGACCTTGATGCCAAAGTTGAACAAGGCGGGGATAACTTCTCTGGTGGTCAAAAGCAGCGTTTAGCTATTGCACGTGCATTGGTTAAAAATGCTTCGATCTATGTCTTCGATGATTCCTTCTCCGCACTTGATTTCAAGACCGACTTGAATCTTCGGACTGCTCTAAAAGCAGATCCTAAGATCAATCAAAGTGTTGTGGTCATTGTTGGACAACGTGTTTCAACTGTTGCTGACGCCGATCAAATTTTAGTCCTTGATAACGGTAAAATGGTTGGACTAGGAACTCATCAAGAATTGAAAGAAAATAATAAGACTTATCAAGAAATTATTGAGTCTCAAATTAAAGGGGGCAAATAATGGCTAAAGACAAAGAAACTACCACTCAATCAGTTGGGCCTAAAAATCCTCATGCAGTTGGACCTAAAGCTAGCAAGCCGAAGAATTTCTGGAAAACAGTTCGGCGTTTGGCTTCGTATATGTCTGTTTATATTTGGGGCATGGTCTTAGTCGTCATTTTGACAATTTTGTCCTCAGTTTTTCAAGTAATGACACCGGCTGTTTTAGGTCAGGCTACAACAGTTATTTATAAAGGTTTCATGACTGGTGTTGCTCAACAAAAAGCTGGTATTCAAGTAGATCAATTCCCAATTGATTTTGATAAGATCAAACAAATTATCCTTATCGTGTTCTTAATGTACATTGCTTCAGCCATCTTTGGCTTCGTTCAACAATTTGTGATGTCACGGATTTCGCAAAGAACTGTGTATAAATTAAGAAGAGACCTGAAAGCTAAAATGAAACGTTTGCCGATCAGTTATTATGATGAGCATTCCAATGGTGATATCATGTCTCGTGCTATTAACGATATGGATAACATTGCTGGTACTTTACAGCAAAGTATCACCCAGGTCGTAACTAGTACTGTGACGTTCGTTGGTGTTTTGTTCATGATGTTCACGATCAGTTGGCAGCTTACACTGATTGCTTTAGCAACTATTCCATTGAGTTTGATCGTGATTGGTTTTGTTGCTCCAGCTTCACAGAAGTTGTTTGCTCGACAACAAAAATCACTTGGTCTTTTGAACAACCAAGTTGAGGAAAATTACGCTGGTCACGTGGTCGTTAAGAGTTTTAACCATGAACGGACAGCTTTAGAAAAATTCGATCAGGAAAATGCTACGCTCTATAAAGCTTCATGGCGTGCACAAATGATCTCTGGTATCATCATGCCTTTAATGACTTTAGTTAATAACTTGGGTTATGTTTTCATTGCCATGTTTGGTGGTATCCAAGTTGCTAATGGTGGGATTGCTTTGGGTAATATCCAAGCCTTTCTTCAATATATGAATCAATTTTCACAACCGATCACTCAGTTAGCTAACTTAGCCAATACTATTCAGGCCACTGTAGCTTCAGCAGAACGTATTTTTGAAGTTATCGATGAACCAGAAATGAATAATGACCCAGTCGATATCCCTGATATCGAGACTGATAAGAAGATCATTTTGGATCATATGGATTTTGGTTATGCGGATAAGCCATTGTTAATGGAGGACTACAATCTGCAAGTAGACCCTGGTGAGATGGTTGCCATCGTTGGACCGACGGGAGCCGGTAAGACAACTGTCATCAACTTGTTAGAACGTTTCTACGATGTGAAGGGTGGTTCGATCAAATTAGACGGTCGTGATATCCGAAACATGAGTCGTGAAGAAGTTCGGCAACACTATGCCATGGTCCTTCAGGACACTTGGTTGTTCACAGGAACGATTTACGACAACCTTAAGTACAGTAATGAGTCAGCTTCTAAAGAAGAGATCCTGGCTGCTGCTAAGGCTGCCCATGTCGATAGTTTCGTGCGTCAGTTGCCTGATGGTTATGATACTGTCCTAAATGAAGAGGCCTCAAATATTTCTCAAGGTCAGCGTCAGTTGATCACTATTGCTCGTGCATTTATTGCCGATCCAGAAATTCTGATTCTAGATGAAGCTACTTCTTCAGTCGATACCAGAACTGAAGTCCATATTCAACACGCTATGCAGCGCTTGTTGCAAAATCGGACAAGTTTCGTGGTAGCTCATCGATTATCAACTATCCGTGATGCTGACAAGATCATCGTCATGAATGAAGGCTCGATTGTTGAAACTGGTAATCATGAAGAATTGATGGCTAAAAACGGTTTCTATGCTGATCTATATAATAGTCAGTTTGCTGGAAACGTTGCTATTTAAAGAAATTTGTTATAATACAGACGTATTAGATTTCGCATAGATGTTGCGTTTTCTTGCGTCAAAGGTCGCAAACTCACATCGTGGATTTGCGACCTTTTATTTTAGATAAAGGAGATAACTATGAGCTCATTTGAACAAACGACAGCAATGATCAGATCATTAGTCAATCAACAAATAGTTCCCGGAGTAAGTTATGGTTTTATCGATCACGGAAAAAGTTTGCAGGAATTTTACGGCGATCGCTCCTGGCAGCCAGAAAAGCAAGCTCTAGAAGGCGACGAATTATACGATTTAGCCTCCTTGACCAAAATCATGGGAACTGTCCCATTGATACTAAAATTAGTTGACCAAGGAAAAATTTCTCTAGAAGATCCGATCCAAAAAATTTTACCAAAATTTGCTGATCCGCGGGTGAAAATCATTCATTTGCTTACCCACACATCGGGTATTGACGGATATATCCCTAATCGTGATCGATTGAATGGCGATGAGTTGATCGATGCACTGTTGAATTTACCGGTAACTGAAAATTTTGAAAGAATCGTCAAATATACAGATACCGGAATGATTTTTTTAGGCTTGATCATTGAGAAAATTGTCAAAGAGCCGGTCCAAAAAGCCATCGTTGATGAGATTTTGATTCCTTGGGAATTAGAAGATAGTACTTTTAAGCCTGTAGAATCACGCTGTACGCCCACTTATCAATTACATGGAGAATTTATGCAAGGTGTGGCAAATGACCCTAAGGCGCGTCAACTAGGAGTCAGATGTGGGTCTGCAGGGATGTTCTCTAATTTAAATGATGTCATGAAATTTGCAGTTATCATGTTAAAGCCACAATTCAAAAACTTGTATCATAATTTCACTCAATTGGATCCTGGACGTTCGCTCGGTTGGGATATCAAGCCAGATGGTAATGGTCATGTGTTATTCCATACTGGATATACTGGTCATTTCATTGCTTTGGATCAGCAGACTGATTCTGCAATGGTCTTCTTATCTAATCGTGTACACCCGGTCGAGGATAACCAACTGTTTTTGAATCGACGTGAGAATATTTTGAGTAGTTTTCTAATCGAAGATAAATAAAAAAGTTCTGATCACTTCACATCAGTGGTCAGAACTTTTGGGTCTAAACTTTCTG
>NZ_AZFA01000019.1 GCF_001434295.1 Companilactobacillus versmoldensis DSM 14857 = KCTC 3814 | reverse complement strand
ACGATTTGACTTAGAGCCATTCTTTTTAAGTTGTCATTAACAATGACTAATCCTATTACTGCTGTAATTCTTAATGATCCCTCCCGGAATCGAACCGGGGACCTACTGCTTAGGAGGCAGTTGCTCTATCCTGCTGAGCCAAGGGACCAAAAGGCAACACTAATATCGTGCCACCAATAAAAACTATTGTAAAGGTTTTTTGACGCGACGTTTACCTTTATTCTTTTGATCACGTAAACGTTTTTTATTTCTTGGTTTAGATTTGCTGGCGGAATTTTGTTTATTCTTGTGATAAGTGGCCTTATCAGAAAAAGTTCCGTCATGATTTAAGAAGACCTTTTTGATCTCTAAATCATTGAATGTTTGTAAGTTACGAAAATCGTGGCTATTACCAAAGGTCACCACATCACCTGATTTACCCATTCGCCCAGTCCGTCCAGCTCGATGAAGGTACTCGCTATTATCGCGGGGGATCATGTAATTGATTATCGTTGTGACATCGTCAATATCCATCCCTCTAGCAGCTACATCGGTTGTCAACATCAGATTGACTTTACCGGAAGAGAACAGTTGCAAAGCTGTTTTTCTTTGCTGTGAAGACATTTTACTATCTAAAGCAACAAAATTAGTTTTTGAATGTTCTAAATCACTGATGATCTTATGTAATGATCGTGAATTATTGAAAAAAACGATCCCGAGAAATTTTTTATTATGGGCCATTTCCCTGATCAAGGTATTCTTCATTCCATCACTACCAGTATTGATGAAATAATGCTTGATGCCAGCAGTATAAGAACGGTCATATCGTTGGTCGATCAATAAGAAATCTTTGCCAAACCACTTCGACATATTTTTAAAAATCTCATTACCAGTTGCCGAAAAGAAGGTCATTTGAACATCCGCCGGCATTAAATCAAGTGTTTGTCTCACACTGTCTAATTTGGTTTCATTCAACATCTCATCGGCTTCATCGACAATAACAGTTTGAACATTGCCTAATTTTACCTTGCGTGAGTCAGTTAATTCTTTTAACCGGCCTAATGTTGCTACTAAAATTTCAGGCTTTTCTTTTAATTTTTTCAATTGTCGCTGAGGATTGGCTCCACCGGTGACTGCCTGTACTGAACAACCAACTGCTTTTGCTAACGGTTGAATGACAGTTCTAACTTGAATCGCCAATTCTTGTGAAGGTTCCAGTATCAAAATCTGGAGACCATCTTTGGGTACCAATGTTTCAATCATTGGCATCACAAAGCCCAATGTTTTTCCTGAACCAGTAGGCGCCATGGCCACGATATCCTTACCTTCCTTAAAAGGCAGATAGACTGATTCTTGAATCTTTGTCATTTGCTCAAAATTATTTTCTTTAAAATAATCTTGAAAAAGTTTTGGTATTTCCAATTTATTCATCCTTGTCTGCTTCAAATACAATTCCTGCTGAAGCCCTTGCGTGTTCTAGAACGCGATTAACAATTCTAGCATATCTTGACAGTTGCGCATACTTATCTTGATCATTTTCATTGATGATCCGTGCAAATTCAATTGCTTCAGAGTCCATCGGATTGTCACTCTTAGTTGTTGGGATCTCAGAAGGGTGCTTATCCTCATCACTTTCAGACAACCTATTAATGTCACCGCCACTATCCAATAGCAAAGTTTTCTTGCCAAAATAAATTTCTGAAGGCATGAATGAATTCTTCGTCTTTCCGACGATAATGTTAACATCAAAATTAGGATATTTGAGCGTCAAACTACCACTACCATCGACTCCTGAAGACAAAATTTCAGCTTGATAATCAACTTTCTCAGGTATACCAAATAATACAACAGCATCATAAATTGTATAAACACCTAAATCATACAAGGCACCGCCAGAAAATTTAGTTGTGAAGACATTAGGTTCTTTACCATCCAAATGATCATCATAACGACTTGAATATTTCATATAAGATAAAGTAGCACCACTCAATTGGTCCTTGTTTTCTTCTAAATATGATTGAATCTTTTTGAAAATTGGTTCATAAATATGGCGGGCAGCTTCTAACAAAAAGCAACCTTTAGCCTTGGCCAACTCTTGTAAAGTGGCAAATTCATGAATATTTGAAGTACTAGGTTTCTCAACGATAACATTTTTACCATGCTCGATGGCCAACTTAGCTTGACTAAAATGTAAACTATTAGGAGAAGCAATATAAACCACACTGAACTTCTCACTACTGAAAAATGTTTCTAGATCAGTCGTCAGCGTTACGTCGTCAGCCTGGAATTTATCAGCAAATACTTTGGCTTTCCCTTCGGTTCTCGAATAAACTTCGGTCAACTGAAAAGACTTGGTTTCCTCCGAAGCTTCAACAAATTGTTGCGTGATCCAGTTCGTTCCAATAATTCCTAATTTCAACATATAATCACCTCGTAATTTAATTCTACTGATTAATTTGGATAATTACCATAAAAAACATTTCGTCACCAATAAAAACTGTTATATAATTTCTAGCATACTATTTTTAGGAGATATTTATATGAAAGCAGAATCCGAGGAGTCCAACTTAAAAAGAGATTTAGGCTTCTTTCCAGCACTATCGACCGTTATGGGGTTAGTGATCGGTGGTGGTGTTTTCTTTAAAATATCCAGTGTGACTGCAGCAACTGGTTCAGCCAGTTTGACCATCATCGTCTGGCTGTTGGCGGGTTTCATCACCATCAATGCCGGACTAACGATTGCCGAGTTAGCAGCTGCCTTGCCCGTTTCCGGGGGGATATTTAAGTACATCGAATACATTTATGGGAAAGTACCAGCCTTTTTGCTTGCCTGGGATCAATCAGTTATTTACTACCCAGCAGCGATTGCCGCGCTATCAATCGTTTTTGCTAATCAAGTCATCAACCTACTGAATTTGACGGCAGCCTATCGAATACCGATTGCGATAATCTTGACCGTCTTCTTGTTTGCAGTCAATCTTCTAGGTGCCAAGGTCGGTGGCAGTATCCAATCAGTCGCCTTCATCGCCAAGCTGATCCCAATCGTTTTGATCATCGCTGTAGGGATCTTCGTCCCATCCGACAACCCAGTATCATTCTTCCCTGTTACTGCCGGTTCTCAACCCAATTTCTGGACAGCACTCGGGACCGGGTTCGTGGCCACGATGTTTGCCTTCGACGGTTGGATGAACGTCGGTAACATGGCCGGTGAAATGCGCAATCCCGAAAAGGATCTCGCCAAATCGATCATCATCGGTTTAGTCCTGATCACTTTAGTTTACGTCTTGATCAGTTTCGTTTTCGTCAAAGAACTACCATTCAGCATCATCCCCGGAAACCAAAACGCCGCTTCCGAAGCCGCCATCAAGATTTTCGGTAACATCGGAGGAAAAATCGTTACGATCGGTATCTTGATATCCGTTTTTGGGTCAATCAATGGTTACACAATGACCGGAACACGTGTCAGTTATGTTTTAGGCAAAGACAACGAAATAGTTCTCTCAAAATTCTTTGCTAAATTGACTAATAAATCCCGTGTGCCGCTCAACTCTGGGATAATTCAAACCATTATCGCTATTATCATGATTTTCTTAGGTACCTTTGATTATCTGACCGATATGTTAGTTTTTGTTATGTGGATCTTCTCGGTAATGATGTTTGTCGGAGTCTTTATCTTAAGAAAGAAAGAACCCGACCTAAAACGTCCTTATCGCATCAACTTCTATCCACTACCACCAATTATCGCCATCATCGGTGGAACTTACATCGTCTTCTCGACTATCATCAGACAACCTGTCCTAGCATTTCTAGGAATCGTTATCACCCTACTAGGACTGCCACTTTATTACATTCATTATTATCATAAAAATAAAAGTAAGTAGCTTTGATAGCTACTTATTTTTTTTACGCTATAATCAAGTTGAAATTATTTGTTTAAAATTTAGGAGGTGTTGCGCTTGAAAGAATTATATTCAAACTCCTTACAGAAGAAAGTTATCCAAATAGCTTTGCGCACCCAAAAAAATTTTTTCTATCGCGTCATTCAAAGAACCGTCCTGACCATTTTCCCATTCGTACTGATTGGAAGTTTTGCCAAAACAATCCAGTTAATCTTTTTGAGTAAAAATGGTTTATTTAGTAACTTGTTAGATTTCATCCCTGACAGCATTTATTTTCAAATCGAAGGTGTCGTCACTGCAATATCCAACTTGACTATCGGCTGGATATCAGTCATCGCCGCCTACCTAGCTGCTAAATATTCCGCCAAATACTTCAAGCGTGATGATCAATTAGCAGGTCTTACTGCAAGCATTTCCCTATTGATCATTGCTTATACCTACTCCAAGAAGACCTCCTTTGCTTTTCATCAATCAATTCTAGGCATTAGAGGACTATTGTTCGCCATTTTAATGGGGATCTTCGTTGGTTATTTATTCAAAATGACCAGTAAAAAGGCCAGTCCGATAAATTTTTCATCCATGTCCAGTAGCGCTTTGAATCGGGCCTTCACCTCAATGACAGCAATTTTTTTAATGATCGTGATCGCGGCAATTTTTAGTGCTGCTGTTAACGTCACCTTCTATTCAAATTTACCTGAGACCGTTATTTCCCAAATCTCCAGCACTAATCCCAGCACGATTCCGTGGTTAAGATTGCTGCGGACACTTGGACTAGGGACCTATACTGTCATCATGTCATTTTTAGGTTGGTCTGGCCCTTATTCGTCGATTGGAACCAGTTATTCTGATACGACTTCAATCGCTAATTTAAATTACGCATTAAATCACCATACTACCTGGGGCGCACCAGATATTTTCAATAGCAACGCCCTTTATCATACCTTTGCCGCCTATGGTGGTACTGGTGCGACTTTAGCTCTGATCATCGCCGTCTTTTGGATCTCCAAAGATCGTGATTTTTTGACCGTTTCACGTTGGTCGCTGATCCCCAGTATTTTTAATATCAACAGCCCCTTGCTTTCCGGAATTCCGGTATTTTTTAACGTAATCTTCTTTATCCCCTTTATCGCCGCACCACTCGTTAACATGTTGCTGGCGGCATTAGTCTTGCAACTGCATTTGATGCCCCCAGCAGTCTATTCCGTTCCCGTAGGGACCCCAGGACCCCTAATAGCCTTTCTGGGAACAAACGGAAGTTGGCAAGCCTTGTTGTTCACACTGTTCAGTTTGTTTATTTCCGTTTTGATTTATATTCCCTTTGTGCGCATTGCTGAAAAGGTCAAAACGATTGATAACTTAGCCGCCGATGAAAGAGGTGAAGATCATGAAATTTAACTTTCATCGTCCAGTGACCAAAAAAGGTCGCCATGCGTTATTATTTTTACTCCTAGTATTAGTAATTATTGGAATCCCTTCATATCTGTGGTCAAAATCCAATATCACCACGATTGCAGGCCGTTATAATTCACCACTTTCACCAATCATTATGATCCCAGGCTCAAGCGCCTCAGCGGACCGTTTTGAAGGCCTAGTTTCCACTATCAACAAAAAATATGACGAACATCATAGCTTACTAGAGTTGACCGTCCATACTAATGATTCCATCACCTACAAAGGTTCTATCAAAGGCAATGATCCGAGACCGTTTATTGTCGTTGGCTTTGAAAATAATCAAGACGGCTACGCTAACATCAAAAAACAAGCCAAGTGGATGTCAGTAGCTTTCGATGCCTTGAAAAGTCGTTACAAATTCAACAATTTCGACGCCTTCGGCCACTCGAATGGAGGTTTGATCTGGACTTATTACTTGGAGCATTATTTCGATGACGATACGATCAATGTCCATCGAATGATGACTGTCGGATCACCTTATAATTTCGAGGAAAAGGACCAGAACAAGCGGACACAAATGTTAGATGATTTCATCAAACATAAGGACAAATTACCCCAAGATCTAACTTATTACTCGATTGCTGGGACCAAGGTCTACACTGACGACGGCATCGTACCGATCGGTAGCGTGGAAGCTGGCAAATATATTTTTGAAAGCAATATCAAGCATTACACTCTAATAACTTTGACTGGTAATAACGCCGAGCATTCAGACATGCTGACGAACCAGCAATTCATTTCTTTGTTCCATCAATATATTATTGAGGACCGTTCGACGATGCCGACAAATTCGAAAACTCGTAAGAGCGACAGTGCTCAAATTAACAAGTGATTAGAACTCTTGTCGCTTCCGTCTTGATAAATAGTTGTCCTATATAACTTTTTCGTTTATTATTAATTAGAAGTTTTTTAATATAAAGGAGACAATTATGAAAGCCATTCTCACAGTAATTGGTCGCGACCACGTTGGTATCGTGGCAAAAGTTGCTACTAAATTAGCTGAATTAAATATTAATATTATTGATGTTTCACAAACTTTGATGCATGGAAATTTCACGATGATCATGATGGTAACTTGGGATGAAAAGACATCCTTCGAGTCCGTTAAATCTAGTTTGACTGACTTAGGTCAAGAAACAGACTTGGACATTCATATCCAACGTCAAGAAATTTTTGATGCGATCCAAAAACTTTAGGAGGTCTACATGGAAACTAATTCTATTGTCGAAACTATTCAAATGATCTCCGAAGAGAAATTGGATATTCGGACGATTACCATGGGAATTTCATTGATCGACTGTATTGACAGCAATGGTGAAAAAGCCCGTCAAAAAATTTATCAAAAACTGACGACTAAGGCGAAAGATCTCGTCAAGGTCGCTAACAAAATCGAATCTGAGTACGGTATCCCCATCGTCAACAAGCGGATCTCCGTTACTCCAATCTCAATCATCGCTGCCGCTTCTAGTGACAAAGATTACGTAGCTTACGCCAAGGCGATGGACAAAGCTGCTGCTGAACTAGGTGTCGATTTGATCGGTGGTTTCTCTGCCTTGGTTCAAAAAGGTTATCAAACAGGTGACGAAAAACTAATCCAATCGATCCCACAAGCGTTGTCAGAAACTAGTCGGGTCTGTGGCTCGGTCAATGTTGGCTCAACTCGTTCAGGGATAAATCTGGATGCCGTAAAACAAATGGGTACAGTCGTCAAAGATTTAGCTAGCATAGACCCAGTAAATTGCATGAGTTTGGTCATTTTCGCTAACGCTGTCGAAGATAATCCTTTCATGGCTGGTGCCTTTCACGGTGTTGGCGAAGCTGACTGCGTGATCAATGTTGGTATCTCTGGCCCCGGTGTGGTCAAACGTGCCTTGGAAAAAGTTAAAGGCCAGCCAATCGACGTTGTTTCTGAAACTATCAAAAAGACAGCCTTCAAAGTAACTAGAATGGGCCAATTCGTTGGAAATTTGGCTTCTAAGGCTTTAAATGTCCCATTTGGTATAGTTGACCTCTCCTTGGCTCCTACACCTAATGAGGGCGATTCTGTGGCTGAGATACTAGAAGAGATTGGTCTTGAAAGTGTCGGTGCTCCTGGAACGACTGCTGCTCTGGCTTTATTAAACGATGCTGTTAAAAAAGGTGGTGTTATGGCCTGCGAACACGTTGGTGGATTGTCTGGTGCCTTTATCCCCGTTTCTGAGGATGCTGAAATGATCCGGGCTGTCAACGCTGGTAATCTCAATATTGAGAAACTTGAAGCAATGACGGCTGTCTGTTCAGTAGGTCTCGACATGATCGCAGTTCCTGGTGACACCTCGGCTGAATCGATCAGTGGAATGATTGCTGACGAAGCTTCGATGGGTGTTATCAACAACAAGACTACTGCTGTCCGGGTTATCCCTGCTCCTGGCAAATCAGTCGGTGACACGGTTGAGTTTGGTGGTTTATTTGGGCGTGCTCCGATTATGCCGGTCAACACTAATAGTCCGGCTGCTTTTGTTTCTCGTGGCGGGCATATTCCTAGCCCTATTCACAGCTTCAAAAACTAATTTGTTGATTGGTGGGTGGTGGTTCACTGCCGCCTGCGGTAAGAAGATGATTTTTGGGCTGGAACGTGGTGGGCACGACTTGGAGCCTCCCTTTGGGAGTCTTCAAGCTCGGCCTTATTCTAAGCTCGCTTCGCTCACTAAGAATAATTTCACCACTTAGCCCAAATCATCTTCTTACCTCCGGCTGGGTTTCTTAAATTTGCTGGGTTTGAGAACGCTAAGTATTTGATATTTGTTGTTATTTTGAATACATATGCTAAATCATTTTCTAGCAGACTTGGTATATGTTTGCATTGCTTCGCTGCAAACCTCATTTCTGAAAAATTTAAATTCGTTTCACAAAAAAGTGCCACTAACCTTCAGACTTATGTCTAATGGTTATGTGGCACTTCTTTTATAAATTTTATGAATGAAGCGTCCTATAATTATGAAATTAAAATAGGGACGGGATTTTCTTTATTGAAAACCTCGTCCCTATTTGATTTCTTAGATAAAAAAAGACGATGTCTCAGACATCGTCTCATGTGATAAAGTGCAGTGATCTTCCAAACGCCTAAGCGCCGACCACTTACCTTTATCTCGGTTTGGCACCGTCTGAAAGTATCGCATGTTGACAGTGTTAAGTCAATCTAAAATTTACCTGTCATGTTGCAATTCGATTCAACATACGTTCATCTACCAACTACCACTGTACAAGAAGTCGTTAAATTTCAATTTAATTTACATGGTGAAAACCATTATATTAATCTAACAAAATATAAAATAATTGTTTTATTGATTTGTATATAAAACAAGACAATGGGGTGAAAGCCCGAGGCAAAACAAAGCTGAATAAAGCCATTTGATAAATTTTCAATCATAGTCTGTCTTTTAACCTAAAAGAATTCCAAAACCGAAAAAAGAAGAAAACTCACAACTCCGATACTTCACCCCAACAAAAACTGCAAGTTTGAGAAAACTAGCCGGAGGCAAAGAAATGATTTGGGCTCAGTGGTGAAATTTCACTAAGCCGGCGAAGCCAGCTTAGTGAAAGACCCAGCTTGAAGACCGCCGAAGGTGGGCTCCAAATGGTGTCCACCACGTTCCAGCCCAAAAATCATTTCCTTGCCGCAGGCGGCAGTGAACCGCCAACCACACAAAAAAAGTCACGAGAACATAATCTCGTGACCACTTATAAAACTATTTTAATACCAAGCCCGTTACCGACTCGATATGATTTGTCATTGGGAACATGTCAACCGGAGTCGACTCAGAAATATCATAAATCTCACTCAAGGCTTTCAAATCACGAGCCAAAGTAGCAGGATTACATGAAACATAAACCATCTTCTTAGGCTTGATATTCTTGATCGAATCAATCAAAGAAGCAGCCAAGCCCTTACGAGGAGGATCGACCATCAAGACATCAACGCCAACGTTGTTTTTGGACCATTCATTCAAGACATCCTCAGTCTTACCGACAACAAAATCAGCGTTCTTGATATTGTTGATGTCAGCATTTTGTTGAGCATCTTTAACGGCATCTTCGACCACTTCAATACCAGTGACCTTTTTGGCCTTGTTAGCCATAGAAAGACCAATCGTACCAATACCAGAATAAGCATCAACGACTGATTCATTACCAGTCAATTGGGCCTTATCAATCGCCAATTGATACAACTTTTGAGTTTGTGTTGGGTTTACTTGATAGAAAGAACGTGGTGAGATCCGGTAGGTATTACCCAAAATTTCATCATCAATGTAAGGTGAACCAGCCAACAGCTGCATTTCCTTACCAAAAATGACATTGGTCTTCTTTTCATTGATATTTAGATATAGCGACTTAACTTCATCGCTGGCCATAATCTCATTAGCAATATCCTTGTAATGAGAAATATCGCGAACCCGAGATACTAAGACGATCATCATTTGTCCCGTGTAGTAAGCACGACGGACCATAATCGTTCTGATTTGACCCTTATGATTTTCTTCATCAAATCCACGGACCTTATACTTACGTAAAATGTCGCGAACACGCAAAATCTCAGCATCGATTTTTGGATCCTGAATCAAAAAGTCTTCCATCGGGATCAATTCATGTGAGTGACGACGATAAAAGCCAGTGGTCAACTTGCCATCAACTTCTCTGACTGGCACTTGGGCTTTATTGCGGTAATGTAATGGGTCAGTCATACCTAGGGTCTCATTTACCTTGATATCCAAACCATTTTTTTGATAGTTAACAGCAATCTGATGTTGCTTGAACTTCAATTGTTCACTGTATTTCAAGTGACTTAGTGGAGCTATCCCTGTTCGAGCATAAATATTATCGATATCATCAACTCTATCTGGGGACTTAGTCAAGATCTCTAGTGACTTGGCAAAACCATAACTCTTCCCTACTTTAGTCACTACTGCCTTAACTTTTTCACCGGGCAAAGCATTGTCAACGAATAATGTGAAATCGTCAACTTTAGCAACACCCTTGCCTTCATATGAAAGATCATCAATCGTCAATTCGATTTGATCATTTTTATTGATATTAGGTTTATCCATAAATTCTCCTTTAAATTTAACAACGAGCTAGAACACAAAAATAACAGCCTTCACCCAAAAATTCCACTAATTCGTACTTTGAATTAGTGGAACTTTTGATTTTGAACAATCTACATTGCTCATTATTAAGATATAAGATTTTTAGTAAAGCTCATTAATCTAATTTTTTCTCTTCTTCAATTATCTTCTCGCCAACATCTTTTTCCTCTTTGGTGCTATCTAATGATTTAAGAGGAATCGAGTCGACATTTGCGTACATTTTAACATGATTATGCAAATTCTTAAACTTCATTGGTGCATCGCCACCATATTCACCATCAAGGTTGATCATGATCCGATTGTCATCATTAGCTTTGATTGTGATTTCTTTAGTCTTAGTATAAATGACCTTAGGGTTGTCAACATGGCGTCCACCATTTAAGACGAGTGTGATCAAATGAACGAGATCTCTTAGATTAGTTTCTTTGACGATGATTAAAGAAAAAGTACCGTCACCGATGACAGAATTTGGAGCTATCTGCTCCATTCCACCGATTGAATTAGTTAATCCAATCAGAAACATTGTGGCTTTGCCATCAAAGACACCATCATCGTATTCGATATGCATGTCAATTGGACTGATCCGTGGCAGTAATTCAGCACCCTTTACCAGGTATGCCAAATATCCCAAAATAGATTTGTACGCAGAAGGTACTTCATAGGTCAACTCGGTCATTGAGCCACCACCAGCGATATTAATAAAATAATGTTCACCAGCTTGACCGATATCAACATCCAGTTTCTGTTTTTTGAGGACAACTTTAGCTGCCTCAACGACGTCATCTCGTGGAATCTTCAATGCACGTGCATAATCGTTTGTGGTCCCAGCTGGAATGATTGCCATTTCTGGTCGTGATTCTAAATCAGCGATACCATTAACGACCTCATTGATGGTTCCATCACCACCAGCAGCTACGACTAAGTCAAAACCTTCTTGGGCAACACGTCGGGCCTCTTTCAAAGCTGATTTCTTCTTGGCGGTTGTTCGATAGGCACTGGCTTCATAGCCAGCCTCTTCTAAAATATTTAAAATATCCCCCACACTGTTAGGTAATGTTTCATGACCAGACGTGGGATTATAAATCAATCTAGCACGCATAAAATACTCCTCGCTAACGGCTATTTAACTCTTCCATCAGTATTTTATTTACAACTTTCGGATTGGCTTGGCCATGTGTTTGTTTCATAATTTGTCCAACTAAGAAACCAACGGCACGATCTTTACCATTTTTGAAGTCGTCAATTGATTGTTGATTATTGTCTAAGACATCAATGATCATTGGTTTAAGGACAGCTGGATCAGATTCTTGGACTAGGCCTTTATCTTTGACCCATGTTTCAGGTTCTGTGCCGTTACTAATTGTTTCCTTAAAGACTTTTTTAGCAATTTTAGATGAAATTGTTCCATCTGAGATTAAATTGATCATTTTTGCCAAGTGTTCAGGAGTCAATTTAGTATCAAGCAAACCGACCTTCTTATCGTTCAAGTATCCATTTACTTCACCCATCAACCAGTTTGAGATCAACTTTGGATTGGCATCATATTTAACTGCTTCGTCAAAGAAATCTGACATTTCCTTAGTATCTGTCAAAACTCCGGCATCGTATTCAGGGATACCCAATTCATTGATATATCTAGCGCGACGATTTTCAGCTGGTTCAGGTAGATCGGCTTGGATTTCTTTGACCCAAGCAGGATCGATCTCAAATGATGGTAAATCAGGTTCTGGGAAGTAACGATAATCGTCAGCCCCTGACTTAACACGCATTAAGAATGTTTCACCAGTTTTTTCATCGAATCTTCTTGTTTCTTGTCCGATCTCTCCACCTTGTTTCAAAATAGCAGCTTGACGTTTTTCTTCGTATGCTAAACCAGTTCTAACATGGTTGAAAGAGTTCAAGTTTTTCAATTCGACTTTAGTACCTAATTTATCAGAGCCAACTGGTGTTATAGAAATATTGGTATCAACACGCATTGATCCTTCTTCCATTTTGACATCTGACGCACCAGTAAATTGAACAATCTGACGTAATTTTTCTAAGTAGGCATAAGCTTCTTCTGGAGAATGCATATCAGCCTTTGAAACGATTTCGACTAAAGGTGTACCCTGACGGTTCAAATCGACGAAGGAGCTACCACCGATGTGGGTATTTTTACCGGCATCTTCTTCAACGTGGAGTTCTTCGATACCGATTTTTTTCTTTTGGCCATCAACTTCGATTTCAAGCCAACCATCATGCCCTAATGGCTTTTCATGTTGTGTTAACTGAAAGGCCTTCGGATTATCAGGATAGAAATAGTTCTTCCGGTCGAAATGAGTATGTTGTTCGATATTAGCGTTCAAAGCTAAAGCAACCATTACACCCAAACGATAGCCACCTTTATTTACAGAAGGCAAAGTTCCGGGGAAACCAAAATCAATCACGTTAGTATTACTATTTGGTTCTGCACCATAAGCTACTGGTGAAGGACTAAACATTTTTGAGTTAGTCTTTAGTTCAACGTGGACTTCAAGACCGATCGTTGTTTCAAAATTCATTAGTCTTCCTCCTTTAATGCAGTTGGAATTTGTTGATAAAATTTATTTTCTTCTTGAAGTGCATAAGCTGCATTGAAGATCGACTGTTCGTCAAATTGCTTAGCCATCAATTGAAGTCCGACTGGCATACCATCAGCTAATCCTGCTGGTACTGAAGCAGCTGGAAGTCCAGCTAAGTTAGCAGGGATAGTTAAGATATCATTCATGTACATTGCTAGTGGATCATCGATTTTTTCACCAATGCCAAAGGCAGTTGATGTTGTAACAGGTCCAGCAATCAAATCATATTTACTTAAGACATCATTTAATTCATTAATAAAGATTGTTCTTACTTGAGCAGCTTTCTTGAAGTAGGCATCATAAGCACCTGCAGAAAGTGCGAATGTTCCTAGCATGATCCGACGTTTAACTTCGTCACCGAATCCTTCAGAACGGGAGTTAACGAATAATTGTTTGATATTCTTAACATCCTTGGCTCGGTATCCATAACGAACACCATCGTATCGTTGCAAGTTAGAAGAAGCCTCACTAGATGCGATAACGTAATAAACTTCGACCGCATGCTTCAAAGTTGGCAAACTAATTTCCTCGACTGTTGCGCCTAATTTCTTGTAAGTGTCCAAAGCTTCATCGATAGTCTTCAAAACTTTTGGATCAGTACCTTCATGCCAGAATTCCTTTGGAACGGCAATCTTGATACCGTGCATATCTTTGTTCAAATTAGCACGCCAATCAGTAACTTCACGTTCTGAAGTAGTTGCATCGTGGTCATCATGACCAGCAATAGTTTGAAGAACTTCAGCTGAATCTTCGACCCGTTTTGACATAACGCCAACTTCATCAAGACTAGAACTGAAAGCAACGACACCCCAACGTGAAACACGTCCATAAGTTGGTTTGATTCCAAAAATTCCATTGAATGATGAAGGTTGACGAATTGAACCACCAGTATCAGTACCTAAAGCAGCAATCGCATCACCAGTTGCAACCGTAGTAGCGGAACCACCTGAAGAACCACCAGGAACTTTAGTATGGTCCCAAGCATTGTGAGAAGTACCATAATATGATGTTTCAGTAGATGAACCCATGGCGAATTCATCCAAATTAGTTTTTCCTAAATTGATAGCCCCAGCTTGATTCAACTTTTCGAATACAGTTGCACTATAAATCGGCATGAAGTTGGACAAAATTTTACTTGAAGCTGTCGTCAGCATCCCTTTTGTCAAAATATTATCTTTAACGGCAATTGGGATACCAGATAAACGACCCTTGATACCGTCAGCATCAACTTTAGCAGCATCTTTTGTTGCATCATCATTGATAGTTACGAAAGCGTTCAATTTATCTTCTTTGCTATGGATCCGTTGCAAAGTTTCTTTAGTTAATTCTTCAGAAGTGATTTCTTTATTAACTAATTGTTCATGCAATGAATCGATCGATTGGTTTAAATAATCCACTATTCGTCGTCCTCCTTGTCAACGATCGTTGGTACTTTGATCAAGTTGTCTTGTGTTTCAGGAACGTTTTCTAACATTTCTTCACGTGTTTGAGTATGAATACCCTTATCAGGACGGAAAACAGTCTTCGTGTCACCCATGTGGTAAGTTGGTTCGATACCTTCTGTATCAACTGTTGACAAATTACTTGCAATTGTAACGATTTTGTCTAATTGTGACACAAAACCATCGATCTCATCATCTTTAAACTTTAGGTTTGCAAGTTCCGCAACGTGCAAAACTTCGTCTTTTGAAATCATAATTTTCTCCTTTATTAATCAGCATTAAATACATGCGAGCTAAACTTACCGCCCGTCCGTGTAATAAATGACTGTTGGTTATCCACTGTTTGAATAGAGATATCCAAATCAGCACCAGTTGGTAGATACTTGCTAGCACTATCTTGCACAAACTGAGTAAAGCTAGTTACTTGAGCAAGGCCGTCAAACTGAGTATTGATAGTTATATCTAGTGACTTCAAACTCTTTCCATCATAATGTGCTTGAGCTGTAACGCCCGACAAATTAGGGAAATAGTCTTGAATATGTGACTTGAAGTTTGAGAAAGCATCAGAATCACTACTACTGATAGCCGTCTCGTTATTAACAGTTGGTAGCATTTGACTTTGATAGTCTAATGTCTTCCAGCTACCGAGACTCTTATCTTTACTTACTGAATATTGGAAATAATTTCCACCGACTAAGGTATCTTCGGGAGCTACAGTGTATAGACCCACGACAATTGGGATATTAGCACCCACATCCTTATCTTGACGAAGACGTTTGACTACTTTAGCAGCAATCTTTTCACCTTGTGCTTTACGTTCAGCTTTAGAGATCTTAGTTTGATAAGTAGAACCATACTGTTTCTTTTGATAATAATCGACTTTATTCATAGCAATACCAATCGACATTCCTGCCAATTTGTATTTACCACCTTGTTTTTGCAGGTAATCTTGTTCCAGCATTTGTTGGAAGTACATTGGGTTCCGTTTATTCGGACTCTTAGAACCATTCGATGCTGGATTCAATCCAGTTGAATTCTTCTTTGATTTTCTGGCCAACCAATCATTGACTGTGCTGGCACTTAAAATCTGACCTTCTTGGAAAACGTAGTTATTAGTTGAGAATTGGTCTTTGGACAAAGTTGTCAGACCACTTTCAAAACTGCGACTGTTGAATTGGTTTGTATTGTCTGCAGCAGTCAAACCACTGATGGGACTAGTTTTATACTTACCATTACTCAATAGAACATCATAAGTACTTGAATCGCTTGAGTTAGTCGTTTGGACGGAATTATTTCCGCTGTCACTACCTCCAGAAGATAAACTAGAATTTTGTAAATTCCCACAAGCTGATAGCAACAAGGTAGTTGCCATCAACAAAGCTGTGGTTTTAATGAATTTTTTCAAAAGTTCTCTCCTTTATTCCTCTGTATCATTCAAAAAGTCATCTAGGTCAGATTCATTAATGATCTCCGTCCCTAGTTGTTGAGCCTTGGTCAATTTACTACCGGCTTTTTCACCAGCAATTAAGATATCAGTCTTTTTAGTGACTGAACTAGTGACCTTAGCTCCTAGACCTTCTAAAAGTTGAGTCAATTCTGAACGTTTATAATCATTCAGAGTTCCAGTTATAACAATTATTTTATCAGTAAAGTGTTGATTTGTTTCATTATTATTTGAACGACCAATAAATTTTGTGTTAACTCCTACTGATTTTAGTTCATTAATTAACTTTTGAACATCATTATTATCAAAATATGTAATTATACTATCAGCAATTGTTTCGCCCATCGTGTTAACTTCTAATATTTTTTCTTTCGAAGCTGACATCAAACCGTCGAGATCACCGAAATTCTCACTTAAAATCCGAGCGGCTTTAGCCCCGACATGACGGATCCCCAAACCAAACAACAGTCTTTCGACTGAGTTTTCTTTGGAATTGTCGATAGCCGTCAATAAATTATTGATCGATTTTTCTTTAAAACCATCTAAAGTGGCCAAGTCATCAGCAGTCAATTTGTATAAATCAGCTACATCACCGATCAACTCTTTAGTATAAAGTTGTTCGATGATTTTGGGACCCAACCCATCAATATTCATGGCATTCCGTGATGCAAAATGGGTCAATTGCTCTTTTATCTGAGCTGGACACTTAGGATTGATACAGCGTAAGGCCACTTCATCCTCCAAGCGGATCAGTTCAGAGCCACAATAAGGACAATTTGTTGGAATCTCAGCTGGTTGCGAATCCTTGGGACGTTTATCCAAAATGACTTTGGAAACTTCAGGGATAATATCGCCAGCTTTGTGCAGCAAGACCGTATCGCCGACTCTAACATCTTTTGATTTGATCATATCGATATTGTGCAAAGTTGCCCGAGAAACAGTCGTACCAGCTAAACTGACTGGATCCATTACCGCAGTTGGCGTTAAAACACCAGTCCGGCCAATCGTCCATTCGATCGATTTAACGACTGTTTCGGAAGTTTCCGGTGGGAACTTATAGGCAATCTCCCAACGAGGAACTTTGACGGTGTTACCCAGTTGTTGCTGTCTTGCCAAGTCATTGACCTTTAAAACAACACCATCGATCCCGTAATCTAAACCATCACGCAACTCGCCATAGTGTTCAATATATTCTTTAACACCTTTAAGACCAGTCGTGACCTTTGCAGTCGGATTAACATTGAATCCTAACTCCTCCAAAGTTTGTAAAGCTTCGTGCTGTGTCGAAACATTTAAATCATCAAAAGTTACGATCGTATACATAAAAGTATTCAATTTCCGATGAGCCGTGATCTTAGGATCAAGTTGACGCAAGCTACCGGCAGCCGCATTTCTAGGATTAGCAAAAACCTGTTGCCCCTTAGCTTGACGTTCATTGTTCAAACGGACAAACTCACTTTTATTCATGAAACATTCGCCCCGGACTTCAAAACTCAACGGACGAGGCAATTTTTTAGGAATCGATTCAACGGTCTTCAAATTCTCAGTCACATTTTCACCGATAGTACCATTCCCACGGGTCGAACCTTGAACTAAGACACCATTTTCATAAACTAATGAAATAGCCAAGCCATCGATTTTTAACTCAACATTATAATCAGCTTCTTGGCCAATATTCTTTTCGATCCGCTTGCTCCATTCAGCTAATTCGTCCTCAGAAAAGACATCCCCCATTGATAACATAGGAATATCATGAGTAACTTTGTTAAATTCAGGATCAACGCTGTCACCCACTAATTGCGAGGGTGAATCGGGCGTAACTAAATCAGGATACTCTTGTTCGATTGCCAATAGTCGATTGTACTGTTGGTCATATTCACTGTCTTCTACTAGTGGAGCATCTTGTGTATAGTAAGCCTCACGATATTTATTTAAAGTTTCACGTAATTGTGCTAATTCGTCATTAGCCGCTTGTTTAGTCAAATTTAAATCAGCCATTTTTCCACCTCTTAATCGGTAACTTTAGTTATTGGTGCAAACTCTGCTAACAATCGTTTGATACCTTCATCGTCAAACGCTACATCCAGTTCAGCATTTTTGCCATCACCTGTAACTTTGACAACCGTTCCTTGGCCCCACTTCTTATGGTTGACTTTGTCGCCAATATTCCAATTGATCGATTCAGCACCTTGGGCACCGCTCGGCTTATTAGCCGTTTTAACTTGATAACTAGAATGCAAAGCTGATTCCTTACGACGACGCTCAAATGGGAATTTCTCATCCTTTTTCTTAAAGGCCATTGAACCAGCATTAGCATTGACAAGGTTGAGATTTTCATCACCGATCTCATCAACAAAACGAGACATTTGATTGCTTTGTACCCGACCATAAAGCATCCGGCTGTAAGCATTTGTAATGAAAAGCTTCTTTTCAGCTCGCGTGATACCCACGTATGCCAAACGACGCTCTTCTTCCATGTCTTCTTCTTTCATCATCGAACGAGATGATGGGAAGATACCTTCTTCCATACCAACCAAGAAGACCACCGGAAATTCTAGACCCTTAGCCGCATGGAGCGTCATCAAGGTAACTTCTTTTTGATCTTCCTCTAATTCATCTTGATCACTCGTCAAAGATAAATCAGTTAAGAAAGACGATAATCGAGTTTCATCGACGTCATCATCTGGTTCATAGGTCTGGTCGAATTGGGTAGTAACAGTCTGTAATTCTTGTAAGTTTTCGATGCGAGTTTGTGATTCCAAATTATTTTGATGGTGGAGATCATCTAAATAACCAGAATTATCAAGTAAATCAGTCATCAGATCCGTCATTGATGAAGTTTGGCTCATCTTTGACAAACTGTTGATGACTTTGGCAAACTCAGCCAAAGTCTTTCTAGGTTTAGCAGCCAATGCAGAAAGATCAACATTTCCAGCCGCTTCTAATAAGGACCAGTCATGTTCATCCGCAAAAGTCTGCAATTTTTCGATCGTACCAGGACCGATCCCACGTTTAGGTGAATTGATCACTCGTTGGAAACTCATCGAATCTTCTGGGTTAGCAATCAAGCGCAAATATGCCAAGATATCCTTGATCTCTTTTCGATCATAAAACTTGTGACCACCGACAATCTTATAAGGGATATTCGACTGGATCAATTTCTCTTCGAAGACACGAGATTGAGCGTTAGTCCGATATAGAATGGCATAATCACCATAATTGAAACCTTTGAGCAAAAGATTCTTGATCTGCTCGATCACAAACAATGCTTCATCTGACTCATTTTGAGCCCGGTAAAAGTCGATTGGATCACCTTTCTTATTATCAGTCCACAATTCTTTCGGCTTCCGATTAACGTTATTGTTGATCACTTTATTTGCAGCCTTCAAAATCGTTTGAGTCGAACGATAATTTTGCTCCAACTTGATTGAAGTAGCTTCGGGATAATCATCTTGGAAATCCATGATGTTCTTGATATTAGCACCACGCCAACCATAAATACTCTGATCAGCATCACCAACAACACAGACGTTACGATATTTAGCACCCAAATGTTTGACCAATTTATATTGAGCTTCATTGGTATCCTGGTATTCATCGACATGGATATACTGGAATTTATCTTGATAGCGTTCCAGCACATCAGGATGTTCATCAAATAATACATTAGTCTGCATAATCAAATCATCGAAATCTAAAGCTTGATTACGATTCATTTCTTTTTCGTACATGTCGTAACAAGTAGCAACGGTTTGTTCGAATGGTGATTTAGCATTTTTCGAATATTCAGCTGGTCCTAACAGATCATTTTTGGCATTGCTGATAGCTGAAAGGATCGAACGAGGATCGTATTTTTTAGGATCCAAATTCATGCGTTTTAAGATCTGCTTCATCAATGTTCTTTGTTCAGCAGGATCTGAGATTGTAAATGACTTTGAATAGCCAATTTTGTCGATGTCACGTCTTAAAATACGTACACAAAGAGAATGGAAGGTCGAGACCCAAACGTCCTCTCCAGCTTCATTTAAGAGTTTACCGATTCTTTCCTTCATTTCTTTAGCAGCCTTGTTAGTAAAGGTGATTGCTAAAATATGCCAAGGCATGACATTTTTTTCTTGAATCAAGTAAGCCACTCGATGGGTCAAAACTCGAGTTTTACCACTACCTGCACCAGCCATGATCAATAGTGGTCCTTCAGTAGCTTTTACGGCTGCTTGTTGTTCAGGATTGAGACCCTTTAACATAGTATCGTCCAATTTAATAATTCCTCAAATCTTTGTATAAAAAATTTAGTCATACTTAAAATAGCTGTATATATTGTAGCAAATTTTTGATGCTAGAGCGAAAAAAAGCAGTAGTCATTTTCCGCCAATAAACGCTTTCAAGCAAGTGATTCAACTCATCTTTGTGATTCAAAACTTTTTTAATAAAATACCTTAAAAATAAAAGATGCTCTACCATTCATTTTCGAACGGTGGAGCATCCATATTTTTATAATTAGTCAGTCAAGCCAACTCGCTTGAAGATGTCATCGACATGTTTTAGATGCCAGTGATAATCAAAAGCATCATTTAATTGTTCTTCCGATAAATTATCAGTCACGCGCTTGTCAGCTTCCAGCATAGTTCTGAAGTCTTTTCCTTCATCCCAAACTTTAGCTGTCAATGGTTGAACGATGTCATAAGCAGCTTCTCTTCTGAGACCTGATTCAACTAATTTCAACAATACACGTTGTGAATAGATCAAACCATGAGTGATATTCATATTTTCCTTCATTTTTTCAGGGAATACCGTTAGGTCTTTGGTGATCTTAGTAAATCTTGTCAAAATGTAATCTAACAATTCAGTCGTATCAGGAATAATGATTCTTTCAGCTGAACTATGTGAAATATCACGTTCATGCCATAAAGGAATATCTTCCATTGATGTTAAAGCATGACCTCTGATAACTCGAGCTAAACCAGTAACGTTTTCTGAACCAATTGGATTACGTTTATGTGGCATAGCCGAGGAACCTTTTTGTCCGGCAGCAAAATATTCTTCAGCTTCACGGACTTCAGTTCTTTGCATGTGACGAACTTCAAGCGCAAAACGTTCGATTGAAGTAGCAATGATCGCCATGGTAGAAATGTATTCAGCATGGAGATCACGTGGTAAGACTTGTGTTGACACTTCTTGAGCTCTGATACCAAGCTTGTTGCAGACAAAAGCCTCAACTTCTGGCGGTACATTGGCGAAACTACCAACAGCACCACTGATCTTGCCTGCTTCAACACCCTTGGCGGCATGTTCAAAGCGTTCGATATCACGTTTAACTTCTGAATACCAGTTAGCCAAGACTAAACCAAAAGTAGTTGGTTCAGCATGAACACCGTGAGTCCGACCGATCATCACAGTATCTTTGTATTCAATAGCTTTATTTTTGATCACTTCTAAAAATTCTTCTAGATCTTGACGAATAATGTCATTGGCTTGTTTCATCAAATAGCCATAGGCTGTATCAACGACATCAGTTGAGGTCAAACCAAAATGAACCCATTTCTTTTCGGGTCCTAATGAACGAGAAACATCGCGAGTGAATGCCACGACATCATGCTTAGTATCTTTTTCGATTTCAGCGATTTCTTGAACATCGAACTTAGCATTATCCGCAATTTTCTTAACGTCCTCTGCTGGGATCTCACCAAGTTTACTCCAAGCTTCAACAGAAGCAATCTCTACTTCAAGCCAAGCTTGAAACTTATTTTGATCAGTCCAAATAGGTTTCATTTTGTTAGTCACATATCTGTCAATCATATACTTACTCTACTCTCCAAATTTTTGTTGATCGAATGTCCTGCAAGAGATTTTCCGGATTATCTCCTACCAAGGAGATGTAACCGACATCCCTTGCAGGTTCATTCTTAGCTTTGAAACCAGTGTAGTAGTTAAATTTCCATTGTGCTTTTTCTTGTAACAAATCCAAACTTTGCGGCAGTATTCCTTCAACGATTTTCAGGATCGCAGTGTCGACTAATGGATAGATCTCAGGGATCGGCCAATCACAAATTGCTCTGATGTGCAGTTCAAATTGAGAGATGCCGGTCGCTTCTTGATAAACATTAGCGGCGTAGTTGATACCTGGATAAATGCCTTTGACATAGAGAACATCAGCTTGCGATAAGATAAATCCTATCCCAAAGATCCCAACATAGTCAATGTTTTCAGCAATTTGCAAAGCCACTCTTTGCATTTCTGCCTCGACCGCTGGGTCATTCTTTTTGAATATATAAGCACTCATTAAATGAGTCCCATCATAGACTTCATGCAACATCGGGAAGGTATGGATCTTGCCATCCTTACTTTTGCTGACCATGATCGAATACTCAGCTTTAGTGTCGATCCAGGCTTCAAGGATATAAGTCCCGTTTTTTAACAACTCTTGGACGTTTTTGACGTCTTCTTGATTATACAAGATATGACGCTTCAATAGGTCCTGATTTTTCTGAATTGGTTTTATCATACATGGAAAACCAATTTCTTTAACGGCCTTTTTAATATCGTCAACAGTAACAATTGAAAAGAATGGTGGAACATTGATGTTCAAATCATTCAAAAAAGTCCGCTCAATGTAACGGTCTTGAGCGATACCTAACAGATTTGAGCCTTGAACAACGTTGAATGTCTCGCTAAGTGTTTCCAGTAGATGGCTATCAAAGTTATTGTCCATGTACAGCAAAATATCACTACGATGACCTAACTCATTCAAATTATCAAGATTTTCTAAATCACCGACTAGGAAGTTATCAGCGGCTTGTGTAGCAATATCATCTGCTTGCGAAGTTAATAAAATGGTCCTAAAGCCCATTCTTTTAGCTTCCAACTCGCAGAGATATGTTTCACTGCCACCACCGATAATCCCAACAGTCTTACCAGGTGCAATAAAAGTCATAAGTCCACCTTCCTACTGTTACTCGTCTTCTGGTTGGAAGACGACCTGACCATTATCAAAGGCTTTGATTCTTGCCAATGAATAAACTGGGATCTTCTCTTTATCGATCAATTGTCTTCCCTTTTGGAAGGATTTTTCGATCACGATGCCGATACCAACTAGATTAGCATGTGCGGCATCAATGATATCATTTAAACCATTCACAGCCTGTCCATTAGCCAAGAAATCATCAATTATCAACACATTGTCTTTACTTGAAAGATACTTCTTTGAAATACTAATGTGGTTTGAGGTCTTCTTAGTAAAAGAATAAACCTCAGACGTATAGAGATCATCTTGTAAAGTGACTGATTTGTGCTTACGTGCGAACACTACTGGTACTTGAAATTTCAAGCCTGCCATCACTGCTGGTGCAATACCAGATGATTCAACAGTTAAAATTTTAGTCACTCCAGCATCTTTGAAATGGTTGTAAAACTCAGTACCCATTTTTTCCATCAATACTGGGTCGATTTGATGATTCAAAAAGCTATCAACTTTTAAGACATCTTTACCGATCACTCGGCCATCTTTATTTATTCTTTCTTCTAGTTCCTTCACAATTAGTCTCCCGTCATTTTTAATATAAATTTTATCATAGATAGTAGCTGGTTACTTGATTCCCTTGTCATATTTCATCAGATCATACTTTTGAATGACACGGATTATCTTGGTGGTATAACCAGGGTCAGTCGCATAACCATCTGTTTGCAGCGAAACAGCTGCCTCAATGTAATCCTTGGAACTGATCACTTGTTGGTATTGCGCCGAATTCCAAGTGGTCCCATTGACCAACAATTTCGCATGGTCCTTCATTGAATCACGGAAGTCCGAATACGAGCGGAAACGACCGTTTATCGTGACCCATTGGCCATCAGTATACTCTTTTGTCTGCAAGACAACAGTATTGTTGGGGTCAGTTCCTTTGATACCAAAATAATTATTGTACTTACTAGCCAAGGTACTATTGCCCCAATCACTTTCGAGGATGGCTTGCCCAATAGTAATACTTGGTAAGACTCCATATTGATGTCCTAAATCAATTGCTTCTGGCGCAACCTTTTTGATAAAAGCGTTGTGTTCTTCTTGGACAAGATTCATGGCATCAGTTTTTTGATTCTGACGATAGCGTTGATAGCCAAATATGCCTAGTATAACTACGACTACTATGGCAATTATGATGTAAACTCTTTGTTTTTCTTTTTGCTTCTTAGTGCGCCGACGGCGGCGATGTTGGGTTTTTCTCTTTTGTGGCAAATCATCTGGTCCTTTTATTATTTACTAATTATTATAACGTAGTCCGATGAATTTTTTTCGTTCTGAGTAGTTTGTCGTAAAAGCTTAATATTTATTTGAACGGCCTGAAATAACAAAAAAGGGTAAAATAAAAAGCCAGCCCGATCGGGCTGACTTCGGTTAAATTATCAAATTAGTTTTTAACAACGTTTGAAGCTTGTGGTCCACGATCACTATCTTCGATGTCGAATGTTACAGATTGACCTTCTTCCAAAGTCTTGTAACCTTCTCCTTGGATAGCTGAGAAGTGAACGAATACGTCACTACCATCTTCACGTGTAATAAAACCATAACCTTTTTCGGCGTTAAACCATTTAACTGTTCCTTGTTCCATCAGACTATTCCTCCTGATAACTAATATTTGTGCATATTCTCGTGGTACGTTATGGAAGATAGTCTATCAAACAAACAAACCATGCGACCCTTTTCCCATTCAAAAATACAACTATTATACTAACATTCTTACAAAATTATTACAATTGAAAAACGGGATAAAATTAAACTTTTTAAGCGTTTTCCTTTATTAATTTAATTATTAGATTTCAACGTTTTTGGCATAAGGAATCGAATTTTGAGCACCCTTAGTTTGAACGGTCAATGATGATGACTTGTTAGCATATGTCATCGCTTCCTCGATGTTGTTCCTGTCGTGATCTAATTTAGCCATTAAGGCACCAACGAAAGTATCGCCGGCCGCAGTTGTATCAACTGCTTTGACTTTAAAGGCTTTAACAAAACCAGTTTTGCCAGATTCCATTGAATAGTATGAGCCCTTGTCACCAACAGTGATCAAAACTGTTGGTACGCCCATCTCATGCATTTTCTTAGCAGCTTTGTCCATTGAAGCATCGTCAGTCACTGGGACACCAGTAATGATTTCTGCTTCAGTTTCATTAGGTGCGATGATTTCCGTTAAATTCAACAATTCAGTTGGGATCTCTTTTTGAGCTGGTGCGGGATTCAAAAATGTGACAACATCATTATCTTTGGCAATCTTGAAAGCTTCAATGATTGCAGGATTTGGCACTTCGAATTGAGCAATGATGCAATCAGCATCTTTGATCGAATCCTTAGCTTCATCAACATCAGCTGGTGTTACATCAGCATTAGCACCACCATAGACCAAAATACTGTTTTGACCACTATCTTGTAACAAGATATAAGCCTTACCAGTACCTTCTGTCTTTGAGAAAGTGACGTGATCGATGTTCAATCCATCATCTTTAAAAGTTTTCATCATGAAATCAGCAGCGTGGTCATTACCAATCTTTGAAATGAATGATGTTTCTGCTCCGGCACGAACCGCAGCGAGAGCTTGGTTAGCTCCCTTTCCACCACCAGCAGTCGAACGATCATGCATATGCATAGTTTCGCCCGGTTCAGGTAGGTGGGAGATGTTTAAAATCGTATCAACGTTAATTGATCCTAATACGACAATTTTGTTCATAAAAATGATACCTTCCAATTATGCTAATTTTTAAAATACAACTCCGCTTTCGAGCAAGATATTTGAAAATGGAGTTTCTTCACCTGTACGAATGAAAGCCTTAGTATCACTAAGATCCTTCTTCATTTCTTCATGAGGGATAAATTCGATCGGTGTGTCACCAATAACCTTTTTGACAGCAGCCAATTGGTCAGGGTTCTTAGTCTTCATTTCTTCAGCTAAGTAAACCTTTTGAACTTCAAGCTCACTCAAAACGTTTTCTAATACTTGCATGAAACTAGGGATTCCAGCTTCAAGAGCCAAGTCGATTTTTTCAGTTCCAGCAGGCACTGGCATACCTGCATCACCGATTCCAATAGTATCAAAGTGACCCATAGTTGAGATCACGCGAGAAATATCAGAATTAATTACTCTAGTCTTTTTCATAATATCCATCCTTTTTTGAAATTGCTTGCGATGAATATCTTAACATCAGTAAATTAATTAGTAAATATCATTTAGCAAATTGGTGCGGTCCAATTATCATTCGTCGTCGTCAATGACCGAAAATTGATAATCATCGTTGTAGAAACTCATACGATATGCCCGATAAACGTAAGCTTTAGAGGCTGAATTCTTGATTGTAGAGTTGAAGACTTGTTTACCATCTTGTGTCACTTCGATAACATTACTGTCCTTACCCTGATCTTTAAATCCAAAATTAATCAAGGTATTACCGTTATCCAAGCGTTGGGCATTACCAATGATGTAAGTGAAGTTTTTCTTACCTAATTTCTTTCCGTAGGCCCAAGTTTGATCGATAGTCATGTTCTTTGTATCAACATGATATTGAACCGCCTGCGAATATTTGCCTGAAGTCTTTTTATCACCATTTGTGACGTCATAATTATTGTCGTAGAGCAATATATCTTCACTATCAGGATCGTTGTCGTCTTCACTCAATAGTGTCAAGGCATGTTGTCCTCCAGTAATGGTCGTACCCTTGGTTGGTGTCAAAATTTTGTCTTGATACTTCTTAGGCCATGATGACTTCTTCTTTCCAGAATAGATCCAAATAATCTTGTTAGTCCGATAATCGATCTTCATGATCATATCTTGATCACGTCCCGAAATCAGCAACGAATGTTCTTTCTCATTGTATTCAAGTGAGTTTTGATGGAACCAGTCATTTTTACCATCGCTGCCCTTCTTGAAGTCTTTATAGAATGACTTTGGCAATAATTTCTTTAAATCGATAACTTTGACGATTTTTCCAGTTTTATGTGACAACTGAACCATAACATCTTCCTTATATTCCGAACCATCACTGACTGTTGCAAGTAGATCATGGTTTGGCAACTCCAGGATATCGTGATGGATCACGGTTGTTTCAGTAGCTTTGTTATCATTAGCACTGTCTGAAGATTTTGTTTTGTTCTTAAATGAATATTCTTTATAGACTCGACCTAAATAATCAGTTTCAATAAGGTCGTTATATACTGGTGCGTTAACATCTTTCTTGGTCAACAATAAAATATGTCCATTGGAAAGTTCCTCAACTGTATGTTGGGAATACAAAGTAGAATACCAACGAACATCCCCATTGGCATCGATAGCAAATGGTTCCTTAGTAGTTCGATCCAATAAAGTCAGTTTATTATTGCCAACTTCCATTTGAGATTTATCGGTATTTTTAACTGTGACCTTTGCATCTTTAACATATTTGGGTAAACTACCAGTCTTCAATTTAATGTCTTTGCTGGCCGTTGTCCCATCATCATAAGTAACATTAATAGTTACATCATTTGTCTTGTCAGCATATAATCCAACAATTGGCACCTGATGAATCATTGAAGAATCACCTTTGACCGAGTTAGTGATATCAACATCTGAATCTTTTCCATGGACTGTGTAAGAAACTTTGGCGTCCTGATCAGTCGAAAAAATCACTAAAGCACTCAAAGGTGACGTCTTATAAGGATTGACTTTGGTATAAGGATCATCCAAAGAGTAATTCCCCTCTTCAACGATTTGTTGATAATCTTGAGTACGCGATTTTTGTCCATTTTGGCGCGTCTTAACCGTCTTTGAACCAATGTTATCCTTGATCTGAGCAGTCGTTAAAAGTTTGGTGCTACTACTGCTATCCTTCTTCGAATCATTCGAACAAGCTGAGAGAACCAGCAAGATTGTTCCCATCAGCACGACTAATAAAGTTAGACGTTTCCTCAATATACAATATCCTCCACATTTCATTAATTTAGTAATTATCAATAATAAAGTAAATTCTAATATATATCATGAAATTGACGCAAACCTTATGATTTTTTAACAAACCCTCGGGTTAACTTCAATATAACGTTGGAAAAATTGCTTTACAATATGACATTAAATAATGTCTTAAAATCCATCAAATACGACGTTTTAAATTCAAAAGTGCTTATTAATTTACATCAAAATTTTTCGGTCTATAATGCAACTTTGAAAGGATCAATATGTTTTGGGGAGATATTTTTTACCTTTCAGATTATTGAAGTAATGATCATCACCTTCGAAAGTGAGCTCGATAATTATGAAAAAAATCGATAGAGATTATTTTAAAAAATATCGGGATAAATATCCCTTCAATAAAAGAATTATTTTAGCAATTATTATTGCGACCATCATTGGCTTGACCACAGCTAATGCCACTAATCAAATTCATGCGGCAACAATCCATCGTCAAGACCAGACCAGCCAAGTCAGGCAAACTCAAAAAATAAAGGCAAAACGTTTTGCCGTGATTGATCCCGATGTCCTGCCATCGGGCAACACCTTAAACAAGCCGACCCATCATATCAGCCTCTTCGTCAAAGTTGGCGGCAGTCTGGTCGCATTATTAGCCATCGGCATCTCACTGTTTGACTTCAAACCTAAAAAACAAAATTGACACTGGTGAAACAAAAAAGAGACGCTAATTTGAAATTAGCGTCTCTTTGATTTATCTGTATAAATTTCTCTTATGCGGGTAAGAAGATTCGAACTTCCACGGAGATAATTCTCCACAAGATCCTTAGTCTTGCGCGTCTGCCAATTCCGCCATACCCGCAGCAAACAAGATATATTTTACACAAAGAATTTTAATTTAGCAAGCAGAGATTTCAATATCTTTGATAAATTTGAGTTTTCCATGGCATTTTCCACAAACATAGCGACGGGTATTTAACTTACGGACTCTTTTATAGAGGCGATGGCAGTTGCTGCACTGATAAACATGTAATTTTTTATGATGATTTTGTTGATTAACATTTGGAGCATAACGTAGTCCACCAACTTGTTGCAGAAGAACTTTAAATTGACGGTCTCGATGCTGGGAAGGCAATCCAGCGTTGTACAAATGGTAATGACACAGTTCATGTTTAATGATGCCAATCAAGACTTTCTCTCCATATACTTGATACATTTTAGGATTGATGTCGATATGGCGGTCCTTCAAATGAAAGCGGCCCCCTGTCGTCCTTAGGCGTGAATTAAAATTAGCTTGATGTAGAAAAGGTTTCCCAAAATATTCTTGGGAAACCTTTTTGATCAACTGTGTTAACTCTTGATCAGTCATTAGCCAACCTGAGTCAAACGTTGCATTAATTTCGAGAATTTATCCATGTTCTCATCCTGGATTTTTTCAGCATCATCGAATTTTTGACGATCGATTGTCTGATCATCATTGAGACTATCGGTCATCATTTGACATCCGTCGACATACTTTCTGAATGTTGAAACGATTGATAAGTGTGTCCCCATCATTTTTGCAGGAGCCTTGCCCTTTTTCAACTGATCGGCCAATTTTTGATAGTCAGCAGTACCCTTTTTGAAATCACTTAAATATCTTTTATATTTAACTGGATCGACCTTTTCGACTTGGTCGCGATCCAAAGCCTTCCGTAAGATCTCAAACTCAGGGTTTAGCATATCTTGAGTCTCTTCAATTGTTGAAACAACTTTATTGATCAATTGTGAATATTGAACAGCTCTTTTTTGTGCAGGATTCATTTAATTACCTCTTATTTTTCTTCTTTGATAGTTTTTTCGGTGTAGATATCTCGTTCGATCGTAAATCTTGGGCGACGTTTAACTTCACTAAAGATTTTACCAACATATTCCCCGATAACACTAATACAAATCAATTGTACACCGCCGAGAGCCCAGATCGAAATCATCATTGATGACCAACCTGTCACTACATTACCTTGGGCTTTCTGAATCAAGGTATAGATCAGTAATCCAATCGTGATCAGAACAATAAAGAAACCTAAGCCCATGATCATTTTGATCGGTACGATTGAAAATGAAGTAATACCATCCATGGCAAATTTCAACATCTTTCGAAGTGGATATTTGGAAGTCCCCGCAAAACGTTCTTTTCTAGCATAAAAAACTTTGGAAGACTTAAAGCCGACCATGGGTACAATTCCACGTAAGAAAAGATTAGTTTCTTGGTAACTCAAAAGGACCTTACAAGCCCGCTTACTCATCAGACGAAAATCAGCTGAATCTGGAACAATTTTCACTCCAAGCCAACCCATGAATTTATAAAAAGCTTCAGCAGTGTCTCGTTTAAAAGCACTGTCAGTATCTCGATTATTGCGGACACCATAAACTACTTCACTGCCAGCAATAAATTCATCGACCATTTTGGGGATCGCATTAACATCGTCTTGAAGATCAGCATCGATCGTCACAACAGCATCACACGAATTAGATGCACTAGTTACACCTGCCAACAACGCACCTTGATGACCAAAGTTACGACTCAATTTTACACCAGAGACGAAATCATTTTGTTTTGAAAATTCATCGATGATGGGCCAAGTTTTATCCTTGCTACCATCATCAACGAAAACAATTTTACTGTTGTTAGTGATTTTATGTTCATTGACCAAATTACTAATGATCCGTGTCAATTCCTTGGATGTTTCTGGAAGCACTTCTTCTTCATTGTAACAAGGGACAACGATCCCTAATTTAAACGGTTCTGTCATGTCTGCCACTCCATTTTGTCTTAATCCAATCAAATATTGTGTTTAATCCTAGACCACCTAAAATAGCCAAAATCGGAATAAACTCGATTCGATATCTGCCTTGTATCTCAATTAACAATTGTACTATTACAAAGGCCATAAGTGGTAATAACAATAAGAAAAGTCCATCTTTATAATCAAACTTAAATAATCTCAAAGATCCAATCCAAGAGAAAATAATTGTGATTATTGAACCGGCATAACCAATAAACTTGACTATATCGACCGTTTTTGGTGAATGATTGACATTGATACTAGTAAAATCGATCCCAGTTGAACGTCTAGACCACAAAAGTGAAACCTTAGATTTGAATAAATCTAACCAACGAAAGTCTTCTTTAATGAAACCAATATGTTCTTGGACCACTTTCTTTTCTTGTTTAGCCATATTGGCACGGCTATCTTTTAAATCAAATTCATTGACCAAAGCTTGATCGTAAACACCATTGGAAGCGTAGTCCAAGCCAATGACGAATTTCCATGCAGAATCACGGTTACTCAAACCATAACTATTCAATCCTGATGACTTGATCAGCATGCCTGCACCACTAAAAATCACCAGATAAAGTGCTATGACAATCGCGATCTTACCTATAGCAGAAAAGTCAAATTTATTATTTTTCAATAGCATATAAATAATGCCAAAGACGACGATCCCAGCTATAATGACTGGACCAATCGGACGGACGATACATCCTAAAGCCAGCGTGATAACAGCGAGAATGTAAGTCCAATATTTATCTTGTAAAATCAAATAAAAGGTCAACAAAAAGAACAACGAACCGATATATTGATTATCAGCTTGTGAATTCAAAGCAAACCAATCAAGATTGATAATCAATAACAAGACAGACAAACGAGCCATCTTAATATTGTTAAATATTTGCTTGACCAAAAGATATGTTACTAGCAAAATCAACACTTGATAGACCACATTCAAATATTGAATCACGATGATGTGGTAACCAAAGATTTTGACAACTCCCATCACATAAACCAAAAAACCAGTTTGGTAAGCCCACTTTGCAAAGTAGTCATTATCGAAACTATAAATTGCTTTACCTTGCAAAGCACCAGGTGCACGACTCCAAAAATGACCGAAGTCACTGACCTGTATCGATGGTACAAAGTGAATCCAGCTGACTGCCACAATGGCAAAAGCCAGCATCATTATTGCTAAGATGCCCCAGTTCAAAACTTGCTTGTCAGTCCGCAATTTATATAAAGCAAGACCAACTAAGACAGTAAAAATCAAGGCACCAAAAAGAATCAGGCCGTAACGGCCTGGTTGAAATGGCAGATAATTTTTGAATAGGTTGTGCCACATTTGAAAGAAGACTAAGGTCGTAAAAATAGCCACACAAACTAAAATTATCCAACTAACAATTTTCTGAAATTTATTAACCATGGTTCCCCCTTAAACGTACAGTTAAAGTGATTGAGGCCTCTTTGAATAATTTGACACATAATCAGCCAATTTCAACAAGGCACTTTGAATATTGTCCATACTTGCGGCATAACTCAATCTTAGGTGACCCGCACCACCTTCGCCGAAAAAGCTACCTGGTAAAATCGCCAAGTTTTCCTTAGCTAGTAAGTCTTTAGCAAAAGCCACATCGTCTTGGTTCATCCCTTCAGGGATCTTGGCAAACAAATAAAATGCTCCATCTGGAATTGGACAGTAGAAATCAAGTTTCTCTAAACCTGATAACAAGACGTCACGCCGCTTTTGATATTGCTTTCTCATCCGAATTGGGTCATCGAAGCCATTCTTGAAAGCTTCGGTGGCGGCAGCTTGAGAAACCGTTGAAACAGCAGTCGTAGCTAATTCGTGAATCTTATTGATCTGTTCAATTATTTCCTTAGGTCCACAAGCGATACCGATACGCCAACCTGTCATTGCATGGGATTTAGAAACTCCATTCAATAAAATAGTTTGCTTCGGCAATATTTTTGCAAAAGAATAATGCTTGGCACTATATGTTAGTTCACTGTATATTTCGTCACTGACGACGAAGACGTTATATTTCTTCAAGACATCGGCCAGTTTTTCTAATTCGTTGCGGTTATATGTTACTCCGGTCGGATTATTTGGATAATTGAACAAAAAGACTTTGATCCGTGGATGTGTCTTCAGAACTTCATCCAATTGAGTGGGTTCAACTTTAAATTCCGATTTAGATGTATCTAAATAAATCGGTTCCGCTTGATCAAAACCGGCGTCTGGTCCATAAATCGTATAACATGGTGCTGGGATCAATACTTGATCACCGGTAGTCAATAGGGCGTTCAAAGTTGAGAATACACCTTCGGTCACACCGAGAGTTGTGATCATTTCCGTTTCGGGATCATAGTTCAAATCATATTTGACCTTCAAATAATTGGCAGCAGCCCGCAATAATGCATGATCACCTTCAGGTACAGTATATTTTGTATCATCATTGATGATCGCATGAATCGCCGCTAGCTTTATGTGATCGGGAGTCGCGAAATCTGGCTCTCCAACGGTCATATTTACTACGTTATTATTAGCTTTAGCTAAAGCATTGAATTTAAAGATTTCTTGTTGTTTAATGGCCACAACATCTGGGTTCATAAATTCAACTAGATTCTTCATGCAAAACACCTCATTTCTTACAAAATATTTTATCACGGAATTATTTATAAAAAAAAAGAACATTCGAAAAAGCGAATGTCCAAAAATGATTTTTTAATTTAATTATCAAACACTGTATATGGTGAGCGACGTTTATGTTCCGTGCGTTTATACCAGCCTGCAATCGTTTCGGCGGCTTCATCAGGAACGTCTCGTCCTTCTAAATAATCATCAATATTCTTATATGAAACTCCGAGTGCTTTTTCATCAGGTAAGCTTGGACGATCTTCTTCCAGATCAGCTGTCGGCGTTTTTTCATAAAGATTTTTCGGTGCTGATAAATGCTCTAGCAATTGCTTGCCTTGACGCTTATCAAGTCGGAATAACGGCGTTACATCGGCAGCACCATCACCAAATTTGGTATAAAAGCCAGTGATATTTTCCGCAGCATGGTCAGTCCCCACAACGACACCGGAATTTTCTCCGGCGACACCATATTGAGCAATCATCCGCATTCTTGCTTTGATATTGCCCTTATTGAAATCAGATATTTCCATCTCATTGTCTTCTAAGGCTTTGACCATCTGATCAACACTATTTTTGATATTTACTTTGACTACTTTATCAGCTTGCATCCATTCAATGGCTTGCATTGCATCAGATTCATCAGCCTGTTCACCGTATGGTAAACGTACAGCAATGAATTGATAACTTTGGTCATTCGTCTCAGAACGTAACTCGGTCATAGCGATCTCTGACAATCTTCCAGCTAAAGTGGAATCTTGTCCGCCGGAAATCCCTAAAACGAGTGTTTTGAGACCTGAATTTTTCTTCAGATAGTTCTTTAAGAAATCAACTGAGCGTCGTATCTCAGTTTCCGCATCGATCTCGGGCTGTGTTTGCTCGAATGCGATGATTTCTTTTTGTAATGGTCGCATTACTCATCACCAACTTTAATATTGTTAACGTCATTGCGGACTTTTTCAATATACTTCATCCGATGGCTATATAGTTTTGAAGATAGATCTACTGGGTAGATCTGTGGGTTTAAGAGACGTTTGTATTCATCCCAGAGTGAATCTAAGTTATCAGCACAATACTTTCTGATTTCTTGAACGTTTGGCAAGTCATAAACTAATTTACCATCACGATAAATGTCAACTAGTAATGGCTTAGCGTCAAAGTTTTCAACTGTTTTGTTGATGTATGTGTATTGTGGGTGGAACATGTATAAGGAATTATGTTCACAAGGATCTTCATTGAAAAGTGAAACGTAGTCACCCTCTGATTTGTCGTTTTTGTCCTTATTGGTGATCCGCCAAACTTGTTTTTTACCAGGAGTAGATATCTTGGCAGCATTGCTTGATAGTTTTAAAGTATCGAGCATATTGCCCTTTTCATCAGCGATGCTGACTAATTTATAAACAGCTCCTAAAGCTGGTTGGTCAAAGGCTGTGATATTTTTAGTACCAATTCCCCAAACATCGATCTTAGCATCTTGCATCTTCAAGTTAAGGACAGTCTTTTCATCCAAATCATTTGAAGCATAAATTTTGGCATCTTTAAAGCCTGCTTCGTCTAATTGTTCGCGGACACGCTTAGAAATATAAGCCATATCACCAGAATCGATCCGGACACCTTGGAAATTGATTTTGTCACCCATTTCTTTGGCAACACGAATAGCACTAGGCACACCACTCTTTAAAGTATCGTATGTATCGACCAAGAAGACACAGTCACGGTGTGTTTCTGCATAAGCTTTAAAAGCTTGATATTCATTTTGATATGCTTGCACGAGTGCATGAGCATGTGTACCTGAGATTGGAATACCAAACATTTTTCCGGCCAACACATTACTTGTAGCATCAAAGCCACCAATGTATGAAGCACGGCTACCCCAAACAGCTGCGTCAATTTCTTGAGCTCTTCTTGAACCAAATTCAAGTACAGGGTTGTCACCACAAACTGTCTTGATCCGAGCTGCTTTTGTAGCAATCAAAGTTTGGAAATTCACGATATTTAAAATTGCTGTTTCAATCAAAGTAGCTTGTGCCAATGGTCCTTCAACTTGTAAAATTGGTTCACCATTGAACACTAGATCTCCTTCTTGAGCTGAACGAATCGTACAACTAAAAGTGAAATCTTTTAACCAACGTAAAAATTCTTCGTCAAACTCACCGTTTTCACGTAAATAATCGATATCATCATCTGAAAATGTTAAGTTTTTCAAGTAATCGACAACGTGTTCCAGACCGGCGAAAATAGCATAACCATTATCAAACGGCAATTTTCTAAAGAATGTTTCGAAAACTGACCTGCGGTTATGGATCCCCTTTCTCCAGTATGTATACATCATATTTAATTCATAATAATCCGTATGTAAAGTAAGATCACGATTCAAATTTTGAGTCATTATTTCTCCCTTATTTTTTGGTAATTACAGTTACCATATTAACATGACTAAGGCTTGATAGCAGTCTTGTAGCCTGTATTTACTGCTTCAGCTAATTTTTCAATCGAGTATTGTTGTTTTGTCTTTGAATAAAGCTCCATCCCTTTGGAGTCAAGGTCATCATTTTGCCATTCAGCATAGGCATCGTTCAAAGCTTTAACTAGACCAGTCTCATCACCAGCTTTAACTAGCCAACCAGTATTTGAGTTAATGATCTTTGAAGTAGCTCCAACATTTGTGGCAATAACTGGACGACCATGTAAAGCTGATTCTAAATAAACGGTCGGCAAACTTTCCGAGTTAGACGTCAACATTGAGACATCACATTCATCGTAATAATCGCCGGTATTATTGTGAAAACCGACAAATTGAACTTTTTTTGCTAAGCCCAACTTATTGGCATTTTGTTTCAACTGTGCCATTAATGGACCATCGCCCACGAAAACCATTTTGAAGTCGAAAGCCAATTGCGATAAAGCCTTCAGCGTCAATTGATGATTCTTGACCTCGACTAATCGAGCTACCATCAACAAACTGAATTTTTTCTGACGGTGAGGATCTGGCATGGCTTGCTTAAAGTCGATTGCGTTGAAGACTTCATCGAGCTTATTATCCTTAATTCCTAATTTGTGGAAGTAATTGGCCAATTCTGGATTCATATAGAAAATATAATCGGCTTTCTTCAAAGCTCGTAAGTTTAATTTTAAGAAAATCTTGCCTTTGAGCCCTGAAAAGTCGATACGAGGGTCAGAATGGACGGTTATGGCCCATTTGGCGTCAACACGTCCGCGAATCAAGGACATGATGAAATTGGCTCTTGGGCCATGTGTGTGGACGACATCTATCTTGTGGCTATTGATATAAGAAACTACCGGCGTCAAGATCGACAAATCAATTTGTCTTCTTTGAGGCATGACGACGACATTCAAGCCGTTATCACGTGCCATCTTGGCCACTGGTCCGTCTTCAAAGGTCATCAAGGTCGCATCTGTATCGGTGGTTTGTTGTCCCTTCATCAAATTAACGATGTAGGTTCTTGCGCCTCCATCTTCATTTCCAGCATTAATATGTAAGACCCGCATGTAGCACCTCTCCAAAGTATTCTTCTGTAGTATAATATACCCTAAAGGAGAAGTGTATGCACAATAATAGAATAAATATTCTGGGAACTGAGTTTGACAATTTCACAGAAGAAGAATTCCATCAATTACTAAAAACTGATCTCTCCCAGCACGCTAATAAATTTATCGTCACACCTAATCCGGAGATAGTTTTATCAGCCAGAGAAAACACCCGTTTTTCAAATATCGTCAACAATGCCGACTATGTCATTCCTGATGGCATCGGGATCATCAAGGGGGCTAACATGCTAGATACTCCGATGCATGAACGTCTTACTGGCTTTGATACTTTGATGTTTTTAATCAAACAAGCTAATGAACAACATGCAAAAGTTTACTTGTTAGGTGCTAAACCTGAAGTCATCAATGCAAGTGTTGCCCGGATCAAACGTGAGTTTCCTAAAATCGATCTCGTTGGCTATCACGATGGCTACTTTAAAGATGACCAAAAAATTGCTGACGACATTATCGAAAAAAATCCCGATATCGTCTTAGTGGCCTTAGGATCACCTAAGCAAGAATTCTTTATCAATCAATATCGCGATCAATGCGACGCGATTTGGATCGGTGTCGGTGGTAGTTTTGATGTTTTTTCAGGAACAAAGAAACGTGCGCCAAAAATTTTTCAAAAGCTTGGTCTTGAATGGCTTTATCGTTTAGCAAAAGAACCAACTCGATTTGGAAGAATGCTAGCGATACCAAAATATTTACATTTAATCAAAAAAGCTAAAAAACAAAAGAATTAACTTACAAAAAACGTCTCATCTGAATTCTTCAGACGAGACGTTTTTTGTGCTTGAGATTATTTAATTGTTATTTAGTTAAAGGTTACACCTGTACCTTGCATGATCCATTCGTCGGTGGAAACTCGGTAGTAAGTGTTGCCATTGCTGTCGGTTGCTTGTTTGTCAGTCATCCAAGCTGAATCACCGGCTAAGCCACGATTACCAGTTGTTCCATCTGTTTTATATAGTGAATAAACGAATCCTTGAGGTCCAGCTAGAGAAACAGTCGAACCACTTGGTAAATCAGTGATGTTCGTTAAGCCTGCTGTATCACCTGTGTTGTCATCTTTATCAGCATATGACACATCTGAGGCTTTCACCCATTCATTTGTTGACACCCGATAATATACTTCACCAGTATTATTATTGACACGTTTAGTGTCGGTGAACCAGTCGGTACCTTGAGCTAAGGCACGTCCATTGATTCGATTACCTTTTTGGTCATAAAGATGGGTGATATTGCTAGTGTCACCAGCATTTACGATTGGTGTGGTCACCACTCCACAGATATCACTGTTGGTGAAATTGTCGACCCCGACGTCGATCTGACGTGTCAGAGTCACAGAATTATTGACTTTATCCCAAACTTTAGATAGGAGTCCGCCACTGTATTCTTCGCCATTGATCGTGATCTGGTTCAAGTCATTAAATAGTGCGTTGTATTCGTTACGATTGAACTTGATAGTCATTTTTTGCACGACTGTACCAGCTTTTGGCAAGGTTGAAGCATTGATGATAGTTGCTAAATCAAGGCCATTGAAGAAGGTCGAAGTCACATCTTGAGGATCGACTTTGTTACCGAGATTATCTTTGATGGTGATCGGGTATTCCCCAGTCGTTCCAAAATCAGTCTTCGGTTGACCTACATAACCATCGACGGGAGTATCAAAATCGATGTTCATTGCATGAACTTTTTGCTGTGATACTTCGGTCTTGGCATAAACAGTCTTATCTAAAGCATGACCATTTAATTTATATGGCTCAAAGTATTTAACTAATTGTTGATTGGACCAAGTCGCGTGATCTTTAACCGTCGATGCTGCTAGACCAACGATCCGGTAATTTACTGAACCTCCACTTTGTCCGGCAGAGATCATCGATTGTTGCCATTCTGATGAAGTTTGTCCGTCAGCTGGAACTACAACGAAAACTATTCCATTCAAACAGGCAACCACATCCAGATCATTAATAACTGATTGATATTGCGGATGTAATGGTCTTAAGATACCATTCAATAATTCAGCTGAATAAGTATAACGGTTGTTAGTATTCAATAGAGCGAACGCTGAACCATAAACAAAGTCAGCTTGAGTTGCCGTATTGTAATTTTTGAAAGTTGAATCGAAAGTATTGTATGCATCTTCCTGTACAGAGTTGCTATATGTCGCCTGAGCGGTTTTTGAAACAGTCGGTACCACTGAGTTAGCATTAAGAACTGGTGCAGCTACAGGTGCGACAGCTATTAGGGTTGCGGCAGCAAATCCTGAATATATTACAGATTTTTTCACGTCGTTTCCTCCTAGTTGTGTATAACCTTTCTTTACAAAAATAAATTTACCATGTTCATTTTAATAAATCAATGTTTTTATTAATAAAAACAATTAGTTTTTTATTATGCATACTTTTCTTTTATTTATATATCGTTGAAATCCCTTTAAATCAAGTCACAAAAAAAAGGTTCTAAACTTTCTGGTATTGGT
>NZ_AZFA01000018.1 GCF_001434295.1 Companilactobacillus versmoldensis DSM 14857 = KCTC 3814 | reverse complement strand
CGATTTGACTTAGAGCCAATATTTGACAGATTGATGTTCTTTGATTTGGGCCATTTATAAATTTTAAAGTGAGTTTTTTGATTATAGTTTCTTCAAACCTTTGCGTTGTTCCTCATCGATCATATGCGTGTATAAGCTAGTTGCTCCAGTAGAGTTTTGACCTAGCTGTGTCGCTACTAGCTGTTCATTTTTGGTAGCTAAGTACAGTTTTGATGCCAGGGTGTGACGCAATTTATGCGGTGTTATCCGAACTTTAAAAGCTGCTGAATACTTGGCAACCATTTTCTCTATCGAGCTCGATTGCATTCGTGAAGCTTTACCTCGATAAATGGTTAAAAATAGGGCTCGATCATTTGCTGATGGGTGATAAATAGCTGTTCTTTCGGAAACGTAAGCTTGGATATATGGCAACGTCCAAGGTGCAATATTGACAATATCTTTTTGACCGCCTTTTCGGATAACGCCAATCGTGCCTGTTTTTAAGTTTAATTGTCGTAAATCAGAATTGGCAGCTTCGGAAACACGCAATCCACTTCCCAAAAGAAGAGCATTTATTGCTAAATCACGTTTTTTATCACGAAGAAAATAGCGCTTCTGGCTGGTTGTTAGTTTAGTCTCGTATTTATCATCAATAAAGGATAAATATTCATGATCAGTGTCACCTAACATGAGTTTAGTTTTTAAATTAGCAGCTCTGGTAGCAAAGGTTTCGTTAGTTCTGACTAAGGTGATTTTGTGCATCACGTTACGATCAAAATAAGATTCGCCATTCTCATCTTCAGTATCTTCTGTTAAATATTTGAACAGTGAGGAGAGGGCATTCAAGGAACGATTGATGGTTGGATGAGTGCGACTTCCGCGAGACCCCGAGGATTTAGTCTGATTAAGTAGGGCAGACTTGTATAGTTCAACGGTTTCTTTTTTGAGATGTTCAAGAACTGTTAATGAAATATCATCTTGTTTGGGACCCGGAGTAATGCCTTCAGTAATTAGCCAATTAAAAAAGCGTCGAAACTCAGTTAAATATTGATACAAAGTGGCAGGAGATAACGGAATTGTAGATTTTGCTTGATAATATTCTTTAACGAACCAGGGTGCTTGAGCAAGTTCTTCATCAATGAGTTTTAAATAGTGCTGTCTTTCCATAAACAGGTCCTCCAAACAGACGTTCTTATACTAAAGCTTAGCATATTTGCTGAGAGAAGACGATTGTTTAACTAGAAGTGTAAAAAACCCTTGTTTAAATTAGACAAGAACTAATTCGACCATTTTGAACTCATCAACGATGTCCTTGGCAATGTTAAGGTGACTCAAGTTCATGCTACAATTAATAGTAAGACTTTACCCACGACTTAATTCGACTTTTTATAAGGTTGCTTGTGTGCATCTACTCGAACCAGGTTCAGAGTAATACCTAGCCCTATTAAGACGAGCAGTGCCATTCCGAGTGATTCAAAATGGTAAGCTGAAAGTAACCCGTTGTGTGAAAATAGCGTCGCAAGTGTTGCGAGTCCCATAACTCCACCAATTTGCAACATGATGTTGATAAGGCTTGAATCGATACCGGCCGCTGAGGGCTATAATCCAGTAACAGCTAAGGTTGTCACGGGACTTAAAATCCAGCCTTGGCCGTAGCCAATCAAAACCATCGGGAGGGCAACGGTTAACCAATAGTTACCACCGTGATGAATGCTCAATAAGCCCAGAAAGCCAATCAATCCAATCATCAGTCCCCATAAAAGTGGTTTCCGATTACCATCAAGGCGGGCTAAATGATCCACCTGGTGAGCCGACCAGAAATTAACTAATGTCATGGGTAAAAATGATGCTCCAACCAAAATCGGGCTCAGGTGGTATAACGTTTGGAGAATCCTAGGCGTGAAAAACCAGAAGCTAGTAATTGCCGCCGAATAAACGAATCGAATCAAGTAGGCCTGGGTGCGAGAGGCGTTGTTGAAAATAGCCACTGGAATTAAAGGTTGGGAGCTATTTATTTCGTGATAGGCAAAACCTCCTAGAAGTAATAGACCAATCAGTAAAGAAAGTAACCGATTGCCAAAGCCATTAATCCCGTTAATTAAGCCCACAATACCTAAAAACGAAAGGGCAACTCCCGACCAATCGACAGTGCGTCGTTGACGACTTGATGCTGGCAGGTAGCGATGTGTTAACCAAATTAAGCCAAGGGTAATGGGTAAATTAATGAAAAAGCCAGCGCGCCATGACCATAAAGTTGTAATCCCCGCACCGATAATAAGACCGAGACTAACACCGATACCAGACATTGCCCCATAAATGGTAATTGCGTGGTCCCGTTGAGAGCCTTGATAATTATCCATAATGATGGCTAAAGTGGCGGGTGCAATGATAGCGGCCCCAACTCCCTGGACAGCGCGGGCTAAAATGAGCATGGAGGTACTGGTTGCTAATCCCACGATCAATGAACTGATTCCGAAAATCAGGAGCCCAGTGATAAATATTGGTTTGCGTCCCCATAAGTCACCTAAGCGTCCACCCAGAAGAAGGAGACTGCCAAAGGTGAGGGCGTAAGCATTACTGATCCAAGTCGCTTGACTCGTCGTCATCGCAAAAGAACGGCCGATTTCATTGGAGCAGGTAAAGACAAGAGATGTGTCTACTAGAATAATGAAGTAGGCCAGTAGAAAAATTAACATGATAAAATCAAAGTGTTTCAAACGCATAGTTTAAATGCCAGCTTTCTTAACTAATAAGTACTCCCAGTTTAAAACAAGTGAAGTCGGTTGAGAAGAAAGCTTTTGTTAAGGCGAATTAAGGGATAGTTTATGGAGGAATAGCAATGATAGATATGATGAGTTTGACGATTTTTGAATTGGTCGTGGCCAACGGGAGTTTTACGCAAGCTGCTGCTCATGGTTATTTAACGCCCCCGGCCGTCAAACGACGAATTGAAGAGCTAGAAAAGCAGGTTGGGGTGACTCTATTTTTAAGGACCGCTCAGGGTGTGCAACTAACTGCAGCGGGAAAACTACTCCACCAACAGGCGCCAGCCCTGATTAATCATAGTGAAAGTCTACTGAAACAGGTTCAGCATTATGCGGGAAGTCAAGCTAAAGTGATTCGGATTGGAACGTCTGCGTTGAATCCTGCCAGTCGACAGTCTGATTTGTGGGCTGAAGTTAGTCGTCAGCTGCCAGATTATCGGTTTCAATTCATTCCATTGGAAACTCTGAATATGGGATTCCCTACGCTATACCAGCATTTGGGTGAACAGGTTGATCTATTAGTTGGTCCTTCAGGTTTTCAACAAACGCCCTCGCAAATTCATTTTTACCAGTTGTCTACATCTAAGTTGACCTTGACCATGTGCCAAACCGACGCTTTGGCTCGTCAGTCCGTGATTCAGCCAAATGATTTGGCCGGAACTAAATTAGCTTTAATTCCTCAATATGAATCAATTGCGATTGATCAGGTTTACGACTATCTGGCTCAAGCCCAGATTAAATTTAAGGCTGTGGTGGCTGATGCCCATTATACGATTGATACGTTTAATCGTGACATCTTACCAAATCAGCCTTTGTTGACACTTGATTGTTGGCCGGCAATTTTACCCGGGACAGTTACGCGACCGTTAAATATACCCGTTAGTGTTCCTTATGGCATCATGGCGCCACTAAAATTAACACCAGCTATGGTTAAACTAACAGACGTAGTACAGCAAATTATCAAAAATTAGAAAAACAAACCTAGAGACTTAAAAATAAATGAAATGAAAAAAGATAAGTGAACTGAACCCCATAAGTTGTAGTAATCCAAACTTATGAGGTTTTTTATGTTTTCAAAAGAAATTAAAATTAAAGCTGTTCTCGATTATCTCTCCGGAAAAAGCTTCACATATGTGAATCGAAAGTATGGTATCAAGGGATCTGCCACTATTTATCAATGGGTTCATTTATTCAAAGAATTTGGAGTTGAGGGACTTTATACTTATCCTTCAAAGACTTTCTATGATTATTCGTTTAAAATCAAAGTAATAACATGGCGAGTTAATCATAGAGCATCATATCCAGTAACCGCTAAGAGGTATAGGATCCGTAATCCTGCAACTATTTGGCAATGGGAACGAGAACTGGAGTCAGGTCGTCTAAAACCAAATGATAGGCGGTCTAGGAAAATGACTGATAAAAAACCACTTACAAGAGAAGAATTCAAAAAATTAGAGGAAGAGAATCGTCGTCTAAGGATACGGGTAGCTTACTTGGAAAAATTGCATGCCTTAACTCAGAAGAAGAAAAACTCTCAAATCAAGAGAAAGCACGATTAATAACTGAGTTAAGGCACGAACTCAATGAGTCTCTGGCAATCATATTAGAAGTCACAAATATGTCTAGCAGTAGTTATCACTATGCACAAAGCCACTCCTATAAGTCACATCCTGAAAAGCTGGTAAATGAAATCAGGATTATTAGGACGGAACATAAAGATTATGGCTATCGAAGTGTAACAATGGAACTTCATAACCGTGGAATTAAAGCTAATCATAAATTAGTTCTCAAGATAATGAATAAACATGGACTTCTTTGTCATGCATTTGATTGGAAAACTAGAAAATATAATTCTTATAACGGTAACGTTGGCAAGAGAGCCAAGAATAAGTTGAACCGAAGGTTCATCACTGATAGACCCTTTTAGAAGAGAACAACTGACGTCACTGAATTGTGCTGGGGAAATGGGACAATGTCGGAGAGAGCATATTTTACGGCTTTTATGGATATCTATAGTGGTGAAGATCATCAGTTGGAATATAAGTCTTCACCCAGATGTTAAATTTGTGACTGATACGTTGGATCTTCTGACCGCTAAATGTCCCGAAATGCCTTATCGTATGACGATACATTCTGATCAAGGATTCCAATATCAAAATTATGAATATGTATCACGACTAAAGAAAAATCGCATTATCCAAAGCATGAGCCGCAAAGCGACCTGCTTAGATAATGCGATGATGGAAAGCTTCTTTCATATCTTAAAAGTTGGAACAGTAAATAACAATGAGTATAAGTCATATGAGCACTTAAAGAATGAGGTCTCAAAATATATTTACTATTACAACAATAAACGTATAAAAACAAAATTGGTCGGAAAAACTCCGATAGAATGTCGAAATCTTTCCGACCAACTTGTGTCTTAAAACAAACTCCAATTAATGGGGTTCACTTCAAAGCTCATTTGGGCTTATCTTTTTTATAATCTTCGTGATAAATAAATTTATGGAGTTTTAGGTACTATTCACCAAACTTCTTTTCACTCTCGTTGTTTTTTGGATAATAGTAACGTTTGCCAGTAAAACCCTCAGGCATATAATTTTGAGAAGCAACTTGAAATGGTTGAGCAAAGGGACTCTCGAATAGTCCACCACCAGTGATTTCCTCAGAATGTTTATAGTGTGCATCTCGCAATCCTTTGGGCATTGGATGTAAATTAGGATGTTCGGTGTCTTTATCTAATTTTTCCCAAGTTTCATCAAATGATCCCGACTTAGGTGACAAGCACATCAACATTGTCGCAAACATCAGGGGATACTTAGCTTTAGGCATTCCAATTTTTTCGGCTTGATTTGCGGCGACGACTATTTGAGTGGCTTGTTGGGGATTGGCTAATCCAATATAAGTATAGGGGATTTCACGTAATCTTCGAACAACCGAAGGTAAGTCGTTATTTTTTAGAAGAACTGTTAGATAGTATAAAGCCGCATCGGTATCAGAGCCGGCCATTGAGTCAGAATAAGCGGATAAGTAATCATAGTGCTTGGTAGCTTTTTTATCGTAGCTGAAGTGTTGCTGCTTAGCAAAGCGCTTAACATCTTTGACGGTTATTTTGTCGGGGTTGATAGCATGCAGTGTTTCAAGAATGTTCAAGGCGATTCGCAGATCACCTCCAGAAGAGATAGCAATCAACTTTAAAGAATCAGTCTCAATCTGGTCTGGATTTAACTCAAAAACCTCATCAGTTGCTCGTTTCATAGTGGTCAAGATATCCTCGGTACTCAAAGGCTTGAATTCAAAAATCTGACATCTTGATCGAATGGCAGGAACAATCGACATTATAGGATTCTCAGTTGTTGATCCAATCAGCATAATATGACCGTTCTCTAAATATGGTAGTAGGAAGTCTTGAAGAGTTTTGTTCATTCGATGAATTTCATCGATCAGTAATACAAATGATTGGTAACGATAGAGTTCGATTGACTGTGTCAGTTGTGCTTTGTTATCGGTCGAAGCATTGAAGAAAACGAAAGGATATTTATATTTTTGAGCAATGATTCGTGCCAGACTAGTTTTCCCAGTTCCCGGCGGTCCCCAAAGTATCAAGGGAATATTGACTTTTTTATCAATGATCTGACGTAATGGTTGACCAGACTGTAATAGATCCTGTTGACCGACCATCTGTTCCAACTTTTCGGGTCTCATTTTATCTGCCAAAGGTGTTTTGAATGCCAATATAAAAAATCCTTTCTAATTATAATTATTTGTTTCAGATATAGAAATTGTAACCCAAAAACAATTGTTATGAAATTTGAGTAATTTAAACATGGTTGAAAGATAAGTATTTGTAATTATTTTAGTGCTAACATACAATAAAGATTATATTACTTAAAAGGAGGGCTTTCATATTGTTGTATTATCCATTATTCGAATGTGATGTACCTTCATACCGCTAATCAGTGGTGTGAATCCGCTGATTCCTTAAATGATTAAGTAAAAGCGGAGGTTTCATATTTTGAACAAAAATAAAATAATAGGTAGTATTTATTTAACATTAGCAGCTTGTATTTGGGGTGGAATGTTTGTCGTTGTCAAATCAGTTGTTGCTGAAGTTCCACCAGTTCAGTTAGTCTGGTTGCGATATCTCATTGGATCGATTGCCTTATTGATAATTGCATTAGTCGCAAAAATTCATTGGTATTGGGATAAAAGAAATTTATTGCTGATTTTTTTAATTGGATTGATTGGCAACACAATCTCTATCGTTGCACAAGAAGCGGGAACGATGTTTTCTTCAGCCCAATTGGGATCAGTTGTTACAACAGCAACGCCAGCATTTATGATAATATTCAGCTGGCCGTTATTGAAAATTAAACCAACAACAGGCAAATGGATTAGCCTATTTTTAGCTATTTTCGGTGTTATTTCGATTGTTGGTTTCCAATTTACAGGTAAAAATTTACTGCTAGGTGTAATTTTTTTACTGATTGCCGGTATTACCTGGGCATTGATGTCAGTATTGATTGAACTAGTAGATAAAAAATACAGTATCATTCAAGTAACTTTTTTAGGAACCCTAGTTGCTATCGTCTGTTTGACACCTATTATTTTCATGCAAAAAAGAATCTTATTAAATATAGCTTGGAGTAGTGTAAATATTTGGTTAAGCCTTTTGTACTTAGGAATAATTTCAACAGCAATTGCTTTTTTCCTTTGGAACAAGGGATTAGTCTTATTTCATGGTCCAACATCAGGATTATTTTTTCTGTTCCAACCAATCGTAGGAACGTTATTAGGATGGCTATTTTTAAGCGAATCAATCCAAGTAGGCTTTTTTATTGGTTTAGGATTGATTTTATTAAGTATAGTTGTTTCTATTAGAAATGAATGAGTTTAAAAAATAAAGCCAATCAACTCAACAAGAAATATGAGTTGATTGGCTTTTAATATTGTCTTTCTAAATTATATCTTCTGAATTAGACGATAATTAAAACTGTGTCATATACTAGTATTGATATATAAAAATATAGCTTATTTGACATGGCTTTTTACCAAATTGCTTAGACTGACTAACATTACCCACAATAGCACAGATTGTCAAAATTATAAGTCCGATGCCTAAAAGTGTAATTATTCAAATTCCATCGTATTCTAAAAAGTTCAATAAAACAATTATAATATTAAAAATCAACTGTTGACAATTGATCCTGTATTTTTTGAATTAATGTTTTTAATCTATTTTGGTTACGTTTCAAGAAACTAATGTAGAATGTTTGATTTGCTGATGAATCCATCAACGGTTTTAATACACGGTTATTAGGCAAATTTTTGCCCTAATTAGGATCGAGTTTTGTCAAATTAGTTGTAAAAAATGGCATACTAGAGAAACTAAGTAATTCCTTATACTCCGTTGATTCATTTTGATAAATAAATTTACCATCAGGAATTTGGGATTCATAAATATCCTTCCAAAACCCTATTTCTTGAGGACAAAGAAAGGTATTACCAGCTAAATCAGCAAATTTTAATGACTCAATTTTAGTTAAAGGATTTTCCTGCCTCAAATTAACAGCCATTCTTTCACTACCAATGAAAACTGAAATTATTTTATCTGACTTCAAAGATTTGTTTGTTAATAGACACGTAACTTGCTCTTCATTAAGAATTTTTTCAAAATCCTTTTGGACATGTTTGTTTTGTACGATGAGATTATCAAGGTTCAAGGAATGGATAACTATCAAGGGACCAGGAGCGTTAGCGCCGATAGTGATGCTCGATTGATTTTGTTCAAAAAGTTTTACTTTATCGGTAAATTTATAATTGTCATCAATGACTCTTTTGGCTTGTTGAACGGCATATTTACCAGTGTCAGTTAAATAAAGTCGATTAGGTTTACGATCAAATAATTGAACTCCCAATTCATCTTCAAGATTCTTAAGAGAATGTGTTAAGGCAGGTTGAGTAACACCTAATTGTTCAGCTGCCTTGGCAAGAGTGCCATATTCATCGAATTTTACTAATGCTTCCAATAAATAAAAATCAATCATGGTTGAACCTCCAGTATCAATTATATTTATACTAGCATTCAAAATAGTAAATTTTAAAGAGCCTAAATTCACTATATACTAACAATATTGATTGAGACATCTCGTCAAAATGTCAAAAACATAAAACTTATAAGACTGGAGACCACAATATGATTAAAGAGAAAGTAGTAGTGATTACAGGAGCATCAAGTGGTATTGGAGCTTCAACAGCAATGCTGCTAGCAAGTAAAGGTGCCAAATTAGTCTTAGGAGCACGTCGTGAAGATAAACTTCAACGAATCGTTAATAAAATCAAAGAAAATGGTGGGGAAGCAATTTATAAAACTACTGATGTTGTAAATCCTGATGATAATAAGTCCTTGGTTGAGGCTGCAAAAAAAGAATTTGGCAGAGTCGATGTAATTTTCTTAAACGCTGGCTTAATGCCAAGTTCAGAAATAGCAAAATTAAAAACTGATGAGTGGGATAGAACTGTCGATGTAAATATCAAGGGCGTCCTGAATGGAATTGCTGCAATTATGCCTACTTTTAAAGAACAAAATGGTGGTCAAATTGTTACCACTTCTTCAGTTGCTGGATTGAAACCATATCCTGGTGTTGGAGTTTACGGTGCTACTAAGCATGCTGTTCGTGATTTGATGGAAGTGTTGAGAATGGAATCTGCCCAAACTAACAGCAATATTCGTACGGCAACTATTTATCCGGCGGCTATCCATACTGAATTATTGAGTACAATCACAGATCCCGAAGCAGCTAAAGCAATGCAAGCAAATTATGATCAATATCAAATTGGACCTGATCGTGTTGCCAATGTGGTTGCTTTTGCAATCGATCAACCCGAAGATACAAATGTTAGTGAATTCACCGTTGGGCCAACAAATCAACCATGGTGATTAATTTTATTCAGTTCATCTATATTAACTTTTAAATTAATTCAAAAAAATAGTTCTCTGAGGATTTACAGATTGACGATTACAATCTGTTAGTTTATCAGAGGACTATTTTTATCGTTTCTTCTAATTATTATGCATTAAATTATCATCACCACGTCTTTAGTATTAATAATATTTATACTAGCATTCAAAATAGTAAATTTTCAAGAGTCTATTTTCACTCTATACTAACGATATTGATTAAGACATGACGTCGTCAAGCTATCAAAATAGAGTTTAAATATTTAATTCAATTAAATAGAAAATGAGGTCCTACATGAGAAATAAAAAATTATTAATTTTTGTATTAGCAATCGGTACTTTTAGTATTTTAAATACTGAGGTGGGCATTTTAGGAATTCTTCCTGTTATCAGTCAACGATTTGAGATATCGACTGCGACATCAGGATTGTTTGTCAGTATGTTTGCCTTGATAGTCGCAATATTTGGTTCAATCATGCCAGCTATTGTGCGGAAAATTAATCGAAGAAAGATCATGCTTGCCACTTTGTTACTGTTCATCGTTTCAAATGTTTTAGGTGGGTTGGTCACAAACTTTGGATTGGCATTATTCTTCAGATTACTACCAGCGGTATTGCATCCAGTCTACTGTTCGTTAGCATTTACAATTGCTGCCGAAATTTCAGATGCTGGTGAAGCTTCTAAATCAGTTTCTCGAGTAATGATTGGTGTTAGTGCTGGTAGAGTACTTGGAACTCCAATTACAACATTAATTGCCAACAACGTTTCATATTCAGCAGCAATGTATTTCTTTGCTTTAGTCAGTTTAGTTGCCTTTTTTTTGAATTACTTCCTATTACCAAAACAGGATACACAATCAGTTTCAGCTAGTGATAGCAGCGAAACTAGTATTAAAAAAGTATTAGTTAAAAGGTCACTCTGGGTATCGGGTGCTGGAACAATTTTAATTGGTAGTATTTTGTTTGTTGTTTACGGATATGTTTCAGATTTATTATCACAATTGAGTAATTTTTCTTCAACACAATTGAGTTTAGCATTATTTGTTTTTGGACTGATGAGTATCATCGGAAATCTGGTAGCCGGAAATATGCTATCACGGTCACCACGTAAACTAATTACAATTTATCCATTTTTAATGATTGTTGTTTATTTATTAATAATTTCATTATCACAATCAACCCTATTAATGTTTCCAGTCGTTCTCCTTTGGGGTATGATTTACGGAATTGGTAATAATGTTCAACAATATCTAATTTCAGCTGCAATTCCAGAAAGTTTGGATCTTGCAAATGGATTATTCATTTCATTAGGAAATATCGGAACTACTATCGGTACTAGTATTGGAGGAATTCTGTTGAGTACTAGTGGTTTGATGATGTTGCCAGTTGGTGGAATCGTCATGCTACTCGTAACTTTTGCAGTAATTTTAGTAAGAAATAAAATAGTTCACAGTGAATTGAATGAGATAGAAAATTAAATTACAAATGAGGAATATTATGAGTGAAAAAACATGGACAACTAAAGAGATTCAAAATTTTGCGAAGGCTGATGACTTCCAGGTCTCACCGTTTTATGCTGATGGAATAACTTACGGAACACCCACTTGGATTTGGTCAGTAGTAACAAATGGTAAATTATTTATTAGAGCTTGGAATGGCCAAAACTCAAGCTGGTATAATTCAGCAATTAAGCAAAAGGCTGGTCGAGTTTTTCTAGATGGATTAAATCATGAAGTAATCTTTAAAAAGCTTAATGATAATGAAGTCAACACGTTAGTTGATCAGGAGTACGAAAAGAAATACCAGGGTAGTGCTTATTTACCACCTATGGTTCAAGCTGGACCAAAAAGCTCTACCATAGAGGTAATCCCTAGATAGATGTTTAACATTTCACATTATTTGATCGGCATCTCAGTCAATGGGGGATATACGATTCAATAAAATTACTAGTATTTGTTAAACGAAGATTAGTTAATAAAATTAATTTCAAATTATGATAGATGAAACCAGAAGAGAAGAATTCGTTATGATCTTTAAAGATGGAAAAGGGCATGATGAAAAATAAGTAATTCCAACAATCTCGTTTGGATAATCAATTATGTTAATTGTAGAACGGAAAATCACTGGTATAATGCCTGTTATTTTCCGTTTTTTCTTTGTTAGTATATTGCTATAGAATTCGATAATTTATAAAATTCTATTATGATTACAAATATGTACTATTGTACTTTCATTAAAATATTCATTTTAATGAAAGTACTCATTAAGCAACCTAGGTTTTATCTTGATTTAAGTATTATCAATATCTCTAAAATCACTTAGTTTAGCTAATTTCGTTATATTGTTTCAGCAAACATATTCAGTTTTAGACATTTGACCATCTAAACCATCGTAAATGCTATTATATCAAGCTTTGCAGCTATTTATTTTTGAATTTCACACATTAATTTAACAAATCAACATATTCAAACATCAAATGATCGCTGATTTTCCAATTTACTCAACTAAATTCAACAAAATCTATCATATTTATGATGATCAGCTGTTTAAATTTGAATCGTAATCAATAAGAAATTTGCTATCGGCTAGTTTTGAATGTAATCCACGATAACTACATATTTAAATCTACATATCTAAACTTCAGCAAATATCTCAATTTGAGCGTTGATTCTAAGAACGCGTTCAAAATATTTACAGGTAGTTGATGGTCAAGCGACATCTGACAACGTGCTTAATTGAACAAATATTGCTGTACAGATTTAAACCTTAGGACTTATCAGCTGAAATGATTTTACTCAGCGGATACGGGGCCAATATTTGTCAGAACTTTTGATTGAAACTGCATTTAATGCAGATTCGTCAAAAAACGGTAAAAAACAAAAACAGGGGGTCTTTTTCTCTAAACCATCGTTTATATCTATCTAAGGTTACATAATACATATTATACGAAGTAATGGATTTTAAGAAAAAAGAGTACTTTCTGCTGTACTCTTTTAATAAACCTAGAAATGTTTTTCCCGTAGTTGTTTAATAAATTTTTCTACGTCATCACGATAACCAAATTTTTTGTTGTCTTTTTTTAAGGCTGGAATATCATGTGTGCTAGCTTGACCAGTATGTAGCATTTTGCCATATTGATCTAAGTACGGAAGATCATTGGCTTCAGCAATTTTTAATTCATCATCAATATTGTATCTTGCGCGTTTAAAGGACACGTTCGCATAACCAGATGAATCAATTTCCAAGATGGCATATTCTGCGCGTAAATCTTTGCTGAACTTTTTCCAGTCTGTATATGGATCACCAATCGAACCTGGATTAATGATCATTTGGTCAGTTGAACTGGTCCGCATCACTTGATGATGTGTATGACCATAAAATGCCATATCAATTGACTGATCATCAGTCAATTCATCAAAGTTGCCCTGGATCTCGTATGGCAGTAATTCGTGACCAAAGTTCTTAAATGGTAAATTATGGGATATTTGTAAATTTAAACCGTTGATTGTTTTACTTGTCACCGTCGGTGCATTCTTCAATCGGTCAAAATTTGTCTGAGTGATTGTTCTTGATAAGTATTCAACCATTTTTGCTACGTGAACATAGCCGTCGTTGTTCAAATCAAAATATTGTTCATCGTCTAACAACACCTTGATAACCAAATCGTCCCAGTTACCACGGATAAAGGCTGTTGTGTTTAAGTTATTCAATAAATCAAAGATCTCATTAACTCCTGGTCCAGGTGTTAATAGATCACCTAAAAACCAATATTCGGTGATATTTTCGCTTTGCAGCTCTTCTAGGACTGTCTTAAGGGCAGTGATATTGCCGTGAATATCTGAAAGTATAGCAATTTTGTGGTCCATTTTTCTCCCCCTAAGTACGTTCTTGTGTTTTTGTTAAGATGTTTTCGTAAAACATTTATTATCACATATAATAGCAGTTTAAAACAGATAACATATTTTACTTTAAGCTTGGTATTCTTTGATCTCGTGAATAAATTTATCACCATATCGCTCAAGCTTGGCATTCCCGACTCCAGAAACAGTTAAAAATTCTTGACTATTTTCCGGCCTGATCTGTGCCATATCACGTAATGTCCGGTCCGAGAAAATCACGAACGGCGGTACATCAGCGGCATGAGCTAAATCTAGACGTAAGGCTCGTAAGCGTTCGAAGAGTTTTTGATCATAATTGCCGTCATCCATGATCGGTTGTCTAGCATGAGTGATCTTGGTCTCACGACGTTTGACCTTTAATTCACTCTTCAGGACCATCAGACCTTTGTTAGTTAAACGCAAAGTTGGATATTGATCATCAGATGTTTGCAAATAATCATTAGCTGTTAAGAAATCAAGAAATTCTTCAATGAATTTCAAGGTCGTGTCGTGCATCAAACCAAAGGTACTCAATTCACCAAAATTATGCCAATCAGAAGCCACATCGGGTTTCCCTGCTAGGACACGAGCTACTAATTTCTTACCGTATTTTTGTCCCATCCGGACGACACAACTCAATGCTTGCTGTGTCTGGTAAGTGACGTCATGTTCTGGTCGTTCATCCAAACAATTTGAACAATGGCCACATGGTTCAGTTTTGGTCTCACCAAAATATTTGAGGATATAGTTCATTAAGCACAATTCAGTTTTGGCATACTGATTCATTTCTCGCAATTTTTCAGTCAAACTTTGCTTATAATCATCGTCAGCATCTGACTGCTCGATGAAGAAACGGTGCAATTGTAAGTCAGCCGGCGAATAGAGCAAAATTGCTTCAGACGGCAAGCCATCACGCCCTGCCCGACCTACTTCTTGATAATAGCTTTCGATCGTGCCTGGGATCGAATAATGAATCACGAAGCGGACGTTGGTCTTATTGATACCCATACCAAAAGCGTTAGTGGCGACCATGACATCAATTTCGTCAAATAGGAAATCTTCTTGCATTTGATGACGAACGTCATCATCCAAGCCAGCATGATATTTACCGACTTTGATGCCTTTTTCTTTCAATTGATCGTAGATCTTTTCAACATCTTTTCGCTTACCGGCATAGATGATGCCTGATTCACCTGGATGAGATTGAACGTATTCTAATAAATAACGTGGTTTATTGACACCTCGTTCGATTTTTAGGGCCAAATTGGTCCGCTCGAAGCCTGTCTTAATGACATCCTCATCCTTGATATTCAAAATACTAGTCAGATCCTCTTGGACACGGTTAGTAGCAGTAGCTGTCAGAGCTAGGACTGGGGGATCATTCGGCAATTGATTCAAAGGTTCGATGATGTTCAAATAACTTGGGCGAAAATCATGTCCCCAAGAAGATAAAACATGGGCTTCATCGACCGCGATCAGATCGATCGGCAGATGTGTCAGCCAGTTATAAAACTCAGGGTTCTCAATGCGTTCGGGAGCTACATACAATAGTTTGACTGCGCCGGATTCGATATACTGCATCCGCTCATTAGCTTCAACATAATTCAAGGTACTGTTGATAAAGGTCGCTGGGATATTCATTTCATTCAATCCATCGACTTGGTCTTTCATCAAAGAAATCAGTGGTGATACGACTAAGGTCAACCCAGAAAACATCAATGCTGGTATTTGATAGCAAACTGACTTCCCTCCACCAGTTGGCATGATCCCTAGTGTTCTCTTATGATCCAGGACTTTATTGATGATATCCAACTGACCCGGACGAAATTCATCGTATCCAAATGTCTGTTTTAAAATTTCATTAGGACTAATAATTTTGAAAACTCCCTTAAATATACTTCTTCTATTAGAATATCATTGTCCAAGAATATCGTCATCAAAAGTAAACTCATTCTTGAACCGATAACTATAATTACGCAACTTTTCAGTTGAAAACTGTCGACTCGAATTCCTTTATTATAAGATTAATCTGAATTGATTGAAATAGAACCATCGATTGTAAGTGATTACAGAACGAGACATTTTTATTAGCTTTTCTCTAATATTATTGACATTTCATTAAAAAGGTCGATTATTATGATTACGTTCTATAATATATTTTGTTTTATGAGGTGTGTGTTATGAGTAAAATCGCAATCATTGGATTAGGCCATGTGGGGAGCACAACAGCCTATACCCTAGTAAGCCGTGATCTGGTCGATCAATTGGTGTTGTTCGATAAAGATGAGAAGATCGTTACGGCCCAATACAAGGACTTGAAGGATGGACAAGTGGGATTAAACTCTCACTTAGAGATCATCAAACCTTCCCTTCAAGAGCTGAAGGATACCGATATAATCATTTTTTCAGCTGGTAAGATCTCGGTCCAACAAGGTAGCGGCAATCGTTTTGATGAATTGAACTATACAAAAAAGGTTGCCGACGAATGGGGTCCTAAAATCAAGCAGTCTGGCTTCAATGGTATCTTGATCAATATCACCAATCCATGCGATGTTATCGCCCGTCTCTTGCAAGAGTTATCTGAATTACCTAGAAATCACGTCTTTGGTACTGGGACATCCCTTGATACAGCTAGGATGAAACAGGCCGTCAGTGATAAATTAGGCGTCCATGCCAATAGTGTCCATGGTTGCGTCCTTGGTGAACATGGTATGACGCAATTCGTTCCTTGGACATCAGTCCGGATCGAAAATACTAGCTTGAGTCAACGTTTGACTGATGAAGAACAAGACTCACTCGAACATCAAGCCAAACAAAACGGGATGGATATCTTCTTTGGCAAAGGTTTCACCAGCTATGGCATCGCTAATCAAGCGGCCTTGATCGTTCAGACGGTCTTAAGCGACAGCAAGAAGATCATGCCTGTTTCTGTTTACAATCCAGATGAAGCGATCTACATCGGAGAGCCTGCTTTGATCGGTTCCGATGGAGTCGAGAAAATCTTCCCATTAGACCTGACTGACCAAGAGAGCCACAAATGGGATAAATCAGTTCAAAGCATCAAAGAAATGTACGCCGCCATTTAAAAAAATTACCTCACAATGTTATTGAACATCTGTGAGGTTTTTTATCGTGTAATTTGCTGAATAGTCATAAGTCCGCTAATCTAGTAGTATCTAATAACTAATAAGGACTACTTACGACAAAAATACCATATATCCCTGGATTTAATGCATATTTGAAAACTCGCGCTATCTCTTCAAGAGCTCATACTGAATATCTCAATAGTCTGCATGATTTCTTTGACTACCTAGTGGTTAAACATCCCTCTTATAAAGCAACGGAAGATCTAACGACCATCCATGAACAGGACTTACGGATCTACAAGGACTATTTGATGACGACCTTAAAACTTAGTCCATCAACTATCAATAAGATCCTGAGTAATCTCAATATTTACTTCAAGTATCTATTTGCGAACAAGAAGATCAAAGAGATACCGACACTTAATATCACTAGCCTAAAAGTCCCGACTCAGGAAGATTTTCCAGTCGATGTCTTCTTAGACTTACCAAGGTATCTAAACGATATCTCTTTACATGTCTATCCACGCTTGTTGATCTTAGCAATTTCGAAAGGATTCACTTATCAGCGAGCCTTGGCTGAAGGCTTTTATCAAATCTTCCAAAAATTAGCCTTTTCAGACCCTGAGACGAGTTTTTTATCTGAGTATGATGACTTTATCGAGCCTTATCGAAATTACTGGCACAACCAAAATCTGTTCCTTTCACGTAACAAAGGAGCTAAGTCTCCTCTACTGAGCACTTCTGCTTTACATCGTGATATCAAAAAGGACAGTGACAAAACCAATTTGGATCTGACTCCCAAAAAGCTCTATACGACCTTTATCTTATTGTTACTAAGCGAAAAAGAACCTAATGATGAGCAATTGAAGATCATCGAGCACTTAGATACCTCATCACTACTTTATTATCGTCGACTATTGCGGGAAAGCGATTTTGAAAATATCTAAAGATTCCTGAATTGTAACAGTAATTTGATAACATTTGAATTATAATATTTATATTCAGATACAAAGGAGCTCGCCTCAATGTTTAAAAACAAACTTTTCACCCGCATCATCTTGAGTGCAACGATCTCTGTCTTGTCACTCAGTGCCATCACACTGACTAATGTCAATGCTGCTACGACAAGTCAGGATAATACCGGAACTTATCAAATGTTCCCGACAGAATACGCTGACCAATACTTAGATGGTCTCACGACAGATATCACCATCCCTAGTTATGACTTACCTTCAGAGACAGATGGTTATTGGCGTAACTATGACCAGTTCTTAGCTGGCGATATGACGACTTGGCTCGGACAAACTAATCTTAACTACGCCAAGTCTGCTCGTAACAATACCTTAGTCAAGAGCTTCCTTTATCGTCTCAGCCCAGCTGATGATGATTTTAGCAATTTTGCGACTAACGTAGTACCAGATTTGAAGAAAAATGGCGGTACAGCTAATCTTAAACTTCAAGTGCTGAATAACTATAACAGTGGACAGGTCTTACGCGAACAACCGATGACAGTCCATGTTCCCAAACCTATGAGTGAGTTAGACGTTAACTTTCAAGATACCATCAAAATAAAGTCGACTTCCTTAGCTGATATTTTTAAAAACACTTATTTGATCCCAAATTTCACGATCACTGACAAAGATAATGGTAAGACTTATCAAGCTACCAAGATAAGTCCTGTCAATAACGTCTATTTAGACGGTAAAAAAGTTGCATTGAGTGATTTACCAAAGACTTTAAAGGCTGGTACGTATACACAAAGTATCTTCTTCACCGTTGATGGTATGAGTCAGGCACAATTGAGTCAACTTTCTGCCAATAGCCGGATCGTGGGTAATGGTGGAACTGATTCGATCCGTTACTCTAATGGCCAATTGATTGCTGCACGAACCGTAGTCATTTTATAATCAAATGATTTTATTGCCTTGAAATCCCAATTCATATCTCAAATGGATCGGGGTTTTTTGCTAGAAAGATGTGTAAAAATGAAAAATATTGCAGTTTATTGCGGAGCTTCATCCGGTAACAAGGCTATCTATACTGAGGCAGCCGAAAAACTTGGCCACTGGATAGTCGCTCATCACTATGGTTTGACTTATGGCGGCGGCAAATTTGGACTGATGGGCACCATCTCTGATACCGTCTTGAATGACCATGGATATGTACATGGTGTTATCACTAAAGACATGGTCAATCGTGAATTGACTCATAAGAAAATCGATCAGGTGGATATAGTTGATTCGATCGATCAACGAAAGGAATTGATGTTAAAAAACTCGATTGCTAGCATCGCGTTGCCTGGAGGTCCCGGGACCTTGGAAGAAATGGCCGATGCCTTTTCTTGGACCAGAATTGGCAAAAATCCTGATCCCTGCATCTTTTATAATGTCAATCATTACTACGACCCACTGAAAGCTATGTTCAATCAGATGACCAATGAGGGTTTCTTAGAAGAAAAATCCAAAAATACTTTACTGTTCACTGATTCATTATCAGTCATAGATAAATATATCAATAATTACGTAACACCAAAAAAGCGTCAATATAAAAATAAATAAATAAGTCTTCTGTTTCACATCTTATAGTGATGGACTTATGATGAAAATGTCAGATAGGTATTGGTGATTTCCCTATTTGACACTCCTTCGATTTCTGCTTTAACAAATGTTAGACTCATCACTAACATTTAAAGCTGAGATCCCCCACATTATTGGATAGAAGTATGAAAGGAAATGGGTTTTAACTTGTTTCTGAGTAATTACGAAGGTCATAGAGCTGCCGATGCAGAACTATGACCTTTTTTGTGCAAAAAAAAAGACATCGACTGATGTCTTTAAAATTATTTAATGAAGGCAGTAATGATACCAGCAATAACAACTAATGCTAGTCCCGCTAGAACTGCGATCATTTCTTTGTGTGTTTTCTTTTCGTGAAGCACATAAATTCCACCTAATGTTGCTAAGATAACATTCATTTGTGAAAGTGTGAAACCAGTTGCCAATCCGTTAACGGATGGACGTGCTGAGATCAAATATGTTAAAGCAGCAAATGCAAAGAACAAACCAGCAATGATGTTCGTGTATGAGCTCTTTGTCCGGTAAGGTCTTGATTGACGATTCTTCTTAGTAGCTAAAGCAAAGATAGTAGCTGTGACAGCCATACCTAAAGCTTGTGGCAAGAAAGCTTCGAATCCTGTAGCCTTTGGAACAGCTTGTGGGAAAGCTGAGTATGCTAAGTAACCGATTTCAGCACAGGCCACTAAAAGTACACCTTTGAAAGCTTTTGATCCACCGGCTGTTTTGGTCTTGTTTTCAGTATAAGTTGTGAAGTACACACCAATGATGATCAATAGGATCGCAAAGAATCCGATGAATTTTGACGATGTCTTACTCCATTCGCCTAATACCAAGACACCCCACAGTGAGGCTCCGATCAACTGGGCTCCGGTTGAAATAGGCATCGTTCTGGAAACTCCCATTTCAGTAAAGGCATAGAAAACTAGGATTTGACCAGCTGCCCAACCAATACCAGATAAGAAAGTGAACAAGAACTCTTTGCCACCGATCATCGGTGTACGCATGAATAATGCCACTACAATTGCACCAATCAGAGTACCATAGGTTGCTCCAATGATTTGGTTAACTGGCTTACCGCCAAAATAACCAGTAAGGACTGGGAAGACACCCCAACCAATCATCGGACACAGTCCGATCAAAATGTTCGTAATACTCATTGTATATCCCCTTTGTTTAAAAAAGTAACTTAAACATCAAAACTGCTGGAGTCTAAAAACCTCCAGCAGCTTTCATGATATACAAGATTATACTAGACGAAACAACCGTTTTCAATGTAAACGTTTCAGTTTAAGTAAATTTTTTTGATTAATTTACTTATATTTACTAAAACTCTCCATTCAATGGTGGAACGATTTGTTTCTTACGTGAGACAACACCAGGTAAGCTAGCTTTATTGTCGCTGACCTTAGTGTTCAAAGCCTTTTCAAATGTTGAAACAGCATTATCATCGCCAATGATGACACCTGTGGTATCACTAGTCATGATGTTAGTAATCAACAAGACGAACAAGTTATAATTGTTTTCTTGGTTTTCTTTCTTAATGTCACTGACAAATTCTGCTTCACGTTCCAAAGTATGGTCAACATCAACTGTGTTAACTTGAGCGATACGAACATTATTGCCATTCATTTCGAAACTCTTGGCATCCATATCGATCAACTCTTGAGTTGATTTATCATCCAAGTCTGTACCAGCTTTGAGCATTTCCATACCGTATGCTTCATAGTCGATACCAGCAGTCTTAGCCAAGCTCTTCAATGCATCTTCATCTTTTGAAGTAGATGTAGGTGATTTCAATAACAATGTATCAGAAATAATAGCTGAGGCCATCAATCCAGCAATTTTTGCAGGGATCTCAACATCCTGTTCGTTGTACATTTCCCAAAGGATAGTACTTGTACAACCGATTGGTTCTGCACGGTAGTATAAAGGAAGAGCTGTCTCGAAATTAGCGATCCGATGATGATCGACAACATGTGTTACTTCAACATTGTCGATATCATCAAAACTTTGTTGTTTTTCATTGTGATCGACCAACATAACTTTTTTAGCATCGCCGTTCACAGCAGTCGTGATCCGAGGGTATTTGTAGTCAAACTTGTTGAAAACAAATTTAGTTTCCTTATTTGGTTCTCCTTGTGCTACGGCTTCAGTATTCATACCTGTTTGGTTTTGCAAGTAAGAATAAGAGATAGCTGCGACTACAGCATCTGTATCGGGATTCTTATGTCCTACAACTAATTGTTTTTCTTCTGTCATTGATTCAATTCTCCTTCTTGGTAATTAAGATCTTAAACGATCGGTATAGCTAGTTTTTTGTAAGAAACTGTCCCATTCGTTGAAAAATTCTTTGATCCGAGGGATCTTGTCTTTGTCATCACGGTAAACAAAAGTCAATTCACTCGAAATTGCTGGCTCTAAAACAGTCGTGTACGACTTAACAAGACGTTCGTTAGCAATACAGAAACTCAATGGTAAACCAGCATAAATATCGTCTGATTCTTGAACAAATTTCAAGATCTGATATGGCGATGAGAATCTTGCCACGATCTTAGGCACATCAACTAAGGAATTCTTAAATTTCTCGATCAATAGATCTGTGAAGTAATATCCCCGCAAATAGGTTGCCCAAGGTTGAACAGTTGCTTCTTTGTAAGTAGCCTTACCTTTCTTAAAAATCTTCTCATTATTGTGAACTAACATTATCGTATCATTAATAATCTTCTTTGACTTATATGATTTCCAATTTTTAATAGTATTGTCGGGTAAATACATCACGGCAATATCGATCTTATTGTTTTGGATCTCATCCCAAATTTCTCTTCTGGTCAGTAAAATTAAGTCGATCTCGATATTAGGGTTGATCCGATTGAATTCAACGATGAAATCTTCAAGAACTTTCGTTTCGACCGCAGCTAAAATACCGATACTGATCGTCCCAGAACTTTCAGAAGATTTCTGTTGGATCTGGTCAGTTACCGTATTGATCACATTAAAAATATCTTGTGTTGCACTCAATAACAGCGTTCCGGCATCGGTCAGATAGATCTTTTTGCCGACACTGTAAAATAGTGGTGCACCCACGACCTTCTCAATCTTCTTTATTTGTTGAGTCAAAGCAGGCTGAGTGATACCTAAAGACTGTGCAGTTTTGGTATAACTCATATTTTTTGATAATTCATCAAAATAATTTAAAGCCTTTGAACTAAATACTCTTCGTGCATCTTCATCTAACAAAGAATTCACTCCCCCTCAACCAATCAATTCATATCTATGTTTCAAAGTAATCATACTATATATAATAAAAAAATTATAGTAAAGCTTATTCTTCTTTATAAATCTTTTGGAAGCGGAGTGGTAAACCATCTGTTTCGGGATCAAGAATGAATGATCCATTTGAATAGCGATCAGCATCATTATGGGCGGAAAAGTCGATCGCAATATCACTATTTTGATCAGTGATAACGTGTAGTTCGGTATCTTTATTGGTCTTGGCAATCAATTGGATACGATGTGGTAATCGTTTTAGTTCTCTTAGGGTCAAGACTCCTCGACGAGCACGGCTTGTCACAGGGATCTCTGCCAATTTCATCTGTTTATAGGAACCACGTTGTGTCAATAAAGCAATTTTATCTGTTTGGTCATTTTGATCGGCAATAAAGTAACTGACCACCTGATCATCTTGTTTCAAACTGACGAATTTAACACCGACAGCCTTGCTACCAACGACTGGTACTTCACTGATCGGAAAGGCTGAAGCATAAGAATGTTTCGTAAAGACATAGACCAAGTCATCTTTGGAAGCGTCTGGAGCAATATAATCGACATCTAAGACCCGAGTTTGGTCGTCTTTTAATTTAATATATCGAGCAGCTCGAGATTTATAAGTTCGACCTGGTAAGAGGTCTTCAAATGAAACTTGCTTGATGTAATTGCCATTAGTCCCGGTGATAAAGGTCCCTGTTTGTTTGAGATCCTTAAATATGAATGCCTTCAAAACTGATTCATCGTTAGCAAGGCCAACTTCTTGAGACAAGTGAGAACCGGTATCTTTCCAACGGCTATCTTCTAATTCATAGATCTGACGGTAAACCAAATTACCTTTGTCAGTAAAGATGAAGATGTGATCTAAGGTATTAGCTTCAACATCTAAGATCGGATAATCTTCGTCTTTTAAGCCATTTTCACTCGGCTCAGAAGCCATATATGAACGTTGACTACTACGCTTGACATAACCATCATGACTAACCAAGACACGGACCTCTTCACTGGCGACCATGACTTTAGTATCGACTTTGATCTCATCAACTTTAGCTTGGATCTTCGTCCGACGTTTGTCAGCGTATGTATCCTTGACCTGTTGAAGTTCTTTTTTGATGACATTCATCAAAGTAGTATGGTCGTTGATGATCTTATTCAAACTGGTGATCAATTCATTCAATTCTTTGTCTTCTTTTTCAAGCTCAGTCACATCAGTATTCGTCAAACGATAAAGTTGCAAGGATACGATAGCTTCAGCTTGTGGTTCAGTGAATTGATACTCTTTGACCAAATTATTCTTAGCATCAGATTTGTTCTTACTGCCACGGATGGTTTTGATGACTTTATCTAAGATCGATAAAGCTTTGATCAGACCTTCAACGATATGCAAACGTTTCTTAGCTTTTTCTAAATCAAATTGAGAACGACGTAAAACTACATCTTCTTGATGCTTGATGTATTCTTTCAAGATCTTGATCAAGCCAACTTGTTGAGGCGTCATTTCTGAAATGGCGACCATATTGAAGTTGTAAGAGATCTGTAGATCAGTGTTTTTTAGTAAGTAATTCAAGATACCTTGGGCATCAACATCACGCTTTAATTCGACTACGATCGAGAGACCTTTACGGTCTGACTCGTCTCGGACTTCAGCGATACCGTCGACTTTTTTGAGCACGCGGACTTCATCCATCTTCTTGACCAGAACAGCCTTGTTGACTTCATAAGGTATTTCCGTGATCACGATTTGAGATTTATGTCCCCGTAGTTCTTGAATAGTCGTTTTTGATTTCAGATAGACTTTACCACGACCGGTCTTGTAGGCTTCTTTGATACTACTTGCACCTTGCAAGATACCACCAGTAGGAAAATCTGGTCCTTTGACGATCTTCATTAGGTCATCCAAACTCGTGTCAGGTTCATCGATCAGCTTGATAGTTGCTTCGATAACTTCTCCCAGGTTATGTGGTGGGATCTCAGTTGCATAACCAGCGGAGATACCAGTTGCCCCGTTAACTAATAAGTTCGGAAATCTGGCTGGTAAAACCTTTGGTTCCTTTTCTGTATCATCGAAGTTCCACTCCTCATCGACCGTACCCTTATTGATATCACGGAGCATTTCAGCGGAGATCTTTGATAAACGTGCTTCGGTATAACGCATGGCAGCCGGTGGATCACCATCCATCGAACCATTGTTACCGTGCATCTCGATCAGTGGTGCACGTAATTTCCAATCTTGTGATAGTCTCACCATTGCTTCATAGATTGATGAGTCCCCATGAGGATGAAAATTACCCATGACGTTACCAACACCTTTGGCTGACTTACGGAAGCCCTTGTCATAAGTGTTACCGTCCAGATACATTGAATATAAGATTCTTCTCTGAACAGGTTTTAAACCATCCCTGATATCAGGTAAGGCTCTTTGTTGAATGATCGACTTTGAATATCTCTCAAAACGGTCTCCCATGATTTTTTCTAATGGGATGTCTTGAATTTTAGGAGATTTGTTAGCCACTATTTATCACCTATCCTTGTTCAATAAATCGTCAACGACTTTTTTGTCGATATGATCTGTATCATCGACTTTTGCTAAAATGTCGTCGCCTTCTTCAGTTCCGTTAAAGCGGACGTTTTTTTCGATCCAATCACGACGAGGTTTAACTTTATCGCCCATCAAAGTAGTAACGCGGCGTTCAGCTAAAGCTGCATCATCGATATTTACCCGGATCAAGATCCGTGATTCAGGATCCATGGTTGTCTGCCATAATTGATCAGCATTCATTTCACCAAGGCCCTTGAATCGTTGCAATTCATAGCCCTTACCCATCGTTTTGATGGTTTCAGCTAACTCGTCAGGTGTCCAAGCGTATTCGATCTTCGTCTTAGCACCACGACCCTTTTGCAATTTATACAAAGGTGGTAAGGCAATATAAACGTGTCCAGATTCAACTAGAGGACGCATATAGCGATAGAAGAAGGTCAACAATAGAATCTGGATATGTGAACCGTCATCATCGGCATCGGTCATGATAATAACTTTGTCATAATTACGATCTTCTAACTTGAAATCAGCACCAACACCAGCACCAATGGTATAGATCATCGTGTTGATCTCGGCATTCTTATAGATCTCTTCGAGCTTTGCTTTTTGAGTATTCAAGACCTTACCACGTAATGGCAAAATGGCTTGAAATTTCCGATCTCGACCTTGCTTAGCTGAACCACCGGCAGAATCACCCTCGACTAGGAACAATTCATTTTTAGCAGCGTTCTTTGACTGAGCAGGAGTCAATTTACCTGACAATAAACCGTCATTTTTTTTGCTCTTCCGGCCATTACGAGTAGTTTCCCGCGCTTTTCTGGCAGCATTACGTGCCTCACGCGCTTTGAGAGCCTTTTTCACTAATGTCTGGGCCTGTTCTCCATTCTCCATCAAATAAAAGCTCATCTGCTCATATACTAATTGGTCAACAGCTCCACGGGCTTGGGGTGTCCCCAATTTACCCTTAGTCTGTCCTTCAAATTGAAGGATCTCTTCCGGGATACGAACGGAGATGATAGCTGACAGTCCTTCACGGACATCACTACCTTCAAGATTTTTGCTACTTTCTTTTAGTAAGCCAACTTTACGGGCATAATCATTGAAAGCTTTGGTCAAACCAGACTTCATCCCAGCTTCGTGAGTACCACCATCTGCTGTTCGAACATTATTAACAAATGAAATAATATTCTCGGAATAACCATCATTGTATTGACCAGAAAATTCGATCTCAATGTCGGAATTTTCGCCTTCAATGTAGAAAATATTTCCTAAAGTATCTTTGCCTTCGTTCAAGTATTTAACGAACGACTGAATACCATCTTCGTAATGGAATATTTCCTGATTATCTTCTTCACCCCGTTTGTCGGTGATAGTGAACTTAACGCCTTTAAGTAGGAAAGCTGATTCCCGCAAACGTTCAGCTAAAGTGTCAAAATTGAATTTAATCGTTTGAAAAATCGAGGCGTCAGGCATGAAGCTGATAGTCGTTCCACTGTCTTCACGCGTCTTTCCGGTCATCTTTAAAGTACCAACAGGATGACCACCTTTTTCAAATTTTTCCTGATAGACTTTATGATCCCGAACGACCCGGACCGTCATCCATTCAGATAAAGCGTTAACTACAGATGAACCAACACCATGCAGTCCACCAGAAGTCTTATAACTATTTTCTGAGAACTTACCACCGGCATGTAAGACCGTTAAGATAACTTCAATAGTTGGTTTCCCCGAAGAATGCATACCTGTTGGCATCCCCCGTCCATGATCGACTACAGTTACACTGCCGTCATGATTAAGTGTGACATTTATTTCTTTACCAAATCCTGAAAGAGCTTCGTCGACAGCATTGTCGACAATTTCGTAAACCAAGTGATGTAGACCACGAGTATCAGTTGACCCGATATACATACCAGGACGTTTACGAACTGCTTCTAATCCTTCAAGGATTTGAATTGATGAATCATCATAAGATGATTTAGGCATTTAAATCAGTCCTTTTTTAGATTGCTAGATAACAATTGTTAATTATAGCATGGATACGAGAAAGTAAAGCAAACATATGTTCAAAATTAATTTCTTATTTTTTGTTAATTTTCCAAAAATGGGTAAATAATTTTCCTAAAAACAGGTATCATGTAAAAAGATGACTTATTGTTACGAACTTTATATACCTAGATAACTAAGAAATGAGCGTGATTTTATGTTAATAGCTAAACTTCTTATCTCTATAATTTTAGCATACCTAGTTGGCTCCTTTCCGACAGCCTACATAGTTGGAAAAGCTTTCTTTCACAAAAATATCTTCGAGTATGGTAGTGGAAACGTTGGTACCACTAATGCTTACCGAGTTTTTGGCCCACTGGCCGGTACTGTTGTCCTGATCGTTGATATCCTCAAGGGTACCTTAGGAGCCTTCATGCCAGTGTTCTTTGGATTAGATCATCGATTGATGCTTTTTGTTGGAGTATTTGCTGTTTTAGGACACGTCTATTCGATCTTCTTGGAATTCAAAGGTGGCAAGGCCGTTGCTACTAGTGCTGGGATATTGTTAGCTTATAATCCCTTATTATTTGGAATTTGTTTCATCTGCTTAGCACTCATCACCTATGTTACCAGCATGGTCAGTGTCGGCAGTTTAGTAACTATTTTGATTTTTACTTTAGCCTCGCTACTTTTCCATGATTGGATCTTAACGACTGTAGCTGCAATCGTGACAGTCATCATCTATGCTCGCCACATACCTAATATCAAACGTCTACTAAAGGGAAAAGAGAACTTAGTACCGATTGGCTTAGCTTATAAGCGTCAGCAAAAAAAGGAAAACCATAAATCCGATAAATAAAAAGACTACTTTACTGTTATTAGAACAGTCAAAGTAGTCTTTTTTTGCATTCTTTTAAGCAATCATTACTTGAAGGAAATACTATAATAAGCTTCAAATTTTTCAGTTGGATCTAACTCATTGATCCCATATTTATGAGTCAACTGATGATCAGTATCGATCTTATCAGCAATACCCCACCAAGGTTCGATGCAGACGAAATTACCCTCTTCTGGATATTGTGACCAGATACCGACAAAACGAGCATTTCCAGTATCTAAGTTGATCGTACGCTGATCCTTATTGTTCGAGATCGTCACAACCGTTGGCTCACTCAAACTATAAATCAGGGCATCGTCAACGAAAACTTGATGATCCAAATCAAAATCCTGATCATCGACCCGTTTTTCCTGACTAAGATCGATATTGTTCTCACGCAACGTTATCCGTGGCCGTGTGACCTGAGGAGTCAGGGAGACATGATAGTCTTGATAATTCAATCCTGACTCAAAAGGCACCGAGAATCCTGGATGAGCGCCGATTGAGAAATACATCGGTTCTGATTGACTACGATTATTAACGACATAACTGATCTGCAAAGTATCTTTGACTAGTTGATAGATGACTTGCAATTGAAAATGAAATGGATAAATTTTCAAAGTCTCTTCATCATCAACTAATTCGAGGATCAATTTGTTGTCATTAGCCGAATCAACGCTAAAAGTACGGTCACGAGCAAAACCATGCTGTGACATATCGTATTTCTTTTCTTGATAGTAATAATGATCATCATTCAAACGGCCAACGATCGGGAAAAGAACTGGTGCATGCCGTCCCCAAATATTAGGGTCAGCTTGCCAGATCAATTCATTATCGGAACTATCGATGATACTGATGATCTCTGCGCCTGCTGTTGAAACGATAATCTTTAAATAATCATTTTGAATGGTATAGGTTTCCATGAGTTTCACCTCTACAGGATGTAACGTGAAAGGTCTTTATCAGAAACGATCTTACCGACTTGTTTCTTGACGTATTCACGTGTAATAGTAACATCACCCATCTGCATATCTGGACCTTCATAAAGAATATCAGCTAAGATCTTTTCCAAAACTGTTGATAATCTTCTGGCACCAATATTTTGATTGGTATTATTTAAATCAAAAGCAACTTGAGCTATTTCTTCAACCGCTTCTTTAGTAAATACTAAGTTGATACCATCAGCCTTAGTTAAAGCAACGTATTGTTTTGTCAAGGCATTATCAGGCTTAGTCAAGATCTGGATAAAGTCTTTTTCAGTCAAGTCTTTTAACTCAACACGAATTGGGAAACGGCCTTGCAATTCGGCGATCAGATCACTAGGTTTACTGTCAGCAAAGGCACCTGATGCAATAAAGAGAATGTGATCAGTTCTGACTGCGCCATATTTAGTATTGATCTGTGAACCTTCAACGATTGGTAAGATATCACGTTGGACACCTTCACGAGAAACTTCTCCGGAAGTATGTTTGTCACCGGCAGTGATCTTATCGAACTCATCAATAAAGATGATCCCGTTGTTTTCTGTCCGATTGATAGCACCTTGATAGATCTCATCATGGTCGACACGTTTAGCAGACTCTTGACGGATCAGGACCTCACGAGCATCTTTGACAGGCAAAGTACGTGAGATCATCTTCTTAGGCATGATCGAATCCATCATACTTCCCATGTCAATACCCATTTGTTGCATTTGGTCATTCATTGGGGCTTTTCTGGATTCTTCCACTTGAATAGTAACGTCGTGGTCTTCTAGCAGGCCCTTGTCTAGTTGTTCCTTGACTGACAAACGTTGGTTACGGATATCATCAGTCACGTCACGACCTTCATCAGGGTCTCCGCCATCATCATTATTACCATTCTTGAACATATCGCCAAGATTTGATGAATTGTTCATGTTTGTCAACATCGACATGAAATCGTTCATCCCACCATTAGCTTCTTTGGTTTCTTTTTTAATCGCCGGAACGATCAATTTAACTAATTTCTTGTTAACTTTGCGCTCGATATCAGGTCTTATCTCAGCGTATTTTTCGTCTTCTTCCATTGTTACCGCAACATCCATCAAGTCACGGACCATTGACTCAACGTCACGTCCGACATAGCCAACTTCAGTAAACTTGGTTGCTTCAACTTTAACAAATGGAGCTTTGACGATTTTAGCTAGTCGACGAGCGATCTCAGTTTTACCAACACCAGTAGGTCCGATCATCATCAGATTCTTAGGTGTGATCTCTTGTTGCATCTTATCTGGTACTTGCATCCGACGATAACGGTTATATAAAGCAATAGCCACTGATTTTTTAGCAGCATCTTGGCCAATAATATAATCATCTAATTGTTGAACTATTTGTTTTGGAGTTAAATTTTCCATTAATGAATCTCCTCTAAAATTTGTCTGTAATAATATTTGTGTTTGTGAAAATATCTATTCCTGAGGCAATATTCACACCTTCACGGGCAATTTCTTCAGCAGTCATATCCTTAGAGTGTCTTTGCATAGCAACAGCTGCAGCTTGAGCAAAGTTACCACCTGAACCGATAGAAATGACATCTTCATCCGGTTCGATCACTTCCCCACTACCAGAGATAAGCAAGACATTATCCTTATCTAAGGCAATAAGCATGGCTTCAAGTTTTTGCAATTGAGGATCTTTGCGCCAATCTTGAGCTAATTCAACTGCTGCACGTTTCAAATTACCAGAATAGGCCTTTAATTTCTTTTCAAGCCAGTCTTGTAAAGTGATCGCATCAGCAACACCACCAGCGAAACCAATGATAACTTGGTCATCAAAGATTCGTCTGATTTTGTGGGCACTGCCCTTCATGATGAATTTTTCACTCAATGTAACTTGTCCATCACCAGCGATGGCAGTTTTACCGTTATGTTTTACAGCTAAAATAGTTGTCATATAGTAGATCCTCTCTTATCTTGGAAAATATTTTTTATAATCTTTTTGTAAATGTTCCATAGTAACGTGCGTATAAATCTGTGTCGTCGATAAACTCGAATGCCCGAGCATCTCTTGGACCGTCCGCAAATCTGCACCGTTATCCAAAAGATGAGTCGCAAAAGTATGCCTGATCATATGGGGATGAATATCAGCTGTCAAACTAGTTTGCTTGATAACTTTATTCAAAATATATTCGATCCCCCGACTAGTCAATTGCTGACCACGACTATTGATGAAAACAAAGTCGTGGTCTTGATCATATTGCTTCATTAAAACAGTTCGGGATTCTTCGAAATATTTTTTTAAAGCAGTTTGAGCATATTCTCCAAACGGGACGTAACGGTCCTTATCGCCCTTCCCGTGGATCAACACGATCCCATTAGTGAAATCGAGCTGTGACATAGTCAGATTGGAACACTCGCTGACTCGCATGCCAGTAGCATAAAGTAATTCTAACAAAGCGGAATTACGGATCGACAACAAGTCATCACCTTTGACAGCTTCAAATAATTGTTGCATTTCTTTTTCATAGAAGAAACGTGGCAACTTACGTCCTTTGCGACGCAGTTGAACTAATTCAAAGGGATTATTTTTTACGGCATCGTTTCGGACTAAGAAGTTAAAGAATGACCTCAAAGATGAAATCCGTCTGGCAATCGTTCCGTCGGCATAATTTTTTTCATCCATGAAAGTTAAATATGTCTCGACGTCGAAACGATTCACAGCAGTAAATCCTTTAAAGCCTCCATTTTGGTCAAGGCATTCAACAAAGTTATTGATGTCTTCTAAATATGACTTCTTAGTATCTTCGGAATAGTGTCGATTGACTACTAAATAGTCAACGAACTGATCTAATAATTTTTGTTCAAGCATTATTTTTGAACGTCTTCTTTATAGTCGCCATTAGGACAAACTACTTGACGTCCACCCTTGACCTTCTTTTCAACCAAATAATGTTGGTCTTTAGGACAATTACGGCCGATCGGCTTGTCCCATGAAACAAAGTCACATTCTGGATAACGTGAACAACCGTAGAAGATCCGGTTCTTTTTAGACTTTCTTTCAATAACCTGTCCCTTTTGACACTTAGGGCAAGTTACACCGATCTCTTTAACGATTGGCTTGGTGTTCCGACAATCTGGGAAACGCGAACAAGCGTAGAACTTGCCGTATCTTCCTAATTTGATGACCATTGGTGCACCACAGATATCACAGTCGATCCCGGCAGGTTCATCCTTGATCTGCACTTTTTCAATCGTATCCTCAGCCGATTTCAATTCTTTTTCGAACGGCTTGTAATATCGATCAACAACTTGAACCCAATCCTCTTTGCCATCTTCGATATGATCAAGTTCATCTTCCAAATTAGCAGTGAAATCAACATTAACGATGTCAGGGAAATACTCTTGAATCAAATTATCGACGATCCCACCGAGTTCGGTTGGCTCAAAACTCTTACCGTTTAATTTTACATAATAACGACGTTGGATAGTATCGATTGTTGGAGCATAAGTTGAAGGACGTCCCACACCATTTTCTTCCAAGGCTTTAACTAATGAAGCTTCAGTATATCTTGCGGGTGGCTGTGTAAAATGTTGAGCCGGATCATTTGATTGTAATTTTACTTTGTCGCCTTCATTCAAATCTGGCAAAATATTATCTTTTTTACTAGATTCGGAAGTGCTTTGGTAGACCTTACGATAACCTTCAAACTTCATTTTAGAACCGTTGGCTCTGAACATGACCTTGTTTTGAGTAATATCAACAGCCATAGTATCAAAAACGGCTGGAGTCATTTGGCTGGCAGCAAATCGTGACCAGATAAGATCATAAAGACGATATTGGTCTCGGGTCAAAATCTCCTTCAGTGACTTAGGCGTCCGATAAATAGAAGAAGGACGGATAGCCTCATGGGCGTCTTGTGCACCCTCTTGGTTTTTATCTTTACGCATCTTCACTGCAGCGAATGGTTCACCGTATTCTTCGTGAATGAATTTAGAAGCTTCTGTTTGAGCAACTTTAGAGATACGTTTTGAGTCAGTACGCATATAGGTAATTAAACCAACAGTTCCTTCTTTACGACCTAGATTGATCCCTTCATATAATTGTTGGGCGATCATCATGGTCTTACGAGTTTTGAAATTTAATTTTCTATTAGCTTCTTGTTGAAGTGAACTAGTTGTAAATGGTGCAGCTGGGAATCTCTTCCGTTCCTTTTTAGTAACCTTTTCAACATCAAAATCAGCATTTTTATCGATCTGACCTAATATTTCTTGGACCTTATCATTGTTTTTCAATGCTAACTTCTTATGGTTCAAACCATAAAAGTTAGCAGAAAATTTATTACGATTATGTTTGAAGACCGACTCGATAGTCCAATATTCTTCAGGAACGAATTTTTTAATTGAATTCTCACGTTCAATAACTAATTTCAAGGCAATCGACTGAACACGTCCAGCACTCAAGCCTTTTTTTACTTTAGCCCAAAGGATCGGTGAGATCGAATATCCCACTAGACGGTCTAAAATACGTCTAGCTTGTTGAGCATCAACTAAGTTCATGTCGATGCTTCTTGGACTCTTGAAAGCTTGTTTAACAGTATCCTTAGTGATTTCGTTAAAGACGACACGATTCTTTCCTTCAACGTCTAAACCTAACAAGTGCGATACATGCCAAGCGATAGCCTCTCCTTCACGATCCGGATCGGCTGCCAGATATACTCTTTTAGCTTTCTTAGCTTCTTTTTTTAGATCCTTAATGACCGGACCTTTACCACGAATCGAAATGTATTTGGGTTGATAATCATGATCAATATCAACACCCATTTGACTCTTGGGCAAGTCACGGACGTGTCCTAAACTGGCAATGACATGATAATTTCGTCCCAGATACTTTTCAATTGTTTTTGCTTTCGATGGTGACTCTACGATCACCAGATTTTTAGATGATGGCACGTACACGTGCTCCTTTCTAGTAACTCAAGCTCGATTAAAAAACTGAACTTATATTAAATATCAATTTTTGATTTGTCAATCAAATAATACATTTTTTTTGACAATTTGGGAAACGTTTTCTATATTTCGTTAAAATTTATTAACGGAATAGCTCCATCCTGAATCAGTTTATTGCACCCGGCAGAAAGTGCCGAATCGATTCGACCTGGCACAGCTAAAACCTCACGATTAGAATCTAAGGCTAACTCTGCAGTGATCAAGGCACCACTTTTTAGTTTTGCCTCAGTAACGATCACCTTTTCCGACAAGCCAGCAATTATCCGATTACGTTGTGGAAAATGCCATGGCTTGATTTGACTTCCAGGTGGATATTCGCTCAACAATAAACCAGTTGAAGCAATTCTTTGTTGCAATTTGGCATTTTTATTTGGATAAGCTACATCCAAACTACTGCCAATCACAGCAATTGTATTTCCAAGGTGATCAAGTGTTGCTTGATGTGCCCAGGTATCGACACCCGTCGCCAAACCACTGACCACAGTATACCGGTCGACAATTTTAGGGACAAGACCAGCAACACAGTGAAAGCTATACTCGCTAGCCTTCCTAGAACCAACAATAGACAAACAATTCGATAAAAGCAAATTTTTCTTTCCTTTATAGAACAACAATGCAGGCGGATTATAGATCTGCCGAAGCTGTTTGGGATACATTGGATCCCAAAAATTTAGCGCCTCCACATTGGCTAAATCTATGCTTCTAAATAATAGTAGAAACTTGTCAAATTTACCTTGACCAAAAACAACTTGTAAATATTTCAATCCCGCCAAGACATTGCCGGAACTATTATTGATGACTTGGATCAACTTCAATAACTCTTGATTAGACACCATTTGTGTCATTCGACAACTGACTAAAAATTTCGTTAATTTATCCATAAAAAAACCACCCTCGTAATTAAAATTACGCAAGTGGTCGTTGATAGATCGTTTCAATATTTTTGACTGGTGCAAAACTTTCACGATGTAACTTAGTCTTGCCATACTTAGTAAGGGCTTGTAAATGTTCTTTAGTTCCATAGCCATCATTGTGAGCAAAACCAAACTCCGGATAAATACGATCGTATTCACACATCAACCGATCTCGGGCAACCTTAGCGATGATACTTGCTGCGCCGATCGAGAGTGATTTGGAATCACCTTTGATCAATTTTGTCTGTGAAATTGAAATTGGTATAGTCATTGCATCCACCAAGATATGATCAGGTCTCAAGTAAAGATTATCGACTGCATCCTTCATGGTCAATTCGGTCGCATGATAAATATTCTCCCGATCGATCAATTGCCGAGAACCAACTGCCACACTAATATCAATTGCTTGTTGACAAATTTGACGATACAATTTCGCACGTTTATCAGCTGATAATTTTTTTGAATCATCAACTTCATAAAGAGTATTATTGGCAGGTAAAACTACGGCTGCTGTGACAACTGGTCCAGCTAGAGGACCACGCCCAACTTCATCGACACCAGCGACATATTTTTGCTGTTGCCAAAACGGTTGTTCAAGATTTTCTTTTTGGAGAAAATCTTGATAATTCTTGGCTTGCTTAGCAATCCTTTTTTGATATTGCAGTAATAATTTTTGAACACCAGTGCGAGGATCGGCTGATAATTCTTCAATGAATTTTGAATCTGGCTGTTCGAGTAATTTTTCTTTGATAACTTTTATGGTGAGATTATTCTTCATAAAACTCCCCAGGAACATCAAAAGTGACACGACCAAATTTCAAATTACGAACGTCCATGATCACCCTTCTGGCGGCACGATCATAATCTTCTTTATAGCCAAGCTTCTCTGTCAAACGCATCAATAGTTGAGCTGTAGTGTGATTATACACATCAGAACGCTGCAGATTGTAGACTGACATCACACGATCCAAGTAATTTGCTTGGAGAAAATCTAAAGCATAAATCGCTACATCATCAGGTGGATAGATCTTATCTTTGATAGCACCAGAAAGAGCTAACTTCATCCCAACTTTCGGATCACTTATTTTTGGCCACAAAATACCAGGGGTATCCAGTAGATCGATACCATAATCCGTTTTCAGCCAATTTTGATTTTTAGTGACGCCTGGTTTATTGCCTGTGACAGCGACTTTTTTACCGACCATTTTATTCAGGATAGTCGATTTACCAACATTGGGGATACCAATACACATCGCCCTGATTTGGAAATTTTTGACGCCATTACGTTCGTATTTAGCAATTTTGTCAGATAATTCTGAACGGATCAAATTATTCAATTTAGTCAGCTTAGTGTCATGCTTAGCGTCGACTTCAATTGCTGCTGTGCCTTCTTGTTGGTAGCTTAAGATCCAATCAGAAGTTAATTTAGGATCCGCCAAATCAGCTTTATTCAAAATTATAATATGTTTTTTCTGATTGATTATTTGTTCTAGAACTGGATTCCTTGAGGAATACGGCAAACGAGCGTCGACGATCTCTAAAACGATATCAACGACCTTCAAGCGGTCTTGGACTTGATTCTTTGCCTTGTTCATGTGACCGGGATACCACTGTAGGACCATAATTATCACCTATTTTCTATCTATGTCTTTATATTTTGCATACACTTCATCAAAGATCGTCATACTTGGTAAGTAGCCTGCATTAAGCTCCAAATATTCAGAGATCTTTTCATAGTTTTGCTCCTGCTTAGGAAATGATTGATCGTGAAAAGCATTATTAGCAAACTCTGCATCTGGCTCAACGCTTTCTGGATTACGAAGTGTCATAAGAAATTGGTAAAAGCTTCTTCTCATTAGCTACCTCTGTTCATAATTATTTATTGATTATCAGTTATCTTATCATTCATGACATCAAAAACTAACTTGTCATGTTTCAAATCAATCTTTTTGGCTCTAATACTATATCCTTCTTTGGTAGTAAATTTAGTAAATTTCAACAAAATGGTTTTGTCGTTACTATTTACATCGACCCATTTAGGAATTTTAAAGCTATTTTTAGCATAATTCATCACAAATTTAATTGGTAGTGATAACGCTCCAACTTTAATCTTTTTTGCTTTTAACAGCACATCCCCATTGGTTTTGGCATAAGGCTGCATCTCAAGATCAAAGTGGATCTTTGAACCAAGGAATGATAATTCACCTGACATGACTGCTTGTTTATTCAATTTTAAATCGTATTCGGCTTTTCCATTATTTAAAGTATGTTCTAAATAGTAGGAAGCCATTTCATTAGCCTGACTCTTGTCCATATGAACAGTGAAAACTTGTTGATCTTTAGCTTCAATCGTCGAAGAGACTTTATAAGTTTCATTGGGAGCACTAAATATCTTGGCACTTAAAAGGCCTCCGAAGACTAATAGCAGACCCATTAAGACTAAAAAGGCGATTTTCCAATAGTTTTTCTTTTTCATAGCGATTATTTATCAAGCCACTCTTTCGTTGTATTTTGAACTTTACTGAAAATTTTATTTGTCATCATATCATAACCGGTCGCATTCGGATGGAAATGGTCGTCCTTTGATAGATAGGGATTAGTCCCAGTTTTTTCAGCTTTTTTGTTGACATATTTATTTTGATAAAGTTCATTAATATCAACATAATAAGTATTATTGACCGATCGTGCAACCTCTTGTGATCCTTGACCCCACTTGACAAAAGCTTCTTTAGCATCCTTGACATTAGATAAATAAATACTGAAAGGATTATAAATACCCACCAAATAAATTGGTGCATCAGCATTATAATGACGAATATCTGCTAATAAAACCCCTAATCTCTGGTCAAAGGCAGTCTGCTCAGTGGCAATATCTTTTTCAGTAATATCCATCCCTTTTTTCTTCAGTAGATGCATAAAATCATTACCACCTACCGTCACTGTAATAATATCAGCTTTTGGTAACTCTTTGTGAATTTTTTGGTCAAAAGAGATCCGATCGATGATTTGACTACTGGTGTTACCTGAAACGCCAAAATTATTTGCAGTTGTTTTAACATCATATTTGGAATGCACCTTGTGCTTCAAACGTGTGACATAACCGCCACCAACTGATTTAGAATCACCGATCCCTTCTGTCAGTGAATCGCCGATCGCAACGATCTTAACATTGCTCTTTTTAGGGACGACTTTTTTCTTATTAGTTATCTTAGTAACTTTTTTATCTTTATTATTAATAGTTGCTTGCTGTGGTTCTTCAGTATGCGAATTACTCTGCAAAACAAAATATCCACCGACAACGACGGCAATAATAAAAACTAACGAAAAGATCATCGTCAGGAATTTTTTCTTCTTCATTTTAAATCCATCTTTCAATTCATAACTTTTTTAACTTACTAAATAAAACCTTTGATAAGGAAAAAATTCCAAATTCACGGATGTGAGTTTGGAATTTTTGAATGGTCAATCACTAATAATAAATTACTATCAGTAATTAGAATTATTCTGTATAAAATTCAATCGCAAAGGCACCCGTACCCGCATGAGTGGCAATAACTGGACTAGTTACTCGGATCAACAAAGGTACATCAGGCACGATCTCTTGTAATTGGGCTTTCAATTCATTGACATAGTCAAGCTTATCAACATAAGAAATCCCGATCGATTTGATATTTTTTAAACCTTTGATCTCTTCCATAACGTTCTTCATGTATTTTTCGATTGTCTTACGACCACGGCCACGCTTAGCGATGTCTAAACTGTTATTTTGCATTGTTAACACTAAATTCAAGTTCAATAATGTCGAGAGTGTACCTGCAAATCGATTCAACCGTCCGCCTCGTAAAACATTTTCAATACTTGTTATCCCCATATATAAATATGTGTGATCACGGATATTATTGATGGCAGTCTTTATTTCGTCAACTGATTTGCCTGCTTTAGCAATTTTGGCAGCTTTTAACACTTGAAAAGCCATTGCCCGGTCAGTAAATTCCGTATCAACAGCTTCATAATTACGATCGGTCATTTCTTTGATCTGACGAGCAGCATTGATCGTACCACTGATTGATTTAGTCATATTTAATGAAAGAATATCAGTATAATCGTCCGGAACATTATCGATTACTTCCATGAAAGCACCGATCGATGGTTGTGACGTCTTTGGTAATTCCTTTGAAGCATCCATTTCTTCAACGAATTTCTTTCTTGAAATATCGACCCCATCAGTATAAGTGTGCCCATCAATTTCAATGGTCAATGGAACGATCGAGATGTCATTTTCTTTGATCTCTTCTTCAGTCAATTGTACAGAAGAATCAGTGATGATTTTTACCTTACTCATATTCTCCCTCTTTCATAAGGTTTTCATTGCTTAATTGTTTAAATTATACCAGAAATATTAACATTGTATGAACTTTCCGCTAAAGTATTATATTATTATAACTAAATCTATAAGAAGGTCTGATGAAAGTTTTGTCAAAAAATACTGTAAAAAACGTCGTACCGGTAAAAAAGTATTCACGCCGTTATCAAATCACTAATGAAGTTTTCAGTGCTGTAACTCATGGTATCGGTATCATTCTAGCAATTATTGGAGCAATATTCTTGCTCATAAAAGGCTTTGCTAGTGGCGATCCTTTGACCATCACAGCATTTTTCATTTATGCATTCACATTGTTCTTTTTATATTTAAGTTCAACGTTGTTCCACAGTTTGTACTTTACCAAGGCCAAAGGTGTATTCCAAATCTTTGACCACAGTTCGATTTTCTTGATGATTGCCGGAACTTATACGCCCTACTGTTTAGTAGCTTTAAAAAGTACTCCATTTGCAATCACTCTACTGTCGATCATTTGGATTTTAGCCATTGGCGGCATCCTTTACAAGATCTTTAACGTCGGTCGTTACAAATATTTTGAAACTTTGCTTTATGTTTTAATGGGTTGGGCGATCATCGTGGCAATGAAACCACTTTATGAAGCTATCGGTGCAACCGGGACATGGCTTTTGTTCTTTGGAGGCGTGGCTTTCACATTAGGGGCCTGCGTCTACTTGATCAAAAATCTCAAATTCGTTCACGTCATCTGGCACATTTTCGTGATGCTAGGGACCGCATTAATGTATTTCTCAGTTTACTTCTACGTTGGATAAACGATGATAAGTTTCGAAGGTATATGGATAAGGATTTTTTTCATCCATGGTACCTTCTTTTTTTTCGGTCAATTTGAATTTTCGATAATCCAAATCGATCATTTTTGTATCACCAGAAAATTCATGATGGATCTTCGTAACATAAAGAGTATCAACATCATCTTTGAATAATTGGAAAATTGTTTTCCCGCCAATGATCATGATATTAGCTTGTTTAGAAACATATTCAAACAAAGCCCCTTTATCGTTGATCAAGATGGCTGGAGACTTGACTTGATAATTTTTGTTGCGTGAGATCACGATATTTTGCCGATTGGGAAGTGGTCCATTAGGAAAACTTTCATAAGTCCTACGTCCCATCACGATAGTATTATTTGTCGTTAATTCCTTAAATCGTTTCATATCGTTTGGCAAGTACCAAGGCAAATCACCCTGATATCCAATATTTCTTTGGCTGTCTTCAGCCCAAACAAAAGCGATCATTTTTCCACCTCAGATTAAACGGCTACAGGAGCCTTGATTGCAGCTTGTGGTTCATAACCTTGAACAGTGATATCTTTCACGTCCAAGTCGAAAATACTTTTATCACTATCAATGACTAATTGTGGTCCAGCAGTAGGAGTCCGTGACAATTGTTCTTTTACTTGAGCTAAATGATTTAAATAAATATGAGCATCCCCAAAAGTATGAACAAAATCGCCGACTTCTAAGCCAGTCTCACGTGCGATCAAATGCGTCAATAACGCATAACTAGCAATATTGAACGGTACGCCTAAAAACAAATCGGCACTTCTTTGATAAAGCTGGCATGATAACTTACCGTCATTAACATAAAATTGAAACAATGTATGACATGGAGGCAGCGCCATGCTAGGAACATCTTCTGGATTCCAAGCACTAACGATCATCCTTCTGGAATCTGGTGTGGTCTTGATCTGATGGATCACATTTTTGATTTGGTCAATAAAACTACCATCACGTGTCTCCCAATGGCGCCACTGTGCACCATAGACTTGACCAAGATTACCAAATTTCTCTGCAAATTGATCATCATTTAAGATCAAGTCATCAAAACGTTTTTTCTCGACTTGATATTCTTGATCAAATTCAGGATCTAGCAAATGTCTACGACCAAAGTCAGTCATATCTGGTCCTTTATAATCATCACTTTCGATATATTTTTTAAATGCCCATTCATCCCAGATATGGTTCTTATGTTGTAACAAATAGCGAATATTAGTGTCACCATGTAAAAACCAGAGTAATTCACTTTTGATCAAACCAAAAGGAACCTTTTTAGTCGTCAACAGTGGGAATGACTTTTGTAGATCAAAACGCATTTGGTAACCAAAGATACTGATCGTACCTGTACCAGTCCGGTCTGATTTTTCATGTCCATGTTCTAAAACATAATCTAATAAATCCAAATATTGTTGCTCATTACTCATAATTTCCTCTACTCCTCAAATTGGCCTAAATATTCCCAGCGTTCCATCAGATGATCAGCCTTTTGATTAGCCTCATCCAGTTGACGTTGATAGTCCATTAATTGGGTATAGTCATTGCCCTCATTATTCAACTGCTGTTTCAAGTCGGAAATCTCATCATCTAACCGTTCGATCTCAGGTTCTAACTTTTTGAATTCGATTTCTTCAGCATACGTCAATTTCGTTTTTTCGGTAGCTTTAGGTTCATTTTCATTGCTTTCAGCCGACTTCTTTGCCTTTGTTTCTTGATGTTTAGCTTGTTCTTGTTCAGCCATTTCTTTCAAATATCCAGAATAAGAATCATAACTTTCAACGATCCGACCATTTCCTTTAAAAATCAACAATTTACTAGCAATTTTATCCAGGAAGTAACGGTCATGGGAAACAGCCATCACAGTACCTTTAAAATCAGCAATATAATCTTCTAAAATCGTCAAGGTCTCGATATCAAGATTATTAGTTGGTTCATCTAGTAACAAAACATTTGGCTGAGTGATCAAAATCGCTAATAAATAGAGACGACGTTTCTCACCACCAGATAGTTCACGGATGAACGCCCCTTGCATTTGATGATCGAATTTGAAAGTATCCAATAATTGTGAAGCTGACATATGTCCCCCGTCAACGCTTTCGACATTTTGTCCGATCCCTTCTAGATATCTGATAACACGCTTGTCTGGGTCCATATCTTCAGTGTATTGGGTGAAATAACCAATCTTGACCGTTTGTCCCACTTTCAAATTACCAGAGTCTAGGGGTATTTTACCGGCTAATACATTAAGAAAAGTCGTCTTACCAGAACCATTTGATCCGGTGATCCCGATCCGGTCACCTTTACTGACCAAGTAATTGAAATCATCGATGATATCTTTATCATCAAAATGCAATTTAGCATCGTCAATCTTGAAAACATCGTTGCCCAGTCGTTGCTGAGCGATATCGATCGACATTTCCATTTGAGCTTGTGGTTTGTCAGCTAAATCATCTTTCAAATCATTGAAACGGTCGATCCGAGCTTGCTGTTTCGTTCCACGCGCTTTGACACCAGCACGCATCCAGTCTAGTTCTTTTTTGTACATTTGTGTCTTGTGATGCTGAACTGCAGCCATATTAGCTTCATTAGCTGCTTTTTGTTGAAGATATTTTTCGTAGTTCCCATCGTATTCGGTAACGTTTCGATGCTCTAATTCAAAGATCCGATTGGCTACCTTATTCAAAAAGTACCGATCGTGGGTCACGAACATGACTGAGCCCTTGAATTTGTTCAAATATCCTTCCAACCAATCAATAGCTTGATAATCCAAGTGGTTTGTTGGCTCATCCAGAATCAATAGGTCAGCATCTGAGATCAAAGTCTGTGCTAAAGCTACCCGACGTTGTTGACCACCAGAAAGTTCTTCAATAGTCTTGTCTAATTCAACAATACCCAGCTTATTAAGGATCGCTTTAACATCGGATTCCATCTGCCAAGCATCAGCCGCGTTCATTTTTTCCTGAAGATCAAAGAATTCTTTTTGAATCTTTTGGTCAGTCGAATTTTGATTGAACTTATTCAAAGCACGTTCATATTTCCGAATCAATTTGAATTGTTCATTTTCGCCAGCAAAAACAGCATCAGTCACGGAAAGCTTTTCATCCAATTCTGGTTGCTGCTTTAAATAAGTTATCTTATAAGTCTTTGGCTTCTCGATGTCGATCGAATTGAGATCCTCATTGTTGACGATCCCGTCCAAAAGGGTCGTTTTACCGACTCCATTCAGACCTAATAGACCGATCCGATCATTCTCATTGATCGTGAAAGAAACGTCTTTAAACAATGTTCTATCACCGAAATTCTTACTTGCATTGGTTACATTTAATGTTTTCAAATAATTCACCACGTATTTTTATAGTTACTTAATATTTTAGTCGAAAAAGCCTACTAAAAAAAGCATTTAATATAATTCTAAAGTGATTTGAAACTTTTCCATCAAAAAACCGGCGACCCTCACGGAATCGTCGGTTTTTAAAAAATTTTGGGTCTAAACTTTC
>NZ_AZFA01000017.1 GCF_001434295.1 Companilactobacillus versmoldensis DSM 14857 = KCTC 3814 | reverse complement strand
AGAAAGTTTAGACCCTTTTTTTGTTTCAATCGATTCTCAAATTGAAAATAAAGTGATTTCAGCCATTTTTGATTGATCACCTTAAGTTATCCGTGATGATGATAAAACAGTCTTGATGAGCAAAAATTGTCCAATAGATAGCATTTTTAAAGATGACCATATCTAGTTGAAATTATTTTCCAAACACTATATCTAGTACTTTTTTGAGATACATGTTTATATATAAAATGCAAGGGTAAAATACCCTAATTGAGAAAAATAAATAAATTTTGCCTGTGGAAAAAATTGACTATTGACACGGTTACACATAGACGGAGTGCGGAGTGGGTCGAGTGATAAATTTTGTTTCACATCAGTTCAATAAAAATATTTTTAACGCAATATGTTGTTAATTCAAAATAAAAGAGATACCATATGTAGTGTTATAAATTATTTGAGGTGAGCTTGATGGACATCATAAAAACAAAAATTGAACTTAGTCAGGAATTCATTGACGAAGTAAAAGCAGAAATCAAACCACACTGGGGCGAACTCGGTTGGGTTACTTATAAAAGAACATATGCTCGTTGGATACCCGAATTGGATAGAACCGAAAACTGGGATGAGACAGTTAAACGTGTTATTGAGGGAAATATCAACCTTGACCCACGTCTGCAAGACAAGTCCATCAGTTTAGAGGATTACAATGAGTTGGTCGAAGAAGCTAAGAGTTTATACAAACTTGTCTATGGTTTGGCAGCTACTCCTTCTGGCCGTAATTTGTGGATCTCAGGTACTGCCTACCAAGATAGAAATGGTGATGCTTTGAACAATTGCTGGTTCATTGCTGTTAGACCACAAAAATATGGAGACAGTCACATTTTGCCCGAGTATCTGGATAAAGACACTAAGGCTGTTTCGATGCCTTATTCATTCATGTTCGATCAATTGATGAAAGGTGGCGGCGTTGGTTTCTCTGTTGTCCCTGATAACGTTAAACAGATCCCTGAAGTAGACGTCAAGACTGATTTGAAAATTTTGATCGGCAAAGAAAGTGCTTCATACGACGACTCGATCAAGGCTGGTGCTGTTGATCGTGATGAATGGTTAGCTAACAATGATCTGGATTCGACGCTTTATTACAAAATGCCAGACTCACGTGAGGGCTGGGTCATTGGTAATGCAACAATGATCGATTCCCACTTCACTAATACTAATCCAGAATCAGTTGGTCAAGTTGTACTGGATATTACTGATATCCGTGCTAAAGGTGAAAAGATCAAGGGATTTGGTGGTACTGCTTCAGGTCCCGTTCCGTTGATCGAAATGCTTGAAGATATCAATGATCTTCTTAACAGTAAGTTAGGTCAAAGATTAACTTCAGTTGACTGTACCGATATGGGTAATATGATTGGTAAAACTGTTGTTGCTGGTAATGTACGTCGTTCTGCAGAGCTTGCATTAGGTGGAGCTGAAGATGACGACTTTATCACTATGAAACAGGATAAAGAAAAACTTTATCATCACCGTTGGGCATCAAATAACAGTGTGGCTGTTGATTCAATGTTCAATGATTACCAACCGATTGCTGATTCGATTCAACACAATGGTGAACCTGGTATCGTTAACCTTGACTTGTCACAACATTATGGCCGGATCATTGATGGCTACAATGAAAATGCTGATCCTGAAGTTGAAGGTACTAACCCTTGTGGTGAGATCTCATTGAGTAACGGCGAACCTTGCAACTTGTTCGAAGTCTTCCCACAAGTAGCAACTGATGAAGGCTGGAATCTGGAAGATGCTTTCAGTTTAGCCGCTAGATATACTAAGAGAGTTACTTTCAGTAATTATGATTGGGAAGTTTCTCGTAATGCTATTGCTAAAAATAGAAGAATCGGTGTTTCAATGTCAGGTATCCAAGACTGGATCTTGTCTAACTTCGGTCACCGTGTAGTTACTGGTTTCGAAGATGCAGTTGATTCTGAAACTGGTGAAAAGTATCGTAAACCAATCTATGATCCTGAGATCGTTAAGAGTTTTAAAGAGATGTATCAATCAGTTGTTGATGCTGACAAAGATTACTCTGATACTTTGAATTGCAATACTTCAGTTAAGCACACAACTGTCAAACCATCAGGTACAGTTGCTAAGTTGGCAGGTGTTTCTGAAGGAATGCATTTCCACTATGCTGGATACCTTATTCAAAGAATCAGATTCCAAGACTCTGATCCATTGCTACCAGCCTTGAAGGCTTGTGGCTACAAGATCGAACCTGATGTTTATACTAAGAACACAATGTGCGTTGAATTCCCTGTTCAAGCTGCTAATGCTGAATCAAAGAACTTTGCTTCAGCTGGAAATGTTTCGATTGCTGAACAATTTGCCACACAAGCATTCTTACAAACTTACTGGTCAGATAATGCGGTCAGCTGTACCGTTACTTTCCAACCAAAAGAGGGCGACCAGATTGCACCATTGATGCGTCAATATCGTCATATTACCAAATCAACTTCATTACTCCCTTATAGTGGAGCTGACTTCAAACAAGCACCTAAGGAGCCAATCGACAAAGCAACTTATTTGAAGAAGTTGTCTGAGATCAAAGGCGATGTTGCTGTTGAATTTGCAAAAGAAAACAACAACCATGATAAGAAAGACATCGAATTAGTTGATCAATCAGATTGTGCCGGTGGCGCTTGCCCAATTAGATAGTTAATAGATTTTAGAACACCTTCGGGTGTTCTTTTTTTATTTTTAAATATTTTGGATGTTCTGAACGAAAACGTGTCCCAACCTTCAATTTTCCCGCTTAATTAGAGAGTCCTAGTGTTCGAAAATTGTCCAAGAAAGTTGAGACGCTCTACTTTACTTTTCTTGATTACGGTTGTAAACTAGTCTTAATTAAGATTACAAATGTAAACGTAGGGAGGCTTTGCTATGAATAATATTGAAACTATGAGCGATGCTGGATGGAATGTTATGCGGATATTTTGGACTTTGGGCCAGGGTACTAGTAGTGATGCCATTATGTATTTGAAACGCAAGACTGATTGGAAAGAGGCTACAGTCAAGACTTTGATCAATCGCCTGCAGAAGAAGAATTTTTTGAAGCCCGATCAATCTGCTCGCCCTTATGTATATCAACCGGTCATTGCTGAATCAGAAGCAATCCACCAAAATGTCAATCGAATGTTTGATAGTTTGTGCTGTATGAAAAAAGGGAAAGCGATTGAGGACCTTATTTCTAATTCCGATATCTCAAAAGGAGATATTGATGATATGATGAACCTGTTAAAAGCCAAAAGAGAGACAGCTCCAGAGAAAGTCGAATGTGATTGCTTAGGGGAGGTTTAATATATGAAAGATATGAAAGATGAGAAATCCATGGACGATATGGACATGAATGACATGAATATGGATGATGGCCACATGATGATGATGCATGGTGGCATGATGATGGATATGGGAGACTTACGAAAGAAATTTTGGGTCTCGTTGATCTTAGCCATCCCTGTATTTATCTTGTCACCATTCATGGGATTACACTTACCGTTTCAATTTCAATTTCCTGGTTCAGATTGGATTGTATTAGTTATTTCGACTATTCTATTTTTCTATGGTGGTAAACCATTCTTGACCGGCGCCAAAGCCGAATTTCTCGACAAAAAGCCAGCGATGATGATGTTGATCACCATGGGTATTTCCGTCGCTTATATTTATAGTTTGTATGCATTCATAATGAACGATATCATTCATTCTAGCGAACATGTGATGGATTTCTTCTGGGAATTAGCATCACTGATCGTAATTATGCTGTTAGGACACTGGGTCGAAATGAAGTCGACTATGCAGGCCGGTAGTGCCCTTGATAAAATTTCATCACTCGTCAGTGATGAAGTCCATTTAGTCAAAGACGATAAAACAGTTGATGAAGACATTAACAAAATTAGTACCGGTGATGTCGTCGAAGTTCGGGCCGGAGAATCGATCCCATTAGATGGTGCAGTCGTTTCCGGGACCAGCTACGTCAATGAATCATTGATCACAGGTGAATCCAAAGCCGTCAAAAAGGCCAAGGAAGACCAAGTAGTTGGCGGATCGATCAATGGTGAAGGAACCATCCGTGTACAAGCTAGTAAGACAGCCCATGATGGCTATTTATCACAGATCAGTAAATTAGTTCAAGATGCTCAAACAAGTAAATCTAAGACACAGGTCTTGGCTGATAAAGTGTCAGGTTGGTTATTTTACGCAGCTTTGACAGTTGGTATTATCGCCTTTATTTATTGGTTAGTGGTCGGGTCCGTCAGTGATGCCTTGAATCGTCTAGTTACTGTACTAGTTATTGCTTGTCCACATGCTCTCGGATTAGCCATTCCTTTGGTAATATCGAGAAGTACTTCGATTGCTGCAACGAATGGTTTGATCATTCGTGATAACCAAGCTATCGAAAGTAGTCGTAAAGTCGATTATGTTGCAATGGATAAGACTGGTACCTTGACGGAAGGTAAGTTTACAGTCAACGGACTCAAGTCGTTTGATGATCAATTCTCAGAAAAAGATATCTTAAGTTTGATTGCTGGGCTGGAACAAGGTTCAAGTCATCCAATCGCCACTGGTGTGCTTAACCGTGCCGAGTCCGAAAAAGTTACTGCTAAAAATTTTGATGACGGCCAGGCATTGAAGGGCTATGGTATGAGTGGCCAATTGGTAGATGAAAAATACTTATTAGTCAATATGAAGTATCTCGATCAAAATGGAATCAAAGTTGACAATCAAACAGTTCAACCATATTTAGACAAAGGTAATACCGTCAGTTACTTGATCTTGAATGATAAAGTCATTGGTTTTGTAGCTTTAGGTGACAAACTCAAGCCAAATGCTGTTCAATTCATCAAAGAATTAAAGAATCGTGGTTTGAAACCAATCATGCTGACTGGTGATAATAAGAGTGCTGCGGCCAATTTTGCCAAACAATTAGGTATTGAAGAATTCAAAGCTGAATTATTACCAGAGGACAAACATCAAGTTATCAAAAATCTTGAACTTGATGGCCATCATGTTTTGATGGTCGGTGATGGTATCAACGATGCTCCTAGTTTAGCTAGCGCCACTGTTGGTGTGGCTATTGGTGCCGGAACTGATGTTGCTATCGAATCTGCTGATGTCGTTCTTTATAACAGTGATCCTGATGACATCATCAAATTCCTCGACTTAGCTAAGAAAACTTATCGGAAGACTGTTCAGAACCTCTGGTGGGGTGCTGGATACAATATCATTGCTATCCCATTAGCAGCCGGAGTTTTAGCCGGTATCGGCTTTATCTTGAGTCCAGCTGTTGGTGCAATCGTAATGTCACTTTCAACCGTTATCGTTGCTATCAACGCGATGTCACTTAGAAAAATTTAGTCAAATAAAAATGCCAATTCGCAATGAATTGGCATTTTTTTGTGGATGTTTTCACTGATAGTAAGGTAAGTCGATAAAGGTGATAACTGTTTCTGTCCCTTGACCAACCGTGGAGTTGACGTCTATTTTGTGGCCTAGTTTATCAATCATTTTTTTAACTAAATATAGGCCAATTCCGGTAGCTTTGCTCCCAGATTGCCGGCCATTAGAACCTGTGAAGCCCTTGTTGAATATTCGGCTCAGATCTTCAGGGGCCATACCGATACCGTTGTCTTTGATATGAAGCTCGATATCGTTTTTTTTGGTCGTAGTGAAAATCTCGATGGTCCCGCCTTGGTCAGTGTATTTCAAACTATTAGCAATGATTTGATTGAGCTAGAAACTGAGCCATTTCTCATCTGTCAAAACCTTTTTATCAGTGATATTCAAGTCAATCTTGATCCGCTTGTTGATGAAACCACGCTTATTGCTGCGGATGCAAGCTTTGGTGATCTGATTGAGATCCTGTTCCTGGATCAAATAGTCATTTGAGAAATTATTCAAGCGGGCAAAGTATAAAGCTTGATCGACCAAGTAGTCGATCTGGTCGGTCTCTTCACTTAATAATTTTGAGTCGAGTTCGTCATCCTGCGCCAATTTTAAAGCTGACAGTGGGACTTTGATGTCGTGAACCCACGATTCAGTGTATTCTCGTTGATCCTTTTGGCTTTGATAAAGGGATGTCAATTCCTGACGGTATTCCAAAACGATATTATTGATCTTTTCTTGAATGAATGTTTGCTCATTGTTTTTTGCCCCATTCAATTCTTTGGAGAGATCTTCTTGGTAATTGTCTAATTGTTGATACCAAGAACGTTTGCGAAGATATGAAAAGATCAAACATAACGTCATGATCAAAATCGCCAACAGCCAAGTATAGATCAAAGTACCATTATTAAAAGGTACTCTTGGATCCAAAAAAAAGACTAGTTCTAAAAAGGAGATCCCGATGATGATCGAGATCATCAATAATAAATGATCTTTTAGGTATTTATAGAATGTCATATTAGCCTCTAAGGGATGAGATAGCCTTGGCCAACTTTAGTGACGATATAGTTGGATAGGCCGTTTTTCTCAAATTTTGAACGTAAGCGATTGATATTTACCGTCAAGGTGTTGTCGTCAACGAATCTTTCATCGTCCCACATGAAGTTTAAGAGCTGTTCTCTGGAGACAATTTTGCCTTGGTCTTTCAAGAGACGTTGTAGTAATTTATATTCATTTTTGGACAAGTCAATTTTATTATCATTGATTTCGACTGTGCCATCAGACAAGTTCAATTTCAGACCATTGTGCTCGATAATATCACTGGTATCTTGGCTGAAATCATAAGTCCGTCGCAGTAAAGCATTGATCTTAGCAATTAGGATATCGATCGAAAAAGGTTTTTCAACGAAGTCGTCAGCTCCCATATTCATGGCCATGATTTGGTCCATGTTGGAATTTCGAGAAGAAATGATGATGATTGGTATTTTAGAAACCTTCCTGATCTCCTGATTCCAATAATAACCGTCTTTGATCGGCAAATTGATGTCAAGCAAAACTAGGTCAGGCTGATAATCATCGAATTGAGTCATGATGTCATCAAATTCCTTCACAGCAAAGGATTCTATCTGCCATTTGGAAAGATTTTCTTGAATTAATTTTGCAATTGAAGGGTCGTCTTCAATTATCATTATTTTTGCCATTTAACAACCATCCTCGTGATAAAATGTAGACACAATTCAATGATAACAATAATTAATCGATTAATGGAGAGGATATTTTGCAAATAATCGTCGAAAATATTGCCAAAGATTATGGGAAAAAGAGAAATGCTGTTCATGCTATCAAAGATGTCAGCTTAGAAGTATCAGCAGGCGAATTCGTGGGAATCATGGGACCGTCTGGAGCTGGGAAAACCAGTCTACTTGATCTGATTTCCAGTAATGAACGACCGGATCATGGCCGGATATTAATTGATGGCATTGATTTGACCAAGCAGCACGACCGGACCTTAGCAAAATATCGCCGAAATAAGATGGGCTTTATTTATCAAAGTTTTGAATTGCTTGATTCACTCAATGTTAAGGAAAATATTATCCTGCCGTTAGTTTTGAATCATGCGTCAAAGAATCTGATCGAGCAGAGATTTCAACACTTGAATCAGCTGCTCAACATTAGTGAGCTAGCTGACCGCAGTATCGACGACCTATCCTTAGGACAACGCCAGTTGATTGCGGCGGCAAGAGCCTTGATCAATAGCCCAGAAATCGAACCAACTGGAAGCTTAGATTCCAATTCAGCAACGATCTTGCTGAATTATATGCAATTGATCAATCAGAAGGAAAATACGACCATTATGATGGCTACACATGATGCTTTCACAGCCAGTTATTGTAGTCGGGTAGTCTTTATCAAAGATGGGGCGATTTTTTCAGAGATCGTTAATTCTGGTCAAAGAGAGGACTTTTTTGAACAAGTGATCAATATGCAACGAACGATTGGAGGCGGTAGTTATTTCAATGTACCTGAAAATAATTAAACGTAGCCTCTATAATTTACGCGATAGTTATTTGATCTATATTTTGTCATCCAGTTTTGCGGTCGCCGTTTTAACGATTTTTTCAACTTTGATCAATGATCCAACTCTACGGTCTGTTCATTATTGGAATCAAACATTTCAATCGTTCATGTATTTTATGATTTTTATTTTTGGCTTTTTTACTTTTATTTATATGACTTATGTTGGGGGATTTTTTATCCAACAACAGAAGAATGAATTTCGAACGTATAAAAAACTAGGCATGTCACGTTGGATAATTGCGGTGATTGGCTTTCTCAAAACCTTTATTGTTCAAATAATCGCTTGGCTTTTAGGGATGCTGGTGGCCATCATTTTACAAAAGTTCGTTGGGATGATGCTAGTTTATTTGATGCATGTCAAACTTAATTTTGGTTTCTTTTTAGATCCAATGGTCATCTGGCGAATGCTGAAACTGGGAATTTATTCGACTTTTTTGCTGAGCTTGATCAATGGCGTCCGATCTTATTGGATCGTCAGGCGTCAAAAAGATTCACATAAGTTACATTTAAATTTATTTTTCCGTTCGATATTTGGAATTATCGGCTTATTGATGTTCATCGGTGGTATATTAGCGTCGTTGCAGGTTTTTCAATCAGTTAGTGATACCCAGAATATTGATCTGGCCTTGTGGCGGGTACTCTGGATCGTGCCACTCTATTTTATTGGCACGTATCTAGTGATCATGGGATTTGTCCCTCTTTGTTTGTATCTATTCGATCACATCAAGCTTTTTTCCTATCACGGGATAAATTTAGTTTCTTATAAGTATTTGCGAAAAAGGTTGTTGCGTAATACTACGATTATCTGGTTTATTACCGAAATGTCAGCTTTAGCATTGGCGATATTAGTTTTTTGTTACGCTGGCTACCAAGTGGTCTATCAGAATTTTTCTGGCGCTTATCCGTTTGAAGTTTCAGCTATTTCAGATCCTGCGAAAAAGATCAAAGCTGAATTTGCTAAGGAAAAGACTGACGTCACGCATGAATATCGGTCTAAAATCAAACGAACAGTCTCGTATACTTTTGACAGTAGCAGCAATCAATATGAGCCTAAACTAATTTCGTTGATGTCTTACTCCGATTATCATGCCTTACCAAAACGGATTCAAAACAAGAATCCCCACATTGGGCCAGATGATTTTTTGGAGCTTAAAAATGATTACCAGTCTTTGACACCTGGATACCGTAGTACTAAACATGCAGTTCAAGTGAAGGGGACTAAGTCGATCAAGAATCGATCAGTGGGTTCGTTTTTCCCGTATGGTTATATGATGTTTTCGGGTTATTTATTCGTTGTCCCAGATAATTATTATCATAATGTTCAAAGTGAGTCGACAGAAACTTACTATGGTTGGGATATCAAACATTCGGATAAACTGTCGAACAAGTTTTTGAAGAAATTAAATCAAAAAAATAAGAACCCATATGTGATCACTGTCCATATCGGTTCTACCTTGAATAAATCTTATTTATATGAGAAAGACGATCAAAAACAAAATCATTATCGTCCCAATGAATATTATCAAAACGGTTATGTCCGTCAAGCAGATGCCAAACACATTATTGACCAAACATCAGGCTTTTTCTTGTTCCTAGTCTCAATCTTTAGCATTGCGCTTTTGATTGCATTAGGGAGCTTATTGACCTTGAAAGTACTCTTACGTGATGACAATGAATGGCATCAGTTAAAGACACTTAAGAAAATTGGGATGACTGAAAGGGAATTGAAACAAATCGTTCGCAGGGAGACAGGGCTTTTGTTTGGCCTGCCAATTGTTTTTGCATTGGTTCAATCATCATTGTCCGTTGGGATCTTGAATCTATCAGTCAATCAATCTGCTTTTAAACCGTTCACAGTCATCGGTTCAGCCTTTATCGTTTTATATGGCTTGACTGGTTGGCTAACTTATATCTTGTCCTGGCGTGGAGTTAAACAGCGTATCTAAAATTCAGTCTTGTATGCTTTAGTAAAAAATCCGAGCGGTTCTTGAGAAGACTTTTGCAGACCGTCTTTTAGTTGAGAGCTGGCCAACTGTTTAAATTTTTGCACCTGTTTTTCAGCTTGAAAACTATTGATCAGTAAAAATTCACGAAAGTTTTCTTTGTTACGAAAAACTGCTGGCTCATTATTATCGACAGCTAGCTCTGAAAGTTTATAATTGATTTTATCTTGAAAGATTGAGATTTGCTCGTTGTTCAGTTTTATGTACACTAGTAGTAAGAGATCCTTTGATAAATCGAGTTGGCCAGCGACGCTCTTATAGTCGCCAGAAGTGGCTAATTCTTTTATTAAAAGATGGTCTCCACTATTGTCAAATAAGGGTTTTAATAAAGTATCAGCAGAAGTTAGCTGATTTTTTAAAAAATTATAAGTACCTAACTTTAATGATATGTCCATAATTGTTAAGATCCTTTCTAAAAAATGGAGGGTTTATATGTTAATTACAGTTTTAGGTTATTACGGTGGATATCCCTATCAAGGAAAGGGTACTTCAGGATACTTGCTTCAAGATGATGGAAAAAATATCTTGATTGATTGTGGCAGTGGCGTATTAAATGAACTATCTAATTATATCGATCCATTGCAACTTGACGCAGTGGTCCTTTCCCACTATCACCACGACCATACAGCAGATTTAGGTGTCTTGCAATATAATTGGCAGCTTGATCCAACGAATCGTAAACATGATCTACTACCAATTTATGGCCATACTCAAGACTTTGTCAACTTTGCCCAATTAACAATGGACGGAGTCAGCCAAGGTATTGCCTATAACGATTATGAACCTACCCAAATTGGAGATCTCCAATTTGAATTCTTGCGGACGATTCATCCAGTACCTGCTTATGCGATGAAGATCACTAAGGAAGATAAATCTATTGTTTATACTTCCGATACCGCTTATTTTGACGGCTTGGTGGACTTTGCGAAGGGCAGTGACTTATTGATCACTGATACTAATTTTACTGAGGACAAGACTGGTAAGATTTGGCATATGACGACCAAGCAATCTGGTGAATTAGCCCAAAAAGCTAGGGTCAAGCGACTGATGATCAGTCACTTACCACAAAAAATCGATATTGAAAGAATGTTAAAAGAGTCACAGAACTATGCTCAAGATGTTCCAACTATCAATGCCTTTACTGGCTTGGAAGTTAAGATTTAATTTTGAGACTGATTTAGCCGAGCATAATACGTTGACATTATTTATTTCTTATTTTTAAAATTAATAAAATGTTATGATAGATTGTGAAATATTTGTTAAGTATCCATCATTACTGATTTAATATTTCACAATTGGCCGAGACCGGAACAAACATTCGCAATTTATATTTGAAATAGTGTAGATTTTATAATTTCAATGAGCTACAATGTATTGTGTTAAGAAAGTATCTTGACGCACATTAGCGAAAAAGGAGAGATTAATTATGGTTACAATTTACACATCTCCAAGTTGCACTTCATGCCGGAAAGCAAAAGCTTGGCTTGAACAACACGACATTCCCTATAAAGAAAGAAACATTTACTCTGAACCTTTAAATAAAGAAGAAATTAAACAAGTATTACAAATGACCGAAGACGGAACTGAAGAAATTATTTCAACACGTTCAAGGGCATTCCAACACTTGAAGACAAATTTGAACGATTTAACTATCGATCAATTGTTGACATTAGTTCAAGAAAATCCTGGACTTTTGAAGCGCCCAATCATCATGGATGATAAGCTTCTCCAAGTAGGATTTAACGAGGATGAAATCAGAAGATTCTTACCAAGAAGCGTTCGGACTATGGAGTTGCAAAAAGCTCAACTTATGGCTGGACTATAATAATCAGTAATTAAGAATGAAAATGAAGAGTTCAATGGATAATTGGGCTCTTCATTTTGTTTTATAAACTTCTTTACTTTACATCAGTTTTAAGACTGTTAGAATGTAGATACAAGAATTGAGGTGACTATGATGGAAATGGATCATATTAATGAAAATACGATCAGAGTCATTCTTAGTACGCAGGATTTGCAGGATCGTGGGGTAACTGTTCTCGATTTGTTAGGTAATAAAAAACAAATCGAGTCGTTTTTCTATAGCATTTTGGATGAGGTTGATAATAATCATACCTTTTCCAACAACGAACCAGTTACGTTCCAAATCATGCCCAACAAGCAAGGTTTAGAATTGCTTATCAGTAAGAGTAATGATGAAGATGCACAAGGTTCATTGCCATTAGATAATGAGCAAGTCGGTACTGACAATGGTCAATTGACGCCATTGAATACCAATGAGCTTGGTCACGAAGAATATGACGAAGATACTGCGCCTTATTTAAATGACCCTGATACTCCTACTAAGACAATGATCGTTGAATTTAAGAATTTCGAGGATTATATTCAACTAGCAAAGATCCTTCGTCTAGAAAGTGGTATCTCAAACTTATGGGAATATAAGGATGCATACTACTTACAACTTGTGCTCTTTACTGATGAAATGCACGATATGACTTATAACGATGTGTTAGCTTTACTCAGCGAGTATAGTTATCGTACTAAAGTCACTGCTGCAGTATTATCCGAGTACGGAAAAGAATTAATGAGCAAGACTGCTCTAGAATTGACGAGATATTATTTTAAAGATTAATCAAGTATAGCAACGCATGAGGATTCAATTCATAATGAATTGAATCCTTTTTTGCTTGTTATTTTGAATTTGGACCCCATGCTATAATTATAAGCAGTGTTTTTTTACAAGATTTTTGATTTTTAAAATTTACTTTGACTTTGAAAAGTCAAAAAATATCAGTGATTGTTAACAAACGGAGGCTTTATGGCAACAGCACAAACAGAAAATAAAATGGTCGAATTGGCTGAACCAGTTCATCAACAACTAGCTCAATATCGAGTTCAGCAAATTCAAGCAGTTTTGAGTTTATTGGACGAAGGCAACACGGTTCCTTTTATTGCTCGTTATCGAAAAGAACGGACTGGGACACTTGATGAAGTGGCGATCCGAAATATCGAAGATGAAGCTAATCGTTTGATGAAATTGAATCAACGTCGACAAGATGTTTTGAAATTGATCGATGAGCAGGGCAAATTGACTCCTGAATTGAAGCAGGATTTAGAAAAAGCCACTGTTTTACAGCAAGTGGAAGATCTATATCTGCCATATAAACAAAAACGGCGTACCAAAGCTACCATCGCAAAAGAAGCTGGATTAGAACCCTTAGCGAAATGGTTACTAACTTTTCCGGAAACGGGTCTGGATGAAAAAGCAAAAACGTACGTTGCCACTGATAAAGATTTGCCAGATCTTGATGCTGTCTGGGCCGGTGTCCATGAGATCCTAGCAGAAACATTCAGTGAACGAGCCGATTTTCGTGAATGGATCCGCCAGTATACTTGGCAAAATGGTATTTTGACCAGCAAAGTTAAACGCAATGGCAAAGAAAAAGATGAACAACAGGTTTACGCTACATACTATGACTTTGATCAAGCCTTGAAACAAATCCCACCATATCGAGTTTTAGCTATTAATCGTGGAGAGAAAGAAAAGATTTTGACGGTCGGGATCGATGTTGAAACTGATCAGATCTTCAAACATGCCAACACTCGCCTGGTTGGTAAACGTCAGGGACCCGCTGTAAACAAGATTCAAGCAGCTTTCGAAGATGCCTATAAACGCTTTTTAGGACCAGCAATAGAACGGGAATTACGTCATCAACTATCTGATAAGGCGGATAATCATGCCATTCAAGTTTTTGGAAGTAATTTGTACCATCTTCTGATGCAGGCTCCTTTGAAAGGTAAGGTCGTGATGGGATTTGATCCGGCCTATCGGACCGGTTGCAAATTAGCTATCATGGATAAAAACGGTCGCTTTTTGGCTAAACAAGTAATTTATCCACATAAACCAGCCAACAGTAAACAACGAGCTGCTGCAGGTACTGAATTCAAGCAATTATTAGACCAATACCAAGTCGAAATGATCGCTATCGGTAACGGGACGGCTAGTCGTGAATCTGAAGAGTTCGTCAGTGAGATTTTGAAGACTTTAGACCATCCAGTTTATTATGTGATTGTTAACGAGGCAGGTGCCTCAGTTTATTCAGCTAGTGCGAATGCCCGAAAAGAATTTGCCGATCTCCACGTTGAAGAGCGTTCTGCTATCAGTATTGGACGCCGTCTTCAGGATCCTTTGGCAGAATTGATCAAGATCTATCCTAAAGCTATCGGAGTTGGCCAATATCAACACGATGTTCCAGAAAAATCTTTAGATGAACAACTAGATCGAGTCGTCGAGACAGCCGTCAATCAAGTCGGCGTGAACTTGAATACTGCCAGCCCTGAATTGTTGACCCATATTTCTGGTCTGACCGCGACAACGGCTAATAATATCGTCAAATTCAGGAATGAAAATGGTGCCTTCAACAAACGCCAAGATTTGAAAGCAGTTCCTCGTTTGGGACCCAAAGCATATCAGCAATCAGTTGGTTTCCTCCGAATCATTTCCGGGAATGAACCACTGGATAATACTGATATCCATCCCGAAAGTTATGCAGTGACACGGAAATTATTAAAAGACTTAGGAGCAACATCTGAAGCTATTGGAAAAACAGAACTCCAGCAGAAACTTGAACAGTTGGATCAAACGACGTACTCTCAACAATTAGAAATTGGTAAGTCCACCTTGGCTGACATCATCGCTGGATTGAGTAAGCCCGGGCGAGATCTCCGTGATAGTATGCCGGCACCATTATTGCGTCAGGACGTTCTAACAATGGATGATCTAAAGCCTGGAATGGAACTGCAAGGTACCGTTCGTAACGTGATAGATTTCGGAGCCTTCGTTGATATTGGCGTTAAACAAGATGGCCTAGTACATATCTCACAACTGGCTGATCACTATGTCAGTGATCCAAGTACTGAAGTCACGATAGGTGATATCGTAACGGTCTGGGTGCTTGATGTAGACAAAAATCGTAACCGAATCCAGCTGACCATGCGTCAGGGTTAACAAAGTAAATAGTAAAAATCTCAATATTTGAATATTTGGAAACATAAGGCTCCCTAAATACTAAGTCTAATTTAGTATTTAGGAAGCCTTTTAAAATTTAATCTTAATAAAGAATACTGATTTTTAAATTAATTCAATAGTAACGATTCCCAAAATGATAGTGAAGATTCCGCTGATTTGTAATTTATTTACTTTATTGATTTCAGAACCGAGTAATCCCCAGTGGTCAATCACTAAGCTAATGATAATTTGTCCAAGTAAACCGAGGATTGTTGCTAGGCCAATCCCAATCTGTGGAACTAACAAAGCGTTTGTAAATATATTGATACTCCCAATAATTCCACCTAAGAAATTCCAAGCTGGCATGTGAGTTGAATGAATATATTTCAGATTCTTGAAATTACCTTGAATAAGATTAATGATAATTAAAATCACTGAGGCAAGAAGAAAGGTCAGGAATGCTGAACTGATTGGTGACTTTAAAACTGTGCCTACATGGCCGTTGATCGTCGATTCTGTTGCAAAAGCAAATCCATCTAAAAGAGCAATTATTTGCCAGATAAATTTTTTGCTCTTGTTATTTTTACTAATTGAACTTCTTTTTTTCGCCAAAATTTGAGGTAAGGCGATGGTGATGATAATACCTGCAATAATTAAGATTATTCCAAATACTTTAGTCAATGTTAGTGGACTATGCTGAGCATAAAGTAACCCGAAATTATCAATAATCATACTCATAATAATTTGTCCAACCATTGGTATGATGACAGTTTGAACGCTTCCTAGAATAGGGAATAAGAAGATATTGAGTGTCAAGCAAAGCATACCAATGGCTCCGCCTAAGTATCCCCACCAAGGTAATGAGGTGAGTGAACCATTCACTAATGGTAGTGAAGATTCGCTAAATAGATTCAAAATTAAAATAAAAATAGTCCCGATACTAAAAGAGATCAAAGAAGATAAAAAGGGTGTTTTGACTCTCTCGCCTAAGCGTGAGTTGATTGAAGTTTGTAGAGGAATGAATCCTCCCGTTGTGATACTTAATATTATGAAAAGTAACATGTAAAATCCTCCATTAATTGATAAGCGATATCTTACATGAGGAATTTTACAGATAGAATTGATTAAAAAGTTAGTTCTGCATTAACCTATAGTTAATTCGTAAAAAATGACTTTGAAATGTAAGCCAGTTTTAGAAAGTCATCGAAGTTCTTAATTGAATGTCTTGGGTGAGATTATAAAAATTCATATTGCATTGATAATCAGTTGAGACAAACCTGGAGGGATTATTTTGTATGATGGGAGATTAGATACTTTTATCCAAGTCGTTAGAGATGGTAGCTTTTCTAAAGCAGCAGAACATCTTTTCATTTCTTCTGTCTCGGTCATGAAACAAATGAATGGTCTTGAAACAGATGGTGGGAGTGAAACTTCTTAATCGAACAACTCAAGGGGTAAGCCTGACCAAAGCTGGGAAGTTCTTCTACGAGTCAGCAAGTAATTATATTTCAAAGTCTGAATCCATTTTGAAGAGAACTCACGATATTGATTCTCAAAGTCAAAAAATCATTAGAATCGGTACTTCCCTATTACGTTCAGCTCAACCCTTGATCAAGGTATGGTCAGGTATGGAAAATAATGATGATTTTCAAGTTGAGTTGGTTTCATTCGAAGACGATCCACTCAGTATGCAACGAATGTTTATGAATATTGGGACGAAAATTGATTTCTTTGTTGGACCAATGAATTCTGAACAAATTAAATATGGACCATATCAGACCTATGATTTGCCGGAAACGAAATTCTACTGGGGAGTTCCGATTAATAATCACTTAGCGAATAAAAAGAAACTTGCATTAACTGATTTAAAAAATGATAAAGTCATAATGGTCAAAAGAGGTCTATCTCCAAAATTGGACGCCTTACGTGATAGATTAGAGAAAAATGAAATCACTGTGATTGATAGTGAGGATTTTTATGATATAAATACATTCAATATTTGTAGTCAAAATAATTATATTATGGAAACACTTGGTATTTGGAAATATGTGTATGCGCCTATCAAGTCAGTTGAAATGGATAATGATTATCGAATGCCTTATGGAATAGTCTATTCTCAGCAAGCTCACGCTTCAGTAAGACAATTTATTGAAATGATTGGTTCCGAGTATAGAAAGCAGACAAACGCATTAACCTTTGGTTAACGAAGCGTTAATTAATAAAATATTCTATTCTTCTTTTTTGATGTCTATAATAAATCTATCAATCAAAAAGGAAGTTAAACTATGGATTATTTTGAATTGAATAATGGTGTTAAGGTTCCGGCACTTGGTTTTGGGACATATCAAATACCTGCATCTATTACAGAAAAAAATGTTGCTAACGCAATTAGTTTGGGATATAGGAGTATTGATACAGCCCAGAATTATGGGAATGAAGCTGAGGTTGGAGCTGCAGTCAATAGTAGTGAAATTTCACGTGATCAATTTTTTATCACCTCTAAAACTCAGACTTCTGGATATCGTAGTACGTTACGTGGTATAGATGAATCCCTTAGTGAATCAAAATTAGATTATCTTGATTTAATGATCATTCATTGGCCAACGATTGATAATTCTGGAACATTTAAGGCTTTAGAAAAGGCCTATAAAGCTGGAAAATTGAGAGCAATTGGAGTCAGTAATTTTAATAGTTCTAAACTGCAAAATCTGATTGATAATTCAGAAATTAAACCAATGGTTGATCAGATTGAAACACATATCTATTGGCAACAAAAGAAAATGCATGAATTTTTGAAGGAAAATGGTATCTTGCACGAATCTTGGGCACCACTAGGTGAGGGAATGAGTCCTGTGTTAAATGATCCAGGACTCATTCAAATAGCTTCAAAACATAATAAGTCAACAGCACAAATTATTTTAAGATTTCAAACTCAACAAAATATCATGGTCATTCCCAAATCAACAAATCCACGGCATATTGCTGATAATTTGAATATTTTTGATTTTAAATTAAGTGATGATGAAATCAAAATAATTCAAGATTTAGACCAAGGACATTCAGAGATAAATTGGCCTGCTTCGATGGTGCAAGAAGCCTATTAGATCTAATAAAATATTAGTTACTGGTATTTTTGTTGGGACAGTTACCAAATTTGAAGGAATGCTATTAATACATGATTTTGTTTTGAGGATATCTTGAAATATTTTTTACAAACAGTTATTAACGTGTCAAAATGAAAACTTATAAATAAGGAGTTGGCTAGAAATGGTAAAAAAAATTACAGTTTTAACCGGTAGCCCGCATAAAAATGGGACTTCCAGTAAATTGGCAGATGCATTTATAGATGGTGTTAATGATAAATCTGCGTTATATCGATTTGATGCTGGTTTGAATGCATCTAAGATTCATTTTTTGAAAATTGATGAAAATGAATCAACTATTCATGACGATGACCTAATTTCAAAAGAAGTCATGCCGAAAATTCTTGACTCTGACGTATTAGTATTGTGTACGTCGCTTTATTATTACGGTATCAATGCTGAATTGAAGGCAATCATTGATCGCTTTTATGAATACAATCATGAATTAAAAGATGATAAAGATGTTTATGTGCTTATTTCTGGGTTTGACCCAGGAGACAAAAATAGTGCAGCCTATCGTTCACTGATAGAATATTTTGACCAATTATGTAAATATATGCGTTGGGATTTAAAGGGTGAAATTTTAGGTCAAGATTCCTGGAATGAATCAGCTTTGGAAGAACATGTTTCAGAAGCATTTCAACTCGGCAAAACGGTAAATTAGTCAGTTTGATCAATCTTTGTTTTGTGGATGAATCTATTGAATAAATCTTAATTAGTCTTTTTGTATGAAAGGCAAATAGTTATCATTTGCTAAAAAAAATTTTGAAAATTAATTTTTTCAAACGTGTTGACAGAATAAAAAATCAAGTGTAGATTTATCACTAATCAATTAAAGCAAATTTAATTTTATTAGACGTAGAAGAGAAGAGTGGGATCGATCATTAGTTTTTAGCGACCGTCGGATAGTGTAAGGGCGGAATGAACGTTGATTTGAACATGAGCTCGGAGTCTTACTTAGGTGCAAGCCGAAAGTACGCAAGGATGCGATATTATCCCGGACATGTATGTGTCGTTGAGGTGTTTTGTGTGAACAAAGCATAAATTAGGGTGGTACCGCGGTAATCGTCCCTACTGACAGAGAAATTCTGTGCAGTAGGGGCGATTTTTTTTGCTTTTGGAGGAATAAAAATGAAAGAACGATTGAATATTGAGATATTTGGTTGTTTCGAAGCAACTTGAGTCAGGAGCTTTGAAACAAAAATAAGGAGGATCACGATGAGAAAATTTCGGGGGATATTAATTAGTATTATGGCGGGAGTTTTATTACTAGTTTTAGCAGGATGCGGAACTAGTAACGCCCAAGATTCTAGTATTACCATTGGTTCACAAGGTTCAGATTTACAAATTTGGGAACATATCGCCAAAAGTAAACAAGCTAAAGATGCTGGGCTAAACATCAATGTCAAAGAAATCACTGATGGGACACAGTTGAATAAAGCAACGACCGAAGGTCAAGTCGATGTCAACGCCTTTCAGTCATGGGCTTATTACAAAGCCTATAACAAGGAAAATCCCAACGGGAAATTAGCCGCATTAGGCACAACTTACCTAGAACCACTGGGGATATATTCAAAGAAATTTAAGAAAATCGATCAGATCAAGGATGGTTCGACCGTGGCAATCGCTAATAATCCTGCTAATACTTCAAGAGGGTTAGAGTTGTTACAAGCTGCTGGCTTGATCAAATTAAAAAAGGATTTTGGAGCCTTAGGCAACTTGAAAGATATCACAAGCAATCCTAAGCATCTCAAATTCAAAGAGATCGACGATACAACGGGTCCTCGAGTATTGAATGATGTTGATGTTGTTTTGATTTCTAATACTGTTGCTCTAGATGGTGGCTTACACGTTTTGACCGATTCAATCTACCACGAAAAACTTGATCAAAGCACAAAAGACAACGTCAATATCCTTGCAGTTGCAAGTAAAGATAAAAACAACTCAACTTATAAAAAGCTAGTAAAGCTTTATCATGACAAGGATATTCAAAGTTACATCAAGAAAAAGTATTACGGAACTAAGATTGAAGTTAACAAACCCTTATCATATTTAGATGATTAGGATTAGAATATAAGTATAAAAATGAGGAGATGTTAAAAATTATGGCAAAAGTTGAAAGTTTTACATTAGATCACACAAATGTTAAAGCACCATACGTACGTTTGATCACTGAAGAACATGGTGAAAAAGGCGATACTATTTCAAACTTTGATTTACGTTTAGTTCAACCTAATGAAAATGCTATTCCTACTGCTGGATTGCACACCATCGAACATTTGTTGGCTGGATTATTGAGAGACCGCCTATCAGGTGTTATCGACTGCTCACCATTCGGTTGCCGGACAGGTTTCCATTTGATCACTTGGGGCTCACATACAACTACTGAAGTTGCTGAAGCTTTGAAGGGTTCACTAGACGAAATTGCTAACAAGGTTGAATGGAAGGATGTTCAAGGAACAGACAAGTATAGTTGTGGTAACTACCGTGACCACTCATTGTTCTCAGCTAAAGAATGGTCAAAGAAGATCCTTGACGAAGGTATCAGTAATGATCCTTACGAACGTCACGTCATCTAATTGATTTTTTAGCAAGAGGGGTGAAGCACATGACATTTTCAAATTTGAAAGATCAAATTGTCTTCGTAACTGGGGCTCACCAGGGAATCGGACAAGCGGTCGCACAAACTTTTTTGAATGAAGGTTCGATCGTGGTAGAAGCCGATTTAGCCTTTGAAAATACCAGTTTAAAAAAAGTGAGTGATCAAGTTTATCAGGTCAAGGTCAACGTTGCTGATGAAGAAAGTGTCAAATCAGTTAGTTCTGAATTAGAAAAAGCTGACTTGATCCCGAATGTTTTAGCTCACGTTGCTGGGATATCGACCATGGATTATTTAGTCGACAGTAAAACAAGCGACTTTGATAAGACGATTGCTGTCAACACCAAAGGAACTTATCTGATCGCCAAATATATCACCAACTTGATGCTGAAAAAAGATCGGCCAGCTAAGGTCATCTTCATGGCATCCCAAGCCGGGAAAAATGGTTATCGAGCAATGGCTGCCTATTCGGCGTCAAAACATGCTGTATTGGGGCTAACTAAGACGTTAGCAATTGAGCTCGCACCTAAACAGATCAATGTTAATGCGGTTTGTCCCGGTATCATTGAAACTGCGATGAAGCATCGTGAAAGAAATGATGGTGCTAAGATTCGAGGTCTCAAACCGGATGATATTGAAAAAGAGGATAACAGCCAAGTCCCACTTGGTCGCACTGGTAAACCACAAGATGTTGCCAATGTCGTATTATTCTTAGCTAGTCCATTATCAGATTATATGACTGGACAGGCAATCAATGTCACAGGTGGAATGACAATGAATTAATTATCGATTCAAAAAAGGGAACCTTTCAAACTTCGGTCTGAAAAGTTCCCTTTTTAAGTGGTCAAAATCACTGATTTTACGTAATTTTCTATGAGGTGATGATGATGTATGCTGCTTTAAATACTAAAAAAATTTTGATCAATGCTATCGAATGCCAAAATGATGACCAGTATTTTTGTCCAACTTGTTGTTTACCAGTTAAACTAGTGTCAGCTGAAGAAAAGCCCTATTTCAAGCATCAAAGTAAATCGTTCAATCACATTAATGAACGTGATATTCATCGAATGGGTAAAGAAAAATTATTTTTTGCCTGGCAAAATTTTACTGGTAGGCTGGTTGAAATGGAGATCTATTTGCCAACAATCGATCAACGTCCTGATATTTTGGTAGGTAAAAAGTTGGCAATCGAATATCAGTGTGCTTTGATCAACGTGAATAAGTTGAATCAGCGGGTAAAAAGCTATCAGATGAAAAGGATCGATAATTTATGGATCTTAGGTGGAGATTATTTGAGTTCAACGATCAACAGGCTACATTTGAAGTTCATTGCATATCGACCCGATTGGGGTTTTCATCTATTGATGTTTGATGCTAAAAACGACTTACTGACATTATTTTTTGAGATTCGTTTCGTTGGTCCATTCAATAAAATAATTTTTCGGAGAAAAAAATTTCTCTATTAATGATTTGGCTGGCCTATTGACCTTCAAACCCAAGTTGGCGCTTACTAAAGACGGTACCATCAATCAACATCAACTGGAACGGGTCAAGCGTTTGAACAGTCAAAAGTTTCGCCGCTTTAAGATTGATTTTTTTCAGAAAAATGATTGTCGAGTGGAGGAATATTTACTTGATCAAAAATTTAAAATGCTGAAGCCAATTTATCGGACACCACAGTGGATGATGGTCTGTGGTGCTAATGTGAGCTTGTTGCGTCAGCCTTTATTGTACAAAAAAAGAAGCTAGTCGAAACTACCTTCTGAAATTACTTAAATTAATTACTCTGTTTTCATGATGGTGTTGTGCGTTATCATGAATTTGTTGCGGCATTGCTCTTTCAAGCATTGCGGTTAGATTTTCGTTAATGATTTCTTCGGATGAATTGCTACCAAACTTGGTCAACATTACCCCTGGTTGTCTTGGATGATTATCGTCAAAAACAACGACAGTCGGGGCTTTTTTGATGTCCATCTCGCAGGTCAATTCTTGGTCTTTTTTAACGGCTTTTTTGACAGCTTCGCTACCTTTTTCTTTGACGATAGCTTTGAAATTAAGGCCACTATTTTCAGCAGCAATTTTAACAGTTGCTTCGTTGAATGGTTTTCCTTGGACATTAACTTGATCTTGCAGATTCATCAATAAATTACGTGCTTTTTTGTTACCCCGACAGGCTGCAGCTTTATATAAACAAGCAGCTTCATAAATATTTTCGGTGACTTCATTTCTCTTTTCGAGATCAGATGGTTTGTAACCTTTCATCAACATATAATCGGTGATGGTTGCCATATTGTAAGTCGTTACGAAGTGATATTGGGTGTCGATATTATTTTTTCTTGTAAAATCGATTATGGACCGTTCGACTTTCAAACAGTATGAACATAAGGGATTGATATACAAAAATACTTCCCACATTACTTTTCCCTCCATCTCTTTAGCAAAATCATTCTAACAGCAATAACAATAAAGGTAAAATAAACTGCTTTACCGATATAAATATAATTTTAGATGAATATTACATGTGTTTACGCTATATTTAAATAGTAAAGAGGGATCACAATGACAGAAATCAAATGGAATGAATTCTTAATTCCTTATACACAAGCAGTTGATGAGTTGAAATTGAAATTCCGGAATGCTCGAAAAGAATTTTTGGAAAAGAATATTCACTCACCAATCGAATTTGTTACTGGTCGAGTCAAGACGGTCGACAGTATCAAAGAAAAAATGAAACGTCGCTATATCTCTGAGGATTTGCTGGAACAGGACATGCAGGATATTGCAGGTATCCGGATCCAGTGTCAATTTGTTGAGGATATCTACGATGTGGCAAAATTACTACATCAGCGTGAGGATATGCGGGTGATTGAGGAACGTGACTATATTGCTAATAGTAAATCTAGCGGTTATCGTTCATATCACGTGGTCATTGAATATCCAATCCAATTAGCAACTGGTCAAAAAAATATTTTGGCCGAGGTTCAGATCAGAACTTTAGCGATGAACTTTTGGTCAACGATTGAACATTCACTGAATTATAAATATAAAGGTGATTTTCCCGAAGAGATCAATGAGCGATTGAAGCGAGCTGCTGAAGCCTCATTTCTACTTGATGAGGAGATGTCCAAGATCAGAGAAGAAATCCAGGACGCCCAACGATATTTCACCAATAATAAGGGCAACATAAATAATTCGACGAGGTCGCATAGGAAATGAAATTTTGGGTAAATAATAATGGAAAAAATGAATCAGTCGTAGCGGCTGATAAGATTCGTCGCGAGCTGACTTCAAATGGTTTTGAATTAGATCAAAAAGATCCGGCTTTAGTAATTAGTGTTGGCGGTGATGGTACATTATTGAGCACCTTCCACACTTATGCCGATCGACTAGACTCGGTTAAATTTGTCGCTTTACATACAGGACATCTCGGTTTTTATTCCGATTGGACCGATGATGATATCGATGAGTTGATTAAAAGGATTTTGGAGCATCCTGATCACATCCCAGCTACCAGCTATCCATTGATTGATGTGACAGTAAAGTCACGGGATGGTTCAGTAAGTCATGGGACAGCTATCAATGAGGCCATTGTACGGCGCTTATCGGCTTTGACCTTGAAGACTCAGATCGATATCGACAGTGAATTTTTTGAAAGTTTTCGTGGGGATGGACTTTGTTTTGCGACACCAACAGGGTCAACAGCTTACTCCAAAGCTATCGGCGGAGCATTGATCCATCCGAAGATCAATGTCTTTCAAATGGTCGAAATTGCCTCAATCAACAATCGTGTTTATCGGACGATTTCTTCACCGTTGATCATTCCGTCAAATCAAACTGTCCATTTGTATCCACAGGACGCTGAAGATTATGTGATCAATTTTGATGGTTTGATCGTAGAGTTACAGGACACAGAATCAATTAAGATCGAAATGAGTAAACAGCGGGCTCAATTTGCCCAATACCGTCATCGTCATTTCTGGACTAGGGTCGAATCTGCTTTCTTAGGACGTAATGGCAACTAGACGTTATTTAAAGTTTCAGATCAAGGCTGATGATAAGAAGATCATTCGCAAGTTTTTAGTCCAACACAAATTTTCTTCCAGTCAGCTACACAATTTGAAAAATAGAGGTGGGATGATTTTTGTTAATCATCGTCAGCGACACTTCAATTATCGCATGAGACCAGGGGATGACTTATTAGTTGCGATGAGTAATGAAAAGCCATCTGAATTGATTGAGCCTATGCCTGGACAATTGAAGGTTATTTTTGAAGACCAATATTTCTTGGTCATCAATAAGCCACCAAAGATTGCCAGTTTGCCGGCAAAGGCACGGACTAGCAAGACGATGGCTAATATCGTCAAATATTATTTGCAGCAAAAGGGTGAGAATAGTTCGATCCACTTAGTAACTCGATTAGACCGCGATACTTCTGGCCTAATGGTTTTTGCTAAGGATTCTTATGCTCATTCGATGCTTGATCAGATTTTGCACACGGATAAATTTCAAAAATATTATTTGGCCATTGTTAGTGGTGTCTTTCAAAAGAAATCCGGTTTAGTCGATCTACCGATTGGGATCGATCAAGCAGCTTTTTATCTGCGAACGATCGACCATGAAAGTGGCAAAAGATCGAAGACTCTTTTTCAAACGGTCGAAACCTATCAAAATGCCAGTCTTGTAAGGCTCAAATTATTGACTGGACGTACCCACCAAATTAGAGTACATATGAAAGCAATTGGGCATCCTATCATTGGCGATTATATGTATACCAAACAGCCTGAAAAAATGATTGACCGTCAGGCTTTACATTGTGCCGAATTGCAAATAGTCCATCCGGTGACCAAACAGACATTGGACTTAGTTGCGCCAATGCCAAATGACATGGTTAAATTACGTCAAGAATTAAGGGGGTGAGTCAGATAGACGAAAACGAGAAAAAACACAGTGAAAAATATGATGAAATAAAAACTTATTTAGATAATGATGACCAGATCAAATTTCGGAAAAATTATTTGGATATGCATTTTTATGATCAAAGTAATTTCTATCTCTCACTTAGCAAAGATGAACGTCTCAAGCTTTATACGATTTTAAAGCCTAATGAAATGGGAGATATGTTCGACACGATTGAAGATGACTTACCAAAGATCCCCGAACTTTTGGATGAAATGGACGTTAAGTATGCTTCAGAGATGTTGAATTATATGTACGATGATAATGCCGCCGATGTTTTGGAACATATGGATAAGTCACATGTTGATCAATTTTTAAGTGAAATGCCTAAAAATGACGCCAACAATTTACGTGGCTTATTGCATTATGATACTGAAACTGCCGGTGGTATCATGACCACCGATTATGTCCAATTTGATCAAAATTTGACCGCTGGGGAAGCTATCAAACTTTTGAGAAAAATGGCTGAAACGGCTGAAACGATTTATTATTTGTATATCCTAGATGAGAATGAGGACCTTGTTGGGGTCATGTCATTACGTGACTTGATCCTTCAGAAATCCAAGACGATTTTGAAGACGGTCATGAATACTGACCTGATAACTGTTAATGTTGATGACGAACAGGCAGAGGTTGCTCAAGTCTTCAGAGATTATGAGTTCTTAGCTTGTCCGGTAGTTGACCATTCTAACAAATTAGTTGGTATCGTCACAGTTGATGATGTTATTGAAGTTATCGATGATGAAGCTCAACAAGATTATTCTGGATTAGCTGGTGTTGATGTTGATGAATCCATTAATGACAATGCCTTTAAAGCAGCTTCTAAACGATTGCCTTGGTTGATTACTTTGTTACTCTTAAGTATGATCACCGCGACCTTAGTCAATAAATATGAAAACCTACTAGCGCAAGCTAGTATCTTAGCGGTCTTTATTTCAACAATTACTGGTACTGCAGGTAATGCAGGTACTCAGAGTTTGGCCGTAGCGGTCAGAAGATTAGCGACTGATGAAATCGACCGGAGTGACTTTTTCAAACTTTTAGGCAAGGAATTATTGACCGGAGTATTGACTGGAGTCGTTACTGGATTGTCGATCTTTGTGATTGTTGGTATTTGGAAGAATAATTTCGTATTAGGATTGGTTATTGGACTTGCAATGTGTGCCGCTATTACTGTTGCAAACGTCGCGGGTAGTTTCATTCCAATGCTGATGTCACGATTGGGATTCGATCCAGCTGTCGCTAGTGGACCGTTCATTTCTACTTTGAGTGATTTAACTAGTGTTTTGATTTACTTCAGTATTGCGGGTATCTTTTTACAATACTTCGTAGGAACTTAAGCAAAAAAAAATAATCCAATTCGTCTTCAGAATAAAATCTGAAAGTTGAATTGGCTTATTTTAGTTTAAGTCGATCAATTTTGTACCATGTAGGGTATTGAGATTCAATTGTTGAGCTATTTCGTCACAATTTTGACTGGTGATACCACCACCTGGCAGAATCTCGATTTTTCCTTGTGCGAGCTCGATTGTCTTTTTGATGTCGGGCAAAGTCTCGCTGATAGGAGTTTCCAGTGGCCCACCATGAGTTAAGATGCGGTCGACCTCATGTTCGATCAACCAATCGATGGCGTCGGCTTTGTTTTCTTCTTTGATTTGATCAAAAGCCATGTTAAAGACTACTTGCATTCCACTAGAAGCACCAATCATCATTTCTAAGGCATCCTCGTCTAGTTCGCCGTCAGATGTCAAAGCACCAAAGGTTACTGCATCAATACCCATTTTTTGAGCCTGAAAGATGTCTGCTTCCATCATTTTTAATTCGAGGTCGTTATAGACGAAGTCGCCACCACGAGGTCTGATCATTTCTACTAATGGGACTGATTTTTCTTGAAGATATTTACTAGTCTCTTGTAAGACCCCTAAACTGGGAGTCGTGCCACCAACGGCTAAATTGTCATTTAATTCTATCCTGTCTGCTCCAGCAAGCACGGCTTTAGGAATATTGGTAAAATTTTCGACTGCGATTTCTTTATACATGTGTTTCCCTCCATTTAAAAAAGAACGTCCAAAGACGTCCTTTATTTTAAACTCATTTAACTAATACGAAATACAAGATGACGATTATTGCCAAGATGATCCGATACCAACCGAAGGCTTTGAAGTCGTTTCGTTTGATGTAATCAAGTAAGAACTTGATTGAAGCATAGGCAACGATGAATGAAACAAAGGTTCCGACTAATAAGATGATTGTTTGGCTACCTGTGAAGGTATTGCCATGGGCAAAATATTTACCGATCTTCAAAAGACTGGCACCAAACATGGTTGGAATGGCTAAGAAAAATGAAAATTCAGTTGCGACGAAACGGGATGTTCCGACCGTCATACCACCAAGGATGGTGGCTCCAGATCTTGAAGTTCCGGGGATCAGTGATAGAACTTGGAAAAGTCCGATCGTGAAAGCTGTTTTATAAGATAAACTGTCTAAGTCGGAAACTTGTGGTTGTTTGTTTTTCAACCAATTTTCGACGACGATGAATAAGATACCATAGATCAATAATGTGGCCGAAATAACTTGCCAGCTAGTTAGGTGTGCATCCATCCAGTCATTTAGAGGAAGTCCAATTACGACTGAGGGGATAATGGCTAGAATAACTTTAAACCAAATATTCCAAGTTTGACGTTTCTGCACTTGATCTTTCTTAGGTGAGAAAGGGTTCAACTTGTGGAAATAAATGAGAATAACCGCCAAAATGGCACCGAACTGAATAACTACCATGAACATGTTGATAAAAGAAGTTGACTCGTTCAATTTGATGAATTCATCAGCTAAATATAAATGCCCAGTGGAACTGATTGGTAGGAACTCAGTGAAACCCTCAATGATACCGAGGATTATCGTTTTGATTAATTCAATGAACATATTTTATTCTCCTAAAAATTTTTGAGCTAGATAAAGTGTACACATACACACTCAGGAATGCCAATAGTATCTCCGACAATCGTTAAAATTCCTTTATTGATGTTCCGCTTGAAAACGGTTAAGTCATCGGAGTCTTGGTTAGCAGCTAGTAAATATTTTTCAGAAGGGTCGAGAGCAAAATCACGTGGGCCTTTACCTTTAGTTTTGGCTGTGCCTAATTCTTTTAAGCGGTCACCTTCAGGACTAACTTCAAAACTAGCAATCGTATCTGCACCACGGGTCGATACGTAAAGGAATTTACCATCGTTCGTGATCCGAATGGCAGCAGTGGTGTTCTTTTGTTCATCTTTTGCAGCTGAGGCTTCGTCAACTAGGTTAAAACGGGAAGCTTCGGCATCATATTTAAGGACTAAAACTTGTGAAGATAACTCGCAGGCCACATATAAGTAAGGCTTGCTTGGATGAAAGACAAGGTGTCTAGGAGCATAACCAGCTGGTGCGATGTATTCATATAATCGTTGAGGATCCTTAGGGTCTGAAATATCATAGAGATAGATCCGGTCAGCACCATAATCACAAATGATCAACTTGCCATCAGGCGTTAAAGCACTGTAATGAGGTTTTGATTGATCTTGTTCCTCACGAGGACCAGTACCATCAAATTTAATCGTTGAGAGTCTTTCCAACTTATTATCAGCAGTTATTTGATCGATCGTGACGATACTTAAATGGAAATATGAACTAAAGATCAAATTGCGGCTCTTGTCGATTTTTACATAAGATGGAGCAGTTTCTTCACTAAAATCTTCATCTAGCAATTTTGGTGTATCTCCGTTAATATCGTATAATACAAGGCCACCGCCGGTTTCATTTTTAGCAACTGCCACCATTTTCATATCGTTAGTGACGTCTAAATAAGTTGGGTCTTTTAATTCAATAAATAACTCTGGGTCAGCTAATTTACCAGTCTCACTATCAAATTGTGAACGGTAAACACCCTTACCGTTATTGCGGGTATATCCGCTAAGCAATACATTTTCTATCATCAAATTACCTCCAAACATGTATGATTACAGTATAATAGTTATCAGCAAATAATAATACAGGAGCGTGCAATGAAAGAATCAAGAAAAGATAAAAAAAGCTGGTTTTACCGTTGGTTTTTGAACAATCAAGTTTCAGTTTTCTTGATTAATATTCTAGTCGTATTTTTGATCATCCTTTTATTTTCAAAGGTAAGTTTTGTTTTCCGACCAGTTGGACAAATTCTCGGAATCACTTTGCCACCAGTTATTTTAGCACTGATTTTATATTATTTGATCAACCCCTTGATCAATGTCTTGGATCGACGATTTCACGTCAATCGGATCCTGTCGATCACAGTCGTTTTCATTCTGATTGCCGCTTTGATCGTTTGGGGGATCATATCACTGATCCCATTAGTTCAAAGCCAGATTGAATCATTGATCAAAAATTGGCCAAGTTATTGGGATTCGCTAAAGAATGGTATCCAGAATCTATTTTCTGATCCTAAATTACATGTCTTCCGTGAACGGTTGATGTCAGCAGATGACAATATCAGTAAAGGATTTGAGAATTGGATCGACCAGATCGTCCCACAAACATTTTCTAACATCGGTTCAGCCATCAGTATCGTTACGAACGTAGTAATGATTTTGTTGACAGCACCTTTCATTTTATTCTTCATGCTGAAGGATGATAAAAAGTTTAAGGATTATATCGTTAAATTTGCGCCTGACCGGATTCGTAAGTCGACGTCTGAGATGTTGACAGAGATCAGTCGTTCACTTAGCTCATATATCACTGGGCAGCTGACCGTTGCTTTCTGGGTGGCGGTAATGTTCTTTATCGGCTATTTGATCATTGGACAACGTTACGCTTTAGTTTTAGGTATCACCGCAGGGATATTGAACTTGATCCCTTATGTTGGTTCAGCTTTAGCATTACTACCATCTCTAGTGATTGCTGCGTTCATCGCGCCTTCCATGGTCTTAAAAGTCATCATCGTCTTTTTAGTCGAGCAGACGATTGAAACGCGTGTCGTTTCACCGATCATCGTTGGTAACAAGATGCAGATGCATCCCGTTACAACAATTTTGGTCTTGTTAGTTTCAGCCGGAATGTACGGATTAGTCGGAATGATTGCTGGTATTCCAATCTTCGCGATCTTGAAAATCATTTGTACCCGGGTATTCCGTTGGTTCAAGCGAAATTCTAACTGGTATGATGATGAGCAAAAAGAAGAAGCCGAGCAGAAAAAAAAGCAGGCCACACCAGAACCGCTTGCTCAAAAATCTGATGATTCCCAATAAATTCACAAATAATTCATATTTCTATTGAATGGGCGTTATTCATAGTCTATAATGATTTTAAACTTTCTTCGTTACGCGTTTTTATCAGAAGTAATTTTGATAAAAGCATGTAAATCGATCAGTTTCATAACGCACGCCCTTGCTGTGGTCTTCACCGAGGGGATGCGTTTTTTTATTAAGGAGATAAATATGACTAATCACATTGCTTTATTTGAACCATTAATGCCAGCAAATACTGGTAATATTGCCCGGACTTGTGCCGGTACTAACACTAAACTCCATTTGATCAGGCCATTAGGTTTCAGTACTGATGATGCTCATATGAAAAGAGCCGGGCTAGATTACTGGGATAAGGTCGACATTACTTATCATGATGATCTCGATGATTTCTTGCAGAGTATCCCCGATGAAAATTACCTTTATTTGATTACTAAATTCTCAGATAAGACTTATAGTGATCAAGATTTCAGTGATACTTCAAAAGACCATTATTTCTTGTTCGGAAAAGAGACAACTGGTTTGCCTGAGAAATTCATGCGTGAGAATCCTGAAAAATGTCTTCGGATCCCAATGAGCAATAATATTCGAGCTCTTAATTTGGCTAATACCTGTGCTCTAGTCATCTATGAAGCTGTCAGACAACAAAATTTTGAAGGCTTAGAATTGGAACATCACTACGAACACGATAAATTAGATTAAGGTGAAGCAGATGAAAACAAAAAAAGGACCAGTATCAGTACAATCATTTCATTACGATGCAGTCGAACCTAATGACGATATCAAACAGGATCTACAAATATCGATCGACCATCCAGATTTGAAAGACGAGAATGGTCAACCAATGGATGAAACTGCTGGGAAAATTTATCAAGTTGTCGTGCCTTTTGAGATCCATCCACAAGATGCACCTTTCAAGGTTTCCGGTTTGATCGGACAGGTGATGCAATTAGTAGATTTTCACGGAAATCGCGAAGATCTTGAGAATAAAGAAGTCCAACAGATCTCTCGTGAGATCGTTGAATATATCGAAACAATCACTTATCAAATCACCGCCATTACCTTGGATCAAGGTATTTCTTTAAACTTTTCACCAAAGGATTCAGTCGAACCTAATGAGGTAGTCCAAAAACTTCGTGAAAAGAAAAATAAGAAAGAGTAAAAAAAACGCAGAGATGCGCTTTTTTTATGCCAAAAAACTGTATAATTTTTAAGATGAATAGTTAGAGTGAGGTATTTATGGCTAGAAGAAAAACTACTCGAACAGCTAAGACAAAATCACGTCGGACCAGCAAGAAAACATCGATTGATGATGTTCGTTTGATCAAGTCGATCATCGGCCTAGTCTTGATAGTTTTCTCGATCTTAGGTTTGTTCCAGTTAGGGATAGTAGGAAAATTTTTTGATAATCTGTACCGGATCATCGTGGGTGACAGTTATCCAGTATTATTAGTCATCAGTATTTTTGCTGGGGCTTTTTTGATTGCGACTGGCAAATTGCCAAAAATGAATCCCAAGCGCAACTTTGGATTCATTTTTACTTATGCCGGCGCCCTAGTATTCCTACATAAATTAATGTTTACAAAATTAGATCTGTATCACAATTACAATTTGATAACTTGGAATACCATCACTGCTGACATGGGTAAGTCATCCGTAAGTCATTCAGTCGGTGGTGGGATGATTGGCTCATACTTGTATAGCCTGTTCATGCCACTATTTTCCAACGTTGGGACCGTTTTGATTGCAGCTTTGTTGATCATCATCGGTATATTGATGTTGTTCAACGTTTCGATGGAACAAGTTTCTCAAGTGACTAAAAAGATTTTGGCACATGCTAAAAATAGTCTGGTTTCAGTCAAAGAATCATTCAGTAGTCGTTATGAGAATTTGGTCGAGAATCGTAAGAGTCGTTCCGATGAGAAGACTAAACCGGCTAAGGATATCGAACGCGAAGATTCTAAGTATCAAGACGTCAATAGTTTTGCCAAAGATAAAAAATCGGCTGATGATGCGCCAAGAGATGAAGACACAGGCTTTCATATTGATCTGCCATCTGGTTCTGATGATTATGGAGCATCACCTAAGCCACAAGCTTCAAAAGCTGAGATCATGTCGAAACCTTATGGTATTGATGGTTCAAAGGATAAGGATCTACCAACACCACGTTCGGCAGCTGGTGAACACAATATTTCTGATGATGATTACCAATTACCATCATCAGATCTTTTGAAACAAGTCCCCCGAGTCGATCAAAGTGCTGAAGTTAAATTGATCGATGAAAATAAAGATAAATTAAAACGGACCTTCAAGAGCTTTGGGGTCGATGTTGAAGTCAAGAAAGCTAGTTTAGGGCCAACTATTACCAAATATGAAGTTCAACCAGCTATTGGCGTTAAAGTAAGTAAGATCGTCAATTTGGCAGATGATTTAGCTTTAGCGTTAGCAGCTAAAGACATTAGAATCGAAGCTCCGATCCCTGGTAAGTCATTTGTTGGGATCGAAGTTCCTAATAAAACTATTTCCTCTGTTTCGTTTCGAGATATCACTGAGAATCAGCAGGATAAGACTAGTCCGTTGATTGTTCCACTAGGGAAAGATGTTGCTGGAAACATTATTGAGGCTGATATCACTAAAATGCCTCACTTATTGATTGCTGGTTCAACTGGTAGTGGTAAGTCCGTTGCAATCAATACGATCATTACTGGTATTTTGATGAAGGCTAAGCCAAATGAGGTCAAATTGATCTTGATCGATCCTAAGATGGTCGAATTGAATGTCTACAATGGTGTTCCTCATCTGCTGATCCCTGTGGTAACAGATGCTAGAAGAGCTGCTGGTGCTTTGCAAAAGGCTGTGACTGAGATGGAGCGGCGTTATAAGTTGTTTGCTGAAACTAATCACCGAAACATTGGTGAATATAATGATGAGGTCGCCGAATTCAACAAAACAGCTGAAGACGACCAAAAAATGGAGAAATTACCGTATATCGTGGTCATCGTTGATGAGTTATCTGATTTGATGATGGTAGCCGGTCATGAAGTTGAAGCAGCTATCGTTCGTTTAGCACAGATGGCGCGGGCTGCCGGATTGCATATCATCATTGCTACTCAACGTCCTTCAGTTGATGTTATTACTGGCTTGATCAAGGCCAATATTCCTTCAAGAATTGCTTTTGCGGTTTCCAGTGGTGTCGATTCACGGACTATTTTGGATGCTGTCGGGGCGGAAAAACTCCTTGGGCGAGGCGACATGCTCTTTCAACCAATTGGAAAGAGTAAGCCAGTTCGTCTACAGGGTGCTTATATTTCTGAAGATGAAGTCGAAAATGTCGTTAATTTCGTAAGTTCGCAACAACAAGCAGAATATGACCAAGATATGATACCATCAGATGTAACAGAAGATGGTGGTAATGGTGAGAAAGATAAACCCAACGATGAGTACTGGGACGATGCAATCGATTTGATCGTTCACCAGCAATCTGCCAGCGTGTCAATGTTGCAACGACGCTTTTCAATTGGTTATAATCGCGCCGCTAGGATCGTTGATCAAATGGAAGAAAAGGGTATCGTTGGTCCATCAGAAGGTAGTAAGCCAAGAAAAGTACTACTGACTCCTGAACAGTTAGAGAATATTCGGAAAAAACAGGTGGAAAATTGAGAGAAACATTAGCAAAAAATGTCGTACTGAACATCAAGCAATTACAACAGTTCCGTACGATCAAAATCCAAATCGACTTCTTACGTCCGATCGATAAAAAAGAATCAACTAAAAGACGCTTGTTAGCCAACGTCATGAGCAATTCGAGTGCTAAATATCCTAGTTTCAAAGCTATCAATGATCGTGAAATGGAATTGTATGGTGCTGAGATAAATGCTTATACTCGTTCGCTTTTGAATTTCAATGACCTAGGTTTTTCAGTTGAATTTGCTGATCCTAGTTTCTTGACTGGCAACACTAAACAATTAGAAAACAATCTAGAATTGTTGAATGACATAATTTTTCATCCTAACTTGAAATCTGCTGATGAATTTGATGAGATGGCCTTTACTACTGAAAAAAGGAATATGTTGTCAAACTTAGAAGCAGTCGATGATAATCAAGATCTCGTTAGTATGTTAGAGTTAGCCAAGTTGGTTCATTTGAACGATCAGAATCGGCAGTTACCGATCTTTGGTGATAAAGAAGAATTGAAATCCTTGACTAATTCAGAATTGGTCGACTATTACCATCAAGCAATCGACAACGATTTTGTGATGATCAACGTCGTTGGCAATGTTGATCCAGAAAAGTTTTCCAAATTGATGCGGGATAAATTTACTGGTTTAGTTGAGAGTAAAAATCGTCGTGATCTTCAAGTTCAATTTGAGGATTTTACTGATTTGATCAAGATGCCGGCAACAAAGACTGACCAAAAAACCGTTAATCAGAGTCATTTGGCTTTGGCTTTCGTTTCTGATAAATTGGAAAAGGGCTCCAGCCATTTAGCGCCACAAGCTATGAACTTGATTTTTGGTGGGGATGACCAGTCACAACTGTTCTTGCAAGTTCGTGAGCGAAACAGTTTGGCATATTCAGTTTCCAGTACCTATCAACCAACAAATCATTTGTTGACGGTTCAAGCTGGATTAGATGGCAAGGATATGGCTAAGGCAATCGCATTGATCAAGCGTCAGTTAGAATTTATTCAGAATGGTGAATTCACTGATAGTCAGATTGAACATGCGAAAAAGGTCCTGCATACGAGACGCGAAGTAGCATCTGATACAATTCAGCACTATATCATGCGCAGTATGTGGGAGACGGTTTATCCTGAAGCTGTTTTGGCTGAAGATAAGTATCAAAATGAGTTAGCAAAGGTCAGCCGTAACGATATCATTAGGGTTGCCAATCGCTTGCACATAATCGCTCAATATCAAATGATGGGAGAATAATATGGCAGAAAAACTGCAAAAATTTGTTCAGACATTACCAAATGGTTTTCGGGTCACTGCAGTGCCACTGCCTGGATATAAGCAAACTTATAGTGTAGCCATGGCCAATTTTGGCTCAGTTGACACTAATCTTGGCAGTGGGAAGTATTTACCTGCTGGAATCGCCCACTTTATTGAACATAAATTGTTCGCCAAGCCGGGATATGACGTTTCTGAGAAATTCGCCGAATATGGCGCTAATGCCAACGCCTATACTAGTTACACTAAAACAGCTTATTTGTATCAAACATTAGAGAACCCTTATGACAATTTAAAAGTTTTATTAGACTTGATCGAACATCCTTACTTCACTGAAGACAATGTAGCTTCAGAACGTGGCATCATCAATCAAGAGATCCAAATGTATTTGGACATGCCTGAGTGGGTGCTTGAAGAACGCATTTTAGAACAACTTTATCCTGGTGATCCAATTGCTAAAGATATTGCTGGTTCAACTGATTCATTACAGTCGATCAATAAGGATAATTTATTGGCGACGTATAAAAATAGTTATCGCCCACAAAATATGGATCTAGTGGTCGTAGGAAATATTGATTTTGATAAGATCCTTAAAGTAGTCGATGATTCGCCGTTTGATAACAATCAGACAGCCCCAATCGTTAAACACAATGAGGCCACGAAGATCGGTCCTGGTGGTCAATCATCTATGAACATCAGCCAAAGCCGAGCTGCTTTTGGTATCCGAGTTGATACTAAGTTATCGGGTTATGAGTTGGTCAAATATCAATATATTTTAAATATGATTTTGGAAACATTGATTGGCGAGTCTTCCGAAAATTATCAGGCTATGACGCAAAAGAATTTGATTGATGATAGTTTTTCTTATAATGTGGTTGCAGAAAATGACTATTGTTTTATCATTGTTAGTGGGTCAACCAATGATCCAAAAGCTTTTCAAGATTATTTGCGTAATTGTTTATTGAATAATAACTTGGAAGAGATCTTGACTCCTGAACGTTTTGAGCGGATCAGACGTGATGCTATCGGGGCATATTTATTTGCCCAAAATTCACCTGATGCGATTGCTAATCAAATTGCTGAATTACAATTTTATGATGTTGATTATCTGGAATTGATTCAACTGTTAAATTCAATTACACTAGATGATGTTTTCACAGCCTCTAAAGAAATATTTATGGATAAAAATTTCACACATTATAATTTGATTGCGGATGGAAAATAAGATGTATGCATTGATCATGGGTAGTTCCGGAGATATTGGTGCGGGAACTGCTAAAAAGCTGGCCGATCAGGGCTGGTCATTATATTTACACTATAATAAGAATCGTCAGCGGATCGATGATCTTTATCAACAATTAAGTTCTAAATATCCGCATCAGGATTTTATTCCAGTCCAATATGATATGGAATCAGATCAAGTTGATCATTTGTTATCACAGATCTATGGACTTGATGCAATCGTTTTTGCACAGGGTAATACATATTACAAGCTTTTAGTTGATATGGATGAGCAAGAATTGGATTCGTTGTGGAATATTCACATTAAACAACCAATCATGATCTTAAAGGAGTTGCAAGATAAGTTGGCAACTAAACATCATGGTCGAGTCGTCTTTATCGGGTCGATTTACGGTAAGATTGGTTCTGCGATGGAAGTGGTCTATAGTACAGTAAAAGGAGCTATGTCTTCCTTTGCTGATGCTTACGCTAAGGAAGTTGCTTCATTGGGTATTTCTGTAAATGTAGTCGCGCCCGGAGCTGTTGATACGAAGATGAATAATGAATTTTCGAAAGAAGATTTAGAAGCCGTTAAAGAAGATATTCCAGCTAATCGCTTAGCTAATGCCGATGAAATTGCGGAATTAGTTGATTACTTAGTAGAAATGAAGTCGAATTATTTGACGGGACAAACGATTTATTTTGCAGGTGGATGGCTCCTTTAAGCTAGCTCGAAATAAATATTAATATGGTATACTTATAAAAATTAGTTAATGGTGGTATGAAATGGACGAAATTGGCCAAAAATTAAGAAATGCCCGGATCAAAAAGGGTTACACAATTGATGACTTGCAACAAGTCACTAAAATTCAAAAAAGATATTTGATTGCGATTGAAGAAGGTCAATTTGATCATCTTCCAGGCGACTTTTATGTTCGTGCCTTTATCAAACAATATTGTGAGGCGGTAGATCTCGATAGCGACGAACTATTGGATGAATATAAGAGCGAGATCCCAGATTCACAACCACACGAAACAGTTGATACGACAGAGCCAACAAAGAAACGTGCTATTGCTGATAGTTCAAATTCTTTCTTTAGCGGACTCAGAAACTACATTCCACAAATCATTGTTGGAATCGTAGTGATTGTAATTATTGCGGTGATTGCTTTTGGAATGATCAACCGTTCGAAGAGCTCTTCTCAAGTAACTATTCCTAAGGATAGTTCTTCACAAACGACTTCTAAGAAATCTACTTCAAGTGATTCTTCTAAGAAGAAACAAACTAAGACAAAGAAAAAAGCTGCTAAGAGTAGTTCTGAAGTAACAATCAAAGAAACAGATACAACTGGTACTTATAACGTAACTAATCTACCTTCTGGTAAAGATACTAACGTTGTAGTCTCTGCTGATGGTGGACAAGCTTGGGTCTCATTCAATGAGGGTTCCAACAATACAGTTTGGCAACAAGCTATTAGCTCTGGTGACAAGAAGTCAACCAGTGTGTCTTCAGGAACTAGCCAATTCTCGATCCATACTGGTGATATTTCACATACAAAGATCTCAATTGCCGGTAAGAACGTAGACTTAGGTAAAACAGATAGCAGTTCTTCAATCGTAAGAACATTAACATTTAATGTGAAATAGATTTAAATAAACAAATGGTGTCTACTGAATAATTGGTTGGCGCCATTTATTAATATATTTTGTCGTTAAAAAGAGAATAACGGAGGAACCTAATAATGGAGTGGAATTTACCAAATAGATTGACAATGTTTCGGATTATCTTGATCCCGATATTTATTCTTTTACTAGCATTTAGCTGGTCTAACCTTGGAGATATTTATGTCTTAGATGATTTGATCCCAGTCAATCATGTTTTGGCAACAATCGTTTTCATCATTGCATCATTAACTGATTTAGCCGATGGAAAGATTGCTCGTAAAAATAAGATCGTTACTAACTTTGGTAAGTTTGCCGATCCTTTAGCTGATAAGATGTTAACTATGACAGCCTTTGTCTTTTTAGTAGGCTTAGACATGGCTCCAGCTTGGGTAGTAGCTATTATCGTGTGCCGTGAATTAGCTGTTACTGGTTTGAGAATGTTGGTCTTAGAAAATGGTGGTAAGGTCATGGCTGCTCAAATGCCTGGTAAGATCAAAACAACAACGCAAATGTTAGCTATCATCTTTCTATTGATGCATAACATCTTCTTTAGTGCCATTCATTTCCCAATCGGGGAGATTTTCTTATACATCTGCCTATTCTTTACACTTTATTCTGGTATTGATTATTTTGTACAAAGTCGTGACATTTTTAAAAAATAAAACGTAATTTAGAAGTGAGAACAAATGGATAAAGAAATTTTTGAGAATTTTCGTGAAGAAATTGAAGCTGCCAGTTTTAAAAATGGCATTCCAGAACAATATCAAGCAATCCCTAAGCGAACAGTTGAGAAGTTATTAGCAAGTAAAAAGACCATCACAGCTGCAGAAAGTTTAACAGCTGGTCTTTTTCAAGCAACTATTGCTGATATCCCTCACGCTTCCCAAGTCTTTGAGGGAGGGTATGTGACTTACTCTGATGAAATGAAAGAAAAGTTGTTACACATTCCTTCAGAAGTAATTGAAAAACATACTGTTGTCAGTGCCCCAGTGGCTCAACAAATGGCTGAATCCACCGCCGTTATCCTCGAAAAAGACATTGGTGTAGGTATCACTGGTGTTGCCGGACCTGATCCATTAGAAGGTAGTGATGTGGGAACGGTCTTTATTGGCTGTTACGATAAAATTAAGGGTGGCGTTGAAGTTAAGGAGTTCCATTTTACTGGAAGTCGCAATGAGATTCGCCAAAAATCCGTTATTTCCGCCTTTGTACTCGTTGAAAAAATAGCATAAAAATAAAGCGAACAAACGTTTGCTTTTTTCTTGCTTTTTGAATGATTTACTAATAGTATTGATACTGATGAAAGCATTAGGAGGAAGACAATTTGGCAAAAGATGAACGTCAAAAAGCATTAGATACCGCCCTAAAAAAGATTGAAAAAGATTTTGGTAAAGGTGCTATCATGCGAATGGGAGACGATTTGAATACTCAAATCTCAACAGTCTCCACTGGATCATTAGCCTTAGACAATGCCCTTGGAGTCGGTGGATTTCCAAGAGGCCGGATCGTTGAGATTTATGGGCCTGAAAGTTCTGGTAAAACCACAGTAGCTTTACATGCCGTTGCTGCAGTTCAAAAGGAAGGTGGCACTGCAGCTTATATTGATGCTGAAAATGCCATGGACCCTGCATATGCAACTGCATTAGGCGTAAATATCGATGATCTACTTCTTTCACAGCCGGATACAGGTGAACAAGGACTTGAAATTGCTGATGCGCTAGTTTCTAGTGGTGCAGTTGATATCGTAGTCGTTGATTCAGTTGCTGCTTTAGTTCCTAGAGCAGAAATTGAAGGAGAAATGGGTGACTCTCACGTTGGTTTGCAGGCACGTTTGATGTCACAAGCTTTACGTAAGTTATCTGGTTCAATCAATAAAACAAAGACAATTGCTTTGTTTATTAATCAGATCCGTGAAAAAGTTGGTATCATGTTTGGTAACCCTGAGACGACACCAGGTGGTCGTGCTTTGAAGTTTTATTCAACGATTAGACTTGAAGTCCGTCGTTCAGAACAAATCAAAGACGGTAGTGATGTAATTGGTAATAAAACTAAGATAAAAGTCGTTAAAAACAAGGTTGCACCACCATTTAAGGTCGCTCTAGTTGATATCATGTATGGCCATGGTATATCTAGAACTGGTGAATTGGTCGATATGGCCGTTGAAAAAGATATTATTAAAAAAGCTGGTTCTTGGTATTCATATGAGGACGAACGAATTGGTCAAGGTCGAGAAAATGCTAAAAACTTCTTAGCCGAGAATCCTGAAAAGATGGATGAGATCATGAAACGTGTTCGGGCTGCGTATAATATGGATGGCCAGGCTGATGAAAAGAAGGCTGAATCAGATGAGGATGACACAAAAGAAAATCCATCTGAAAAAGCTGATAATTCAAATAATTCTGCAGAAGAGACCAAATAATTGGTCTCTTTTTTTCAGATTGTTTTGTTGACAGACGGATTTTATTCTATAATATAAAGTTGTATGTAAAAGTTTTGGTTCATATTAAGATTTTACAAACAAAATTAAATAGTAAATAAGTGGAGGTGATGGCATGCCGAATGCTATCATAACCCTCTTTTTTGCCTTAATAACATTGATTGTAGGAGCCTTTTTCGGATATGCTCTCTGTAAAGACTCTTATGAGAAGAAACTTTCACAAGCTAAGAAAACAGCCGAGGATATTATTTCTGATGCTAAAAAATCCGCTAAATCTTTAAAGAAGGAAACACTTCTTGAAGCTAAAGATGAAGCACATAAGTATCGTGAAAAGCAAGAAAATGATTTGAATGATCGTCGTAATGACGTTAAGAAACAGGAAAATCGTAATCTTGAAAGACAAGATATTTTGGATCGTAAGGACCAATCGTTGGAAAAACGTGAGGAAAACATCGAGAAGAATGAAAATAATATTACAGCTAGACAAAAACAACTTGCTGAAAAAGATGAACAATTGACAGCTACTCTTGATGAACAAAAAGCGGAATTGACAAGAGTCAGCAATTTAACTAGAGAACAAGCACGTAAAATAATTTTAGATGATTTGAATAAGAAATTGACTCATGAACGAGCAACAATGATTAATCAAAGTAATGAACAGGCACGTCAATATGCTGACAAAGAGGCAAAATCACTGATTGTTGCCGCTATTCAGCGTAGTGCCGCTGATACGGTTTCTGAATCGACAGTTACTACAGTTACGTTACCTAATGAAGACATGAAGGGACGTATTATTGGTCGTGAAGGAAGAAATATTAGAACTATCGAAGCTTTGACGGGTATCGATTTAATTATCGATGATACTCCAGAAGCTGTCGCCTTGAGTGGTTTTGACCCGATCCGTCGGGAAATCGCCCGCATGGCTTTGGAAAAGCTGATTGAAGATGGTCGAATCCATCCAGCACGTATCGAAGAGATGGTCGACAAGGCCCGCCGTGAAATGGATGATCACATTCGTGAAGTCGGAGAGCAGACTGTGTATAGTTTAGGGATCAGTTCTGTGAACCCAGATTTAATTAAAATTATTGGACGTATGCAATATCGTACTAGTTATGGTCAAAATGTTTTGAATCACTCGATCGAAGTAGCCAAACTATCCGCAGTTATGGCTGGTGAATTGGGTGAAGATGTTACTTTAGCAAAACGAGCAGGGTTATTACACGATATAGGTAAATCTATTGATCGTGAAGTAGATGGCTCTCACGTTGAAATTGGCGTGGATATAGCCACTAAGTATAAAGAACCCGAAGTAGTTGTAAATACAATTGCTTCTCATCATGGTGATGTAGAACCAACATCATTGATTGCTACCATCGTCGCAGCTGCAGATGCAATCTCTGCCGCAAGACCCGGTGCTAGATCAGAATCAATGGAAAATTACATTCACCGTCTTGAAAAGCTTGAAGAAATTGCCAACAAGCATGATGGTGTTGATCACTGTTATGCAATTCAAGCTGGTCATGAAATTAGAATCATGGTTAAACCTGAAGAGATTTCTGATGACCAGGCAGCAATTTTATCAAGAGACATTAAGAACGAAATTGAAGACAACCTTGAATACCCTGGACACATTAAGGTAACGGTTGTTCGTGAAGTTCGTAAAGTTGAATTAGCAAAATAAATATTAGGGGAGATAGTGTTTTCACTATCTTTTTTTTGTAGATTTTTTTGGTATTGAGCATAGGTATTGGTATAATTACAGTATTAATTGAAAGTGGGTTTGGGAGAAATGTCGAGTATGTTTAGTGTGATAGTGAAGTTGTTTCTGACGATGATCTTGTCGGCGGTAATAACTCCGCTAGTAATAAAGCTTGCTTATATTTTAGGAGCAGTAGATAATCCTAATGCTCGGCGAGTAAATAAGAAACCAATGCCAACTATGGGTGGGTTGGCAATTTTTATTGCCTTTACCTTCTCGACCTTTGTTTTGCTGAGAAATCAGTTCCCTAGTCATGAACTATTCAGTGTCTTCTTGGCTGAAGTGATAATTATTTTGACCGGGATTATCGACGATATTCGAGAATTGTCGCCCAAAGCTAAAATGGCTGGTATTTTCGTAGCATCGTTGGTTATTTATTTTCTTGCAGGTATCCACATGGATCAGATCGTTATTCCTTTCTTGGGTACCTTCCAACTTGGTTGGTGGGGATTTCCAATCACCATCATCTGGATCTTGGCGATTACCAATGCGGTCAATTTGATCGATGGACTTGATGGCTTAGCTACTGGGGTATCGATTATTGGCCTGTTCACCATGGGAGTTGTCGGATATTTCTTTCTCAACTTCTCAAACGTTTATGTATCCATTTGGATTTTTGCCTTGGTAGCAGCTTTGATCGGTTTCCTACCGCATAATTTTCATCCAGCCAGCATCTTTTTAGGAGATACAGGAGCCTTATTTATCGGTTTCATGATTGCTGTCTTTTCATTGAAAGGTTTAAAAAATGTTACTTTCATCACAACCTTGATTCCAGTGGTAATTCTTGGTGTTCCGATAACTGATACTGTGTATGCGATGTTGAGACGTTTCTTGAACAAGAAGCCTATCACGCAAGCTGATAAACATCATTTGCATCATCGTTTGATGCAATTAGGTTTGTCACATCGTCAAACTGTTTTGGTCATTTATGGACTTGCCTTAGTTTTCGCATTCATCTCTTTGCTGTTCCCGCTATCTAATTTCTGGAGTAGTTTACTACTAGCAGTGGCATTATTGATTGGACTTGAGTTATTTGTTGAATCAATTGGCCTGATTGGTGATAATCGTCAACCATTCTTACATGCAATTCAAAAATTTATTAAACGACTTGAAAAAAATAATCGACAATAAAAATGGCTCTAAGTCAA
>NZ_AZFA01000016.1 GCF_001434295.1 Companilactobacillus versmoldensis DSM 14857 = KCTC 3814 | reverse complement strand
TACAAGACAGATGCTCTGCCAGCTGAGCTAAGTCGGCAACACTTTGTTACGATTCAAATTGAAATGTAACTAATACGGGTGAAAGGACTTGAACCTTCATGTCCAAAGGGACACTAGAACCTAAATCTAGCGCGTCTGCCAATTCCGCCACACCCGCAAAACTAATTTAAAACCATTAAGCTTAATGGAGGATACAGGGATCGAACCTGTGACCTCCTGCTTGTAAGGCAGATGCTCTCCCAGCTGAGCTAATCCTCCATATCTTGCGAAACAACTATATAAGTATACCTAAAAGTAATAAAAGTTGTCAACGATAAATTGACGTCTTTTTAAAATATTTCGCAAGAAAAAATTTTTCCTAATAATTTACCTTATAAATAAGCACTTTCAAACAAAATAAAAACAGACATTCCTTGATATCTAGGGATGTCTGCTCGTTTAATTTTGCTATAAATAATTGTTTATATTACTCTTCGCTATCTGAATTATCTTCTGGTCTCATAGTTGGGAACAAAATAACATCACGGATCGATGGAGCATCAGTTAATAACATAACCAAACGATCGATTCCGATTCCAAGTCCACCAGTTGGTGGCATACCGTATTCCAATGCTTCCACGAAATCATCATCGATATGTTCCGCTTCATCATTACCCTTTTCACGTTCTTCAGCTTGTGCCTCAAAACGTTGCTTTTGGTCAATTGGATCATTTAATTCAGTAAAGGCATTTCCATATTCATGACCAAGAATATAAACTTCAAAACGATCGGTGAAATTAGGATTGTCTTGGCTCTTTTTAGCTAGTGGGGAAACTTCTAGAGGATATTCGTAAACAAACGTAGGTTCCTTGAGTGTTTCCTCGACAAATTCTTCGAAGAATTCAGCAATGATATGACCAACGCCCCAGAATTCTTCGTAATGAACGCCTTTATCATCAGCCAATTGACGTGCTTGTTCAAGATCCATATCTTGACTGAAGTCGATACCCGTTTGTTCTTTAATAGCATCAACCATCTTGATACGTTTGAAAGGCTTACTCAAGTCGATTGATTCGCCTTGATATGTGAATTGTTGCGTTCCTAAAGCCTTATCTGCTGCATGGCGGAACAATCCTTCAACTTCTTTCATAACGTCCGTCATATCCCAATATGCGGCATATGTCTCAAGCGAAGTATATTCAGGATTATGTTGTGTATCCAAGCCTTCATTTCTAAAAGCACGGCCAATTTCATAAACACGTTCAAAACCACCAACTACTAAACGTTTCAATGGTAGTTCCAAAGCTATTCTTAGATACATTTGCATATCTAATGCATTGTGGTGAGTGATGAATGGACGTGCAGTAGCACCACCAGCTTGTGTATTCAAGACTGGTGTCTCAACTGACATGAAACCTTCACCATCTAAATATTCACGAACAGCTGCAATGATCTTAGTCCGTTTCTTAAAACGGTCAAAACTATCTTGGTTGGCAATCAAGTCTAAATATCTTTGACGATAAATTTGTTCCACATTCGTCAAACCATGATATTTATCTGGCAAGGGACGTAAAGCCTTTGCCAACATGGTTACGTGAGTTGCTTTAACAGTCAATTCACCCATATCAGTCTTCATGATCTCACCATGAATTCCTAAATGATCACCAATGTCAGCACGTTTGAAGATGTGATAATTCTCTTCACCAACTTCATCCTTACGAACATAAATTTGAATTTTACCTGAGCGGTCACGGATATCAGCAAAGCCAACTTTACCTTTTCCACGTTTAGTCATCATTCTTCCAGCAATTACAACTGGGAGATCTTGTTCTTCCAAGGTCTCTTTATCTTCGTCACCATATTTGTCATGGATCTCTTGTGCTAGAGCAGTTCTTTCAAAACGTGAACCATATGGATCCACGCCTTCATCATAAAGCTCTTGCAATTTTTCACGACGAACTCGTAGTTGGTCGTTCATTTGTCTTTGTGCACCTGTTGGCTTCTTTTGATTACTCAAATTTCTTCCCCTTTTCCTACGAAACTCTACTTGATCTAGCTTCGCGTTTTTCGTAGTCTTCGATAAATTTATCCAGAATATCGAATACTTCCTTCATAGTATCTACTTCCATGACCTTTGCACGTGTTCGTACAGCATGGGGGATACCTTTTAGATAGTAAGCAGCCTGTGACCGAAATTCTGGTACAGCAACTTTCTCACCTTTTAAGTCTACCAGACGTTCGAGCTGAATTTTAGCAGTATTTATTTTTTCTCGAGGTTCTGGCTCTGGTAATAACTCACCTGTTTCCAAATAATGCTCCATGGCATTAAGTTTCCACAGATTACCCAAAACTGCCCGACCGACCATTGCTGCATCCGCACCGACTTGCTCGATCATATACTTAGCATCTTCTGGAGTTTTGATATCACCATTGCCCATAAATGGAATAGTTAGTTTCTCAGCAACGTCATGCAAAATGTCCCAATCAGCCCTACCTTGATAAAACTGTGCTTTAGTCCGACCGTGCATAGCAATAGCTGCTGCACCGCCTTCTTGTGCAGCCAAGGTATTTTCAACCGCATAAATATGGTCACTGTCCCAACCCGTCCGCATTTTTACGGTCAAAGGTTTATCGATTGCTGAGCTGACAGCTTTGACAACGTGATAAACCTTGTCAGGATCAAGTAGCCAGCGTGAGCCAGCGTCTTCCTTAGTTATTTTCTTAACTGGACAGCCCATATTGATATCAATGATATCAGCGTTCGAATTCTCTGAGACGTAGCGTGCAGCTTGGACCAAGGAATCTTGATCACCGCCAAAGATTTGAATGCTGACCGGCTTTTCTTGTGGATTGACATACAGCATGTCGAGTGTTTTTTTATTGCGGAATTTGATTCCCTTATCGCTGACCATTTCGCAAACCACTAATCCTGCCCCAAACTCCCGAGCAGTTAGTCGAAAGGACGAATTAGTGATTCCAGCCATCGGTGCTACCACGATTTGATTAGGAATCGTGACATTTCCAATTTTCCATTCCATAATTTGTACCTCTAAATTTTCAATTACAACTTGTCATGATAGCAAATTTTTAACTGTGATAGCAAATCACATTACTTCTTTGAAGCAATTATCTCAGCTAATTCTGCTTCTGAGAATTGATATTTATTACCACAGAACTTGCAAACAGCCTCAGCACCGTGATTTTCATCGATCATTGATTGCAATTCATCACCTGATAATGTAGCTAAGGATTTAGAGAATTTTTCTTTTGAACAATCACATTTGAATTGAACTGATTGTGTGGAGAGAACCTTCATTTTTATGCCATTCATCAATTTGTCCATGATGTCTTCGGGACTTAATCCCTCATTCATTAATTCAGAGATGTTAGGAACAATCTTCAAATTATTTTCGATCTTCGTGATTGCATCGTCATCGGCACCAGGTAGAGTCTGAATCAAGAAACCACCAGCTTTGCCGACTGATTCGTTTGGTTGAACAAAGACAGAAACTCCCACGGCTGAAGGTATTTGTTCAGATTTTGCCATATAGTAGGCAAAATCATCACCAATTTCTCCAGAAACGATTGGTGTTTGTCCTGTAAATGGTTCCTTCAAATGCAAATCTTTCGTAATGCTCAAGGTACCCTTAGTTCCGACTGCACCACGAACATCAATATGGTGTTTATCATTCAATGGCAAACTGACATGAGGATTTTGAATATAGCCTTTGACAGTTGCAGAAGCATCTGAGTCAACGACGATGGCACCTGAGGGTCCATCAGCAACGATCCTAGTTGTTAAAACTTCGTCTTCCTTCAAAGTCGAAGTTGCTACTAGAATCGAACCAATCATAGTTCTACCTAATGCAGCAGTGGAATTAGTCCAAGTATCATGACGTTTTTGTGCTTCAGCCACAGTTTGGGTAGCATCTACCACGTAGACACGAAACTTTCCATCAGTTGAAACAGCTTTTAATAGTTTATCTGCCATAAATTTACTCCTTCGTAAGAAAAAGCGACTCTTGCGAGTCGCTTCTTTTGTTATTTATTATTGTCGTCTGAATCATCTTTTTCAGAAGGGAATTCAATCTTATCGGGATCGTCATCGGACTTCTTTTCTTCAGATTGACTATTATTTGAATCCTTCGGTGCTTTTTCAGAACTTGCATCTGAATCTGAACTTGAATCAGCTGATCCTGAACCATTTGAGGAATTAGAGTCATCATTATCATCATCAGATTTAGTTGTTTCATTCTTTTGCTTTTCAGCATCTTTAGCTTCAACAGCGCGCTTAGCTTGTTCATAAGTAGCAGCACTTTCACTTGGGAATTCAGTATTCTTGTCATTTTCTGGCATCTTGCCGTGATCATATAAACTAAGAATTTCTTTTTCGTCAAGTGTTTCATATTTAAGAAGTGCCTCGGCAATCAACTTATGTTGATCACGGTGACTCTCAATGATCTCACGAGCTTGTTCATGACCTTCGTCAATAATACGTTTAACTTCTTGGTCAATAGCCTTAGCAGTATCTTGAGAATAAGTAGGTTCAGCACGATAACCACCAGCACCAACTGGCTGTCCATCTTTTTCAAGTTGAACCGTACCTAATCGATCAGTCATACCATATTCAGTGACCATTGTTCTAGCAATATTAGTTGCTTGCTCAAAGTCATTTGAAGCACCTGATGATTGTGAACCAAAGATAATCTCTTCAGCAGTACGTCCACCAAGCAAACCGGCGATTTGTTCAGTTAATTCTTTCTTAGTTAACAAGTTTTGATCATCCTTAGGAAGCATGATGGCATAACCACCAGCACGACCACGAGGAACGATAGTAACTTTTCTAACAACACGAGAATCATTCAAGACTAAACCAATCAAAGCATGTCCAGCTTCGTGATAAGCAACCATGTGACGCTCTTTATCAGAGATGACACGATTTCTCTTAGCTGGTCCAGCAATAACTCTATCTTCAGCTTCATCAATATCAGATGAATCGATTTTAGTCTTATGACGTCTAGCTGCAACTAAAGCAGCTTCGTTTAGAAGGTTTTCTAGGTCGGCACCAACGAAACCAGGAGTTTGTTGAGCGATAACCTTTAAATCAACATCATCTGTAAAGGTCTTGTTCTTAGAATGAACCTTCAAGATGGCTTCACGTCCCTTAACATCAGGACGACCAACTAAGATCTTTCTATCGAAACGACCTGGACGTAGTAAAGCAGGATCTAGGACATCAGAACGGTTAGTAGCAGCCATAACGATGACACCCTCATTACCAGTAAATCCATCCATTTCAATCAGCAATTGGTTCAACGTTTGTTCACGTTCATCATTACCGCCACCGGTACCAGCTCCACGCTGACGACCAACGGCATCAATTTCATCAATGAAGATGATTGAAGGAGCATCTTTTTTAGCGTTTTCGAACAAATCACGAACACGAGATGCACCAACACCAACGAACATTTCAACGAAATCTGAACCAGAGATTGAATAGAATGGTACTTTGGCTTCACCAGCAACAGCTTTAGCAAGTAAAGTCTTACCAGTACCAGGAGGACCTTCCAAGAGGACACCAGATGGTATACGAGCACCAAGTGAAACATATTTACGTGGATCTTTTAAGAAGTCAACGACTTCAACCAGTTCCTGTTTCTCTTCTTCCGCACCAGCAACGTCAGAGAAACGAACTTTATTTTTCTTAGGATCTTGCGGTTTGACTTTGGATTTTCCAAAGCTCATGACTCGGTTGGCACCGCCACCTTGTCCGCCACGACCCATTAAAGCGAAGAAAACAAAGAAAATAAGTACTAATGGTACAACGAATGAAATTATTAAGTATACCCATTGACTAGATTGTGACTTTGCTGCGGCAGTTGTTTTAACATTCTTCGCCATTGCAGCACTATTAATCTGTTTTAAAGTGTCATTGTTAGGAAGAACAGTTGAAGTAAATTGTGTAACCTTTGAACTTGAACTATTGTTACGACCTAATAATGAAACTGATTGGGTAGAATCAGATTTTTGAGCTTTCTTATAGTCACCGGTAACTTGATAAGCTCCACCGATTGGCTCAATTTTAAAGCTTTTGACCTTACCCTTTTTCAGTTGTGTAATGAATTGATCTTGGCTCAAAGTCTTTGATTGATCATTTGACTGACCGCCCGCAAACCAACTAGCAGCAAGAACCAATACAACAAATAATAAGATATAAAACAGACTATTATTAATTAGTCTATTTCGATTATTTTTCATATGTTTCCTCCTAAACTTAGACGTTACATATTGTAACATTAGTGGATATTAACACAATAATAATTGTACTGCTAATTTAACTATTTTGTGGAATAAATCTCTTGTTTTAAGACACCAACGTAAGGAAGATTACGATATCTCTCGTCATAATCCATACCGTAACCAACTACGAATTCATCAGGAATCTTAACACCATTATAATCAACATGAACATGCTTGATCCTTCGTGAAGGTTTATCCAAGAAAGAAACAATCTTAATTGAATTAGCGTGACGTGTCTTAAACAGCTCGATCAAACGGTCCAATGTATAACCAGTATCAATAATATCTTCAACAATGACCACATCACGATCACGCAATGAAGTATCAAGATCCTTAATGATCCGAACGTCTCCAGTTGTCACAGTGTTTTCACCGCCGTAACTTGAAACATCCATAAAATCATATTCCAAAGGAATATCAACATGCTTGATCAAGTCCATCATAAACATGGCCGCACCACGTAAAATACAAACGAACAAGGGATTCTTACCTTGATAGTCAGCAGTCAATTGCTGACCCAAGCGCTTATTGGCTGCAGCAATCTCTTCCTCTGAAACCAAAACTTTTTCTATATCGGGATTCATTCTTATACCTCATTAAAATCAATTTTGTAGAATATTTGTTTCTTAATTAAATAGTCACTTATATTATATATTTTTTCAACCCAAACAACTTGATTATCGAACAATAATATTGGGATTTGTGCTCGTTTTTTGGCTGGAACCTTCTCATTGATAAATCTTTTGCTCAATTTCTGATGTTTTTGATGGTCCAGCAACAGCCTGTCACCTGGCTTCCGAGTCCTTATTCGCATACTATCTGGTCTCTTGGTCACGGCAATGTCAGCATTCTCCTGGGTAGTCTCAAATATTTTGAATCTCCGTTTGCCCAACGAATATTCTTGACCAGGCTTGATTGCCAAATCAAAACTTGCTAATTCATCAGGTTGGGTGATTTCAAAATCGAGATAACTACGTCTGAAACGCCAGCCGTTCTCTAAATCGACTTCGCTATTAGGTTTTTCTGACTTGATGACTGCAATAATTTGTCTAATTTGTTTATTGCTGATCGACAAATGCGGCATTTTTTTAGTGAACAAGCGTCCCCAAAATAAACTTTGCTGATTAGCTGGAATTTCTTGAAGAGATCCAATCTGACCGGAAATGGTAGAATCGGTCTCTTGCAGTTTCATCTCTGACTCTAGTCGGTCGAATTTATCGGCGGCTATAGAAAGCAAAGCGTTCATTTGTTGATCAAACAAACCAAAATGTCGTAGCAACTGGCCATTCTCCGTTTGCAATTTGGGTAAAATATCACTCCTTAGACGATTACGCATGGTGATATCCTCAAAATTTGACTCATCTTGAACATAGTTGAGTGAGCGTTGCTGCGCATAATCATGTAAATCTTTTTTTGAAGCGGTCAGCAATGGTCGCACAATTTGTCCATGACCGAATTCCCGCTGACTTTTTAAACTGGTGATCTCATAAACGTTTCCTGATCTAACCAACTTCATCAAGATATTTTCTGATAAATCATTAGCGTGGTGGGCTGTCAGTAAAGTGTCAAAGCCATTTTCTCGCATGATTTGTTGAAAATAGTCATACCGAAACTCTCGAGCGGCTGCCTCAACACCGACATTTGCCTGATTATGATTCCACTTAGTAGTAAAAAATTGAATATCACGATTATGACAAAATTGTTGAACGAATTCGGTCTCTTTTGCACTGGTTGGTCGCAAGTCATGATCAACATTGACTATCCCCCAGGCTCTTTTGGACCAAATCTGGTCAACAATATCCGACAGGGCCATGGAGTCTACCCCGCCGGATACAGCGACTAGTATTTTCTTAGCTTTATTCTGCTGTAAAACATGTCTAACTTGACTGATTAAATCAATTTCTGCAGTCATTTACTCTCCTAATTAAAAAGGTTGAGACCAACAGTCCCAACCCCTAGATTATTTAGCTACGACGACCGCCACGACCGCCACGTTTGCCTTCAGTATTCTTACGAAGTGTACTCAAACGTTCCTCACTTTGTTTCATAAAGCCTGACATCATATCGTCAAAACTTTCAGCATGATGTTGTTGTGGTCTTGGCTTTCTTTCGTGGTGATGACGAGGTTTTGGTTTGTCGGATGCTTGCTTGATCGACAAAGCTATTTTCCCATCTTTGTCGTTCAAAACTAACACCTTTACAGTATCTCCGACTTTCAAAACATCATGGATATCTTTGACATAACTATCAGCAATCTCACTGATATGAACCATGCCGCTCTTATTATCTCCTAAATCCACAAATGCTCCAAAATTAGTAATGCCGGTAACCTTACCTTCTGTTTTGGATCCTACTTCAACTGTCATCTAAATTAATAATTCCCTTTCCCTATTTTTGTCCGATTGGGTCATTAACAGGTAAATTGTAAACCTGTTCACCCGGTTTAGAATACATATATTTATCACGAATAAATTTTTCCAAATAATTCGTATCTTGTAACTGATTAAGCTGAACCTTTAAATCTTTTTCGGTCGCCTTTTGCTTTTTCAATTTCTGCTCACTTTGCTCCACTTGGGCATTCGTTTGAGAATAGGTCCGTTGTGACAAAATGATTTGTGAACCAAAGAACAAGATCACAATGGCAAAGAGTGCGCCTAGAAGAATCAATCTTCGTTGATGGACTTTTGCCACATAATCAGATTCATTTTGATTGGTTTTTGCAATTGAATCACGTTTCGGAGTAAGTACCGAGACGTTTGAATTGGCTGTGTTTCTTATCTCCATGCCATGTTCTCCCCCTAAAAAAAATCATTAGGTTAAGTATACCAACAACCAGAGGGATTTTGTTAAATTTTTATATTTTTTAAACTTTGGTTAAGAAATTAACTAACTAATTTCTTCATACAAATCGGCTGATTCGTTCTTTTTAGTAGTCTCACGGGTGTTCAAGACACGGACTTTCATCGTTCTTTCACCAAAATGTAATTCAATAGTGTCACCTTCGGTAACATCAGTTGATGATTTGGCAACTCGGTCATTGACTAAAGCACGACCGTTATCTGTGAACTCTTTGGCGACAGTTCGTCTTTTAATAATTCGGCTTACCTTTAAAAATTTGTCTAATCTCATATCTTATTCCTCTATTTTAATAATCTTGGTCAACCATTTTCCAAGTGGAAGTATTTCCCACTCTTGTTTCTTCAATAACTTCAATAAAACCGCAAGGACCACAAAAATGATGATCCCTATCGGGATTAAAACAACATTCACAAAAATTGAAGAAAGACGATTCAAGGGAATGTAATAGACTATCAACTGTTCAATAGCTCTTACTGACAGTGACATCAATAGTCCAGCCCAAATGGCTTTCCCAAGAAATGTCCATTTCAATACTAAAAATCCCAATTGATTCCGATAAATAAATAGCATCCCCAATAAGATGACCAGTTCACTCATGACCGTTGCCAAGGCTGCGCCAGCAATATGGAAAGCTGGCACTAAAACGATATTCAAGCCAATCTTGACGATCAGGGAAATAATGAACAAAACCAACTTGGCTAAATTTTGTCGTGAATCACTGCTAGTTACCGCAACTAATAAATTGATGATCGATACAAAGAATATCGAGCACATATAAATTGCTAAAGCAACTGAGCCATTGGTATTAGTGAACAACATCGTATTGATATCCGGCATCAAAGCGACCAATCCGGCTGTCTCTGCAACAGCTATAACCGTACAGACACGAACCAAACGTTCAATCAAATTTTTGCGTGTTTGACTATCATCGCCCTTTTTCAGTTGCGGCATAATGGTTGAAATAAACGACAACGAAATGACGATACCTAATTGGATCAACGGCTGGGCCCGGTCAAAGACACCTTTAGCCACTTCAGCGGGTCCCAAAGCCATCCCATCCGACATCAATAGTCTAATCATACTAAAAGAATCTATAAATTGATAAAAAATCGTAATTCCTGTAAAAAAAATTATTAAAACGATTTCAAGACCCAGACCAGTTTCAAGTTTGATAACTGGCTGAGACTGCTTTTTCGTTATTGGTGCTTGTCTCAATAAATATGTAAAAAATAATATCACGACCGCAAACAGACCACCAACGAAAGCGCCACTATTAGCTAGTGCCCCCATTTGATATAAATCGATCGACTGGCGACTGAACATCAAGGCTGCAGCAATAATTAAAACGATCCGGACCAATTGCTCAATAACTTGTGAGATGGCGCTTGGCTCCATCACGAGATCACTTTGAAATAAACCTCGTAGACTTGCCTCAAACGGAATCAACAAGAAAGCTAGACTAACAGTTCTGATCTCGGGATACAAATTAATATCACCCATGAATCTTGCCATACTTTTTGACAACATCCAAATGACAGCCGTAGCAATGATCGCTAAGCCTAAAAGAATTAGGAAGACCCACTTCAACAATTTCTTCTTACTTTCAGGATCTGCCTGCTGAGCAAAAGTTTTCGACAACACCACTGGAAGACCAGTCAAAGCTAAAACAGAGAAGATCCCATAAATTGGATAAACTTGCTGATATATAAAGTAGCCTCGATCACCGACGATGTTTTGCAGTGGTATCCGATAGACAGCACTCAATAATTCCGAAAACAGTGAAGCAATCGTTAAGACCCAAGTTCCACGAATAGCTTTGTGTACGGTATTATTCATCATTGTTCTTGTTTCTCCGCTTTTTTAGCTCGCTTTTTTTTCATTTGTTCAAACTTGATTGCCATTTTTTCGGCAAACACTTGCAATTGTTTGAACCATTCACCAGCATCGACACTCTTAGAATCTAAGGTAATGGTGAATTCTTCGTTTTTATCTTTAACAGTTGCCTTCATATTCGTATTCTCTAAAAACTTAAAGACCAAATCACCTGTTAAGTAATCACTAGCCTTCTGGTCAAAGGTAATGGCAATTGCGCCATTCCTCATCATGACCTTTTTAACTAGAGATTGATCTAAGTTGGCCTTCAATAAGGAAACGTCCAACAAATTAGCAACTTGAGCAGGATACTTTCCGAACCGGTCGATCAATTCTGAACGAACCTCTTGATAATTTTCAACGGAATCAATTTGTCTGATCCGTTTGTACAATTCAACTTTTTGCCGCTCATCGGTAATGTAATCCGCTGGCAGATAAGCATCGATCTCCAGATTAAGTTCTGAATTGGTTTTCTCAGTTTTAGTATGGCCTCGTTTTCTCGCTACAGCTTCATTAAGCATTTGACTATATAAATCAAATCCAACTGAATCAATAAATCCATGTTGCTGTTTGCCTAGTAAATTACCTGCACCACGAATCGACAAGTCACGCATGGCAATCTTGAAGCCAGAACCTAATTCTGTAAAGTTCTTGATAGCTTCCAATCTTTTCTCACCGACTTCGGTCAAGACCTTATTTGGACGATACATCAGATATGCGTATGCTACCCGACTGGAACGACCAACACGTCCTCTGATTTGATAAAGCTGAGATAATCCGTAACGATCAGCATTTTCAACGACCAATGTATTGGTATTGGGCATATCAACACCTGTTTCGATAATTGTTGTCGTGACTAGAACATCATAATCGCCCTCCAAATAATCAGAAATAACACCTTCCATTTGAGTCTGGTTCATTCGTCCGTTGGCTGTGGCAACACGAGCTTCAGGAACCAAAGCTTGAATCTGATCAGCAACTTGTTCCATATCTTCAACCCGATTATGCAAGTAAAAGACTTGGCCGCCTCGCTCCATTTCACGTTTGATAGCACTAGCAACCACGTCAAAATTTTGTTCCATAACGTAGGTTTGGACTGGATAACGATTACTTGGTGCGGTTTCGATCAGTGATAGATCACGTACACCTAACATTGACATGTTCAAAGTCCGCGGTATCGGTGTCGCTGTTAAGGTCAATACGTCAACGTTAGCTTTTAATTCCTTGATTTTTTCCTTGTGTTTAACACCAAATCTTTGTTCCTCATCTATAATCAAAAGACCGATGTCATGGAATTTAACATCCTTGGACAATAACCGATGTGTTCCGACGACGATATCTATTTCACCAGTCTGTAATTTCTCAATGATTTCTTGACTTTCTTTACGAGTTTGGAATCGTGATAGGACGGCGATATTAACAGGAAAGCCTTCAAAACGGTCTTTCATGGTCTCGTAATGTTGTTGTGACAGCAAGGTCGTTGGTGCTAAGAATACGACCTGCTTACCATCTTCGACGGCTTTAAAGGCTGCTCTTAAGGCAACCTCGGTCTTACCAAACCCAACGTCCCCAACCAACAGCCGGTCCATGGGATGAGCTTTTTCCATGTCACGCTTGATCTCATCGACTGATCGCAATTGGTCTGGTGTTTCTGGATATGGAAAGGCGTTGTCGAAGTCATGCTGCATTTGGTCGTCTTTCGGGAACGGATGACCTTTTTCAGCTTCACGTTTAGCGTAAAGATCAATCAGGTCATCAGCGATATCTTCAATGCTCGATTGAACCTTACGTTTCGTTTTAGCCCACTCTTTACCACCAAGTTTGTTGATCTTGGGTGATTTTCCTTCAGAAGAAACATACTTTTGTACCATGTCCAATTGAGATACGGGGATGAACAAACGTCCATCGTCACGATATTCAATCGTGATATAGTCTTGATGCTTACCATCAACTTCCATCGTCTTCATACCGATAAATTTACCGATACCATGGTTGACGTGAACGACATAGTCGCCAGGTTTCAACTCGGAATAACTCTTCAAACGTTCCGCATTAGCCAATGTTTGATGGCGACGACGTTTAGGCTGTTTATTGAAGAGTTCTTTTTCAGTAATGACTGCCAATCGCTCTTCCGGGATTTCAAATCCAAACCCTAGATCAGCATTGATGATCTGTGTTTGTTCCGGCAGAATCTTATCCGGGCTCGTCAAAGTAGCCTTGATCCCAAAGTCGACCAAGGTCCGATTGATGGCTTGAATCCGTTTATCGTTACTGATCATGATGATGACGGTATAAGCCTGCTTTTGCCATCTTTCAACTTCAGATTTGAGCAGTGGCATTTGACTGAAGAATTGCTGCATCGACCGAACCGGCACATTATGCAATTGATCCAGTCTCGTATGACCCATCCCTTGTTGGAACGTCGATAAATAAACTTGGCCATGATGGTCAGCTTTCACGCAATCGACGAATTTTTGACGGATCTTTTGCTCTGGCAAAGCCTTGCCATATTCTAACTGACTGGCAAGCCAATCTTGATTGTCCTGTTGATTGTCATTCGATTGTTCAACCAAACGGTTGTATTCATTGAAGACAACCAAGTCGTCTTTGTCTAAATAATCCAGCAAACTGCTAGGTTGGTCGATCAAATAGTCGATGATGCTGCCAAGGTTGTCAGGACGCATCCCTTCTGCCAAGGCATCGATTGTCTGACCAAAGGAGACTTGGAGATTGTTTTTAACATCTTTATCATCAGTCTGAAGTTGTTTGTCATAACTTTTTTGTAATTTCTTTAATCCAGCGGTTGCTTGTTCATCCGTAACGATCCGGTCTTTGGCTGGCAAAATGGTTATTTCTGTCTGTTCTTCAATACTTCTTTGCGTTTCGGTGTCGAAAGTCTTGATCTTATCCACTTGATCGCCAAAAAATTCAATTCTGACTGGATCATCTAATGTCAGTGGATAAATATCGACGATATCACCACGGATCGCAAAGTCCCCAGGCTTAGCAACTAATTTTTCTTTACTGTAGCCTAGTTGAACAAAGACACTGTTCAAACTTTCGAGATCGTACTCTTCATCACGAACGATCTTCAAGCGCGATTGTTCAAAGAGTTCCTTGGCTGACAAGGCATATTCAATGCCTGATGTAGAAGTCACCAAAATACCTGGCTGATCTTCGGTCAAGAAATTCAAGGCATCGATTCTTTGACTCAATTCATCCGGTGAACTGGTAGCAATCTCAGTTGAGATTGCTTCCTCAACTGGGAAAAGGTGAACTTGTTCATTATTAAGGAGATTCAGATCATCAAACAGTCGATTAGCATGATAGTTAGTGTTTTCGACAATGATGATTTTTTGTTCAGTTTTTCGCAATGTTTCCAATGCAAAAAGGGAAATCGTCGAACCGGTCAAACCTGTTAACATACTTTTCGTATCAGGCTTAACATTCTCGATAAATTCCCCAAGCTTAAGCTTATTGGTGATGTACTTTAAAAAATGCACATTTGGCCCCCTTCCAAAAGGTAGCTAATTATACTTATTCATTAATTGATTGAAGTTGGCACCGTCGACCCAATCAACACAAGCTGCAGCAGCATTATCGATACCGTTGAAGGCAGCAGGTGCATCGTCTTTAGAAAATGGCGTCAAGACCCAATTTACCACGGTCTGTCTTTGTGGATGCTGAATCCCAATCTTGATTCGTTTGAAATCCTTGGTGCCTACAGCTGAAATTATACTCTTTATTCCATTGTGACCACCAGCTGAACCCTTAGAACGTATTCTAATTTTTCCAATTGGCATGTCGAGATCGTCTTGAATGACCATGATCTCGTCGTCTTGAATTTGGAAATAGCCTTTGAGCATCCGGACTGCTCGACCTGAATCATTCATGAACGTTAATGGTTTAACTAAGAAGACTGTTTCACCATCAACTTTGAATTTACAATATTCAGCATCGAAGTCTTTCTTCATTTGGGTTTGATCATAGTGCTCCATTAGCTTGTCGATAGTCATGAAGCCCATATTATGCTTTGTTTTGTCATATTTTTTGCCGGGATTTCCCAAGCCGATAATACATTTCACTGTTAATTCCTCATTTCGAAGTCCAATTATATCATTTAAGATAAGAAAAATTTTCACGAATTTCGTATCGTTATTGTACATTACTAGTTATTATTTGTATAATTGTTTACGGAACAAATTATTTTTTTGAAGGGATGATATTTAAAAATGACGACTCCAACAAATGAAAAGAATCATCAAAAAGTACTATTAGTCGGTGACGGTGCTGTAGGTTCAACTTACGCATACGCTATGACACTTCAAGGTATTGCTCAAGAATTAGTTATCTGCGATATAGCTAAAGACAAGATCAAGGGTGACGCAATGGACCTTGCTGATGCACTTCCATTCTCATATCCTAAGAACATCCGCGCCGGTGAATATTCAGACGCTAAAGATGCTGACTTAGTTGTTATCACTGCTGGTGCACCACAAAAACCAGGTGAAACAAGACTTGACTTAGTTAACAAGAACTTGAACATCTTGAAGACAATCGTTGATCCTATCGTTGATTCAGGATTTAATGGTATCTTCTTAGTTGCTGCTAACCCAGTTGATATCTTGACATACGCTACATGGAAACTTTCAGGTTTCCCTAAGGAACGTGTCATTGGTTCAGGTACATCACTAGATACTGCCAGATTACAAAAATTTGTCGGTGAAGCATTAGACGTTGACCCTCGCTCAATCCATGGTTACATCATGGGTGAACATGGTGATTCAGAATTTGCTGCATGGTCACATCTTACAATCGGTGGCGTTACAATGAACGAATGGATGGAACAACATCCAGAAATCACACAAGAAACTCTTGACGGAATCTACAAGAAGGTTGTTAACGCAGCTTACGACATTATCAATACTAAGGGTGCTACATTCTACGGTATCGGTACTGCTCTTGCAAGAATTTCAAAAGCCTTGCTTGCTGACGAAAACACTGTTCTACCATTATCAAATATGATGACTGGTCAATACGGCGTTTCAGACATTTATATTGGTTCACCTGCTATCGTTAACCGTAAAGGTTTGAAGCAAATCATCGAAGTTCCATTAACAGATGAAGAATCAAAACAAATGCACAAATCAGCTGATGAATTAGCTAAGATCCTCAAAGATGGTTTCGAAGCTACTGGAATCAAAGGTCGTCAATAATCCTGATTATAAAGAATGCTTAGGCATTCTTTTTTTTTGTCCAAATTTACTGTATTATAGGTACATCTAGTTCAAATGGAGCGTATATTATGTTAGTTAAATCATTAGTCCAAAAAAAGGAAAAATTGACGACTGTCAAAGAAAGTATCACCCTCGAACAAGCACTGAAAATCTTGGAAGACTCAGGCTTCCGCTGTGTGCCCATTTTAGACGAAAGCGGTCAAATATTTAGGGGAAATATTTACAAGATGCACATCTATCGTCATAAATCACGGGGCGGCGACATGAGCTTACCCGTCACAACTTTGATGAAAAACGCAACAAAAACAATCAGCGTTGACTCACCATTTTTTAAGGTCTTCTTCAATATTAAAGATTTACCTTACATCGCTGTTTTAGACGAGTCAAATTTATTTTACGGGATCTTAACTCACTCACGTTTGTTGAGCATGTTATCTGATGCCTGGAACCTTGAGATCAGTAGCTTCGTGCTAACTGTCAACTCATCTGGTGACCGTGGAGATCTAGTGAAAATGTCAAAGATCATTTCCCGCTATGTTTCGATTGCTGCTTGTGTGACCTTAGATGCTAAGTCGAATGAAATTGTCCGTCGTTCTCTTTTCACATTACCTTCAGGAACTTCAGTCGATACTTTGAAACTGATCATCAAAAAATTAGAACGTAAAAGTTTTGTCGTTTCCGAAATCGATGACCTTAAATCAGGCCGAATCTTAGATAAGAACACTTTATAAGATCAACAAAATAAGGAGCTCTCAAATCATCATTGATGACTTGAGAGCTCCCTTTTTTATTTATTTTCTAATGACATATCTAAAAGTTGGACCATTTTGCTCAACTAACAATATCTCATGATGCCGATTCTTAGCATCGACAGGAATATTATTGATCGATTGCGGACAATCACTGATGATCTCAATGACCTCACCATCTTTCATGTCGTCATAGGCATCAACAGTTTTCATTGCTGGGAATGGACAGGGTTCTCCTTCAAGATTTAGAAAATAGTCAATCGTATAATCTGTTTTTGCTTCTTTCATGATAACTCCTCCTGTTGTATTGCGTGTGTATTATTATTTTGTTTCCGGAAATACCATTTAACGTAAACATAAACTAATCCAAGCATTACTAGTAATCCTACATAAGTGATGATCAATCCACCATATGGCCCAAAGGTTTGTAGCAAATTGACTTCTGGATAATTGTAGGCCATAACGGGTGCAATTTGATCCCAAACTAAGACTAGTAAAATCGAGCCCAAAACATTGCCAACACCAACTAGCATGTAATGCACTTGACCTTCAACGGCCCGATACATCCAACCAGTCTCACAACCACCAGCGATAACGATACCAACACCGAAGATAAAGCCACCAACGATCGTGTTCAGGCCAGCCCAATGAATTGTTGCTGGTGTACCACCCTTGATAAAAATAAAGGTACCGATAGTACTGAAGATCATTCCTAAAATAATAGCTACGGTCATGTTCGAACGTCCAGCCGTCCATAAGTCTCTAAAGGCTGAAGTAAAACAAACTTGACCCTTTTCAAGCAAGAATCCAAAACTCAATCCAAAGACTAAGACTAATGGGAACATGGCTTGAATATTGAATTCAAAGAATAGTAAGAACAAGATCAAAGCTGCACAGGCAACTAATAACCAATTATTTCTCTTTGTATGATCAACATCGTGGATACCATACAAATGGTGCTTGTGGACTTTTTTCATTTTGATCTTCGACTGAAACATTGGCCTTTTAATTATTTGCGTCCCCACATACGTACCAATGATCGTAAAAATAGTAAAGAACCAAGCGTGTAATGAGAACTGTGGAATTCCAGTGAAGAATGCTGCCAAATTACATCCCATAGCTAACCTAGCACCAAATCCTGCCATAATTCCACCACCAAGTGCTTGAAAGACCCGAGTCTTAGAAGTTGGCATCCTAAATTTAACGTTATTTGAAATCAAGGCTGAAACAAACATTCCGATGAACATCCCTATGATCATTACCCCATCGATCCTGGTTAAAGGTGTTCCCTTAAATTTGATCAGCTTGAAATATGAGAATTGTGAAGTATCAACTCCAACAAAGTTCATTAGATGTCCACCCCATCTAGTGAACTCTCCAGTGACAGCCCACTGTTTGGAAGTCAGTCCAAAAAAGTAAGCTGAGAGCATGCCTAATATAGGAACCACAATTAATGGGTTCCACGTTTTTCGTAATCGATTCATAAAGTCCTCCTACTTTGTAATATTCTTCACTATTTATTATATCAAATATGAATGATTTATAAAACGTTTTCAGTAAGATATTTATATAAGTTAGGGTATTCCCTAAGCTTCATTTAGTGGGCTTCTGGTTATCATTTGATAAGCGATTTGGCACTGTTGATTAATCGTGAACAAGTGTATTTCCATAATGCTGACTTTAAATTTTGTAAGAAATAAAAAAACTTTTGAAATTAATTAACTCATTTCAAAAGTTTGTGAATTATTTATTAATCTTTTTTGCAACATCATTTAAACTAATGATAATTTTTTCAAAGTCACTTTCATCGATCGATCTAAGATCAAGAAAGACTTGTCCATGATTGATCCGACTAATGATCGGATACTTGGCATATTCCAATAAACGATTCAATTTTGTTTCCGAGGCACTAGCCTTTAAATCAATCAAATACGTCGGTAATTGAACATCAGGGAACGAACCGCCACCGACCATTGAAGTACCTTCAGCAATCGTAGCTTGAAAGTCAGTTTTATCTAAGATCAGTTTTTGTAATTTCGTAGCTTTCTCTAAGACGACACCTTTGTCCATTGTCAGTTCACGCAAGACAGGAATTTTTTCAATCGCATGTTCTGGGTCCCGATAGATCTTCAAAGTCGCAATCAGAGCTGATAAGGTCATTTTATCGACACGTAAAGCTCTCAACAACTGATTATGCTTGATCCGATCAATGTATTTCTTCTTACCAGCAATGATACCAGCTTGAGGACCACCGAGTAATTTATCACCAGAGAACATAACTAGGTCACAAGATTCCACCTCTTCACGGATGGTAGGTTCATGACCAAAACCATATTGATCCAAGTTCAACATCAAGCCACTACCTAAGTCATTGACCAGTGGTAAATGGTATTTAGTGCAGAGTTGAGCTAGTTCTTTAGAATCAGGCGTTTCTGAAAAACCAATCAACTTATAGTTACTAGTGTGAACACGCAAGATTCCACCAGTTTCTTCATTGATGGCATTCTCGTAATCTTTGATATGAGTCTTATTAGTTGTTCCGACTTCTTTTAAGATGCCACCAGTTGAAGTGATGATATCAGGAATCCTAAATGATCCGCCAATCTCGACTAATTGGCCACGCGAAATGATCAATTCCTTCTGGTTGAACAAGGTACTCAAAACTAGCATGACGGCTGCGGCATTATTGTTGACGACGATGGCATCCTCAGCACCGGTTAATTCAGACACCAGTTGACCAACGTATTTATAACGATCCCCACGTTGACCGATAGTAATGTCATACTCCAAATTAGTGGCGTGATTGGCAACTGACTCGATAGCTTTGACCGCTGAATCAGGCAACTTTGCCCGACCAAGATTAGTATGCAGGATTACCCCTGTAGCATTGATGACCGGTTGTAAGCGTCTGACGCGCCGATCAGCCAATTTTTTCTCGACCTGTTTGCTCAAATAGTCATCATTGATGTCATCTAGCTTACCTTCTAAAACTTGTTGGCGTGTTTCATCGAGGACATCATCGATGATTTTTTTAACGACCGGTTGAGTTGAATTTTTGATCCAGCGTTTGGCGTCGGAAGAATTCAGCATTTCATTGACTGATGGTAATTGACGTAAAATTTTACTTGCTTCCATTAAACTTCCTCAGCACTTTCGGCAATCATTTTAGCAATTGCTTTTAATAAGGTGTCAACTTCGGCTTCTGTATTGAAACTCGAAAGCGACAATCTGACGATTCCTTGTTCGACGGTGCCAAATGTTTGATGGACTTTGGGTGCACAGTGAGCACCTGAACGCGTGGCAATTTGGTAATTATCCCATAACCACTGTCCGACGTCGGCTGAATTTACGTCTTGCAAGTTAAAGGAAACGATACCTGTAGTTTCGAAATCCTTTGGTGTATAAATTTTTATTTGTGGATATTGTTCTAAACCAGCATAGATTTTTTTAGTTAAACTATTCACCTGCTGACGGATATTTTTGACACCTTTATCTAGGACATATTTAACGCCTTCGGACAATCCAGCGATACCAGGAACGTTTAAAGTCCCAGCTTCCAAATGAGTCGGAAATTGGTCAGGCATACTAGGATTAAATGATTCGATCCCAGTACCACCACTCTTTAAAGGTTCAATCTCTAATGACTGCTTGAGGCAGATGCCACCGGTACCTTGTGGACCATAAAGTGATTTATGACCGGTAAAACACAAAACGTCGATACCCATTTTTTGGATATCAATATCTTCAAAACCAGCAGTCTGTGATGCATCAACAACAAAAATGATGTGATGCTTCTGACAAAACTCACTGATTTGTTTGATTGGCAAAATATAGCCAGTAACGTTTGACGCATGAGTACAAATAAAGAGTTTAGTATTCGATTGGACAGTTTTTTCCAACTGGTCAACTGCTAGCTGACCTGTCTTAGGATCGAATGGCAAATAGCTAACTTCTACCTGATCATTTTTCTTCAATTGTTCCAACGGACGGATAACTGAATTGTGCTCATAATCAGTCGAAATGGCGTGGTCACCGGATTTTAAAATTCCCTTCAAGACAGTATTCAAACTCTCAGTGGCATTATGGGTAAATGTTACCAGTGATGTGGAAGGAACATTGAAAAGCTGTTTGATCCGTTCACGAGCTAAATTGACCTCGTCACTACTATTAACACTGTAATCAGATGAATCGCGGCCGGGGTTCCCGTAGTCACCACTATTTAAAATATTGCCAACCTTTTGGCCAACCGTCTTGGGTTTCATTGCCGTAGTAGCTGAATTATCAAAATAAATCATTAGCTTTCCCTCCTAGTCAAAACTCTCATGTTCTCTTTACGGCGTGTCACACCTTGTTTATCCATATATTCAAGGATCATCATCCCATATTTCCGGCTTGCACCTGACAAATCACGGAATTCAGCAATCGTCATAGTTTCGTTTTCTTTCAAATATTTGATGACTTTTTTAGTCACATCATCAAAGACTGATTTGAGCATGACATTCTTTTCACCTAAACGAACGACTTGTTGACCTTCGAGTGATTGTAAGACTTCTTTCTTATTCTTATCATCACCTGTCAAATCAGTGTCACTGGGTGGCATCAAAGGCTTTTTCTGCAAATCGGCGATGATCTCTTGATAAGCCTTTTCCTGATATTTATTGAATTTAACCTTAAAATCAGCATCGGCGACAATGTATCCAGAGATACGGACTTTCTTTTGTGTCACCATGTTTTCTAAGATTTTCTCCATCGTCTTGCCATCGACTTGGTCCTTGAAACTACTCAATAATTCCTCTTTATTCATGCCCTTTTGCAAACGATTCTTTTTGTGATAGGCATCTAAAGCAGCAATGACTTCCTTCTCGAAACTAGCTAGTCTTTCTTGATTGATAACTATCTTGCCAAATTTAACGGCCGTTTTAGCTTCAACTAAGTCATTAACGATCTCTTTAGTATCATCGACTGAGATATTCAAATAATCGGCAATACCATCAACTGTAACCCCTAATTCAGCTTGATTCATCAGGAATTCCAAAACAATTTGTTCTTGATTACCTGAGGCTTGGATCGACAATTGCTCCAAAACATCTTCATTATAGCGACGATGTTTTTTAGGATTAGGATCGAGGATCGTGCCACCACCAATCAAGGTCATTGGTGAGTAAGAGCGCAAAATATAATGATCTCCTTTTTTGACAGCAACTGGTTCTTCAAGACGCAACTGTAAATAGTTATCACCATTAGCACTGACATGTTCCTCTCCTAATGGCACTACTCTAGCGATGACTTCTTGAGCCCCTAAATAAACCCGGACCCGACTCCAAAGATTGACTAAATGGGCACTTTTATCAGGTAATAACTTGAATGAAATATCCAACATCGAAGTTGGTTTGACGTTACCTGGTAAAGTCAATACATCTCCACGTCTGACCTCTTCAGTTTTCAAATTGGCTAAATTAATGGCTGTTCTAGTCCCCGGCATAGCTTTATCGACATCTTCATCATGAACTTGAATATTTCTGATCTTTGCCTGTTTACCGCTTGGGAAGACTTCCAAGGTCATGCCATTTTCAACTGAACCTTCCAATAAAGTTCCAGTGATAATAGTTCCAAAACCTTTGATTGAAAATGAACGGTCAACATTGATCCGTGGGACACCATTGAATTTCGGCTTTTTGATGGATTCAACTTTTTGATCCATTACTTTGATCAGTTCATCCATACCAGTTCCACTGACCGCATCAACGGGCATGATGGGTGCCTCGATTTTATGAACTTTCATGAAATCTTTCACATCTTCAGTAACTAAATCTTTCATTTCATCGTCAACTGTATCGATCTTACTGAGAACGACAATATAATTATCGATACCTAACAATGACATGATTTCAACGTGTTCTTTAGTTTGTGGCATGATACCTTCACCAGCATCGACCACTAGCAAAACTAAATCAATCCCACTCAAACCTGCAATCATATTTTTCAAGAAACGTTGGTGTCCCGGGACATCAACGATTCCTACTTGTTCATGATTTGGTAAATCGAAAAAAGCGAAGCCCAAATTGATCGTTAAGCCACGCTTTTTTTCGGCTGCAGTGGTATCTGTGTCGATACCTGTCAGAGCTCTAATTAATGTTGTTTTACCATGATCAACATGTCCGGCCGTCGCAATAATGATTTGATCTTGACCTACTGTTTCCATGATAGCCCCCTACTGGTCAATCTGATAAGTGCTTTTGACACCTACACGATTGCCTTTATAAATCGCTTGATATTGCAGTCCTTTTTTCGTTAACAGATCCAAGATCTCAGCTTTCTTCTGATAGTTGAATCTGACACTCATGCCGCATCCCGCAGAAATACTGCCTGGCGTTGATATGATGCTTGACGTGTAATCAGGATATTGCTTGAGCAATTCCTTGATCGAGATAGCTTCATGAGTTGTTTTAAAGGTCATTAATCCAAAAGTTTGTGCCATAAAATTGCCTCTAATCTGGTCTAACGATTCTATTTTGTTGACGCATCATTTCAACAATATTGAACATATTAGTGATTGATCCAATAGCAATCTTATCTTTCAGACCGAAATAATCGATACATGCACCACAACCAATGATCTCAACACCTGCTTCTTCAAGCGCCTTCAAGTCTGTTAAATAATCTGAACCTTCTTGTAACAATTTAACACCGCCGTTATAACAGATGATCTTATCTGGTAAGACGTCTTGTTCAGTTAATGAATAAACGAAACCATGAAGTAAGTTTTGCCCTAGAGTTTCATCACCGTGTCCCATAGTATCGGTATTAATGACTACGATATATGATTCACCTTGATCATTGAAACCAGCTTTAGCAGGCTGTTGTTGATCTGATTCATCAGTTTTCTTCAAAGTGACTTTCCACTCATTGTCGCCTGATTCAACCACGTTATAATCATATTTCTTTTGAATAGCTAACTTTTTCAAGTTATGTGGAGCCATGTCATCGTCAACTTGTACTTCAACTTCGTCAGTTGACTTCAATGCCTTCTTGGCCATAATGATTGATGCTGGACATACCTTACCTAATGCGTTGATCTTTTCCATGATATTTCCCCCTATTTAACAATAATTTCCTGGTCCTCTTTTTCAACGACATGCCCAATACATGAACTTCTTAAATCAAGAGTATTCAACTTATTGAGCACGTCATTGGTATATTTAGGATCGATACTGAACAATAATCCACCTGAAGTTTGTGGATCAAAGAGAACTTCCTCGAGTCCAATATCGTCAAACGTAAAGTCGATCTTTCCTTTCAAGAATTCACGATTACGTTCTCCACCACCAGTGGTCAAAAGATCACCGGCACATTCATAAGCTGATGGCAAGATAGGAATATTGGTCGAATCAAGCACAGCAGTGTATTTATCATCTAAAAATTCATTCAAATGACCTAAAAGGCCAAAGCCTGTGACATCAGTACATGCTGAAATTGGATAATCACGAATAATATCAGCGGCATATTTGTTCAAAGTTGTCATGCTGTCTACGGCATTGTCGAAAGCATCTTCACCCACAGCATCCACTCCGTAGGCAGAAGTGATGATCCCGACACCTAATGGCTTAGTTAAGATCAAGTCATCGCCTAATTGGCAAGTATCGTTTTTCCAAATTTTCTTCGGATCAACGATTCCGTTGACCGACAAACCATATTTAGGACGCTGGTCTTGAATCGAGTGGCCACCGGCTAGAAATCCACCAGCTTCATTGACTTTTTCCAAGCCACCTTGAAGGATCTTCTTTAAAATATCCTGGTTCATTTCTTGGGGAAAACAAACCACATTTAAAGCAGAAACCACTGAACCACCCATGGCCCAAATATCACTTAACGCATTGGTTGCAGCAATCTTTCCAAACAAATATGGATCACTGACCATCGAAGTAAAGAAATCGATTGTCTGAATAATTGCTGTGTCGTCGTTGACTTTGATGATTGCCGCATCGTCAGTCGTCTCGAAGTCGACCATTACATCTGGTTTTTCTTTTTGATGTAAATCCTTTAAAATATTTTCCAATTTTCCAGGTCCCAATTTAGCATTGCAACCACCACACACAATTAATTTTTCAGTTGTATCCATAATCTCATCCCCCGATTGATTGTTAATCTATTAAACTTGATTATTTTGTTTCTGAACTAGCCTGAGAGTCTTTATCAGAATCTTTTTCGGATTCCTTTTCAACTTCCTCGACCGTTTGTGACTTCTCTTTGATACCTTGATAAAGCATTTGAATACCAGTAAATGTAACTACGACGATGATCAACCATGTCAAGACGTTCAAATCAAGACTCTTGACGAAGAGTACAGCGATAGCAACACCGATAACACCACCAATAGTGATACCTAAACTGGCATGACGGTTATAATTTCCAGCTTTAATAAATTCATAGGCAGCAACTGGCATCAAGACAGCACAAGATGTCATCATGATTGGAAAAGCAACGTCAGGACTCATACCTAACATGTAGACCATAGCCATACATGGAGCATACAGACCAACACCGGCAGTCATCAATGAACCCAAGATAAAGTTACCGACGATAGCGATCACAAGGTTCAGACCGTGTAGTCCAATAGCTGTATTCCCGGCACCTAAGGCACTTAAAATACCTAATTGAGAAAGCAGCATCAAGATTGCTGTCAGAACTAGTGCGACACCCATGACGATCCGAACGATTTTTTCGTTGAATTTGCTCATTACTTTAGAACCGATGAATGATCCTAAGGCAGCAGCAACAACTAAGGAGATCAAAGTCGTTCCTTCAACCTTGATAGTATTAGTAAATAAGAAGGCTTCAACGATAACCGGAATCGAGCATGATACTGTCAAAGTTCCTGGAATATACTTATCTGATTTCATATATTTGGTAAGTTTCAGTAACATCGTTGTTGGTGCATAACTTCCGATACCTAAAGCATCCAGAAAGTTCGTAATAAAACCAATACCTGCAGCTTTAGGAATACTTCCATCATTTTCTTTTTTGTGCTTGAGGTAATCGCGCCCAAACAAGATGAAAATATAAACTAAAAGGATGGCAAGTACGATATGAATAAAGCGTAATATCATGATAGTTCCTCCTTATTTTAATTCGAATCCGTGTACTAATGGATCAGTTGGATCAAATACAAATCGATTGAATCCAGTTATCCAAGCGGAACCGGTGATTTCAGGAATTATCGCTGGTATATCGCCTGCTTTAGTCTCTTTAACAACGCGTCCATAAAATTTAGTTTTCAAAATACTTTCGTAAACGAATTCTTCGTCAATACCTAATTGACCCTTGGCATGCAAGGTAGCCAATTTGGCACTCGTCCCTGTACCACAAGGAGAACGGTCAACTTGACCATCACCAAAGATGACGACATTTTGCTTAGTGCTTTCTTCATCTTTGGGATCACCGTACATTTCAACTAAGTCGACTGTCTTGATGTAGTCCAAAGTGGGATGTTGGACCTTGACTTGCTCATTGACTGCTTTAAGGATCTTCATCCCTGTATCAGCTAATTGTTGCGAGTTTTCTGGTTCGATCTTTTCTTTGACTTCCGCGATTGGCAAGATAGCGAAGAAACTTCCACCAAAGGAAATATCCAACTTAATCTTACCAATATCTGGGACATCTACAACGACATCTTTTTTGTACAAGAATGATGGTACGTTTTGAAACGAAACACTGGATACTTGATGGTCACCACTCAAGTGAGCCACAGCGTGGATCAACCCTGCTGGTGTGTCTAAAACAACTTTTTGCTCTTTAGCACCAGGTTTAACATCGATCATGCCCGTTTCCACGATTGAAGTGACCGCAGCAATCGTATTGTGACCACACATGTTCAAATAACCACCTGTGTCCATAAAAATAATTCCAAAATCAGCTTCCGGCTTCATAGGCTCAACTAAGAAAGCGCCAAACATTTCGTTGTGCCCTCTTGGCTCAAGCATGACGGCCGTTCTGATATCATCATAGTGATCGATCATATATTGTTTCTTTTCGGCGATAGTATTACCTTTTAAAATTGGAACGCCGCTTGTAATGATTCTGGCAGCTTCACCAGCGGTATGTGAATCGATGGCTGTCATCATTTTATTAAATTGCATGACTTTATCCCCCTAATTAACTTCTTGTCCATCGTGTCGCATCTTAAGTTTCAACAAGCCTAACGCTTGATGTGCATCTTTTTCAGATAGATTATTTTCACCAACCACAGTAGTTTCGATCCCGGCTGAGGATTTGTTGATATCGACCACGAATTTGGTCAATTCGTTGTTGACGACAAATCCCGCCTGGACACCAATGAATTTCAAACCGACCACGGAAATTTTTCGGTCGTCGATTTCCGTCATAGTGTTCATAAAGTCCACATCAGAATTACCCCAGCCATCAGCTGAAATAATTGCTCCATTTGCCCGCATAGCTTCAAGCATGACTGCAGTCCTGACACCGACAAGCGTCTTCAAATAATTGTCTTGTGGCGTCCCAACAACAATGATTCCTTGAAAATCAATGTCTGGATCAACTGCAACAGTCCGCACTAACGGATCACGGAAATGGTGGAGCGTGGTCTCTTTAGTTGAAGGTCCAATACCCATTTTTCATCCCTCCTAAACTAGCGCGTGAATAGCGCCATCGCGGTATTCATTCGCTGTCAATAAGATTGGCATGTTATCCATATCAATAATGGAAATGCCTTGATCTATTCCTGAAGGCTCTTTAGGAAAAACGATGTTGTCGTACATGGCACCTTGGCCGGCAACTTCTTTAACGATGGCTACTTTTGGTTTGCCGGGGTGCTTTGTATTGAAATAATCGAAACTTTCAGATGCCTCTCTAGCACTGAGCATCTTCAATTCTTCTCTAATTGGTTGTAAATAATCATCAACGGTCTTAAAGATCATCTCGCACGTTTCACGATTGAACTCAAAGTCTTGATACAATTCAGCATCGATCAAGATAACTTGATCATCTAGATCAGGAGTGCCATCTTGGCCAAATTTGATTTTCTCGTCCAAGTATCCTTCCGAAGATCCGAATTCATGGAGCTGAATACCCGTTTCGTCGGCACCGGTCAATATGACGTTGACGCCTGTTAGGGTATTGGTTAAGCCATAACCGATTTTCCCCAAAACTTTGGTGGAAATTGGGATGACATCCATGATGGTATTGACTTCAAAATGACAGTCTTTAGGGTCGACCAACTTGATGGTCAGTGACTTTAGTCGGTCATCGAGTTCAAATAACGGATGGTCGGGAATGCTTAAGCTATCTTTAGTCAGATGGTATTCCTGATCAAAATCAACATGCTGCATTGAAAAAGCTTGAATTGTTAATTTATCTTTTTTCATAGGAATAGCTCCTTATAAATAATAAAGGAGGGCTCACATTTGTGCCCTCCTTCAAGATAGCTAAATTAAACTTTAGCTATATATTCATATGGTAAAGGTACGATCTTCCCAGCTGACTCAATTGAGACAAGTTGTTTCAAGGTATCTTTAACTATTCCTGTTTGCATTTCGACGTTATTAGGTTCTCCGGCATTAGCTCCCATTGGAACACGAGGTGCTACAGCTCTAGGTGAACCATTTTGACGAACTACAGGAGGTAAAGCTGCTATTAAAATTGTTGGAATCCCTGCGGATTCAATTGCTCTCTGCACGATCACGGCAGATCTATGACAAGTTCCTCAACCGGCTGTCATGATGATGCCGTCGACATCTTCGGCTTTAAGCTTTTGAGCAATTTCTGGACCAGTCTTGTGTGTGAAGACATCAACATCTCCACCACCACCCATGAATCCATATTCAATAGGTGCTAGTCCACGAATAAATCCTGCTTTAGCTAATTCACGAAGTCTGTCAATTGGGAACATACAATTGATATCCTTGTTAACATCACTGTTATCGTAACCACCATGAGAAACCATCAAATCTTCGGCTGGTGTGTCCCAAGGGATTTCACGATAACTAGTATCTCCAGCTAAATTAAATCTTTTATCACTTTTTAGATGAACACCGGCAGCAGTAGCGATACCGATATTCATATCTTTCAGTTCTTTAGTTACCGGTGCCCAAACTGGCTTTGGGGTGATCGGAACATAAATCTCTGATTGAAGACCATCATATTTTTTTAAGGTCATTCTTTTTCCTTCCTCTCTTCAGTACGATGCTTGATCTCATCGCGATGTTTTTTATAATCATCAAAAGCTTTCACATATTTAGGATTGGGGGTCTCGGATAAAACTTCTGGGTATGACATCAAAAATCCTACTTCATGGCCTACTTGAGGCTCATGTTCGCAGATCAACATCCGCTTTGGTATTTCTAATGTTCCCAATCTACCCTTAAGTTCAATTGTCACACCGGCATCAGTTACTTCAGAGATAACTCCTTCGTAAACTGATTCGGTTGACGGATAATTCAATTTATCGTAATTGTCCATTCCTAGTACCCTTCAATCATTATTCTTTTTCGTAAATTTCTATTCTCTTCTTGCTCTTTGGTAATGATTGTTCATTTGGTTCTTCTTCAATCTTAATGTTGTCATGTTTTTCAATAACTTTAATGTTATTTTCTTTGACGTTTGGATTCCACTTACGTTCAGGTTTTTCGATCTTGCCACCGGCCATCTTTGTTTCAAGCATAGCCATAGCTCTGATTGCGTCTTCTGGACAAAGTGTATTATTTTCAAAGATTTCATTTTCGATACCTTGAGCTGACTTGTTATTATCAACCATGGCATCCATGTATTTGTTGCCGACAACTAATTGACCTTGAACGGCACTATATGTCATTCCGACAACGGGAACGCCACGTTTACCGATTTCCTCAAGATGAGAAGCAAAGTCAATATGATTATTACCAAAACCTTCTGTTGTAACAATTGCGCCGTCAACGTCCATTGCTTCAATAGTCATTCCCAATCTCTTTGAGACATAGAATTTCTCTGTGTTAGCTTGTGGTGACCCTACAAAGAGGACACCTACTAGATCGATATCTTCATCATTCATTGCTTCAAGGACCATTGGTTCACGCCAATAATGTCTTGAAGTCTCCTTTGAAGCAGGTCCGATACATGTCAAAGCATGAATACCACCATCTAATACTTCAAGTGGAGAAAGCATGATAGGTAAATTACCAAGGTCAACGTTTGGCTTTGCACCAAGAGTACCAACTGGTTCGACTGGCATGATCAAGTTATCGTGCATAGCACCTTGACCCATGATTTCCTTAACGATTACCACACGTTTTTGATTTGGATGACGTTTTTGAACTAGTTTTTCTTTATTAACGATCAGACTATCATCAGCCTTCTTCAAAGCCTCTCTGATTTCTTGAGTGATGATATCAGCAGCTTTGTGAGAAGACAAAGGTCCGATACGTTCCATGTTACGTCCAGCATCGATAGTAACTTGCGCTTTGATCATGATGTCACCTTTGTCAGGTGAACCTGGACGATTCCACATGATGTTCTTATTCATTTCACCTTCTGATGAACCGAATTCACCAATTTGGATCCCATTTTCGTCAGTACCTGTAAGAACAAAGACTGCTCCATCAAGTACTCTTGTAACACCAGATCCAATTTCGCCTTCAGCTTTAGTAGCTATAGGTTGAACATCCATGATTGTTTCACTGTATTTGTCGTAATCATCGGGTGTAATAATTTCCAAAGTCATATCTTGAACGATTTTTTCAGTCTCAACGGCTTCTTTACAAAGATCCTTTGGAGTTCTGATCGTTAAAGTTGTTCCATTGATCTCTGTCTTGTCACCAAATTTAACTTCAGTGATCTTGAAGTGATCTCTTTCTAGTTCACGAACTACCTTTGTTTGTACTTCATCCGGATTGTTATCATCTGTATCAGCAGTCGCATTGTTGTCAGCTGAATCATTATTGTTGTCATTGTTATTGGCAACAGCATTTTCAGTTGTTGAATCGTTTACGACTTTTTGGTTTGATTGATTCGGAATTGAGGTAGTGCTCGCATTTGTTGGAACTTCAAGATGAATCCCTTCACCTTTAGCAATATCGATCTTGATAACTCCATTGGAAGTTGTTCCGCTGGTAATAACTGGTGTTACCGTTTGTGCTGCGTTTTGCGCTGATTGATCAGTACTTGTTGCAACGGATGCATCTGAATTTGCATTGTCAGCTGTGTCATCTGTTGAGTTGTCCTCTGAATCATCCTTATCGGAATCATCATTTGAATCATCTGATGGTGATTGAATATTATCAACCATGTCAGGTGTCAATGGAAGCAAGGCATCAGTAGTATCTTTTAAAGTTGCTCCTAATACTTGTTCAATATTTAGGACATCATCTGGTAATTCCAAAAGGCCAGAATCCTCATAATCTGGAAATAGATCCGGGTCCTCCAAGTTTGAAGCTTGGAGTGTGATTCCGCCTTCTGCTCTACAGCATAAGACAGCTGGATCCTTGAGATGATCCATAGCAGTTTCTTTTGAAATAGACATATGTCTTCCTCCTTAAATTTTAATCTTATAATGATTGAAAATCTGCTGGAAGCTTACGATATAGTCTATGTCCTGCTGCTCTAAGTACATGATCTGTTGAATGATAAACTGAAACTCCTACACGAGGAGCTATACCTGTGACGGTATTTGTTCAATCCTGGCAGGTTCCAGTCAAGATTGATTCAGCACCCTTCTTCTTCATTGCAAGAACCGCATCAGCCTGTCCAGGACAAATTCCTGGTAGACTACACCGATATCTTCCATTTACTAAAACCATGCGTTTGCACCGTTGAAAGGCAACAACTTCGCTGCCCATCTTCTTAGCAATCTCACGAAGACGTGGTTCTTGACCACCACATTCACATTCAAGCAAGCCAATTTTCTTATGAACTTGTGGATAAGGCATTGCGACTAAGAAGGCACCAGTAGTCTTTGTTACTGGAGTTGACTCTTTACCTGTATGTCCTGTGAAAGGACCACCGACTGTAATATCACCATGTGGATTAATGTATCCACCAGCTGCATCGATAAATTTCTTAGCTGGCAATCCAATTGGCACGTTTTCAAAGACGGTTGAACGCTCTTTGATCCGACCATCCAAAGTAATATCCTTATCGATAAATGGTTTTCTTAATTCGATCGCTTCAGCGACACGTTTGATTGTTTCAGTGTTTTGAATAATTGCATGAGCTTTAATTGGTAGTTCTCCAGGTTTTAAGACGACTCCTAACAATTGACGAACGATGACACGTTCATCACCGGCAGGATACATATTCGTCAAAAACTTAACTTGAATCTTAGGTTCATTCTTGCATGCTTTACCTAAGGCCAAGACAGCTGCATGATGAATCTTCTTGACAGCAATATATCCAACCTTGGCATCAGTGATCTCTAGCAGGTATTTCATACCACGGACTATTTGATCAGCGTAACGCTCTTCAACTTGGGTATTATGACAAAGCAATGGTTCACATTCAGCAGCATTAGCAATCAAATATCCGCCAGGGATCTTATTTGAAAGTTTTACTGAAGTTGGGAATCCAGCACCACCGGCACCGACGATTCCGGCATTTTCAATGTCAGTTAAATAATCATCTGAGTCAGGGATGTGTACAAAGTCTTCTTTGCATTGATCTTCGTCAGCATCAATAATAATTGCATCATCAGTTATATCTTCGACCGTTCCAGTAAGACTAGTATGAATATTTGCACCTAAACCAACTGGTTCAGCAATCAATTCTCCTCTTTTTACACGTTGGCCCACTTCAACGAGTGGCTTATCTGGTTTACCAACATGTTGTTTTAGTAAAATAGTGACTTTTTCCATTATTTTCACCCCCTTCTATTTGAAATTAGCGAATACAACCGTTTTCATTCGCAAGTTCATATTATCACAATTAATAAAGTATATTAAGCGGTTTCTTACATTTAATAATATTAAATTTCTGTTAATTACATCCAACTTGATATCTCTAGGCCTTAATCAATTTCAGAAAACTATTTCAAAAGTTTTTTAAAAATAAGACTAATAATTATCCAATAATTATTTCATTGACAGGTTCATGAACTGTTGCTAATATTATTAATTGGGAGTGGATAGGTTCTGGTGTTCCTTCTAGTCTTCAAAACTAGTATGAGGGGTTAGTAGCTTCTTGGGTGGGTTCGATTCCCACACATTCCCGCCACGCATATAAAACTAGATCGATCGATCTAGATAAAAAAATTGAGCAAAATAAAAGGACTACATCGAATAGATGTAGTCCTTTTATTTTGTTTTCAATCAAATAACTCTAAGATTTAAATCAATTTCTGAAATTTTATTTCATAATATATGTCATGAAGATTGTGATTTTCTTATCTTTACTTATTTCTGTAAAGCGTTTTATAAAAATAATTGTATTTTGAAAATTATTCTAAATATACTCTCGGCAACCTTTCAGCCAGACTGCAAAGAATTTCATAATTGATTGTACCGGCATATTTTGCTACGTCAGTCGTTGTAATCTCATCATTACCGTTTTTACCTATCAAGGTAACTTTCGTCCCTACGGGCATCTCATGCGGTAATTTGACCATAAATTGGTCCATGCAGACCCGACCAACGATTGGACAACGTTGACCTTCGATCAAGACATCTGAACCCTGCATCCGCCTCAACCAACCATCAGCGTACCCCATCGGCACTGTTCCGATCCATTCTTCTTCATTAGTCGTATAAGTAGCACCATAACCAATGCTTTCACCAGGTTGAACCTTTTTAGTAAAAACTAATTCTGAATGTAAACTTAAAGCTGGTTTCAATTCAAACGGTAAGTCAGTGATATCTGTTTGCGATGGATTCAAGCCGTACAAAGCAATTCCATATCTGACCATATTAACTGCCAGATCTTTATGCCACAATGCCGTGGCTGAATTAGCACAGTGAACATATCTGAATTTGATTGGCAAATCATGTTTGATCTCATTGAATCGTTTAACTTGTTTGTCGAAATAACTTTGATCAGGACTATCGGCTGTTGAAAAATGAGTAAACAAACCTTCTGGGATGAATGATTCAGGATGATCCTTAACAAACTTACAGGCAGCTACCAAACTTTCATGATTCAAAAAACCGATCCGACCCATGCCACTATCGATTGCCAAGTGAATCTTCAATTGATAAATATTTTCACTAGCAGCTTGTTGCAGCCACTCTAGTGATGGAACTGTTAAGGAGATGTCTGCCTTATTAGCTATCTCAGCATATTTTACTGGGGTTACGCCTAAAACTAAGATTGGAGCAACAACGCCAGCATCCCTGACCTCGATTGCCTCATCGAGAGTAGCGACACACAGGCCGCTTGCTCCATATTCGATTTCTGCTTGGGCAACTCTTACGAGTCCATGACCATATGCGTTAGCTTTGACTACCGCAAAAACATCGGTCCCCTCAGGGACTGCTTTCAACTCATTACGTAAATTACTTTTTAAATTACTGAGATTTATTTCGACCGTAGCTGGTCTATGTATTGATGGTATCATGCTTTATTCCTCCTCTATGATAACTTCAGTAATTACCAATTCATCTGTGTCAGATATTGAGATTTGAATATTGCCATCAAAAATATCGGTCTTGATATAAGGCTGACCGGAAGGATGATTCAAGATGCTTAGGTCGTGGAAACCTATTTTACCGAGACCCGTTCCCATTGCTTTAGTAAACGACTCCTTGGAAGAAAAGCGACCAGTGAGATAAGTCATTTTTTGTTTCTCAGTATTTAAGCTATCGAACACTTCTATTTCGTCTGGATTCAGGATCTTATCAACGAATTTAGGATGCTTCCCATAAATTTTTCTGACACGATCGATTTCTGCAATATCGACTCCTAAGCCTTTAATCATAATCTTACATCACCTTATTTTCAATATTTTGTAAAAAAAATGAGCCATTCCACGATGTGAAATGCCCCATTTTGACATAAAAACTATTTGTTCAATCAACAGATGAGGCTATCATTTTCAAGTATCTCATCTCGTCTTGTGACTCTGTAATACTTTTATCATTTTAAGACCGTCAAAGATATTTGAATTCTTCTTCAACATTATAAAACATTTGATAAAAATACTTTATTTCAATTTCGACTAAAGATTTGTTCTAATCTTGAATGACTTCTTTGATTGAGTTGATTTCTTATTTTCATTACGACGACGGTTCCCACCGTTGCCGTTTCCGTTACGTCCACGGCCGCCACCACGACGGTCGTCATTACGACGATGGTGTTCATTTCTTTCACCACTACGACGACCATGACTGAAACGATGGCGTTTGCCATGACCTGAACGGTTATGACTTTGCTTACGATTTGGTAATGGACGTTCGGGAGCAATTTTAACTGGAACACTTTGAGCATCTTTGATTGCAGTGTTCAAATAAATCATAACCAATTGTTCTGGTGTGTATTCTGCTAATAACTCATCAGCAGCGTCTTTGAAACGATCAAGATTACTATCATGAGCTAATGTGCTCTTGATATCTTCTTTAACAGCACCCATTTGTCCTGTAAGGACTTCTTTATCAGTAGGTTGTGCTAATGGCTTCATGCGCTTCTTGGTTAGGTTCTCGATGGTTCTTAGGTAACTCATTTCATTAGGTGTTACAAAAGTAACTGAGACACCTGATTTACCGGCACGCCCTGTCCGTCCAATTCTATGTACATAGCTATCTGGATCTTGAGGGATATCGTAATTATAAACGTGCGATACACCAGAAATATCTAATCCTCTGGCAGCAACATCAGTTGCGACTAGGAAATCGAGTTTACCAGCCTTAAATTTACGTAAGACACTAGTTCTCTTATCTTGAGATAAGTCACCATGGATACCTTCTGCATTGTATCCACGAGCTTGTAATCCACGAGTCAATTCATCAACTCGACGCTTTGTTCTACCAAAGATCAAAGCTAGTTCAGGTCCTTGAACATCAAAGATCCGAGTCATCAAATCAAATTTTTCAAAGTCACGAGCTTTGACAAAATATTGATCGATGTTATCAGCAGTTAATTCTTTGGATTTGATCTTAACAATCTCAGGGTCAGTCATAAACTTATCAGCAATCTTCATGATAGGTTTTGGCATTGTAGCTGAGAATAGAAGTGTTTGATGATCGTGTGGAACGTTTGACAAGATACTTTCAATATCTTCAACGAATCCCATATCAAGCATTTCATCAGCTTCATCTAAGACAACAGTCTTAACATTGTGTAACTTCAAAGTATGGCGATTGATATGGTCAAGGATACGACCTGGAGTACCAACAACGATACTTGGATGACTCTTCAAAGCATGGATCTGTCTTCTAATATCAGAACCACCATATACAGATTGAACACGGACCTTTTTATTACGGCCCAATTTGTACAATTCTTCTTGTGTTTGAATTGCTAGTTCACGTGTTGGAGAAATAATCAAAGCTTGGATATCACTTGAGTTCGTATCAACAGCATCCAAGATAGGTAAACCAAAAGCTGCAGTTTTACCAGTACCCGTTTGGGCTTGTCCAATCACGTCATCACCTGTCATAACAAGTGGAATAGTTTGTGCTTGAATAGGGGTTGTTTCTTCAAAACCGGCCTCGTCAACAGCACTTAATAAGTTTGAATCTAAATTTAATTCGCTAAATTTCACAAAAATCCTCCGTGTAAACATGGTTTAAACGTAATCAAATTACCCTACCATGTTATCCAACGTTACTCAACCAACACGCTTAAACTAATTCTTTTAAGACATTTTCCAGATGAATGCCGTGACTTGCTTTCAACAAAATTGTGTCATTTGAGTTCGTTTCTTCTTTTAAATTTTCAGTTAGTTTGTCTAACTGTTCTTTGCTATACCAGCTCAAGTCAGCTGGGTCATACTTTGTAACTAGCCTATCGTACAAAGCTTTCATTTCGTTGCCTACAAGATAGACCTTTTGAAAATCTTTGGGATCGATATGGTCCGCCAATGACTCATGCAATTGTTTGGAAGCAGAACCTAATTCCAACATATCTCCAAGAACAACAATCTTACGCCCTGTCGACAATTTTTTCAAATTATTGAGCACCTCAGCAGCTGCAGTTGGATTAGAATTATAAACATCGCTTAAAATATCCGCGCCATTGCGGGCTTTTAACCATTCTGTCCGATTTTCAGTTAAATATAAATCTGACAGAGCTTTTTGCATATTTTCAACTTGAACATGATATCTTCTGCCAACTAATAATGCTGCCATTGCATTGTTAACATTGTAATCACCCATGATTGGAACAGTGAATTCAATTTCTGGCCACAAATTAGTCTTGAAACTAGTTTTTTGCTTATCACTTTCAATCGTGGTTGCATATATAGTATTGGTTTCTTTTTCACCAAAAGTTGCTTTGTTCCTTTGTACATCTTCAGCACGTTCTGTCAATAATGGTTCATCACCATCATAAATGAATAAGCCATCTTCTTGGAGATGACGTGTGATCTCCATTTTGGCATCGGCAATCTTATCTCTCGTTCCGAAAAATTCGATATGCGCTTCACCGATCATCGTCACAACTGAAACATCAGGATGAGCTAAACCACTTAGGTGGTCGATCTGACCAGGACGATCCATTCCCATTTCTACCACTAACACTTCAGTATTGATGGGCATATTTAAAATCGTAAACGGAACACCAATTTCATTGTTGAAATTTTTTGGTGTCTTAGCTACGTTATTGTTAACAGCTAATATGCTAGCAATCATATCTTTAGTAGTAGTTTTTCCGTTGCTTCCTGTTACTGCAACTACCTTAGGATTGACCTTAGCTAAATAGTATTTGGTCAAAGTTTCAAAAGCTTTCATTACATCGTCAACGACCACATAAGGAATAGATTTATCAACGATCTCATGATCTTTTTGCCAAACAGTGGCTGTAGCACCATTACTGATGGCACTTTCAATAAATTCGTGGCCATCGCGGTCACCCTTTAATGGAAAGAAAAGGTCCCCAGTCTTAGCCTTACGACTATCGAAACAAACACCTGTGATCTCCACATTTGGTATCTCATCTGCTTGAATTTTCAAAGCAGAATAAACTTCTTGTAACTTCATCTTCATGAACAATAATCCCCAGTTCTAAAAAAAATTTTCTCCTAAATAATAAAAGAGTATACTAATTTACTTAGAAAGGATTTGATGTATTAATGGATTCAAATACACAAAAAACTCCAAAAGAGAATAACTATTGGAAAAAGAATCTAATCGTCCTCTGGTTCAGTACCTTTATGACAGGTATCGGCTTTAGTATGATAACACCCTTTATGCCATTATACATTAACACAATGGGCAATTTCACAAAAAGTCAACTAGTCATCTGGAATGGTATTGCTTTCTCATCCACATTTCTAGTTATGGCTATCATCTCTCCTATTTGGGGTAAAATTGCCGATCGACGTGGTCGAAAACTAATGTTGATTCGAGCTGCTTTAGGAATGGCAATCGTAATCTTCTTACAAGCCTTCGTAACAGCTCCTTGGCAATTAGTCGTTTTAAGACTGCTTCAAGGTGTATTTTCAGGTTTTGTCAGTAACGCCAACACACTGATTGCTTCAACTGCTCCTAGGTCAGAGAGCGGTAAAGCACTAGGTACTTTAAATACCGGTGTCATCTCAGGAACACTTTTAGGACCATTAGTTGGAGGTGTCATTGCACAATACCTTGGTTATCGGATTCCTTTTATGATCACTGGATCCTTACTGTTCATCGCCTTTATTTTGGTCGTTATCTTCATTAAAGAAGATTTCAAACCTATTCCTAAAGGACAAGAAGCAAGCACGAGTGAGATTTTTCATAAACTTAAGAACCCTAATATTATTCTGGCAATGTTTGTCACCACTATGATCATTCAGACTTCCAATAACTCAATCAACCCCATCATCAGTTTGTATGTTAAACAATTGATGAAAGGATCAGATAAGGTAACTTTGATTGCCGGAGTTGTTGCAGCTTTACCAGGTATCGCTAATATCATCGCTGCACCACGATTTGGTGCCCTGGGTGATAAGATAGGTACCGGCAAAATCTTGATTGGCGGGCTAATTTTTGCCGTCTTAGTATATATTCCGCAAGCCTTTGTCAATAATATCTGGCAGTTAGCAATCTTGCGCTTTCTAGTCGGAGTTTCAGATGCTTGCTTAGTTCCACAAGTACAAACTTTATTAGCTAAAAATACTGACGCTGAAAACACCGGACGGATCTTTGGTTATAATCAATCATTCCAGTCGGTTGGTAATGTCTGTGGACCATTACTTGGTTCATACATTTCCAGTGCTTTAAGTTATTCAGCCGTTTTCTTGACCACAAGTGGTCTAGCATTAGTTAACTTTGTCTGGGTCTTTACCCACTTACATCGAAAAAAAGCCAAAAAATAAAAGCCATCCGAGAAAGGATGGCTTTATTTGTTTGATAAACCATATTTCTTGTTGAAACGATCGATACGTCCATCTGCTTGAGCAAACTTTTGTTTACCAGTGTAGAAAGGATGTGAATCTGATGAGATTTCAACACGAATCAATGGATATTCTTTACCTTCATAATCAGTTGTTTCACTTGAATTAACAGTTGAACCTGCTAAGAACTTCTTGCCAGTTGAAGAATCCATGAATACAACTTGGCGGTAATCTGGATGAATTCCTTGTTTCATTATAAATGTCTCCTTTGCCCTAAATCATTTGCTGAAATAGAGATTAATTTGCTAACGGTATTAAATAATATCATGAACAACTAAGATATTCAATATAATTCTATTTTTTAAAGCTGACTTTTTGGTCGGTAATTTCTTCAAGCAAGCCAAAATCGTGATCAATCAACAACATCGTCGGATGTTGTTTTTTTATTGCCGTCACAATTTGGTCACGTGTGATGACATCTAAATAGTTGAACGGCTCGTCCCATAAATATAGATTTGCTGGCGTCGATAGACTTACACTCAGCGCGACCTTCTGCTTTTGACCTTGACTCATATTTTCGATTGGTTCATTGAACAAAACTCGTTCAAAACCTAGCTTACGCAAAGTGGAAAATATTTTTCCGATCTCTAAATCATAATTCTTGGCGACCTGTTTTATAGTACCACGAAGTCTTGTCTCTTGGGGCAAATAAGAGACTAGTAGTTTTTTGCCGTCAATCAAACCGGATTGCTCAAATGGCAGTTTTTCACCAAGAATAGTTTTCAATACAGTGGATTTACCAGCGCCATTAGGTCCAACAAATGCAACAATCTCTCCTTCTTTGACTGTGAAGGAAACTTTCGGTGTTATGGTGTCTTGATTGCTCAGTTGTAATTTTTCAACATTAATAAAATAGTCAAAATGATTAATTTTCTGATAATTGAATGTCAGCGGCTGTTCGATCTCAATATTTTGTAAAAGTTGTTCTTTTTGATCAATAGCTTTCTCAGTACGTTTTTGCATCATCCGAGCTTTTTTCATCATCTTAGCTGACTTATGCCCTAAAAAACCTTTATCGAGATTGGCATGATGATCCATTTTGACATTCTTTTGCTTGCCTTTTTCAGTTTGTTGGGCCCAGTTGCTCTTTTTGACTGCAGATTGTTGCATCAGCTTGATATCTTTTTGTAACTGATTTTTTTCATTCAGTTCATGCTGATCCTGTTGAGTCTTAGACGTTTCCCAGGTATCAAAATCTCCTTGGTAAACCGTGATATCCTTTCGATTGATTGAGATGACATGATCAATGATCTGGTTAAGAAAATTTCGATCGTGACTGATAACGATAAATCCCTTTTTAGCTCGTAGATAATCAGCCACAACTTTACGTCCTTCGATGTCCAAATGATTAGTTGGCTCATCGATCAATTGAAAACCAGTTGAATTAGCAAACATGACCACTAAGAGTAATTTTGTCCGTTCACCTGGACTCAATGTACTGAATTTTCGTTCTAAGAGCTGAGAGCTCAATTTTAGCTTAGCTAGTTCCATTTCAATTTTCCACATATCATAATCAACCAGGCCTGATAATTTCAAAACCAAATTCCTGACCGTTTGCCGTGGATGGACAATTTTCTGCGGATAATAGTAGAACTGTAAATTGGTCGTGATTTGTCCCTGAAAATCCAATTGGTGCATTAAGATCTTTAACAAAGTAGTTTTACCGCGTCCATTCCGACCAATCAATCCTAGCTTCCAAGCTTCGTCAATATTTAAATCAACGTGATCAAAAAGTTGATCTGACATTTGGTTATATTTGAAACTTAAATTATTTATTTGAATTGTACCCATAAGAATCCCCTCATTTCGGGTGTTCAGCTGGTTTTAACTAATGGTTAGATGGAAAGAAAACGCCCTCAATATTGTCTCCAATACTGAGGGCGTACTTCATCCTTAAGAAGTTAATTGTGCAAGGAAGTCCACCATTGGAGAAAATAAGTCAAAACCAAATAAACACATACGTATTAATTGGTATTTCGACTTATTTTCTCAATGGCTACACTTCCTCTCATGATAATTTCTTTTAAAGCATCAATAAAAATCTTTTTTCAATTTCAGGCTAAATCGTCAATTCCGACTAGTTCTACATCGGCTTGCAATTGATGTAACTTCCAAACTACTCGGTCGTAGCCACGTAAAATATTTTCTGCATTTTCGATGGTCGTTGTGCCATCAGCAATCAATCCTGCAATCATCAAACAAGCTCCCGCACGTATCTCATCAGCTGAAACGGTAGCTCCGCTCAATTTGGAACCGCCATGAACGAAGATCAAGTCGTTTTCACTTGAGATGTCTCCGCCCATTTTTTGGAGCTGTGAGATGTGCTTGACGCGTTTTGGATAAATAGTATCCATAATCATTGCTTCGCCTTTTGATTGCATCAATAACGGCGTGATGGGTTGTTGCAAGTCAGTAGCAAAGCCTGGATAAGGCATTGTCTTAATATTGACCGCTTTGATTTCGGGAGATGGCTTAACATAAATACTATCCTCGCCAATCTCCAAATTAACACCCATCTCATCTAATTTAGCTAAGAATGCGTCTAAATGCTCACTAATGATATTATTGATCAAAATATCTCCACCATTAGCAGCTGCTAAACTTAAATAAGTCCCAGCTTCGATTCGATCAGGAATGATGGTGTGCGAGTTGTTCGAACGTAACTCGTCCACTCCTTCAATTCTGATAGTCTCAGTTCCGACACCACGGATGACTGCACCCATGTTGTTCAAGAAAGTGGCTAAATCGATAATTTCTGGTTCCTTAGCGGCATTTTCAATCACGGTAGTTCCCTTGGCACGAACAGCTGCCAGGATAAAATTGATTGTTGCGCCCACTGAAACCATATCTAAGAAGATCTTAGCACCCTTTAGTCCTTCTTCAGGAGCAGTGATGATAATCTGGCCTTGTTTGTTTTCAACATGAGCACCCAAAGCCTCAAATCCTTTAATGTGTTGATCGATTGGACGTGGTCCAATATCATCTCCACCAGGGAAACCAACTACAGCCTTACCAAAACGGCCAAGCATAGCACCCATAAAGTAATATGAAGCTCGTAAACTGCTAACTTTTCCACTTGGCAATTCTGCAAAATGGATTTTGGTTGGATCAATTTTTAAAACATCATTTTTAACTTCAGACGTGACATTCATATCAAGTAGGATAGATCGTAGATTATCCACGTCCCTGATCTGTGGGACTGAATCTAGTACAACCGGTGTACTTGACAAAATTGCGGCGGGAATCAAAGCAACGGTGCTATTCTTGGCACCACCAATCGTCACTTCTCCCGACAATTTCTTTCCACCATTAATTACAAGTTTTTGCATAAGTTTTTCCCTAACTATTATTAACTACATCAAATTGAAAGATCCTGATTTTAAAGATCTTCTTCGTCAAGGCCGGATGCAGCACCGATGAAGGCTTTGAATAATCCTTCTGGCTTAGTTGGTCTTGAGAGGAATTCAGGATGATATTGAGCTGCAATAAAGAACTTGTTCTCAGGGATCTCGATCACTTCTACTAAGTGATTATCAGGTGATACACCTGAGAAGATTAGACCGTGATCTTCAAACTGTTTCCGATAGGCATTATTAAATTCATATCTATGTCTATGTCTTTCTTGGATAACTGATTGATCATCATATGCAGCGGCGGTCTTAGTGCCTTCCTTTAGTTTACATGGATAAGCTCCTAAGCGCAAAGTCCCACCGACATTTTCGATATCTTTTTGATCAGCCATCAAATCAATGATCTTGTTATCACCATCTGGTTCGATCTCACCGGTAGTTGCATCGTTGATGCCGACTACGTTACGGGCAAATTCGATACTTGCCATTTGCATACCTAAACAAATACCAAAATATGGTACATCATTTTCACGGGCATACTTGATCGTAGTGATCATACCTTCAAGACCACGACTACCGAAACCACCAGGCACGAGGATTCCATCATAGTCCTTCAACATCTCATCAACATTATCTTCTGTGATCTTATCAGCAGAGATCTTATCTAATTTAATATCTGTATTATATACATAACCTGCAGCATTTAAAGCTTCTGTAACAGAAATATAAGCATCTTGTAATTTTGTGTACTTACCAACTAAAGCAATCTTAGTTGTATGTTTCAAATTATGGATCCGATCAACTAATTTGTTCCAGTCAGACATATCTGATTTTTGAGTGTCTAAGTTCAAGTAACGACAAACGATATCATCAAAGTCTTGAGCTTGTAAGTTCAAAGGAACATCATAAATTGAACTAGCATCACGTGATTCGATAACTGCTTCTGGATCAACGTCACAGAATGAAGCAATTTTGTCTTTCATACTTTGTGGCATAGGCTTTTCAGTTCTAACTACCAAAATGTTAGGTTGAATACCGATACCACGTAATTCCTTAACACTGTGTTGTGTTGGCTTAGTTTTCATTTCACCAGCAGCCTTCAAATATGGAACCAATGTTGTATGAATATAGACAACATTTTCTGAACCGACATCAGCTTTCATTTGACGCAAAGCTTCAAGATATGGTGTTGATTCGATATCACCAACTGTACCACCAACTTCAGTGATAATGACATCTGAGTCAGTCGTCGTTGCGGCACGTGTTATTTTTTCTTTAATCATATTTGTAATATGTGGTATTACTTGAACGGTTGCACCGTTATAATCTCCATGACGTTCACGAGAGATAACTTCTGAATAAATCTTTCCGGTTGTAACATTTGAATATTTGTTCAAATCGTTATCAATAAATCTTTCATAGTGACCTAAATCAAGATCAGTTTCTGTACCATCATTAGTAACATAAACTTCACCGTGTTGATATGGACTCATAGTTCCAGGATCAACGTTGATGTATGGGTCAAATTTTTGCATTGTGACCTTCAATCCGCGATTTCTTAATAATCTACCAAGAGATGCGGCCACAATCCCTTTTCCTAAAGATGAAACAACTCCACCTGTAATAAAAATATACTTCGTCATAGCTTTCCTCCACATATTATATCTAGGGATTTTCTTAACTAAAAAATAAAAAAGCTCCCTATTCATCAGAACAGGGAACTTGTAATTAGTCTATCTAATAGAGCCCAAACAATATAATACTGTTTCAGGGTTCAATCGTCAAACCTTTACTCTTAAAAATGTCAATCTATTTATCAGTATCGTCAGAATCGTCGTCATCATCACTGTCTTCATCGTCATCGTCATCATCTTCGTCAGATAAATCGATGTCGTCATCATCAGCGTCAAATTCAGTCAATTGACCTTCGATACCATCATCAAGATCGTCTTCTTTGTCGTCACCTTCATCACTATCGTCAACAGAAATATCTGAATTAGTGAATTTAGACAAATCAGGACCATTGCTCTCACCTGAGTCATCATCTGATAAGCTTAAATCACTATCATCATCATAATCAACGACATCATCGTCTTCTTCATCGTCACTCAAAAAGGCATTAACCTTTTGGGCAGCTTTGTGAGTATTTTCAGTTCCGTTATCTTCGGGATGGTTAACCTCTTCGTCGATAGAATCAAATGGGTACCATTTACGTAATCCCCAAACGTTTTCACCAAGTGAAAGGAAACTACCATCATTATTCAAATCTGTGTAGAACTGTGGCAAATGCTCTTTGATCTGCTCATCAGTTTTCCCTAAAAATGATTGAATATCATTAACGATATCAGAGAAGTTCATTGCTTCTTTGTTATTCTCATTGAGGATCTCATAAGCAACTTCGATCATTGATAATTCTTCTTTATTTTGATTCTTGAATTTTTCAAGTTTCAAACGTGTACACGTCCCTTCACAGCGTCTTACATCTAATAATATCTATTTAGACACCAAAAATCAACCTAAACTTGTAATTACCTACTATATTATCATCATAAATCAAGTCATAATCAATATTTATTTTTCCTTGAAGCGGTTTATCTTTAATTTCGACCAAGGAATCCTTCGTATATGTCTTCATTTGCATGACTCCATACTCAGAATGAACACTAGCGGAATTATGATCATGATGCGTAAAGTAAAGCATCGAAGCTAAATTATTTTGCTTAGCCTCTCTTTTCAAATGAATTTCGCCATTTTCAGTGATTTTTACTAAAATAGAGGCAGACTCATTATTTTCCATCGTTTCATTAAATGTTAGATAACTAGATTTACCCATGCGTGTAAACCGACCAGGCTCAGAAATCTTGGTGTGAGTCATTTCACCAGCTTGAAAAACTGACATATCTAGATCGACATTTACATCAATGCGATTATTTTCCAAAATATAACACCCCACATGATAAAATTAATAAATAGACTATTTAAAGAAGTGATTAAGTGAATCAGCAAATGTTATTATACGACCAATATCTAACTAGTGCTCAACAAATGCTTGAACCCTTCGCCGACACAGGAGCTATCCTGCAATTCGTTTCCGAAGAAAAAATTTCCGTCGCCCATTTTTGGACGACCACGCCAACTGTTATCCTAGGCCTTCAAGATCAACGCTTGGAAAACTTAGCTGGCGGCCTAAAATTCTTAGACGACAACGACCACATTTATTATTTAAGAAATTCTGGTGGCCTCGGGGTCGTCACTGACCCAGAAGTTTTGAATTTCACTTTGTTTCTACCTAATAAGGATGACTTGTCGATCGACCAAGCGTATCAAAAGATGGCCGATATCATGCAAGCAACTTTTTCGCAAAAAATCAAAACTGGTGAGATCAAACATTCTTATTGCCCCGGCACTTTTGATTTGAGCATCAATGATCAAAAGATAGCTGGCATCTCGCAAAGACGTTCCGGAAACGCCGTCGCCGTAATGGCATATATTTCCATCACCGGAGATCAGAAGAGACGCTCACAATTAATGAAAGACTTCTACGAGGTCAGCAATTATCCAGTTAGCCAAAAAATCGACTTCCCAAATGTCGACGTCCACTCAATGGAAAATCTCGACAATTTGATTGATCAACCATTGACCAGTACTAGTGCTGAGCAAAAAATATTAACCACTTTAACTAGTAACAATTATAGCATTGACCGTAAGAATTTTAACATTGTTAGAAACTCACAGCCATACCAAAATGCCTATCAAAAAACACTCGAAGAATTAGTTTACAAAAATACCAAACTCTTAGGAGAAAATTATGACTTATAAGATTGAAAAACTACCTCGTGAAAAAGTTTTTCGCGATCCACTGCACAACTATATTCATGTCCAACACAAGGTCATCCTTGACCTGATAAACACTAAGGAGTTTCAACGCTTAAGACGCATCAAGCAATTAGGGACCTCCTCGTTCACTTTCCAAGGAGCCGAGCATTCACGTTTTACCCACTGCATGGGTGTATACGAGATCACTCGTTTGATCTGTGATAATTTCCAAAGAAATTACCCGACTAGAACCCCCGGAGACGGCTTGTGGGACGATAATGAACGTATCGTTGCTCTCTGTGCCGCTTTATTGCACGATGTCGGACACGGCCCATATTCGCATGCATTTGAGCATATCTTTAATACTGATCACGAACAATGGACCCAAGAGATCATCACTTCACCAAAAACTGAGATCAATCAAGTTCTCCGCCAAGTTTCGGATGATTTTCCTGAAAAAGTTGCGAGTGTGATTGCAAAAACTTATGAAAACAAGCAAGTCGTCCAAATGATCTCCAGTCAGATCGATGCTGACCGCATGGATTATTTATTGCGTGATGCCTACTTCACAGGTACTAAGTACGGTATGTTCGATCTAACTAGGATCTTACGAGTTATGCGTCCTTATAAAGGTGGAATCGCCTTTGATGCTAATGGGATGCATGCTGTTGAAGACTATGTGCTCTCCCGTTTTCAAATGTATCAACAAGTCTATTTTCATCCAGTGTCTCGAGGGATGGAGGTAGTTTTAACTAAATTGATGAAGCGTGCCAAAGATCTCTATGAACACAATCAAATGAACGGTTTTGAAATGCCTAGCTTACTAGTTCCCTTCTTTGAAGAACGAGTAACGATCGACGATTATTTGGCCCTTGATGATGGGATTTTAAATACTTACTTTACTCTTTGGTTGGACTATCCAGATGAAATTTTAAAAGACTTGTCTTCTCGTTTCTTGTCTAGAAAACCATTCAAGTCAGTCCAATTTACTGAAGGAACTAAGGATAAGATTCCTGGACTTGCTGCAATCGTTGAAGCAGCCGGCTTTGATAAAAAATATTACACGTCCACTAATACCAGTTTCGATTTACCATACGATATTTATAATCCCGGTGAACACAAAGAGCGCACGCAAATCGAAATTATGCAAAATGATGGTTCATTAATTGAACTTTCAACCTTAAGTCGTCTGGTCAATGCCTTGACTGGTAAGATTCTCGGTGATGAGCGTTTTTATTTTCCTAAAGCAATGCTTGAAGAACATTCGAACGATATTTTTAGTGATCAATATCTCAAATTTCAGAAACATATTTACAACGACATGATTATTTAGATTATTTTGTCTTATTTTGTCTTATTATAAAAAAATTTAGGCTTTTCGAATAAAAACGCTTTCAAACTTTGGTAAATTTTACTATGATGTATATAGAACATTTTCCCGAGGAGGAACTTTCATGAAAGAATTTTCAAACGAAACTAGAGCTAAAAATTTACAGAAGATGCAAGATGAGGAATTGGATCTTCTTGTTATTGGTGGCGGAATCACTGGTAGTGGTATCACTCTTGATGCACAATCACGTGGCATCCAAACTGGTTTAGTTGAAATGCGTGACTTTGCTTCAGGTACTTCAAGCCGTTCAACTAAATTGGTTCACGGTGGTTTACGTTATCTCGCACAATTTGCATTGGAGGAAGTCCATGAAGTTGGTACTGAGAGAGCTATCGTTTATAACAACGCTCCCCAAATTACAACTCCATTGAAAATGATGCTTCCATTCTATGCAGGTGGTACATATGGACCATTCATGACTTCTGTCGGTTTGGATGTCTATGACCGTTTGGCTAACGTTAAGAAATCAGAACGTAAGACAATGCTTGAACCTGATGAAACAACTCAAAGAGAACCTTATGTTAAGTCAGAAGGTTTACTAGGTTCAGGATTATATGTTGAATATAGAACCGACGATGCTCGTCTAACACTTGAAGTAGCCAAGAAAGCCAGTGAATTAGGTGCTTTGATCGCTAACTATACTAAAGTAACTGGTTTGTTATACGATGCTAACCATAAAGTTTGTGGTGTTAAGTTCGTTGATACTCAATCAGGTGAAACTGGTGAGATCCACGCAAAGAAAGTTGTCAACTCATGTGGACCATGGGTTGATGAGATTCGTGACATGGATGGTTCAAATAAGGGCAAACATCTTCACTTAACTAAGGGTGTTCACTTGGTTATCGATAATGCTAAGTTCCCTATTTCAAACTCATTGTTCTTCGATACACCATTCCATGATGGTCGGATGATGTTTGCCATCCCTCGTGAAGGCAAGACTTACATCGGTACTACTGATACTACATGGGAAGAAGATCCTAAAGAACCAAATATCACTGTTGCCGATGTGACATATATCTTAGCTGCTGCTAACCAAATGTTCGAACTACCACAAAAGCTTACACCTGATGATGTTGAAGCTGGTTGGTCTGGTGTTCGTCCATTGATTCAAGAAGAAGGAAAATCACCTTCTGAAATTTCACGTAAAGATGAAATTTTCCAATCCGATTCAGATTTGCTTTCGATTGCCGGTGGTAAATTAACTGGTTACCGTAAGATGGCAGAAAAGATCGTTAACCGTGTTGCCGAACAACTAGCTAACGAAACTGACTACACATTTGAAGGTCAACAGACAGAACATTTGCTCCTTTCGGGTGGTGATGTTGGCGGTGACGAAGGCTGGTCAACATACTTCGACAAAATGGTTCACGAAGGTATCGTTAACTACAATCTTGAACGTGAAGATGCAGAAAAATTAGTTCAACGTTATGGTTCAAACGTAACTGACATTTATGAATTGCTTCCAGATGGCGACAAAGATGGCTTACCTCGTGTTGATTGGGCAATGCTCAACTATGGTTTGAAAGCTGAAATGGTTGAACATCCAATTGATTACCTACTTCGTCGTAGTAGTCAGATGCTCTTTAACATCAATCATATGAAAGAAGTTAAGGATGCTATCATCGACTATATGGCTGATTACTATAGCTGGGATGAATCTACTAAACAAGCTATGACTGATGAAGTTAATACTAAACTTGCCTTAACAGACTTACATGACATCAAAGCAAAATATGCTGATCATGTTGCTGCTGAATAATCATTAAGACAAAAATAATAGACGTACTAATTCTGGCTCTAAGTCAAATCGTAT
>NZ_AZFA01000015.1 GCF_001434295.1 Companilactobacillus versmoldensis DSM 14857 = KCTC 3814 | reverse complement strand
AGCTGCATCACAGGAACATAATGCATCAGCAGCATCCCAAGCATCAAAGGACTCGCAAGCACATAAGGAATCAGAAGCTAACAAAGAATCAAATGATAATAATGACAAAGATACATCAGAGGGTTCAGATGAGAATAAAGATACAAATGCAGATGGCAGTCAAGATGTAGATGACAATAAAGACAATGGCTCATCAACAGGATCAGATACAGACACATCAAAAGATTCAGATCAATCAGATACTGATACAAATACTGATACCGATACTGACACAGAAGAAAACCAATCAACTGACGAAGCTGTTTGGACTGAAACTGCCCAAAGTGGTGTGGTAACTGTTGGTGGATCACTTGCTAGTCTACAAAACGATAATAATGAAATTACTACTCGTTCACTTGCCGCAAATACTGCATGGCAAACTGACAAGTTCCGTACAAACAGCAAGACTGGCCAAGTTCAATACCGTGTTTCTACTCACGAATGGGTAAACGCAAGTAATGTCTCATTTGCTAAGAATGGTGTTGTTTCAGCATTGAGCAACATTACTAACCTTTCTGGCAGTCATTCAGTTAATTTAGCTGGACCTACTGGATTCGTTTATGCTCTATTCAGCGCTAATGGCAGCCGTTCAAGCCGTGGCCTTGCAGGAAATTCTGCTTGGTTCACTGATAAGTCAGCTACAGATGCACAAGGTAACACTTATTACTGTGTATCAACTGATGAATGGGTAAAATTCAGCAATGGTGTTTCCTTCAACTAATTGAATAGTTTTACTGAGAAGATCCCCGCTTAGGCGAGGATTTTTTTGTATCTAGTTTTCAATTATTATAATAAGGGTATAATTACTCTAATGAGGGAGAGAAAATGGCAAAATCATTAAGAACCACAATCAGAGCATTCGTTTATGAATTATGCGTCTTAGGTGTTATCTACTATGGACTAGTAATTCTCAAAGTAATGACAAAGGACTTTAATTATTGGGCATTATTGATATTCCTAGCCGTTATTTTCATCGCTCAGTGGGTCTTCTTTTATCGTAAAGAAGTCACCCGTTAAATTAAAAAAATTATTACAGGAAGGTGGATATTTTTATGACGTCAATCTATGATTTTTCCGAAAAGGAAATGAGTGGTCAAACGATCGACTTTGCTGATTATAAAGGTAAAGTTTTATTGATCGTCAATACCGCAAGTAAATGCGGCTTGGCACCTCAACTAGAAACAATTGAGAAGTTGTATAAGAAGTATCATGACCAAGGACTGGAAGTGCTCGGTTTACCTTCCAATCAGTTCCATCAAGAATTAGGCAGTGACGAAGAAACTAGCGAATACTGCCAAATGCACTATGGAGTGACTTTCCCAATGACACAAAAAGTAGTCATCAATGGTAAGGACGAAGATCCACTCTTCACTTACTTGAAGGATACTGCCGGCCATGGTCGGATCAAGTGGAACTTCACTAAATTCTTGTTAGGACGCGATGGCCAAATGGTCGACCGCTATGCACCAACGACCAATCCTAAGGCAATTGAGCCAGATATTGTCGCTGAACTAGCTAAAGAATAGCATCACGTTTACTAAATTGAATACAATTGTTAGGCCTGTAATTGACATCGATAGAGGAGTCAATTACAGGCCTATTTTTTTAAAAAATTAATCAAATTATAGAACGATATTAAAAGTAGAGTATAATTTAAGTTGCATTTAATTAGGGGGGATTACTAGTGAAAAAGGGGATATTTATACCATTTTTAGCCTTTTTTCTATTAGTCATCGCCGGCTGTAGCTCAAATCAAGCTGGCAAGACTGTCCACGGCGGATCAATATCGAAACAGTCGGTGACTAAGGTCAAAAAGGTTTTTTATGACGAATTAAGCAAAAAAGACAAGCGCAATATGAAATTCAAATTTACTGAAGCAGAAGATGAGACCGCAGATAATTTTGCTGATCCTGTCTATGTGCTTTCAATGAAGGTCACTAATAAAACTAAAAAAGTGGTCAAGTTTGATAAGAGTAAATTTATTGTCTATACTTCTCCGCAAACGAAGTTTCAATCTGTAAAATCAGGTACTCTTGTGGTTAAGCCTGGCCAAACTAAGAAGATTCATCAGTTGTTTGAAGGAGTCGCTGAACAATCGCTTGTCGGTAGTGGTAGTGAGTTTATCTACTTGAATAAAGATAACCGCTTGGCAGCAGCTAACTTTACGAAAGGTACCCTAGGGACCCAATCTGATAAAGATGATTCTGATACGTCAGATACTGACGATTCAGATACTTCTGATACAAGCGATACGGACGATACTGATTATGACACGGATGAATCCGATTCAGACTACGATTCCGATGATACTGATTATGATAGTAGCGATACGGATACGACCGATACCGATGATGATAGTGAATATCCTCCATTAACTCTTGAACAGGCTAAGCAACAATTGTTGAATGGGTTTAGTGACGCTCAGAGTTTTGGTGGCAGTACCATTGACGAATTGACACCTTCACGTGGTACTAGGCCGTGGAGTTTTATATCTGAGTATGGAGAAGCATGGGTATCATATGATGATGGTGGAGTTAAGGGCCCTGGAGATCATGAGGAAGTTTACCCTTAAAAGCAAAAATGTGTTAAGTTCACACAATGAACTTAACACATTTTTTTATACTTGGTCTTTGTCGACTAATCCGAAGGCTAAGACGATCAGGCCGATTACTAAAGCAACGATGAAGTAGAAGAAGATGGTGGTGATGGAGATTCCTAAACCTAATGACATACCGATCAGGTAAGGTCCGATTGTGGCACCGATTCTTCCGATTGATTGCGTAAAGCCGATACCCATACCACGAAGTTCCATTGGATATTGGGTTGGTGTCAGAGCAATCATGATTCCCCATGCACCTAGGGTGAAGAATGACAGCATGGCTGCACTGGCAATTACTAACCAAGTTGTTTGAGCTGTTCCAAAGAGGAAGGCACCGATCATAGTACCTACTAGGTAAATCGCCATAACTGTTTTACGACTGATTTTACCCATCAAATAAGCTGCTAAGAAGTAGCCTGGCAATTGAGCAAAACTCATCAATAACGTATAGCCGAAACTATGAACGACTGAGAATCCACGTTTGATCAAAACACTTGGTAGCCATAAGAATAATCCGTAATAAACGAACATGATCACGAACCACATGATACTTAAGCAAAGTGTCGTCCGCCAAAATTCTTTTGACCAAATTTGTGTGAAAGCATATTTAACATTGAGCTTTTCGTTTTTGACATTAGTCTCATCTGGTAAATGACGACGGATAACTAATGTATAAACAGCCATCAATGAAGTAACGATTACAGTTGGACGCCAACCGAAGTGGGGCATGAATAAGAAAGCTAAAAGTGACGCAAAGATCCAACCGATTGCCCAAAAACTATCGACTAAGATTAGCATCCGTGAGCGTTTGTGACCAGTAAAAGCGTCAGCGATGATAGTTGTTGCAACTGGTAATTCACCACCAAGACCGATACCAGTAACGAAACGGACTAACAGGAATTGCGAGACGTCCTGCGTAAAGGCCAGAGCCAAATTACTGATTGAGAAAATCAGCAGGGTAACGATGATAATGTTCTTTTTGCCAAAACGGTCCGCCAGATAACCAAAAAGGACCGCACCGATCATCATACCGACCGTCGTGATCGAACTAACTAGACCAACTTGGCCATCGGTCAAGCGCCATTCACCTTTGATCAGGGGCATGATAAACGACAATAATGCCACATCAGCAGCATCAAAAAGCCAAGCAGTACCAATGACCATCAACAGCTTGATACCACTATTTTGCTGTGTTGTTTCCAAGATAATACCTCCAAAATTTATAAAGAAAATCAATTATTTCTATTAAAGGTAAAATTTACCTTTAATAGATTAAAACAAGACTACCACGAGTCATGTTAGGGGTCAAGCAATCATTTCAAGCGATAAAGTTTTGCCGGCCGACCACTCTTGCCGTGTCTGACGCCAACCTCTTGAAACAAGTGGACGTGGGTCTTTCTAAAATTGGAATTATCGATATTTGCAACAGATTCTTTTAAGAAAGCAGCATAGACGATCCGAGCTTGTTTGAGTGTAAAATTTTGACCGAGAATTAGTAGGATGGTGGGTAAATAGTCGAGTCGATTAGTGATACGTCTGAATGCTTGACGCAGGATCAAGGAGTAATCTGAGATCAAATTTTCTTCTTGATCAGCTTGAGGAAGTTGTTGATAAAATTCATCTTCAGAAATTTCATCTTCGAGAGTCTTGAAGGTCAAATTTCCGTAATTTAAAGTGTATTGCTGTTTAAGATGACCGACTGAAAACCATTCAGCCTGTTTGGCTCCGTAACCAGCCGTCAATTTGGGAGCGGACGGCAGGTATGTCATGTACGTCAAGGCAATATTGCGGCCTTTGTTCGACCGATTGATGTTGCTAAAGGTGGCTAGTTGTTCGGTGTAAAAATTTGGTAAGTCGAGACCGATTTTTTCACGGATCAAGCGCAGTGAGGCATCATCAGCACTTTCGTCACTGCGGAGTCTAGTTGCGGGCAGTCCCCAGCGACCGATATTAGGCTCCAGAGAACTTTGGACTAATAAGACGAGGACTTTTTCACTTTCTGGATCGAAACTCCAGATGATATTGACGACATTGATCGATAAATCTTTGATTGGTTGTGATTGATTCATAGCAATAAGGCTTCCTCCATAGATTATCATTATTATAATTTACTTTGTGAAATCTGTGTAGGACCAAACAGCAGCAAAAAAGCCTGAATCAAAATTTTCAGGCTTTTAGGAACGTGTTAAATTATCGGTCGGTTGAGCGAAAAGGGAAATCGTATTGTCGTAAATGTGTCGAGCGGTGTCGGATTTATTCATCGTGTAAAGATGGATGCCGTCGACGTCGTTAGTGACCAAGTCAACGATTTGATCGATTGCGTATGCCATGCCGGCTTATTTTAAAGCAACTGGATTATCTTGGTATTTTTCGAGAATGGCCACAAATTTTTTTGGAAGATGAGCTGAGCAATTCTCGATCACGTGTAGAGCTTGCTTACGATTGATGATCGGCATGATCCCAGCCAAAATCGGTACGTTGATGTCAGCAATCGCACACTCTTCTTGGAAATGATAAAACTGTTCATTATCATAGAAAAGTTGTGAGATCAATTGGCCACAACCAGCATCGACCTTAGCTTTAAGATGTTTGATATCATCGATCCGATTATCGGAGTCAGGATGGACTTCAGGATAACAAGCGCCAGAAACTTGGAAGTTGGGTTTTTCTTGTTTGATAAAGCGCGTCAGGTCGCTGGCATAGCGGAAATCTTTTTCCGGAACGTATCCGTCGATGATGTCACCTCGTAAAGCTAGGACTTGGTTGATGTTCATCGCTTCTAACTGGTCCAAGATCCGGCTGACTTGTTTTTTGGTGACGTAAGCGGCTGGCATATGGACCATCGTCGAACATTTTAATTTGTCGTGGACATATTTGGCGAGATCAATGGTAGTTTTTTCGTAATTTAGTTTATGGTTGCTACAAGTGACGCTGATAAAGCTTGGATCAAGGTTCTTCAATTCATCTAATGTATCAGTTAGTTTGTCGACCCCACCTTGTGAATTTGGTGGAAAGACTTCAAATGACAAGCGAGGTCCAGTATTCTTCTTTGCCATATTACAGTTTCTCCTTGGCTTCCTCACGTACTTCTTGAGCAGCCTTCGTTAAATTCTCCACACTAGCTTTAGCTTCTTCGACACCACGAGTCTTCAAACCACAGTCGGGATTGATCCAAACCTTTTGTTCAGGGACTTTCTGCAAGATCTTGTGGATAGTGTTTTTGATCTCTTCGACTGAAGGGATACGTGGTGAATGAATGTCATAAACTCCTGGTCCAACTTGGAGCTTGAAATGCTCCTGTTGCAGAGCATCGAGGATCTCTAAGTTGGAACGTGAAGCTTCAAAGGAAATAACGTCAGCATCCATATTTTGGATAGCAGGAATAATATCAGTAAATTCGCTATAGCACATGTGGGTATGGATCTGTGTTTCGGGTTGAACTTGACTATGAACTAAGCGGAAAGCGGGAATTGCCCAGTCCAGATATTCGGAGTACCAGTCGGACTTACGCAATGGCAGTTTTTCTCGCAATGCAGCTTCGTCGATCTGGATGATTTTGATGCCGTTTTTCTCCAAGTCGAGAACTTCGTCTTGGATTGCTAGGGCGATTTGAATGGTCGATTCACGTTGAGAAATATCTTCACGTGGGAAGGACCAATTCAGGATCGTCACTGGTCCAGTCAACATACCTTTGACGATCTTGTCAGTCTGGCTTTGAGCGTAGGTCGACCATTTGACGGTGATCGGTTGGTTACGGGCCACGTCGCCCCAGATGATTGGCGGTTTAACGCCTCTAGTGCCGTATGATTGGACCCAACCGTTTTTGCTGAACAAATAACCATCGAGATTTTGACCGAAATATTCGACCATGTCGTTTCTTTCGAATTCACCGTGGACTAAGACGTCGAGCCCGATATCTTCTTGCCACTTGAGCCATTCGTCAATGTGACTAGCAATGAAGTCGTCGTATTGTTCTTGAGTGATCTCGTGCTTTCTAAATTGAGCCCGAGTTCGTCTGACTTCACGCGTTTGTGGGAATGAGCCAATAGTCGTAGTTGGTAATAGTGGTAAGTCGAATTCAGCCTTTTGAATCTTAGCTCGTTCTTCCAAATCAGGATGACGAACGAATGAGTCTTCATTTAAAGCCTCAACACGTTGTTTTACAGCGGGATTTTCTTGAACTCGAGGTTTAGCAAATAGAGCTTGATTGCGTCGTAAGGCTTCTGAACCAGCACCATCAAGAATTGCCTGTAATTCAGTTAGTTCAGTCAATTTCTCTTCGGCAAAAGCAAAGTGATTTTTGATCTCGGGAGCAAAAAGTTCATTTTTGACGGTGTAAGGTACATGCAGTAGCGAGCAAGACGTCGAGATGACCAAATTCTTGACTTGCAATGATTTTAACAAGTTAATCGTTTGCTCGTAATGGTTACGCCAAATATTTTTTCCATTGACCACGCCAGCAAATAAAATCTTGTCATCAGGGAAATGTGACTTAACTAATTCAGCGGTTTTACGACCTTCGTGAAAGCCTAAGCCGATAGCCTGTACCGGCAAGTTGATTAAATCTTCGTAAACATCACGGACATCGCCAAAATAAGTCTGCAGTAAAATTTTGATTTTAGGATGATCCTTCAATAGTTCCTTATAGATCTTCTTGAAAAGTTGATACTTGTCACCAGTCACATCTTTGACCAGTTCAGGCTCGTCCAGTTGGATCCATTCAGCTCCAGCTTGTTCCAGTTGGTCGAACAAGACCTTATAAGTGTCGACCAATTGATCGTAAAGTAAATCAGCTTTAGTATCATGAAATTCACTGATGCTCAACAACGTGAAAGGACCAACGATAACTGGTCTAGTAGTAATTCTAGCGTCCTTTGCTTCCAAAAATCCGTCGATGATCTTGTGAGCATTCAATTCAATCTTCGTATCTTTGAAAAATTGAGGTACCAAATAATGGTAGTTGGTGTTGTACCATTTCTTCATTGGCAAGGCTTTGAAGTCACCTTTTGGTCCATGGTAACCACGTGCGAGAGCAAAATATTGATCCAGTTCGGAAAGCCCTAGTTCTTTAACATCTTCAGGGATGATATTGAATAAGCAAGCTGTATCCAAAGTGTTGTCAAAGAAAGAAAAGTCATTACTGGGTATTTCGTCGATCCCGGCATCTTTGACCAAGTTCCAGTGCTTCAAACGCAATTCTTTGGCAGTTTCTTGTAACTGTTCGGCACTGATCTCGTCCTTCCAATATTTCTCTGTAGCATATTTGAGTTCACGGTTTTCGCCGATCCGAGGAAAACCAATAATTGATGTTGTCATAAATAAGTCCCCTTTAGAGTAGTAGTCGTTGGATATAAGATAACACCATATTTGCTTATTGAATAACTGCTAAAAATATGTACGCGTTATAGTTTTAAGTTATAAGATGACGTATACTTAAGAAAAAATTTGGAGGTGACCTATGCGAATCCAACAACTAGAATATTTAGAAACGATCGTCAAAACAGGTTCGATCAATGAAGCAGCTAAACAGCTTTATCTGACCCAGCCAAGTTTGTCCAAGGCAATCAAAGAATTGGAAAAAGAAATGAATATTCAGATCTTATTGCGAAGCAAATTGGGAGCGACTTTAACTGACGAAGGTCGTGAATTCATGGTCTATGCTCGGCAAGTCCTCGATCAAGTTCAGTTATTAGAAGGGCATTATCAAAAAAATGCTATTCGTAAACAGTCATTTTCAGTTTCAGCCCAGCACTATGCCTTTGTGGTCCATGCCTTCGTGGAATTGATCAAAACGGTCAAAGCTGACGAATACCAATTCACTTTACGAGAAACAGAAACTCGCAATATCTTGACTGACTTGACCAGTTTTAAAAGTGAGATCGGTATCTTGTATTTGAACGAATTCAATCATCAGATCATGGATAAGCTGTTCAAAGAACATGATTTGGAATTTACGCCACTGTTCAAGGCGCTACCACACGTTTTCGTCGGTCGTCCAAATCCCTTGACTAAGAAAAAATCGGTCACCTTAGATGACTTAGAAGATTATCCTTATTTGTCATATGAACAGGGCGATAATAACTCATTTTATTTTGCTGAGGAAATCTTAAGTACTCTCGTCCGCAAGAAAAATATCAAGGTCAGCGATCGAGCAACGATTTTCAATTTGATGGTCGGTTTGAACGGCTATACCATCAGTTCAGGAATCATCAGTAGTAAGTTGAATGATGACAAGATCGTGGCGATACCTTTAGAAGTCGATGATTCAATGACCTTAGGCTGGATCAAGCACAGTCAGGCGCAATTGAGTCCGATAGCTCAGTCATATTTAGAAATGCTCAAAGAACATATCCGCGGTTACGGTTTCGAAATAATCGATGATACAAAAAAATAACCACTATTTGAAATTTATTCAAATAGTGGTTATTTTTTAATAATGATCTTTTGAGATATGTTCAATATCCATTTTTTCGAGGATCTCGAGCAACTTCTGTTCATCATCCTTGAGGACGTAACCATTACGATAGAAGATGGAAACATTGAAGTTTTCTGGTAAAGGATTTTTGATGTCCAAACTAACAATATTATGGTCATATTGATTGATCTCGTCGCCGACTAAAATGCCGATGCCGATGTTAGCCCGGATCAAACTCTTATACCACGAGATATCAGGCGTTCGTTGGATGATCTCAGGTTTGATACCGGTGTGGTCGATATAGTCTTGCATGATTTGACCGTGAATGAACTGACCGGCGAACCCGATGAATTTCTCCTCGGACAAATCGCGAAAATCGACAGGTTGACTTGATTTGGCCAAGGGATGATTTTTACTGACGATGAGTTTGAAAGGACGGGTGCCTAAGTGTTTTGCCATCAAATGTGGGTTGTTGATCGGCAAAAGCGAACCAATGGCCGCAATGTCGATATCGCCATCTTGTAGCTGTTTCAACAATGAATGCGAGCCACTTTCAATCATATTCAATTTATCCAAAATGTTGGCCTGAGCTAACTTGCCGACTACTTGGGGAAAATACAGACTACCAATGATTGGCGGCAGTCCAAAGCGGATCTTCTGACATTTAGCTGCTTGGATTTCTTTATGGGCAAGTGCCAGGTCCTTTTGGATCCGTTTAGATTTTTCGAACAGCAATTTGCCGGTACGGGTGATCTCGTTTTTTTGATGGACTCGATCAATGGTGATCAGTTTGGTATCAAACTCTTTTTCTAAACGTCGAATGGCTTGGGTGATGGTTGGTTGAGAAACGTGGAAGATTTCAGCCACTTCGGTGAAATTCTTCTTCTCGACCAATTTTTTAAAATAATCCAAGTCCCTCGTGTTCATATTGTCCTCCATTTTTTACCACATACCGATTAGTTTCATCCAACCTGAACCGATGACGATCCAGATAACAAAGTAAATTATACCGAGAATCAAGTTCATTCTCCACCATTCGCTTTGCTTGACGTAACCAGATCCGTATAGGATCGGAGCAGGACCGTTACTATAGTGAGTCGTTGATGAACAGAGATTTCCGAAGAAACCAAGCATCAAGGCACCAAGCATCGGTGGGACACCTGCTGAAATAGCGACCGCTAGAAAGGCACTGTACATTGCTGAAATGTGAGCGGTCGAACTAGCGAATAGATAATGAGTATAGAAGTAAGCAAGTAATAAAATGATCAAAACAAAGATCCAATTCATTCCTTTAAGACTGCCACCGATGGCATTGCTCAACCAAGGGATGAAACCTAATTTGTTGAGTTGTGAAGCCATCATGACTAGGACTGAGAACCAGACCAAAGTGTTCCAAGCACCTGATTCATTCAGGATATCTTTCCAAGACAAGATCCCAGAAAGGATCAAGAGCGTTAAGGCGATGAAGGCGGTAAGTGTTGCATCGATCCCAAGCACACCACCGAGGATCCAAAGTAGTAGGGCGATGACGAAGATAACTGACATCAACTTTTCAGGTAAACTGAATTTACCCATTTGACTCAATTGTTTATCGGCCCAACCTTTGGCATCAGGTGTTTTCTTGATTTCAGGTGGGAACATTTTGTAGATCACAAATGGGATAACAATCAAAGAAACTAGACCAGGGACGATACCGGCGAGGAACCAGTTCATCCAAGAGATCTTAACCCCCATTTGACCAGCCAACGACTGTGCCAAAGGGTTTCCGGCCATGGCAGTCAAGAACATGGCAGCGGTGATCATGTCACCATGGAATTCCGAGAAGATCAAGAATGATCCCATTTTTCGTTCAGTGCCTTTTTTCGGATCCGAACCAAATTCTTCAGCTAAAGATTTGATGATCGGATACATAATACCACCGGCACGAGCGGTGTTACTTGGTGTAGCAGGAGCAAGGACTAAGTCGACACCGAGGAGTGAATAAGATAGTCCTAAAGTGCTTTTACCGAACATCCTGACGAAGAGGACGGCAATCCGTTTCCCAAGTCCAGTTTTGATGAAACCTCGAGAAATGAAGAAAGCCATCGCAATCAGCCAGATACTGCTATTACCAAAACCACGATAGCAGTATCCATTTTGACCGTACCAGTCAAAACAGTGATCGTGAAACCAATGATAGCCACGGCCCCGATTGGTAATGGCTGAGTGATACAGCCGATGATTGTTGCCACGAAGATAGCAAACATGTGCCAAGCAACTAAGGAAACGCCTGCTGGCTTAAATGGTGAGAGCAACCAAATAATTAGGCCAACGACGATCGGTAAAATAAATTTTCGATAATTCAGTTTTTCAAGAGTCATGATTATTTAGAGACACGACCTTGCTGTACATATTTGAAGGATTGTTGACCAGCTTGTCTCCCAAAGATAACTGTTTCGGCAATCGAGTTTCCGCCGATCCGGTTATTACCGTGTAAACCTCCGGCAATTTCCCCAGCTGCAAATAATCCCTTGATAGCATGGCCTTTTTCGTCTAAGACCTCAGTCTTATCATCGATCGAAACGCCACCCATCGTGTAGTGGACCGCAGGTGCGATGTGGATCGAGAAGAAAGGTCCAGTAGTGATACCACGATCCATGCCTGTTGTCCGTTTGAACTCTTTATCCCCAGTTTCGATAGCGGAGTTCCAGTCAGAAACGGTCTTTTCTAAAGCCTTAGGATGAAGTTTGATCTCAGCGGCTAATTTTTCTAAGGTTTCGCCAGTCGAAACTAGACCAATATGGTCATAAAATTCGATGGCTTTGACCCGGTCGCGGATGCCTTGATCAAAGATCAAATAAGCACCATGTTCGTTCAGATCATCGATAGCTGCGGTAACGTTCTTTCTAGTATCGAGCTCGTTGACGAAACGTTTTCCAGCTTTATTGACCAAGATAGCACCTTCACCACGGACAGCTTCACCGATCAAGTAAGGATGATCAGTATCTTGTTGAACAGTCGGATGAACTTGGACTTGATCCATATCGACTAATTTAGCACCGACATCGGCGGCTAAAGTGATACCGTCACCAGTAGCACCAGGTTGGTTAGTTGTTTTGTAGCCCTTGAGGTCTGGACGATATTTAGTTAGTAATTCTGGATTGGCACCAAAACCACCAGTTGCCAAGATTACGGCTGGAGCACTGATATTGACCGTTTTGGCATCAATGTCAACTTCGACGCCAGCTATTTGGTCATCACTCTTTAAAAGCTTATTGACATGGACATCGTTGAATAATGGGATATTGTTTTTCTCAATTTGTTTCAGCAATTCGGTCACTAGAAAGCCACCGATCGGTGCCATTGAGCTTGGGCGATGTGTCCGCATGACGCCCATTCCGCCGGTGATCGTCAGGTCATCCAAGATGATTTTGTGTTCCTTGAGCCAGTCGATAGCTAAGGCTGAATGAGTCGTGAAATACTTCAACAACTCAGGATTGTTCTTTTTGCCGCCGCCTTTGAAAGTATCGTCATAGAAATCCTGCATACTGTCGACAATTCGGTGGTCGAGCTGGACTGAAGTCTCACTGGCGTTCATTCCTGAAGATGCTCGGGTCGTGTTACCTCCGATAGCCGGCATCTTTTCAAGGATGACCGGGTTAAGACCTAGTTCATGAGCTTGCAAGGCACTAGTCAGACCAGCGCCACCGGAACCGACGACGATCAAGTCGTAACTAGTTTGCAACTCTTTGATGTCAGTAGGTTGAAACTTATATTTTGCCATAATTTCCTCACTTAATAATTATTTTTGATCGATATTAGTCATATTGATAGGAACGACCCATTGGTCAAACTGTTCAGCAGTTAACTTGCCTGATTTGATGGCAGCTTCACGCAGGGAGGTACCTTCTTTTTGAGCAGTTTGAGCAATCGTTGCACTTTCGTGATAGCCAATATGTGGTGAAAGGGCTGTAACTGTCATTAATGATTGATCAACCAATTCTTCCATTCTTTCTGAATTGACAGAAAGTCCATGGATCATCTTGTCAGCAAAGCCTGTCATTGTTCCGGCTAATAAGTCGGCTGACTCAAGAAAGGCACTGATCAGAACTGGTTTATAAACGTTCATTTCAAAATTACCTTGGGATGAAGCTAGGTCAACAACAACGTCATTTCCCATGACACGGACGGCAGCCATCGTAATTGCTTCAGCTTGGGTCGGATTGACTTTACCTGGCATGATCGATGAACCGGGTTCGTTAGCAGGAATGTTCAATTCGCCATAACCTGAACGAGGACCTGAACCTAAGAAGCGGATATCATTGGCAATCTTCATCAGATCAGCAGCTAATGTCTTCATTGCACCATGAACGACATTTAGTCCTGAATGATGTGCTAAACCATAGAATTTATTAGTTTTAGCAGTGAATTTGATACCATAAACTTCGCTCATTTTATCAGCGATGATATCTGAGAAACCAGGGGCAGCATTCAAACCAGTCCCAACAGCTGTTCCACCCATCGCTAATTCAGCCAAAGTTGGTTTCAAATCATTTAGATATGAAAGGTCATGTTCTAAAGCTGATACGTAGCCACTGACTTCTTGTCCAAAAGTCAATGGAGTAGCATCTTGCAAATGAGTCCGGCCAATCTTGACTGTCCGCCAGTACTTATCTTGTTTGATTTTCAATTCAGATATCAAATGTTCCAAAGCTTTTTCCAATTCAGCTCCTGCAACTGCGGCTGTGATGTTCATAGCAGTTGGGAAGATGTCATTAGAACTTTGACCTTTGTTGACGTCATCGTTTGGCAAGATCTCAACGCTGTCATCGAGTTTTGCAGCCATATGAGCGACAACTTCATTACAATTCATGTTGGTCTGGGTACCAGAACCTGTTTGATAAATTACCAGTGGAAAATCTTTGCGAAGATCAACATCATCTAAGGCCAACAATTCATCGATGGCTTTAACAATCAAATCTGCTTTTTTACCGTCGATCGATTTAACTTCTTTATTAGCGATAGCTGCAGCTTTTTTGATCTGCAATAAAGCTTTGATGATATCAAGTGGCATCTTTTCACCAGTTGGGAAGTTGTTCCGAGAACGTTCCGTTTGAGCTCCCCAAAGTGCAGTCTCAGGAATTTTAACTTCACCTAAGGTGTCAGATTCAGTTCTAAAATTTGTCATAGTAATTACCTCCAGTTGTTGTTGACAAGCAATTCTTAACTTTGTGATATTTATAGCATATTAGTGTGCTACTCTTATAGTCAAATGTTTAAAAGGTCATTAATAATATTTATGAGATTGCTATGTCAACAATTTCAATTTGAACCACAATTATTTCATTTATCGGAATAAAGATTTGTTAATGTTTATAATTTCACAATATAGTTAATTTAAAATTTTGAACGATTGAAACAGTAAGATTTGGTGTGATTCGTGTAAAATATATCATGTGAATATCTAATTTTGGTATATTAATATGAATAAAAGTTTTATAAATGGGGAATGTTTTATGGAAACAGCTGCAAAAAATGGTCACCGTCGATGGTGGGCCTTAACAGCTTTATGTTTAGCAGTATTTATGTCGTTACTAGATTCAACTATTGTCAACGTCGCTTTGCCGACGATCCAAACAGAATTGCGAGAATCCTATTCAGATCTGCAATGGATCATCAATGCGTATACCTTGGCGTTTGCCATGTGTTTATTACTCGCGTCGAAATTTGGTGACCTGTTTGGACGAAAAAAAGTCTTCATGATTTCTTTATCGATCTTTACTTTGGGATCGTTAGCGTCGGCTCTTTCGCAAACACCGATGCAATTGAATTGGTCACGGATGATTCAAGGTATCGGTGGTGCAGGTATGATGAGCTTATCGATGACTATCGTAGCCGAGACCTTTGATGATCGAGAGCGGGGGATAGCCTTTGGTGTCTGGAGTTCAGTCGTCGGGGTGGCGACAGCTTTAGGGCCAGTTTTAGGTGGCTTTTTGATCCGTTTCTTTGATTGGCGGGCAATTTTCTTCATCAATCTGCCGATCGGTTTAATAGCTTTGTTTATGAGTTTTAAATTTGTTGATGAAACGCTTGGTATCAAAAACGAAAAAATTGATTGGCTGGGAATGATTTTTTCAACTGCCATGATCTTTTGCTTCGTTTTTGGCTTAGTTCAAAAAGAAGTTCATCCAGCTTGGAAGTGGAGCAATCAAAATGTTTGGCTTTATTTCGTACTAGGAGCCATATTATTGATCTTGTTCCTGATCACTGAAAAGTTATTCGCAGAACCAATGATCGATCTGACACTATTCAAGTCATGGTCCTTTAATGGCACTGCCTTAGCATCGTTTTGTTTAGGCGCTGGACTATATGCATATCTAACATATTTGACCATTTGGATGCAAAACTATTTGAACTATACCGCAGAACAGACCGGTATCAGACAATTAGCCATCGGTCTGATGAGTTTGATCATTGGGCCAATCGCTGGTATTTTATCCAACCGTTTTGCTAAGCGTCGGCTGATTGCTGGTGGCTTGTTGTTAATAGCTTGTGGACTATTTGAAATCGAACAAGTGGTTTCGATGAGTGTGACTTATCCTGATTTCGTGATTGGATTTATCATTTTAGGTATTGGGAATGCCATCGTCAACCCACCGCTGTCGTCAGCAGCTGTTGAAAGTGTTGAAAATAAATTCGTCGGGATCGCCAGTGGGGTAGTCAACGTTTTCCGTCAATTAGGAAGTACGTTTGGGATCGTTATTTTAGGTATGGTATTGAACAATCATTATCAAGCTTCTATTGGTAAACAGATTGATAATTTATCGGTTCCAGAATCTGCTCGAAATGCGATTACTAAAAATTTCCAAGAAGCTGGACCAGTTTCTAGTCACGACACATTAAAAGTTGTTCAACATTATTTTGACCAGTTGATCAATGGTAATTTATTGATGGAAGATATTAGAAGAGATATCTTTATCGCATTTAATCAAGGTTATAAAACAGTTTTGTTAGTTTCGATAATGATCGTTTTGATCGGTGCAATTATTGCTATTTTGACTATCCGAGATAAAACTAAACAAACTAATATAAGTGAAGAGTAAATTTAGACAAAGTAAAACAGCCATTCCAGATTTGATCCGGAATGGCTGTTTTTGTTGAAATACTTAATCAAGGGTGTCCTACAAGATAACGCACAATTTACTGTTATTCAAGGAGATTGGGTTGGAATTTTGATTTTGTATTGTTAGATTTTGAAAAAACATGTTATCGAAAGCACCTCTTAATGCTCGAATAAAGTGTTGTGCTTTGTTGTGATTTTGCATTAGTGCGTGCGTTCTATCTTTATAGCGAAAACGTGCAAGAAACAGGCAGTTTGTTCCGCTTAACCTGAAATCGGCTCTTATTCCAGAACCGGGAATAAGTTCCGATTTCAGGTTAATGCTCGCAAACTAACCGCCTGTTTTTGCACTCTGATTTGAAACGTGCTACCAAAGGTAGTTTGTTCCGCTTAACGTGTAACCGGCTCTTATTCCAAGTTCAGGAATAAGTTCCGATTCCTCGTTAATGCTCGCAAACTGTGCACCTTTGGTACCACTCTGCTTTTTTAACTTTCGGCTTTATGGATTTCTCCTAAGACATCATCGTTTGAGAAATCGTGAGTCATATAGGCTGGATTATCTACGGGTAGATGTTGTTCTAGGCTGTCGAATTGTTGGAAGGTCACTTCTCCAGTTACTGATGCGAAGTCGAGGATGTGGCCACCGAAGTCGTGTTCGTCTGACATGAAGTGACTGTGGAAGCCTCCGACTGCTGCACCATCGAAAATTTGAGGTGAATAGTAACTCAACAAGGTTCCTTCGACTGACTTACGAGTGAAGATACTTTGATTCTCAGCTGTTTTAGCTAAAGTTGCGTAAGGTTCGGTCGATTTTTGAACCGCTCTGGTCGTGATGTTCTTAAATGTACCTTTGACTTTGATCGAGTAGAAGGTATTGGCACTTTGAACTTTTTTAGCCACGATATCTTTGAGTTCCTCACGTTTAACATCTTCGACGGTCGTCAAAGGATTGTACGCTGCGAAGTGACTGTTGGCAAAAGGTAGTGTGAAAGAACCATCAACTACATTGACGTTTCCTTTACTATCTACTTGATAAGGAGTGCCATCTAAGATGATCAATTCACCATCGAGACCCTCACCAGTACCGATACCAGTGTCGCCGTGTTGCAATAGTTCTTGCATCGATAAAGTTCCTTCAAGTAGTCCAGGAACTAATAAAGCTAATGTTCCGTGTTGATATAAGATGTTCGAGTTAGTCATAATGAATTCCTCTCTGTCTAAAATTAGTTCACGTAATCGTCCAATAGAGTTGATAATAACTTAATATTGTCGCTGTAATCAACCGGAATGTCGATCACAGTTGGACCCTCTTTAGCAAAAGCCTTTTTCAAGGCTCCGTCAAGTTCATCAGCACTATCGACGTGGATACCAGTAGCGCCAAAACTTTCAGCATATTTGGCAAAATCGACAGAACCAATAGCAACACCAGAGTTACGGCCGTATTTAGCTTCTTCTTGGAATTTGACCATATCGTAATAACCATCATTCCAAACTAGTTGCACGATATTTAAATTCAAACGGACAGCAGTCTCTAACTCTTGACCAGAGAAGAGGAAACCACCATCACCAGCAACTGAAACAACGTGGTGGTCAGGACGCTCTAAAGCAGCTGCGATAGCCCATGGCAAAGCAACGCCCAGGGTCTGCATACCATTACTGAAAAGAAGATGTCTTGGTTTGTAGCTACGGAAGTGACGAGCCATCCAGATATAGTGGGAACCAACGTCAACAGTGACTGTTGTGTCATCATTGACCTGATTTTGTAATTTGTTGATGATCTCTAATGGATGAACACCTTTAGCATCTTTGCGTTCAGGCACAGCATCTTTAGATAAAAAGTTAGTTTGCATTTGATGCAAATGAGATTTCAAATCATCATTCAGTGAAATATCAGGTAAATCTTGACTCAACTGATTCAAAGTTTTCGCAATGTCAGCTTGGACCACTAAATCTGGTTGATAGTCGTTAGAAATTTCTGGAGCAATACTATCAAGGTTAATGATCTCACCAGTCCGGTCAACGTTCCAAAGACGAGCTTCGTATTCAACTGGGTCATAGCCAATCGTGATAACTAGATCGCTTTCTTTAAGCATCGCATCACCGATTTGGTTACGGAATAAACCGACTCGACCAAAGTAGTTCTTTTCGAGGTCACGGTTGATAACACCAGCACCTTGGAAGGTTTCAACAACTGGGATCGAGAATTTTTCGAGGAAGTTTCTGATCGATGCAGTAACTTCTGAATCAGATGAACGCATTCCTGCTAAAATAACCGGAAGTTTGGCGTTCTTGATTTTTTCAATGATTTGATTGATAGTTGCCTGATCAGCACCGCCTTGTTGAATCGGTGTCAATGGATCGATTGTTTCAGTAGTAACGTTATCATCGAGCACATCTTTTGGTAGGGAAATAAAAGTTGCACCTGATTTAGGAGCCATTGCTGTTTGATAAGCGTTGGCAAAAGTTTCTGAGATGTTGTTTGAATCTTGAACTTCGACGCTATCTTTAGTAGCTGTGCTTAGAAGTTCTTTACTAGGAATACTTTGGTGAGTCAAACGAGCCACATCGTTACGTGGGACTTGGCCACCTAAGGCAACGACTGGGTCACCTTCAGAAGTAGCAGTGATCAACGCAGTTGCTAAGTTGGAAACTCCGGGGCCGGAAGTAGTAGCGACCACGCCAGGTTTGCCAGTTAGACGTCCGATACCGGAAGCGATAAAGGCAGCGTTTTGTTCGTGACGAGTGATGATTAGTTTGGGTGCTTTAGGATTATCACTGTATTGCATCAAATCGAACAATTTGTCGACTTTTGCTCCAGGCAATCCGAAGACGTATTTGATACCTTGATTGATCATTGATTCAAATAATGCTTCTGCACCAGTTTTCTTGTTAGCCATAAATATCTCCTTGTGAATAAGTGGTTAGAATGCTATTGTTATAAGATAAATCGTTAGTGTTGATTTGTCAACACACAAAAAATCGGGAGCAATTTTATGAAAAATATTGGATACCTAGCTCAAGACATTTCTATTATCCACCGCCAGTATTATAAAGATACTCGCGAACAATTCGATCAATTAAAATTAAATCCGACTGCCGCTTGTATTTTATTGTCAGTGGGTGACTATCCTGAAATTACGCAAAATCATGTCGCCAGACTTTTAGTGATCGACAAAGGCTTAGCAACACGAGAGATCAAAAAGATGGAACAACTTGATTATCTAGAAAAACACGATGGGGCAGGTAAGACAAAGTTGTTGCAGCTGACTGAATTAGGCCAGCAAATGGTCGAAAAGGTCCAACAGATCAGGACTGATTGGTGGGAAACGAAGTTTCAGATTCCAGGGCTAAAAAAGGATGGTCCTTTTGTTGATACTATCGAAACTGTCGTTAAAACCATCACTGACCCAATTGACGAGTAATATTATACAAACAAAACAAGTTTAAAAGCGTTCAAAAAAATGGCAGTATTTTTAGAAATAATGAAAAAAGATCTCCTTGATTTGATGAATAAATCATCCCAAGGAGGTCTTTTCATTTGTTTCTGAAATTAATCAAATAACGTATTGATGATAAATATATTTGTATTTTTTGCGAATTATAAAAATCCGCCAATAATGCTCATTTTTTAGTTGCTCTTTTTAAAGTAAACTCGAACCAATAAATGAATATTCGAGTAGAAATATTGGATTATCAAAATACTTGGATTTAATTAATTAATAATTAAATGAGTCATCCTAGAATATAACAAATATATGGAAATAAAAATAATTAAAATGAGTATCGTACGATATATAAAAAAAGTTACCTTTTTTGACTTTAAACGTTTCACAATATTGATGCTGATTATAGATTGATAAATGGTTCTGACGATATTCTAAATTAAGATTAGTCCGATAAAATACTGATATTACAGTATTTTGATGATTCAAAAAATAATCAAAATCCAATTCACACTGCTTTTTTATCATTGCTCGCAATTGTGAAATTACTTGTAAAAGAATATGCGGAGAGTTATGCTCACTCATAGATATAAATGTAAATTTATATCGTTCTTTTAATTAATTTTAAAAGTGAAGGGGGGACTTCATGTCATTGTTCAAAAGAGCTTTTGTCTGTGTTTCAGTTGCACTGTTGGCGGCGCCAATCGTCGCCAGTGGGACAGTTGGAGCTGTTTCGGCAGCCACTACTGACAACCACATTCGGACAACTGAGCCGGCAAAGCCCAATTCAAATTTGAAAACACCATTAAGGGATGCTAATAGTATTTTCAATTTGAGACTGAAGAAGCAAAATGGAGGCTATGCATTCGTTGGCAGCATAGTCGCTTCGGGGAATAATGTTATTCAGAAAGGCGAAAAATTGGTCGTCTCATTCGACCGCCAAAATGTCGATCTGAAGCATAGTACCGTTATCAATCAAAAGGGGGATGTTCCATATACAGCCACCAAAGATACCAATAATGATACTTTGACACTTTCTTTCAACCGTAATGTCGATTACGGGAATTATCAAATAGCTATGGGGATAGCCACTAAGAATGTTTACACTACTACCAAGGTCACCGCAAAGTTTGCTGGTTCGCCAGTAAAGATTGCTCATGATCAGCTGACTTCTAAGTGGCATCAGCCGCAGATGACGAAAAGTACGACGACAACTCAGCAGACTGCTCGTTACAGTAAGACTCAAAGTTACTCGCCAGCTTCTCAAACATCACAAACTGCTACAACGCAGACGACTTCAACCCAGACGCAAGCTGCCACGCAGCCGACATACCAGCAAAGTAGTAACCGTGCTTATTCGACCACGACCAGACAAACGACTGGCTACAAGACCGTTACTCAAGCTCGTACCCAACAGCAACAGCAGCAACAACAGCAACAGAGTAGTTCGCAAAACAACTACACGCCAACCTTTGACGAAGCACGCCAGGCCGTCATGTCACGCACAACAGTGGGAATTTCTGGCACACCAACGACTAATGGCTCCGGACAAACACCGACAGATTCAACTGCTGGTGCGACCGAGAAAAATTTGACTGGTGCAAATGGCACTGACTCGACGTCAACTTCTTCAACCGACTCAACGACTAAATCAGCATCCACTGGTCAGGCGAGTCCACAAGCTTCGTCAGCTCAAGCTGCTCCTACTTCTCGAAGACAAGTTCAAGTAGCAGGTACTGACAATCAACAAACTAGTTCTCAAACTAATCAGGAGTCGGGTGCGACTGAAACTGCCTCAACACCAACGACGCCAGCAACACCAACTACTCACACTGAAAGTTCTCAAGTTCAGCCGCAGGCTGCGCTTGAACAACAGGTCCAAGCTGGTGCGGCAGTTTCAAACGTGATCCAAACCCCTGATGGGAGAGCCAGTGATCCTCACGAAACTTTGAAACAAGCATTAGCTGATCAAAATCAAGCTGGTCAAAATCAAAATAAGGCTTACCAAAGCAATCAATCTTTTGAAAGCATCCGCACGGATGTTGCCAATAAGGTTCCTAATGCTGACGCTGAAGAGCAGGCCGAAGTGGTCAAGACTTTACCTTGGATCTGGTCATATATTAGTAACGCCCCAACACAAGCACAAACTTTCAGTTTTGAGACTCGTCTTTCGACTGGTCGCATTGCTAATACGTTTGTGAATGGTGCGGCTAATACTAATAGTGATAATATCCTGCAACAAAATATGCCCAAGTTATTGAAAGTATTCGGTGCCAACATTTCGGCCAATGCTTTTGATCGGGCTATGGATATTGATAATTTGCTCAAATCGCAAGTTTATCAAGATTATTTGCAGGGTAAAGATGCTTCATCTTCTGAAAAGCTCAACTCGAATGATGCTTGGAAGGCTATCAATGGTCGCCTGAATGTGACGAAAGTTGATGCTTCGACGAATGTTGCTGGTGCGACTGAGTTGCCGAAGACTTTCTACAATCCTAAAACGACTGTGGATCAGATGGCTTCTGCTTCTTTAGCTGCTCACAATGCAGGTCAATCCGGCAATGTCGAACCAATCGCACAGGCTGCAAATAGCCGTGCTGCTGGTCAATCTACTAATGATAGTGGGAATAAAGATTCTGCAAACTTGTTTTACAAGATTCAAAGCGACCTCTATAAAAAAATGGGAAATGCGTCAAGTGACGACAAAGCTCAGATGCTTGGAGCAATTCCTGACATTTTACACCAGGTATCGAACGGTACATCCTCCTCAGATAAAACCGGTCGGATCTTTAAATTCCTAAAATCTGCTATGGATGGTAGCGAGTTTCTCTTCACTGTAGATACTCGTCCTGTTGTTGGTAGTACTGACAAGTATTTATCGAACCTACCCCAAATCTTTAAATCCTTTGGTGATTCAATGAGGAAAGGTGATTTTGATAAAGCCATCAACATGCAATTGATGAAAAAATCGCAAGTTTATCAAGATTATCTCGACAAAAAGTATGTTCCTGATGCTCTGAAACGGAAGGTCGTTCAAAAGAATGACAAGACGGATCTCTTGGCAGCAATTATTTTAGCGATTATTGCCGTGCCAGTTTTGGCTATCTTGATGCCAATAATTGCCATCGTAACTGCGCCAATCTGGATCCCAATTGCATTAGTCGTCTTCACTGTCGTCTTTGCAGTTACTGCCTTGCCAATCTTGTTGTTGACATTAGGGATCCTTGCTTCGCCGTTTATCCTCCCTATAGCTGCTATCTTTACGATTGCAGCAGCTCTGATTGGATTAGTCGTTAACTTGATTCCAATCGTCAATTTGATCACGATCCCAATTACCTTCCTGGCTGTCGTAGCTGGTGCTATCGTAACGGTTCTTTCCGTTATCGGTATCTTGCTCTGGTTACCAGCTATCATCGTTACCGGAATTGTGGTTATCTTAGCTATCGCTGTTCCAATAGTAATGTTTGTCGCCTTAATAGCATTGCAGATTTTCGCCGGAATCGTTGCTTTAGCTATCGGATTATTGCCAATCTTAGTTCCAATTTTGGCTTTGATCGGTATCGTTATCGCATGTATCTTCGCCGGAATCGGCCTGTTATTATTCACGTTATCGCCATTGCTATTCTTCGCCTTGCCGTTGATCTTGTTCGTGATTGTCGCTGCTATCCTTGTGGTAGCGCTGATGGCCATCTTCTTCATCTTCACGGCAGGTTCAGTAAGTACGATCTTAGGTATTCTATTGATCGTCTTGATCCTCTATCCAATCTTTAATATTATTGCGCTAGTAGGAGCCGTGCTCCTCTTCCTATTGTTAGTAGCGGTAATGCCGATGTTCCTAGTACTCAGGTTCTTGTTATTCTTTATTGGCTTCGGATTCATGGCGTTGATCTTCACGGACTTAGCGATCCCAGTTCTTGGCATTGCTATCATCGTCGGTCTTGCCATGATGACCTTGTTCATTCCAGGGCTATTGATCGCCCTATCATGGCCATTCTGGATGAGCTTAGTGCTTTTGATCACTGTACCAATCATTATCCCACTAGTCCTACTTGGATTTATTCCATTTGTAGGTTTGATAATGGGACCTGTTGCTGGTATCGCAATCCTAATTCAAGCCGGACTCTTGATTGCAAGTATCGTCGTACCAATTATGATCGGACTTGCAATGATGACTACTGGTATTATCGGATTCGATATCGCCGCAGCTGCTGCAGCCGTCTTAGCATTACTAAAGGACAAGCTAATTGAGAAGAATCTCTACGTCGACATCGATGACCGACTTGATAACTTCAAGATTCGGCCGACCGGATTCTGGACGAAAGATGATCCACTCAGTTTTGCTTAAAGTCATGTACTAAGTTGTTGTAATTACCACTCCAATAAAACGAAAGGCCCGCCAATTAAATTGACGGACCTTTTTTTGCTTGCTTTTTCTTTAATTCAGTTGGGTCAGGGATGACCGTAATCGTGACATCATAAGTATTGAATTTCTGATGGAGCCGATTTTCAATCTTTTCATTGACGTTATAAATTTCCCAGATCGAGGCATTTGGATTTACCATAATAAAAATATCAACGATCAGCAGATTGCCACTGTAACGACTCGATAGATCCATCACTTGATGGACATGTTTGACCGTTTCAACGGTCTTCTTCATATCGGCTTCCAACTGCGGGTCAACGTAGTCAGCTAGATTTAAAGTGCATTCCTGAAAGACCTGCAGACCTTGCCATAAAATAAATAAACCGATTGCGATACTGACCGTACTATCAAGCCAGTTCAAATGAAGGAAGAAGGAGACCAAAACCGTGATCATCGTCCCCAAACTAGTCACCACATCGCCTAAACTATCTTTGGATGCCGCCAAAAGTGAAGCATTCTCAAGCTTTTTTCCAAAACGAAGATTGATAAAGTAGACCACTAGCATCATCAAAGTTGCCACAAAGGCACCTACGGCAGAAAGTAGATTTGGTGTGACGTTGTTTTCGAGATGGAATAAACCAGTGATTCCACTAATGATGATCTGTAGTGAGATCAGCACCATAATAAAACTGGTTAATAAAGTAAAAATCGTTTCCAATCGAAAACGGGATAGCTGTAAAGTATTTTGACTACGGACTCCTTGAACAGGGAGGTGTTTACCAATGATGTCATCGTCGTCGATATTAGTCGCTTCTCGAAGACCGATGATCAAAACGCCAGTCGATATGACTCCTGAGAGATTGTTTAAGGCATCAGCCCGCAAAGCTTGTGAATGACCAATAATAGCCAGCCAATACTCGATCCCAGTGATCAAAATATAGATGACAACATTGATCCATAAGTACTTGATCTAAGCGGTCAACTTTGAGATCTCTTGTTGACGGAACAAGTTTTGATGATAATTTTCCTTGAGTAGATATTTGGTCAGTCTATCCATAAAATTAAGACCTTCATTTCAAATTTGAGTAATAATTAATTAAAAGTGCAAAACAATTGACCTAGCTAAATAATAAATTTATCTTTAATATATAAAAGGAATATTTATTTAATATAATTTTGGAATATATCAGGAGGCACTCAAATGGTAAAAATTGGTGTGATCTTAGGTTCAACTAGAACTAAAGCATTGGGTGAAAAAATTTTTAAGTACTTAAAGAGCAACATTCAAGTCAGAGATGTTGAATTCAATTGGCTTGATCTAAAAGATTATCCGTTACCACTCTATGATCATCCACAAACTCCCTTGGAAGATGAGATCACCGATCTGAATTCTGCTGAAGCTAGTTGGTTAAATGATCTGGATCAGCAAGACGGCTATGTCATTTTGACCCCAGAATATGACCGAGCTATCACTGGTGTTTTGAAAAATGCGCTCGATTTCGTTGGTCCTCAGGTCAATCGCAAGCCGGTCCATGTGGTGGCTTATTCGCATTTCAGCGATGGCGGTATCGTGGCTGCTGCTTCGATCGTACCGATTTTACAAATGCTCAACATGATTGTTTTGCCATCACCAGCTTTGCTTTGGGATGCTGACAAAAATTTTGCTACCGACGGTAAGTTGATCACTGGTGCTGAAAATAGTGACCATTTTGAACAACGGCTGAAATCAGTTTTTGACGAGATCGGTTTTTACACGCAAGTTCTGGCTGAAAATCCTTATCAAGGCTAGATCAAGATGCCTGATAGGTGGTCGATCTCGTGTTGAATGATTTCGGCGATGAAGCCGTTGAAACTTTGTTGATGGGAATTGAAATTTTGATCCTGAAAGCTGACTTCGATATTTTTATAACGAGTCGTTTCTTTTTCGCCCTCTAGTGATAGGCAGCCTTCCTTAACTTGATAGGGCTGCGACTTTTTGGTGATAACGGGATTGATCATCGGGACATTGACCAGACCGACATTGACAGCAATAATATTTTTGCTGACGCCGATCATATTGGCGGCCATGCCGACGCAATCTTTTTTGTGCGCAGCTAGGGTGTCAAGTAGGTCAGTTATGACATCGTGATCTGATTTAGTAGCTGGTGTTGATGGTATTGCAAGGGTTAGACGGTTTTTGTTGATTGTTTTTTCCATATTTATCTCCTGTGGGACAATTATACCAATCGAATGAAAAAAGCACAGATAAATACTATTTGGTTAAAAATATCGGCAGACCTGACCGTGATATAATTTTCTTATCAAAGAGTCAGTGAGGTGGTCTGGTGAATTTACTTTTTGCAATCAACGACAAGGTCAGTCAACAACTGTTGACTTGTCTTTATTCGATCGTTATCAATAGTCCCACGAAGAGCTTGGATGTTTATGTTTTACAACAGGAGAAACTAGCTGACACTGAGCAGATCGAGAAATTCTGTCGACGTTTGCAGATCAATTACCATCCAATCATTGTTGATGGGAAGATCTTCGAGAACGCTCCAGTCAACGACCGCTATCCAGAAACAATCTACTATCGTTTGTTGGCTCATAAATATCTACCTAAAGAAGTTTCGCGGATCTTGTATCTGGATGTCGACTTGTTGGTGATCAATGATTTGAAGCAACTCTATCAAATGCCAATGGAAAGCAAGTTATATGCAGCTGCCAGTCACGCCGCTTTGACTAATAACATGACTGAGGATTTCAATCGTTTGCGCTTGGGCAACTATGAGGCTGAAAGTTATTTTAATTCCGGCGTTTTGTTGATGAATCTCGATCAGATCCGGCAGACAGTTAAGGCTACCGATATTTTCAATTATATCCGGGAGAAAAAATTGTCACTATTTTTACCAGACCAAGATGTCTTGAATGCTTTATATGGTCACGAGATCATTAAAATACCTGATGAGGTCTACAATTACGATGCCAGAATGAGTGCAATTTATTTGTTGCTTGGTGATGGAAAGTGGAATCTCGATTGGGTGATCGAACACACGGTTATCTTGCACTTTTGTGGTCGCGATAAACCATGGAAATCTGAATACACGGGCCGATACTCAGGTCTATACAAGCATTACGCTCATCGAGTGAAGAAGTTGATGAAAAGCTCAGGCCAACGTGATAAACTCAAATGAGTATAAATATGGAGGATATTATGACTTTTGAAGCAATTTTACCGCATTTAAAACAAGGCGAAAAAGCTGTTCGGACCGGATGGGAAGGAACAGAACTATTTGTAGTCCTTCAATCTGAAGATAAATTCGATGGGGATGTTTTGAACCCTTATTTCTTGATCAAAACAGCTGACGAAGCATACAGCATGTGGTCACCAACAGACTGTGATATTTTAGCGACTGACTGGGAGCTGGTGAATAAATAATGGCAGAAGATTTTACCGATCAAGTAGTTATCGTCACCGGTGCTGCATCGGGGATCGGTTTGGAACAAGCCAAATTATTTTTACAAAATCATGCTCAAGTGATCGGCATCGACAAGAATCAAATTCCGCTTGAGAATGAAAATTTTGAACCCATCACAGCTGACGTTAGCAACGAAAAACTTTTTGAAAAAATCACTAAATTGATTGAAACGACTTATAAAAGGGTCGATGTGGTTTGCAATACTGCTGGTAAACTGGACGATTATCGCGATGCTCGCGACACTTCGTTGGATCAGTGGAACGATATTTTGCAGACGGATCTGACTAGCCAATTCATGATGGTCAAATCTGTTCTACCAACGATGATCAAGCAACATCATGGTGTCTTCGTCAACATGGCGTCAATCGCTGGGATGGTCGCTGGTGGAGGCGGCATCGCATATACAGCCGCCAAACACGCAGTCGTAGGGATGACGAAACAATTGGACTTGGATTTTGCTGAACACGGTGTCCGGGCTAACTGTATTGCACCTGGTGCTATCAATACGCCGATGAATGGCTCTGACTTTGAAGGGGATGCCAAAATGGCTCAATGGGTGGCCGAACAAACTCCAGCTAGACGTTGGGCTGAACCGAAAGAAGTTGCCGAATTAACGCTCTTTTTAGCCAGTCAACAATCAGATTATATTCACGGAAGTGTGATTCCGATTGACGGCGGCTGGACTGCCAAGTAAGATATAAATAGATGTGTAATGCGTCACTACGATACTTATTTCCTTTGATCGTAGTTATTAGTAGCTAAAAGCTATAAAGGAGCCTTTTTAATGAAGAATTTAACCAAAACATCAAGTTCCACTGTTCAAACTATTGTTAGTACAGCAATCATCGCTGCCATGTATGTGGCTGTGACGATGATCATCCAACCGATCGCTTATGGACCAGTCCAGGTCCGGATCTCCGAGATGTTCAATTATCTTGTGCTGTTTAAGAAACGATACATTTGGGGTGTGACACTTGGTGTTTTTTTGTCTAACTTTATGTCGCCAACTTGGGCGCTTGACGTACCGATCGGGACTATTTCGACCTTACTGCTCTTATTGTTTATCTTGTGGATCGTCAAGTACGTCAAAAGTTTGAAGGTCAAGTTTGTTATCATGGGTGTTTTGTTCGCACTTTCGATGTTCACCGTTGCCGGTGAATTGTACCTTGCCTTCAAAACACCGTTTTGGATCAATTATGCTTCAATTGCGATCGGCGAAGGCCTGTCGATGGCCATCGGGGGCATAATCATGTATGTCGTCAATAAACGTTTAGACATTGCAAATATGAGAATGTAAATTTCTCCAAAAAAAATTGTCACCAATTCATTTTTGAATCGGTGACAATTTTTATTTTAGTGAAAACTTTTTAGTGGCAACGGCCTTCGAATCTAAAATTGGCGTGGCGTCCAGGTCCCATCGGACCACCAAAACCACCATGATTCATCATGTGGCACATTGGTCCATGACCATGTCCGTGACCGGGCATTCTCATACCCATAGCTTTCATTTGAGTGCGCATTTCTTTTCGAAAGGCACGAGCATCGTCTTCAGACATGTTCTCAAAGTCATCGCCATATTTTTCGATCATTTGGTTGCGGACTTTTTGCATAGCTTGGAAACGGTCCATCGGATCAACGAAGCTATTGGCTTGTTTTTGGAAGTCTTCATCCCAACCAGAAGCAACCTTCTCAAGGGTATCGTGAAGTGATTGCTGTTCAGATTCACTCAATCCAGCAAAGAATCCTTCAGTAGTGCTGCTTGCTTCACCAACAGCGTTGTCTTTGACTTCTTTACGTCCGGAGTCTGTCAAAGTGATCCGTTTGATCCGCTTGTCGTTGGCATCCTCCTTACGGGAGATGAGTTCTTTATCTTCCAATTTTTTCAAGAGTTCAGCCAGTGAGCTAGGGCGCAGGTCGAGGACTTCTTGAAGATAGCTTTGTGATAAGTTATCTTCCAAGTTCAAAATAGCCAAGACCCGTTGCTGACCAGTCAGGCGCTGCTTGTGTTGGTGCATGTATTGACTGCCGGCTTTACCGACAAAATGTAATTGTTTCATTAATTTATCTGTTAATTCAGTCATATAAAATTCCTCTTTTCGATTTAATAAAAACATTCGGTACCGAAATAAATGTCAAGAGGAATGATTAAGAAAATGATTGATCTTGAAAACGGGTGTGTTAGTAAGATTAAAGTGATTTATAATTTTAATTATAAAATATGCTTTAGTGGGGGACATAATGACAGAAGAGCAAGATTCAAAAGAAGTTCGAGGACAAGAAGAAAAACATTTTCAAGTATTGTGTCATGTCGGTAGTGCCATAGATGATGGTAACGGTATTGAAACTCGTGAAATAGATATATTATCTGATTTAAAACCAGATATTCAAAAAAGATTTGATGAACAAAAGAAAGATCCGGTTTTTTATCCTAATGATTTTTTTCAAGCTAATAAAATTACCACGAACGATTGGAAGGAAAAAACTGTTATTGCTACTGGAGTATATAGTGCAAGGCGTGATAGTTTTGTTTTTTGGATTGATAAAAACGATCCCAAGTACCTTTTTGATTCAAAGGAAGAATTTGATTCTCATAAAAATAAAAAACCGATGTATTTTGAATTTCCAATTCGTCGAGCTACAAATTCAGATGAAACAGTTGATGAGTACGTTAAGAAAAATGAACAAGCAAATTACAAATCAAAAAGTTCTAAAATTCTTTATGAGCAAAATGATAATTATACTTTATTACTAAGAAATTCTTTAAAGGATCATTATTCACGATTCACTAAAATACCATTTTCTGATGCAATGATTAAGGACTCGGTATACATTTCAGGCGATATAGCCTTTATCCCTTCTGTACAACGTGACGAAGAACAATTTTTGAATGATTTTATCCAGGAATCTAAAAATGAGAATCTTTATTATCGTGAAAAAGACTTGATCAACTTCCATACAGCTATGAAGACGAGTGGCTTGGTAGTTCTAGCTGGTTTAAGTGGGACTGGTAAGTCACAGTTAGTTAAATGTTACGGGAATGCTTTGAAGATCCGCGACAATGTAAAATTCATCCCGGTCCGTTCGAATTGGACTGATGATTCGGATCTCTTGGGTTATTACAATCCCCAGACGAAAGAATATAATCCTGGTAATAGCGGTTTGATTGAAACTTTGAGTTAATCGGAAAAGAATCCTGGTCAGTTGTATATCGTGGTCTTTGACGAGATGAATTTGGCCAAGGTCGAGCATTATTTTGCTCAATTCTTGTCTGTACTTGAGATGGATAAAGGGCAACGTTTGATTCACTTGTACGATGGTAAGGATAGTGCGAAGAATGGCATTAAATCTGACATAGCAATTCGTGATAATGTTTTGTTCGTCGGAACTGTTAATACTGATGAATCAACTTACAAATTTTCTGATAAAGTTTTGGATCGTTCGAACGTTATTAAATTATCGATGGTCCCTTTTACTGAGCTTCATCAAAATCAACAGCATAAAAAAATTGATTCCCAATCTGTCTCTTATGATCAATTTGCTAGTTTTCAAAAGAGCAATGATGACATTGATTTGAAAAGTAGTGAATTGAAATTATTGCAAAATATTAATAATGCAATCAATCAAGCTGATCGTAATACGGGTATTGGCTGGCGGATCGTGAAACAAATTGGCGAATATTTAGATAATCTGCCTGACGCATTCTCTAAGGAAATTGATCGACAAAAGGGACTCGACTTACAGATCAACCAGCGTGTCTTGACGAAGATCCGTGGCTCTGAAGAACAGTTGTCAGATTTACTAGGCGTTGATGGAAAAGAAAGCACACTTCAAAAGGTGTTGGACGAATTTGATAGTCAGGGATTTGTAGAATCCAAACAAACAATCAAAGCTAAAGCAAGGGATCTGGAAGCCAATGGATTCACAATCTAAGCTAAATTTTACCGTGACCGTTGCAGTTGGGAAAAAGCGCCTATCTAAAAAATTGATTCCATCGGAAGATAAAAGTTGTTTCGACCCCACAGTCCTTGAGCAATTTTCTGAAAAAGATGATTTAAAAATAAAATTTGAGTCGGGAAATAGTCAAGATAGGTTGTTTCTTGGAGATTTGGAGCAAATGGCAGAAGGGGATTCCCGCATTTACCTTCAAAAAGAAGTTAATGAAATTTGTCTGCGTGGCTTAATGCCAAAGGTCTATGGCTTTTGGGTCGAATCGGCTGGAAAGATTTTTAATTACGCTTTTGAGATCACACTCAAAAATGGTATGTCAGATTCACGCTGGTTCGATATGCGAAATAAGATCATTCAAAAAGTCGTTGGCGCTACTAATTACCATAAATTACTTTATGGATTATCCGACCAGAAATTACTTGGGAGTCAGAGTGACGAGGCAAAGCTTGGTTTTATCCTTCAAGACTATAAGAAATTGAATGCCGCTATACATGAATTTATCGATCGGCCACGTTTTACCGTCGATAAAGATTACCAGTGGGAGCACGACAATCGTGATTATCGAATCGATGCTAATTCCATCAAGGAGTCAATCCAACATCCTGATAAAATTAGGAAAGTGTATACACCACACAATACTTTGGACTATAACATCAAAGCCAATCAATATATTAAGTATATTTTGGAGGACTTCCGCAAACTAGTCATTCGAAGAAAAACTAATTTGAAGGACCAGCCAGCAAAAACATTGGCCATCAAGGACCGTTTTCAACAGATAAATCATGAATTAGCTAAGCTGCAGTCATTGATCGATGAGGCATTGATGAGTGATGTTTTGGAACAGGTTGATAGTCATAAATCAAATTTGATACCTAAGACGCTGATTTTAAATCCGGTCTATCGAGCTATTTTCAAAGAGTATCAAGAGACTGAAAAGCAGAAGTTGATTCTTGAGGAGTTTCGGAAATCTCATGCGGAATGGAATTCGACTAATGAACTTTACGAACTCTGGGCTTATTTCAACTTGGTCGATGAATTGATAAAGAAGGGCTGGAAACAGGTCAGACAGTCTTCTCTGGAAAAATTCAAATGGGATGAGCTTAAAGATGATGAAAAGCCGATCCTGACTACTTTGACTAGGGGTGGCCAAGTTTTAAAAGTCACTTATCACAAGCGGATCAACAACATCTTGGATCCCGGTCAGAGTCCCAATGAAGAAGGTGTTTTTGCGACTACTTATCACTACAAACCGGATATTTTTTTGGAATTGTTGAATGGTAAGGAATCACTAGGTTTGATCGTTTTGGATACGAAATATAAACCATTAAGGAATATTTTGTATGATCCGCATCTAGGTAAAAAAGAGCGGACGGCTGGTGATATCGATCAACTTTTATCCTACAAGTATGCTTTGCATAAAAAAGATCATCAATCAGGCGTCCAATTTCCAGCTATCATTAGTGTTTATGGACTTTTGCCTGACGATCAAAATACGGATGATAAAAATCAGCAAACGACTACTGAACGTCGTAAATTATTGGAATTACTTGGTATCAAAATCAGGAAATTCAACACTGAAGAAGACGATTTGATCGAAGAACTTGAAAGCGATATCGAACATCGTCTGCAATTAAGAAAGTAAAATAAGAGCTAGGCTATTAATAAGCTATAACTTATGCTAAACTCGAATCAAACGAATAAGCACTAGGGGTGTTTCTTTTGAAACTGAGATAGGCTTTACCTGATCCCTTTGAACCTGTAAGTCGATACTTGCGTAGGAAAGTGCGAAAATCTGGACAAATTTTGGCCACGATTCTTAATCCTACGATGAGAACCGTGGCCTTTTTATATGGAGGTATTAAGATGCAATTTGATTTGTTACAAAAGTTAAGAACTAATAAACCGATGGTATTGAACATCGCCAATTCAGTCACACAAGGTGATGTGGCCAATGGTTTAAGTGCCATCGGCGCTTCACCATTAATGACCAATTATGATGATGAGTTGAAAACTTTAGCTCAATTTGCCGACGGCGTCTGTATCAATATCGGTACTTTAGATGACCATCAAAATATGTTGAGCAAAGACTTGTTAAACTTAGCCACTGACTTTAATAAACCAGTCGTCTTAGACCCAGTAGGAATTGGAGCCGTACCAGAACGACTGAATTTTGTTGAAGAGTTGATCAAAATCGACCATCCAACTGTGATTCGTGGCAATGCTGGTGAAATAGCCAGTTTAGTTGGTGTCTCTTGGCAATCAAAAGGAATCGATTCACTCGACACCACTGAACAAAGTGAGGACATCGACAAAATCGCCCAATCATGTGCCAATAAATTTACCTGCGTGACCGTTGTGACTGGACCAACTGACACGATTGCCACAAGTACTGAACTGGCTCATGTCCAAAATGGTAATCCAATGTTCACTGTCCGTGTAGGAACAGGCGACATGTTATCATCCATTATCGCCGCTTTTGCAGGAGTCAGTGATGACCCCTTTGAAGCTGCGAAAATGGCTAGCTTGACCTTCAGCTTAGCAGGAGAAATGGTCATGAGTGACCACCCAGAGGTTGGACCAGCCGAATTTTCGACCCGTTTGATAGACAATCTTTATAGTTTGAGCTCTGATCAATTGGAGGAATGGGGCAAATTCGATGAATAAGATAAATAGTTTTCCCCAAGCCCTGACTATCGCCGGAACTGACAGCGGTGGTGGAGCTGGGATCATGGCTGATATGAAGACGATGCAAGAATGTAGAGTCTTTGCGACTGCGGTCGTCGTGGCTGTGACAGCTCAAAATACGGTAGGCGTCCAAAATTTTCAAGCCTTGTCCGAAGAGATCATCAATGACCAGTTCAGTTCATTGAACGATGATCTTGAGATCAGGGCTTGCAAGTCGGGGATGCTAGCTGACGCTGATCACGTTGATTGGGTCTATCAAAATTTAGATAAATATGATTTTGGCCCCTTCGTTCTCGATCCTGTCATGATTGCTAAAGGTGGCGCTCAATTGCTATCTGATCAAGGAATCGAAATGATCAAGACTAAATTGATCAAACTAGCGACTTTGATCACACCTAATATGCCAGAAGCTGAACGCTTGATCGACGATAAAATCGAAAGCCAAAGCGGCATGTTGATTGCTGCCCAAAAGATTCAAAAGCTAGGTGCCAAAAATGTTTTGATCAAAGGTGGCCATGGCGATTCTGAGACCGTCCGTGACCTAGTCCTATTAGAAGATGGGAATTATTTTTGGATGGACAGTAAAAGAGTTCATACTGACCGGACCCACGGAACGGGAGATACCATCTCCTCAGCCATCGTTTCCAGATTGGCACTGGGTGATGACATGAGATCAGCCATTTTATTCGGTAAAGATTTCGTTGAAAAAGCTATTAAAAATACAATTCAAGTAGGTCATGGCCATGGTCCGTTGAACCACTGGGCCTACAATTTGGAGCAAAATAAAAATGCAATTTAATCAGGATATGTTGAAAGCTTATTTTGTTTGCGGGAGTCAGGACCTAGTCGGTCAAGACTTTGAGAAATTGTTGGAGCAAAGTATCGAAGCTGGTGTCACGGCATTTCAATTTCGCGATAAAGGTGCGTCAATTTTGACTAATCAGCAACGCTTGGAGTTAGGTCAAAACTTACGAGCCATCTGTAAGGCTACCAATGTGCCTTTTATCGTTGACGATGATGTCAAACTTGCCAATGCTCTCAAGGCTGACGGAGTCCACGTTGGTCAAAAAGATGAGCTGATCACCAAAGTCATCAAAGAAGCTGATCCTGACATGATGATAGGCCTATCATGTCAGACGATTTCTCAAGTTCAAAAAGCTAATAAGATCAAAGAAATCGATTATATTGGTGCTGGTCCAATTTTTCCAACAGCTTCAAAAGACGATGCTGTTGCTCCGATGGGATTGCCTTTAATGAAGGAAATGGCTGAGTCTAGCCGAGTACCGATCGTTGCCATTGGTGGGATAACTGAGGACAATGTTTATAAATTGAAACCTAATGGTGCTGTTGGGGCTGCTTTTATCAGTTTTGTCACACGCTCGCAAGATGTTTCTGCCAGCGTGAAAAATGTTTTAACTGCTTTTGCCTAAAAATTAGTTAGCATTTCAATACCAAAATGAGTTTTTTTGGTGTAATTTAAGGGTAAGTTAGTTAAAGGGGTAAAAGCATGCGTAAAAGTTTAGAAGCTTTGTCAACTGGGGTATTGGTTTTATTAGCTAATGCAGGAGTAGTGATTCCATATTTTTTCTGTTTGATGTTGTACAACCAAAATAAGTCTGATTCGGTATATGCTCTGCCATTTTTGATGCTCTACACTTTTCGTTGTATCGGGATGCTGTTGACTGCACACCTGAAATATCCAGCCACAACGATGTTGAATGTTTCCAGTGCTTTCGGTGTTCTAGGTTCACTTTTGATGTTGTTTTCAGAATATTCACTCTTTGGTGTCCTAGGAGGCATCTTATTAGGCTTGTCTTCTAGCTGGATCTGGCCGTATTTTTTGACCATCCGTTCACGAGGTAAATTAGCAGATCAGTATTCTTTAGGTCGTGATTCAAACCTATCATCTTTGATTGCTCTGATTGTATTATTGATCGTGAGTTATTATGCCTCACTTTCACAGGCCATCAATCTGGCTTTTGGTGTTCTAGCAATTTTTTATGTTTTAGCTTGGCTTGGTGGAATCTATATTAAAAGAGAAATCGATTTTTATCAGGTGAGTGATTTTAAATTGTCACGACCGAAAGCCAATCGGGTCATATTGAATTTAGTTTATTTAACTATTTTAGTTATCTTGATTTTTATGATTCGTTATTCACGCCTGACTACGACTTCACATGTGATCGATCTTTTGATGTGTCTATTAGCAGCGATTATTTTAGGCATCTTACTTTACTATCAACTGGAGATCCACAAACGGATCTTTCCATTAAGTTTAGGTGCTTTGAATCGTGGCGTTGTGATGAACTTTTTACTATTGTACTCCGCCTTTGACAGCTCTCTTCGTTTCAAAAGTAACACGACCGCAATGATCTTCATCGTTTATATCGTTGGTTTTGAAGCCGGACCGATCTTGTTGAAGAAGATTATCGAGTGGCGCTATCCATTGTTGATCATTGGTCTATTGCTGACTTTGTTCAATTTTTTACCACTGTACTTTTTAGGTCTGTTTTTCTGTGCCATCTTTGTCGGTTCCGACAACGTTATTTTGAATCAATCACTCTACAGCCATCCTAATCTGGATGGTGAACGGGCCTTTTTGATCAAATATCAACTTTCAAGTATTGGCAACATTTCTCAACAACTGCTTTATATGACGTTTATTTACATTTTAAGTTATAGTTTCAACTTAAATGTGCTTTCGTTTTTCAATGCTCAAAGTCAGGGAGCTAGCTTTAAGTTACTGACGATGATGCATACTGTCATCACACTTTGGATCGTTATCTTTGCGAGCGTAACTTATTATTTTGTTCACAAAAATGGTGAGATTCAAACTACCAAATAAAAATTTAATCGAAACTAAAAGATACCACTGCCTTAAATGACAGTGGTATTTTGCTTTCTTCTGATAAATCGGAAATTGTGAAGGTATTACCAAAATATAAAAAAAACAGTTTTATTTATCAATAAACGGTTGGTCTTATTTATTCTAATGGTCATAGGTGACGCCATATAATAAAGTCGAAGCAAATATCTAGTGAATTTGTTGAGAAGGTGATTGTATGAAAAAGAGAATATTGATTTTGATCTTTTCATTGGCAACAATCATGATGGCTCTATTTTCATTTGGGTCGTTTTGCAGTTATTCAGTTAAAGCGGCCGAGATACCGATCACCGGCAACACAGGCGCTGATGCTGTTATGGTCGATAACAATGGTAATTCAGCTACAGCCGATGATCAATTGATGCAGTGGCAACGGGTCAAAGTCTCCTATGATTGGAGTATCCCTGATAATCAAGCCATCAACGCTGGAGATACGGCGGCTTTTACTTTGCCGAACAACGTGGTTGCTAAAGACAATTTAAAGATCCCTGTCTATGATTCAACTGGCAAGATTTCAATTGGTACATTTACGACTAAGAAAGGTGATAGTACCGGCACATTGACTTTTGATCATGCGATGTCTATTACTGATATCAATCGCAAAGGTAAGTTATCTTTTTACGCTGTTGGTACGAAAGAAACGACTGAGAACCCTAATGATTTTGTGATCAATAAAAACGGTTGGATCCCCAATCAGAAAGCTTTGGCTGCTGGCCTTCCAGATAAAATAACTTGGAACATCGCCTTTAATTCAACTGGTGCTGATTGGGAGCACGTTGATGTGATCGATACTTTGGGCCCTGGACAAAAGTATGTTCCCGGTTCGATCCATGCTTATACTGGCTATTATTTGGATGGTAAATTCATCACCACTGGAGAAGTCGAACCAATAGTGACCGTTGATGGAAATAATGTTACTTTTCATTTTATGAAAGTAAATACTGTAGTCAACATGGTTTATGATTCTATCTTAACGGATGTTAACGCCGAAGGTCAGAATACTTGGGTCAACAACGTCACAATCAAAGGCAAAGACATCGAAGCATCGACTAGCCACAAAGTTCATTGGGGTGGTACCGCTACTGGTGGTGGCAAAATCGAAACTGGCGATGTTATCTTGAATAAAACCAGCACAGCTGATGGATCAGCCGTTCCTGGAGCTAGTTTCAAGTTGCTCGATGCTGTCGGCAATGTAGTCCAAGAGAATCTTGTAACTGATAACAATGGTCAAATCGTGGTCAAAGGACTTGATCCCGGCGATTATGCCTTTGTTGAAACAGGTTGTCCAGTTGGATTTCAACCAAATTCCAATACTGAATACCCATTTACCATCAGTCCAGGTCAAACCGCACCAATTCAAGTTAGTGCCGTCGATACGCCCGATGAACCTGCACCAGAACCAGTGGATGATGGTGATTTAGCTTTCTTCAAAGTCGATTCAGATACTAAGAGTCCATTGTCTGGGGCTGTCTATAATTTATTAGACGATCAAGGCAATGTCATCACAAGTGGATTAACCACTGACGAAAGTGGGTTACTGGCTCTGACTGGCTTATCTGCTGGTAATTATCAATTGGTTGAAACTAAAGCTCCCGAGGGCTATGACCTCGACGCAACACCAATCAAATTTAAGATTGATTCCGGTAAAATGACGACGCTATATGCTCAAGACAAGAAGACTGTAGCAACTGTCACACCTCCGGATAACAAAACTAATGTAAAACCACCAGATAACAACAATAGCGTCACACCTCCAGATGACGATGATAATGAAACACCTAGTCAAACTCCTGGCGGTGGTCAAGAGACTCCTGGTGGCAATGGTTCAAACACCACAAATCCCGGGACAGAAACGCCTAGTGGCAATCAACCTGGTACTAGTAATCCAGGAACAGAAGCACCTAGTGGCAATCAACCTGGTACTAGTAATCCAGGTACAGAAACACCTAGTGGCAATCAACCGGGAACAACGAATCCCGAAACGGAAACTCCTGCAACCAATGAACCTGGTGAAACTGAATCAAATGAAACCACACCAAGTGGCAACACTTCTGAATCCAATTCACCACTTCCTAATGAAAATTCTAGTAGTGAGTCGGAGATATTGAATCCTGAATATCCGGCTTCACAAATTCCAGAATCTGCTTGGGAACAATCAATCAAAGCTCCAACGACTAATTCGAAGAAACCTGGATCTGGCTTGTTCCCACAAACAAGCAATCAGGCTGAAGGATTATTGGCCATTATTGGCGGTATTATTTTAGCTTTATTGATTGGCTTGAGATTGTATCATCATAAAATCAAGAAATCATAATTAAAAATTTCGGTGTCGATTCACGAGTGAGTGAGTCGACACTTTTTTATCAAAAACGCTTTCATGGTAATTTTAGGGTAAAAATTTGTGAAATCGGCTTTTCCGGGAATTAATTTGGAGTAGACTTATGTTTATAACTTTGTTAATTGGGGATGCTATTTAAGTTTTGAAAATTAAATCGATATTATTGATTTTAATACCAACATTTTTATTTAGTTCTATGGAAATTGCTTTGAAGGTGGCCGGGAATACCTTCAATCCGGTGGAATTGAACTTTATCCGTTTCTTGATCGGTGGACTGGCTTTATTGCCGTTTGCCTGGTCATACATGCGAAAACACAGTGTTTTGCTGTCGAAGTCTGATTGGCTACGATGCGCCGTTACCGGCTTCGTTATCGTGGTCGTCAGCATGTCCTTGTACCAGTTGTCGATCCAAATGACTGATGCTTCGATCGTGGCTATCATGCTCAGTGCTAATCCAATTTTTGGCCTGATCATCGGCTTTGTCTTTCTACGTGAAAAGCTTTCACGTACCAATATTTTCGCCTTGGTTTTGACTTTGGTGGGATTGTTAGTCATTATCAACCCCTTCAATTTGAAAAATCCTGTCGGGATTACTTTAGGGTTATTGTCATCAATTATTTTTGGTGTTTATGGCGTTATGTCCCGAGTAAATAGTCACAAGATAGGTATCAATGCTTTAACGATGACCTGTCTATCATTCTTGTTCGGGGCTGGCGAATTAGCAATTTTAATGGGATTGAGTCACACAAGCTTAGCTTCATTTATCCCACAAAATTATAGTGAATTCGTTAATATCCCATTTTTCCAAGGCCTGACATGGGGCAATTTACCATTGATCTTGTACATTTCTGTCTTGGTCACTGGTGCTGCTTTTGGACTTTACTTCGTCTCGATGGACGAAGTCGGAGTTGTTCAAGCTTCACTGATCTTCTTAGTAAAACCAGCCTTAGCTCCAATTTTAGCTTTAGGTATCTTAGGCGAGGCAATCGTACCAAGAACCGTTATCGGTATCATCATTATTTTACTTGGTTCAGCTATCACTTTGGTTGGTGCCAAAGTGGCTTACAGTGTTATTTCGCTGTTCGTCAGGGACTCCAAATTGCCGAAAGAAGAAGTTGAGTCAGAGATCGAACATGATATGGCTAATGTTGATGAGCCAGAACCTTCAAAGAAGGAACAATTGGAAGCTCATTTGAAGGAAACAATTGAAACTCAAAAAGAAGTTGAGGCAACCATCAAAGAAAATATCAAACATGATGGATCGACTGTTGGCGAGAAGGATTAACCAAGATCGTTTGTTTTTAAACGGAGGCCAATAATGTTTGTTTTTAGCAATTTTGAGATAAATAACAAGCGAGTTCAACTAACTTTTCCGGAAGTTGAACAAGCAAAAGAATTATATTCAGCCATCAAGGATGATCGAGAATCACTTTCTCGCTGGATGCCTTGGACGAAATCGACTAAGTCAGCTGGATCAGAAAGAAACTTTATCAAATACGCTCGTGAGCAGAACGCTAAATATTTGTTGCTGGAACATGTCATCGTTGTTGATGGAGTGGCATCAGGAATGATCGACTTGCACGATATTAGCTGGGAAGACCATACTGCCAAAATTGGCTATTGGTTACACAGTCAGCAACAAGGATATGGCATTATGACTGAGTCCTTGAAGCGCTTGGTCGAGCATGCTTTTAGTGAGTTGAAGCTAAATAAGTTAGTTTTACAAGCTGAAAGTGAAAATGAAAAAAGTATCGCAATAGCTAAACGACTGGGATTTGTCCGGGAAGGGACTTTGAAACAGCAGGTAGCATATGGCGATGAATTCAAAGATTTGAATATTTATGGATTATTGAATGAATGAAATAGAAAAGTGCATTCCCATTTGGGAATGCACTTTTTTAGGTTGTATTTCTTTTTTGTATTTTTCTCAAGTATCGGAAACGCTCTGAATAACACAGCTGGCTCCGCTTTGGTACGCCAGTAAAGGATTGCCAAGAGCGCAATCAATTCACTGCCTAGCCAATGCTCACCAGCTCCCGTGTTATTTTGCGCTCTTATCGATAAAGTACTGGAATATTCTATTCTTGGTGATCTTCCCGATGACGTGGCGGGGATTCTTTTCATCGACGACTGGTAGTGAGTCGACTTCGTGGGTCAATAATTGTTGGCCTACTTCTTTGATGGTCATTGTGGGTGTTACGGTTATGAGATTGGGCATTCTGGTCATTACCATACTGGCTGACATAGTGCTTGTGTCATGATTGTTGACTGTGACTGCTAGGAGGTCTTTCCTGGAGATCAGACCTAGCAATTCTTTATTTTCGTCTACGACATAGAGTGAACCGGTGTCTTTTAAGAAGAGGCTGTTGATGCACTCTTGAAGACTGGTGCTTGGTTCGACGAAGGTCGCCTTTTTGATGATGCCATTGATTTCTTTATTATATAATTCGTCGTAGTTTAATTGGCTAGCTTTCATGCCTGCATATTCATAGCCAACTTTTGGTCGAGAATCGAGAATACCGACGGCTGTCAGTAGTCTTAGATCGGCTCGAATCGTTGGTACGCTTAGATTTAATTCTTTTGCAATCTGGTCGCTGGTTAGGGGACTGGTTTGCTTAGTCATTTCGATGATTTCTTGTTGTCTATTGGTAAGTTCCATGTTGATACCCCCATATTTTCATGTATATGTGCCAATTGATATTATATATACAATCATACTTACTATCAATATAACGTCATATATTATTTTTGCAAGCAAATTTAATTACGAAAAAATTTTCAGTAAATTAAGTTCAGACATTGACCTGTTGCAGTTTAGGACTACAATAAAAATTGTATTGAGAAATAATAATTATCGTGAATGGAGCCAATTGATGAAATATTCAAGTCGTAAACAAGAAAAAGAGCTATATTCAACATCATTAAAGCCCCAATTTGTTGAAGTACCAGAGCAGAAGTTTTTCTCACTGCATGGAGTGGGTGACCCTAACGGAGCAGAATTTAAAGAAAAGATGGAAACACTTTTCCCAATGGCTTACGCTTTGAAGGCTGCCTATAAAAAGTATTGTGAAAATAAAACCGTCGAATTTGACGATTATGTAGTTTTTCCTTTGGAAGGTGTTTGGTCCTTGACCGAAGAAGGACAAGCAATGGATCAACTTGATAAAGATGAATTCGAATATGACGTCATGATCAGAATCCCTGATTTTGTACCGGATGATTTGATTGAACCAACGATCCAAGCTACCAAAGAGAAGAAGCACTTAAAACTATTACCGCAACTCGAGATCAAAACTTATCCAGCTATTTCAGCAATTCAGATCTTACACGTCGGTCCTTACGATGACGAACCTACCAGTTTTACTAAAATGGACCAGTTGCTTGAAGAAAATTCGAAGCAACGTGTTTCCAAAAGTCATCGTGAAATCTACTTGTCAGACGCTCGGAGAGTCGATGCTGACAAGCTGCAGACCATCTTGCGTTATGAAATAAATTAATTGATTTTTTCAAAACAAATTTATTGCTATCCAAGTTGATTACTGCTATTCTCGTACATGGACTTAGTAATTATTACTATTAGACACTGACTTCCCATAATATAGATAAGGGTAGGTAAGTGCATGGCACGTAAAGCAAAAATTGAACGTGAAAAAAGATTACATCGTACAGTAGCTCGATATGCTACTTTGCGTCAAGAATTGAAAGATAAGGGTGACTATCAAGCACTAAGCCAGTTGCCTAGAGATGCTTCGCCAACACGGTTGCATTCTCGTGATAAGATCGACGGCAGACCCCATGCTTATTTAAGAAAGTTTGGGATGTCGAGAATCAATTTTAGAAATTTAGCACACCAAGGTCAAATACCTGGTGTCCGTAAGGCTAGTTGGTAATTTTCTGGGCCAGTCACTTGAACAAGTGAATCTGTTATGTCGAGATTTTTGCAGGAACTGTGACTGGCCTGGACTTATTGAGGTAACATTACACTCAAGTGGTCTACGATCCTCCTCATACACAAAACCCGGGACAGAATCTCGGGCTTTTTTTATGCCCTGATTTTCAGTCGTGCGAATTCTTAAAAGAAAGTGTAATCTAATAGGTAAGATTTTTATTTCGGGAGGCATGTTCCATGAATCAAACAGGTATCAAAACAGTCAGACAGTATCTGACCGACCAAAATCTTCAAGCATTCTTAATTAGCGACAACGCTGACCAATTTTATCTCAGCGGATTTCTAGGTGATGAAAGCTACGTCGTAGTTGATGCAGATAATATTTTCATCGTAACTGACGCAAGATTTTTTGAACAGATCAAGCAACAGGCACCAGATACTACAGTTGTCGACATCAAGGAAACATCGTTGGCTGATTTCTTGGCCGCACACTATCAAAATATCGCTATCGAAAGCGACTACTTGTTGACCAAAGATTATCAATCAATCGTTGAAAAAGGTATCAAGACGACTAATGCTGACCTTGTCGTTAAACAATTGCGGATGCACAAGACCGACCAAGAGATCGACTTGATCAGCCAAGCCGCCGAAATCTCTGATAAAGTTTATGACCATATCGTCCAATTCATGAAAGTCGGCATGACTGAACTCGAAGTTGCTCATGAAATTGAAAGCACCGGATTCAAATTAGGTGCTCAAAAGCTTTCCTTTGATACCATTGTTGCCTCTGGAGCACGTTCCGCCCAACCACATGGTTCAGCGACCGATAAGATAATCGAAGACGGCGACGTCGTCACCCTCGATTTCGGATTCGTCTATCAAAACTACTATTCAGATATCACGCGGACCGTCGTCATGGGCAAAGCTAGCGATGAAGTCAAAAAAGTATATCAAGCCGTCAAGAAAGCTGAAGAGTGGGGAATCAAATTCGCTCCTTTAGTCGAGACGTTCGGTGACTTGGATCGAGTTATCCGCGGCTCCATCGATGACAGTGGTTACGGCAAATATTTCAACCACGGCAGCGGTCATGGACTTGGCCTAGTTTGTCATGATTATCCAATCATGCGCCGTTCTAACAATGACCAACTTGAACCAAAAATCGTCTTCACTGTTGAACCAGGAATCTATTTGCCAGGCCGTTTCGGAGTGAGAATCGAGGACGATATTTATAAGAATGAACAAGGTGAGTCGATCCGTTTGACCCATTCAACTAATGAGCTAATTGAGATCTAGAAGATTTTCCAAATAATGTAAATATTTTTAGTCAAAAAGGCATCCGCGAGTCGGATGCCTTTTTATTATAATAATTGTATAGAGATATCGAAAAGTGAATATTATAGTAAATAATTTAAGATAATTTGACACAGTCGTATATCAATGGTTGAATAATAAACGGCTGTTCTTGAAGTTAACTATAAGTCGTAATTAATTTAAAGCGTGGTTTAGTCGATATCTTTTGTGGATTTTCAATCTTACAAAACTGTAAGACGGATGTAAGGAAATCCGATGTCAGTTTAATTAGCTGAGAACTAAGATGACAAATATAATTCAAAGGTCCAAGAGGTAAATGAGGTGAGTGATTTGAAAATAAAATTGATCAACTTCTTAAGAAAACCAGTGACAGTATTTGTTCTACGGACAGTTTTTTATTTCGCAATTCTACTGATCCTACTGTATATCTACGGATATAACGGGGTCGGAAGCGCCAAATTCATTTATAACGATTTCTAGTTTTAGGTTAGCTGAAGGAAGGGAACGCAAATGAATATCATAATTGATAGAATCACTCAAATTGCTAAAAATGATCCAAAGCAACTTTGTTACCAAAATGGTGAGCAAATTGCAACGTATCAACAATTGGATCAACAATCTAACAAGATTGCCAACTATTTACAGAAAAGTAATATTCCATCTAAGAGCCCGATCATCGTCTTCGGTGGTCAACAATTCGAGATGTTGGTGATGTTTTTAGGAGCTATCAAGGCCGGACATGCTTATATCCCAGTTGATGATACTTCTGATTCAGAACGGATCCACCAGATTAATGCCGTTGCTGAGCCATCAGTTGTTTTTAATTGGAGCGACAAGGACGACTTCGAGATTGACACCCCAGTAGTCAGTCAAAATGATTTACAAGAAGTTATGAATAACGGTGTTGCTGAATACGATGAGACTAAGAGCGTTGGACCAGATGAAAACTTCTATATTATTTTCACTTCTGGCACGACTGGAACTCCTAAAGGTGTTCAGATCAGCACGAATAATTTAGTCGATTTTACTGACTGGGTCAATCAAACCTATCACTATACAAAAGATGAGCATGTCATGTTGCAAGCTCCATTCTCGTTTGCTTTATCAGTCTTTTCGATTTATCCCGTATTGACTAACGGCTCGACTTTAGAAGTATTGGATAAGCAAACAGCAAAGAACTTAGCGTTATTGCAGCAAGCAGTCTTGAATTCTCAAGCCACGACTTGGATCTCGACTCCTTCGTTTTTCGAGATGTGTATGTTTTTCAAAGATTTCAATGGAGCTACTCTACCAAACTTGAAGAAATTCATCTTTTGTGGTGAGGAACTGACACATATGACAGCCAGTAAGTTGTTGAAACGTTTCCCAGAAGCTGAGTTGTACAACACCTATGGTCCGACAGAAAATACGGTGGCTATCACTTCGATCCAGATTACTCCGGAAAACTTAGCAGTCTATGATCGATTACCGATTGGTTATTTGAAAGCTAATATGGATCAACGCCTAGCTAACGTTGAAGAAAAAGATGGTGAAAAGGTCGGCGAATTGCTCGTCAGCGGGCCTGATGTTTCTAAGGGATATCTGAATAATCCAGTTCAAACTAATAAAGCATTTGAGATCATCGACGGTAAGGTCTTTTACCATACTGGCGATATGGTCAGCGAAGATGAAAACGGATTGCTATTTTACAAAGGTAGAACGGATTTCCAAATCAAGATGCATGGATATTGGATCGAGCTTGAAGAAGTCGATTCACTCCTAGCTGAGCTACAACAAGTTAAACAATCTTGCACGGTTCCGCTTTACAACAATAAGAAACAAGTCAATAAGATCATTGCTCACATCGTTTTGGAAGATCAATTCGAAAGTGTCGACGGCAAGCAACTCAACCGCGATATTAAAGCCGAATTGCAAAAGAACACGATGGAATACATGATTCCGAACGTCTTCAAATTCGTAAAACAATTGCCTATTAGTAAGAATGGAAAGATTGATAGAAAGGCATTGATAGGCGAAGTAAATGCATAACATTACACCGTACAGTAGTCCAACTTACTTTATTTATTTAATACTACTGTTACTGCCAATTATGATTGGTTTATACAATGGCAAACGTTTTCGAGTTTATGAAACAATAGCAACCGTTATTATTTTGATCACCGCCTTTTTCGGTGGCAATATGAGTCAAGGTATCTCCTTGATTTGTTACATTCTCTTAGAAATGGTTTTAGTTCTTTCGTATTTGAGATATCGCACCAAAGAGAATTCCAAGAACAGTTTCTGGATCTTCTTCTGGGCCGTTATCTTAGCCATCATTCCGCTGGTGTTCGTCAAATTGGATCCATTGATCAACAACGCGACCATCTCGCTCTTTGCCTTCATGGGGATCAGTTATTTGACCTTCAAATCAGTCGAAATGATCATGGAGATTCGTGATGGGGCAATCAAGGAAGTGAAACCTTGGGAGTTTATTCGTTTCTTACTATTCTTCCCAACGATTACTTCTGGGCCAATTGATCGTTTTAGACGTTTTCAAAAGGATGTTTTAAAAGTCCCATCTCGTGAAGATTATTTAAAACTACTGAAAAGTGGTACTAATCGCTTGATGCTCGGGTTCCTTTACAAATTCATCATTGGTTATGTCTTTGGTACCTTGTTATTGCCAAAGGTTCAGATACTAGCCATGTCGTATCGAGGTCAAGCACCATTAGATTTATCTTGGTGGGTACTCGCATACATGTATGTTTACAGTATGTATCTGTTCTTTGACTTTGCTGGATATTCACTCTTTGCAGTCGGTATCAGTAATTTCTTAGGCGTTAAGACACCAATGAACTTCAATCGTCCATTCCAGTCTCACAATATCAAAGATTTCTGGAATAGATGGCACATGACTTTATCATTCTGGTTCCGTGATTTCATTTATATGAGATTGATGTTCTTCATGATGAAGAAAAAATTGATCAAGAGTCGGATAACGATGGCTAATATCGGCTATCTAGCTTTGTTCTTGATCATGGGATTTTGGCACGGTGAGACTTGGTTCTACATCGTTTATGGTTTGTTCCACGCTGGAGCAATGATCACTAATGATGCTTGGCTACGTTTCAAGAAGAAACACCGTAAGGCTATCCCACACAACAAATTGACTGAAGGTTTTGCAATTTTTCTGACCTTCAATATCGTATGTTTCAGTTTCTTGATCTTTTCAGGCTTTCTAAATACATTATGGTTTAACTAAGGAGAAAAATTATGGACGTAAAAGTAAAAGAAGGAATTATTGAAATTCTTAAAGATGTAACAGGTTTAGATGATGTAGGTACTAACGCAGACGAAGATTTATTTGCGGATGGTATTCTCGATTCAATGGCAACAGTTGAAGTGCTCGTAGCATTACAGGATAAATTTGATATTCAAGTACCAGTTTCAGAATTTGACCGTAGCCAATGGTCAACAGTCAATAAAATTGCTGATCGGGTAGGAGAATTGGAAGAGTAAACTATGAAGAAAAAACTGTGGATGATTTTTGGACCTGTAATTGTTGCGATTGCAGCGCTCTTAATTCTTCTCTGGACGCCGATCAACTTCAAAAATATCACGCCAGAAAAGGTTAACCAAGCTGCACTTCATTGGATGCTCGGGTATTAAAGGGTGAAGCTATCAAAAATACCGCGGAAGACGAAAACTATATTCCTATTATTGGTTCGTCAGAACTTTCCCGGATGGATCCGTTCCACCCATCTTCCATGGCACAAAAGTATCACTGGAAAAATCAACCTTTCTTACTAGGGAATCCCGGTACCGCCTCATTGACACAAGCAATGAACGTCAGTGGGATGTCTAATTTAAGAAACCAAAAAGCAGTCTTTATTATTTCACCGCAATGGTTTACCAAAAAAGGCGCTCGTAGCGATGCCTTTAAGTTCTACTTTTCTCCGATGCAATTGACGAGTTTATTTTGAAAGCTAATCCGCATCATCGCTATCTTGACGAATATATTGCTCAACGGATCATTCAATTAGGTATTAGCAAAGGACCAATTGAAAATGATGCCATCAGACGGATAGCCGCTGGAGAAAAGATCACTGGGTTTGAACGTTTTTACTTGGAGAGATCCTTATCAAGTTTGCAAAGTCAGGATTACTTATTTGGTTCGGCCTTTCTAAATGATCACGAAAAACGGATCAATAAAGCTGCTGACCAATTACCTAATAAATACGACTACAAGCATCTTGATAAGTTAGCTGTTAAGTTAGCAAAACGTCACTCGCATGAAAATGATCTGCAGATCGGTGACTCCTTCTATAGAAGAGAATTGAATCATCGGATCGCTCAGTATGCTAATTCACATACTAAAGCTGACTATCTGCACTCACCAGAATACAATGACTTTGAAGCTTTGCTTTATATGTTCAAGCAAAATCACGTTCAAGTACTATTCGTAATCCAACCAGTCAACAAGAAATGGATGGAATACACAGGGATGCCACAAAGTTCATTGGACAATTTTGACAGAAAGATCAAGTATCAACTCAATAAACAAGGCTTCAACGATGTCGTCGATTTAACGACTGTTAAGAATTCAAATTATATTGCTGAAGATACCATTCACATGGGCTGGCGGGGCTGGCTGATGCTCGATAAGAAGTTGATCCCATATTATCGAGACAAACATGCTGATCCGAAGGCTACCCAATACCATATGGATAACTATTTCCTGACAAATTCATGGGCTAATAAAGCTAAAAAATTCAAATAATTCAAAAAATATGACGGACTCAGAACTTGAGTCCGTCTTTTTTGACGTATTTTAAAATTATTTTCATAAAATTGATTAATTCCTCATGATATGTCGTAAAATAGACCTAATCAATGGGAATGAACCGCTTACAAATATCAATAAATATTTTTGAGGGACCAGTCAAATAAGGAGTCCAATTATGACAAATATTTCAAAATTATAAAGTTTTTATTAAGATTTTGAATATCGCGTTATATTAACCCTGAGGACTGCTAAATGGGCTGTTTGAGAGTCAATCCCGGGCGTGTCGTTTGAATGAAAAAAAAATATTTGTTAAGGTATATAAGCAATTGCGGTTATTTATGTTCGATACGTTCGATAAGTAATTGCTTTTTTTATTTCCAAGAATGGAGGATTAAATGGCTGTTAAAGTTGAAGTTAAAAATTTAACTAAGATTTTTGGTAGACGTGTGAATAAAGCCAAGGAATTGATCCAAGAGGGCAAATCCAAAGCTGAAATTCTCAAAGAAGCCGGAGCAACCGTCGGTGTTGATCAAGCAAATTTCAAGATCAACGATGGGGAGATTTTCGTCATCATGGGTCTTTCCGGTAGTGGTAAATCAACATTGATCCGAATGATCAACCGTTTGATCGAACCCACTGATGGTGAGGTTTTGATTGATGGGGAGAATCTTATGGAGATGGACAAGAACCATCTTCGAGAAGTAAGACGAAAGAAAATGAGTATGGTTTTCCAAAACTTTGGTCTATTGCCAAATCGGACCGTACTAGAAAATGCTGACTATGGTTTGGAAATACAGGGTGTCGATAAAACGACACGTGAAGAAAAAGCCAAAACAGCACTCGAACAAGTAGGTATCACCGGATATGATGATGAGTATCCAGCACAATTATCAGGTGGTATGCAACAGCGTGTCGGTTTAGCCAGAGCTTTGGCTAACGACCCACAAATTCTATTAATGGATGAGGCTTTCTCAGCACTTGATCCATTGAATAGAACTGATATGCAAGATCAATTGCTCGATTTGCAAGAGAAAATGCATAAAACAATCATTTTCATTTCTCACGATTTGAATGAAGCTTTGAAGCTCGGTGATCGAATCATGATCATGCGTGATGGTGAAGTCGTTCAAACCGGAAAACCAGAAGATATTTTGACACATCCAGCTAACGAATATGTTGAAAACTTCATCGAAAACGTTGATCGTAGTAAGGTCTTGACTGCTGGTAACGTTATGATTAGACCTGTAACTATCAATATCGATAAGGCTGGTCCAAGATTGACTATCAAACGGATGAGAAATAACGAAGTTTCAACTGCTTATGTAATTGATAATTCTCGTCATTTAGTTGGTATCGTCGATGCCAATGATGTCATCAGTTTGATCCGTAACAATAGTAGTGATTTACGTTCTGTTGTTAAATCTGATGTACCAACGACACAAGAAGATAAACCTATCTCAGAATTGATGGATGATATTTCGCAAACTGGTATTCCGATTGCCGTTACTAACGACAAGAAGCAGTTGCTTGGAATTATCGTTCGTGGTGCCGTTCTAGGTGCACTTGCAGGAAATGAGGTGAAAGATGTTGACTAATATCCCGCAATTACCATTGGCACATTGGATCGATGCGTTTGTTGATTGGCTAGTTCAGTTCACTGGATTTTTCAATGCCGTCACTAACTTTATTGGTTCAATCAATAGTGCCTTTCAATGGGTCTTCGATCTCTTACCAATTTGGTTATTCATCTTGATCGTGGTGGCTTTGACATTTTATGTTAACCGTCATGAACAAAATTGGACCCTTTTGGTGTTCGAACTCCTAGGTCTCATCCTAATTTGGAACTTAGACTATTGGCGTGATATGACACAAACTTTGTCATTGGTTTTGACATCTAGTTTGATTGCCTTAGTCATAGGTATTCCATTAGGTATTTTGATGGCTAAAAGTAATATCGCTGAAATTATCTTGAAGCCGATCCTAGACTTCATGCAGACAATGCCAGCCTTTGTTTATTTGATTCCTGCTGTTGCATTGTTCGGTATTGGGATGGTTCCTGGTATCGTTGCCTCAGTTATCTTCGCAATGCCTCCAACAGTTAGAATGACTAACATGGGTATTCGTGAGGTTCCTGATGAATTGATCGAAGCTGCTGACTCATTCGGTTCGACTGAATGGCAGAAGTTATTTAAAGTTGAATTACCACTTGCTAAGACTAGTTTGATGGCTGGTGTTAACCAAAGTATGATGCTTTCACTATCAATGGTTGTTATTGCATCAATGATCGGTGCTATGGGCTTAGGTACTAAAGTTTACTTCGCCGTTGGCCGTAATGATGCTGGTAATGGTTTTGCTGCTGGTTTGGCAATCGTTATCTTGGCAATTATCCTTGATAGATTGACACAATCATTAACTAGATCACGTAAGCAAGGTTAGGAGGGATTTTTTGAAAAACAAAAAACTAATAGGCCTGTCCCTATTACTCATCTTGTTGATCCCAATTATTGCCTCGTGTAGTTCACAAACAGCCCCATATAATAGCAAAGAAAAATTGGGACCACAGGTTAATTACACAATCACTGGTGTTGATGCCGGTGCTGGTGTAATGGCCTCAACACAAACTGCTTTAAAGAGTTATGGCCTTGAAAAGCAAAAATGGCAATTGCAACCTAGTTCAACAGCTGCCATGACAAGTACACTTGATAAAGCTTATAAGAACAAACAACCAATCGTCATTACTGGATGGCAACCACATTGGATGTTTACTAAATATAAACTTAAATTCTTAAAAGATCCTAAAAACGTCTTTGGACAAGCTGAACACATCGATACCGTTGTTCGTAAAGGTTTGAAGAAAGATAAGCCTGAAGCTTATGAAATTTTGGATAACTTCCATTGGAATGCTAAACAGATGTCTTCAGTTATGTTGAAGGTCAATGGTGGTATGGATCCTAATAAAGCTGCTAAGCAATGGATCAAGAAGAATCCTAAGATGGTTAACGAATGGACTAAAGGTGTTAAAAAGGTTCATGGTGATAAGCTTAAGTTGACTTACGTTGCTTGGGACTCTGAGATTGCATCAACTAACGTTATTGCCCAGGTTCTTAGAAATCAAGGCTATAAAGTAACGATCCAATCAATGGAAATGCAGCCAGTTTGGGCTTCTATCGCAACTGGAGCAGCTGATGCTCAAGTTAGTGCTTGGTTACCTAAGACTGCCGCTAAATTTGCTAAAGATTACAAGGGTCAATATGAAGATCTCGGTCCAAGTTTGAAGGGTGCAAAAGTTGGTATTGTAGTTCCACAATACATGCACAAGATCAATACGATCGACGATTTGAAAAATAAATAGTAATTAAGGAAGCTGAATCTTGTAAGAGATCAGCTTTTTTTTTTAGATTTATATTCCATAACGCTATATTTAAATTTTTTTATTAAAAAAATCATTGAAAGATGGGTCACATTTGAGATATAGCGGGAGAATTTCACAAACTTTGAATACCTTTGTGAGATTGTGCAATCGGTTGTCTGTAAACCCTTACAGAGAAGTCCAAATCAACTTCACAAATAAAATTTCACAATGTATATAAAATGGGAATATTTTATATATAAAATGGTTATTTACAAATCTCGGCAATGATACTAGACTAGTATAGAAATCAGCTATTAGAATTGTTTGTATGGCTATACAAAGGAGGATAATAAAAGTATATAATTTAGTTTGTAACGAAATAATTATGATACAGGGGTGGTCACCACATGAATATTCAGTCTTTTGTCGATAAGAGAAAAGAAATGGGGCTATCACAAAAGGAATTGAGTAAAGGGGTTTGTACCCAAGCTACTCTTAGCAAGTTTGAAAATAATGGTAAAATTCCATCAATGAAAATTTTGATCCAGTTGTGTAACCGTCTTGGCATAGCTTTAGATGAAATTATCGGTATCAATGGTAATGGTTCGAAAAAGTTAGTGAAGATGATGAACACAGCTGAATTCAATCTCATTATTAGTGATTATCAAAATTCATGGAAGATTTTAAATAGCATCGAATTAGATTCACTAAAGGATGACAAACAAGCAACCATGCAATATTACTATTTGCAAGGTTACTTGAATGTTCTCGATGATGGAGATCTATTGGAAGCTGTCTTTGATTTTAATCAGATTATTGCTGTTTTAGATCCAAAAGGGGAAACCATTTTTACATTCTTGGCTTTTGTGGGCTTAGGAATGGTATATGCACAGCAAAGTGATGATGATAAGAGCGAATATTACTTTAGCAAAGTATTTAACGATATTTACGGTATGCCAATCGATGATGTAACGAAGATTTGGCGTTACATCAACATTATTTTCTATTGTGCCATTTACTACTCAAATCGGCGCGAATTCGAGACCGCTAATGCATTATTGCGTTATGGAGTTAAGGTCTGTGAAGATAATCATGTGACCTACTACATTGCCAGGATCTACCAGCAATTAGCAGTCAACGAATGCGAATTGAATGGACATAGTGACTTAGTTTTGAACCTCTTAAACAAAGCTGAAGTTTTCTCAGAATTTAATCATAATGACAACGAACTAAAAAAAATACGTAAGCTGATTGAAGACTGTAAGTAAACGAGGGGATTAAATTGACGTCTTATAAAAAGCTGAACAAAATTTTGATTTGGACGCTAGTCGTTGCTTTCACAATTCTGATTCTTGGGGGATTATTGATCTTCAAAAATGAAGCTCCACGTCCTTCAAAGATCGTTAATGAGCAGGGAACGACTGTCGTTACCAAGCAACAATTGATATCAGGACAAGCCGTATATGAAAAGTATGGTTTGACCGACTATGGTACCTACTTAGGGAATGGTACTTATTTCGGACCTGATTACACTGCACAATCTTTACATATCTATCTACAAGGTATGAACAGATATTATGCACAAAAGGATTTCAATCAAAACTGGAACCAATTGAATACCGAGCAAAAATCTGGTATCAAGGGTAAAGTCCAGAAAGAAATCCGAGTCAATCGCTATAATGCGTCGAAAGACCAGTTAGTCTTGACTAAAGCACAAGTTGCCGGACTCAATCATTTAACGAAGTACTATCGTGAAGAGTTCCACAACAATCCAAAAGAAGCCGGTATGCCGGAAAATATGATCAGAAACAATACCGATGATTTCATGCATCACGGTAACAAGATCGATCAATTGACATATTTCTTCTTCTGGGGAGCTTGGTTGTCATCAACCAACCGTCCACATCAAACATATTCATATACTAATAACTGGCCATACGACCTGGACGCCGGGAATGTCATGACCAGTGACGCCATGCTTTGGACAGCTATTTCCGTAGCCTTGTTCGTCGCCGGTGTCGGAATCGTCATTTACTACTACAAGAAGTACTCCTTCGATATGGATTACACCGAAGCCTACAGCAAGATGGGTGAGATTAAGACTTCAGAACCGATCACACCATCGCAAAGAAAAGCTGCCAAGTATTTCTTAGTCGTAATGCTGATGTTCTTAGTTCAGGTATTATTAGGTGAGTTAATGTCTCACTACTACGTAGAGCAAGGATTCTTCGGCCTGCCGTTACAATACATCTGGCCGTTCAACTTAGCGAAAACGTGGCATTTACAATTGGTTATCTTCTGGATCGCCACAGCCTGGTTAGCAACCGGTATCTACATAACACCACGTGTATTAGGGCACGAGCCGAAACACCAAGGATTGTTAGTTGATATCCTCTTCTGGGCTTTGATCATCGTTGTCGGTGGTTCAATGCTCGGTGAATGGGGTTCAGTCACAGGTTTCATCAACGGCAAGTGGTGGCTTTTTGGTCACTACGGTTGGGAATACGCCGAAATGGGTAAATTCTGGCAATTGCTATTTATTGCTGGTATGTTGCTTTGGGTCGTTATCCTTTGCCGTGGATTTGTACCTGCCATCAAGAAGAAAGTCAACAAGGACAGATCTGTGCTATTGACGCTACTTCTTTGTGGTTCGATCGCTATTCCATTGTTCTATCTAGCATCACTCTTCATCCTGCCTAACTCCCACGTAACCTTTGCTGATTACTGGAGATGGTGGATCGTCCATCTATGGGTAGAAGGAATCTTCGAGTCGTTCGCCGTTATCCTGATCGGATACTTACTGGTCGATATGAAGTTAACGACTATCAAATCTACTATCAGAGCACTATATTTCCAATTGATATTATTACTTGGTACAGGTGTTGTCGGAATGGGTCACCATTACTTCTGGGAAGGTGATCACTCGATCTGGCTAGCACTTGGTGCATGTTTCTCAGCTATGGAAGTTATTCCTCTTTGCTTGTTAGTTTGGGAAGCTTATACACACTACCGTGTCTATAAAGACAGTAAGATGAACTTCCCTTATAAGGGAACCTTCATGTTCTTAGTTTCAACAGGTCTATGGAATGCCGTCGGTGCTGGTGCACTTGGCTGGTTGATCAATGCACCTGCTATCAACTACTTTGAACACGGAACACAATGGACTTCAGCCCATGCCCACGGTTCAATGGCCGGAGTATACGGATTCTTCTCAGTCGCCATCATGCTCTACGCAGCACGTCATTTGACGAAGACAGAATTCTGGACTAAGTCAGTTGAAAAATGGGTCAAATGGTCATGTATCGTCATGAACGTAGGATTAGCCGGAATGGTCTTCATCACTTTGATGCCATTAGGATTCCTACAGTTGAAAGATGCTCTAGAGTTCGGTTATTGGCACGCCAGACAAGCCAGCTTCTACCAGCAATCAATCACCAGAGGCCTAACGATCGTCAGATCAGTACCAGACGTCATCTTCACCGCCGGAGTCGTAATACTATTAGTAATCTTCTTCCGGGCAATGTTCAATTTGAAGAAGTCATCTGATAAATTAGATCCGATTGATTATGATATTAAGTAGAGCGTTAAGCGGAGCTCGCTGCCGTTTGATTCGCGTTTCCACTATAAATCAGTGATTAGTACAATAATTTGGCTCTAAGTCAAAT